>JBFWJY010000036.1:0-32679 GCA_050252955.1 Desulfomicrobium sp.
CGGTCGATCTTGAGGATGTCCAGGGGCAGGCGTTGCAGGTAGGACAGGGACGAGTAGCCCGTGCCGAAATCGTCCATGGCGATCTGGAAGCCCATTCTCTGCAACCGCTCCAGCCGGGATGTGGCCTGTTCGGGGTTGTCCATGACCGCCGTTTCCGTGATTTCGAGCTTGATGTGCCTGGCCTTGAGTCCGGTTTCCTGGAGCAGGTCGGTGAGGACGGGGATGAGCGACGCCTGGAGCAGGTCCTTGGGCGAGAGGTTCAGGGAAAGGTCCAGATCGAGTCCGGGAAAGCGCTCGTGCCACCCTGCCAGGACCCTGCATCCGCGCAGCATGACCCATTTGCCGATTTCGGTGATCAGCCCGGTCTCTTCGGCCACGGGGATGAAGGCTCCGGGCGGGAGATGCCCGCGCTGGGGGTGGTTCCAGCGGATCAGGGCCTCGAATCCTTGAAGGCGCTGGGCGGCCAGGGTGTATATGGGCTGAAAGAAGAGCTCGAATTCGTTCCCGGCCAGGGCGTGACGCAGGTCGTTTTCGAGCTTCACGGTCTGCACGACATGCTCGTACATGCTCTTGCTGAAGACCTTGAACTGGTTCTTGCCCAGTTCCTTGGACCGGTACATGCTGATGTCGGCATCGCGCAGCAGGTCGTTGGGCGAGGTGTAGCGCTCGGTTTGCAGCACCACGCCGACCGAGGCGCTGACCTGCACCTCCTGATCCAGAATCATGAGGGGGTGGCGGATGGCCTCGAGCATCCGGCGCGTGATGGCGATGGCCTCCTGGTTGCTCTGGAAATCCTCCAGCAGCACGGCGAACTCGTCCCCGCCCATGCGGGCCACGGTATCCACGTTGCGCAGGCAGTGGCTCAGACGAGAGGCCACTTCCTGCAACAGATGATCGCCCGCCTGGTGGCCGAGGGTGTCGTTGACCCGCTTGAAGCTGTCCAGGTCGATCATGAGCACGGCAAACCGGTATTCGCGATTGCGCTGCTGCCGGGTCATGGCCCGGTTCAGGCGGTCCATGAACAGCACCCGGTTGGGCAGCCCCGTCAGGTTGTCGCGCAGGGCCTGCCTGGTCAGCTGCGCCTCGTAGTTCTTGCGCTCGGAAATGTCGCTGAAGATGAAGAACGCGCCGGAGATCGTGCCGTCGAGTTCATAGGGGTAGCCGAGCATGGACACGGGGATCACGCGTCCGTCCTTGGTCCTGCGCCGGGTTTCCGTGCTGACCGATGTTCCGCTCAGCACGGTGGAAATGAAGGCGAAGCTTTCATCCAGGCTGTCGGGGTGCAGCAGCATTTCAAAGAGCGAGTGCAGATCGCTTTTGGTGTATCCAAACAGGCTGGTGAAGCTCGGATTGATGTCCATGGGCGCGCCGTCCTTGCCCAAAAGGAGGATGCCCAACGGCGAGTTGTCGAAAAGTTGCTGGAAGAGGCCTTTCTGGACGGCGAGCTTGCGTTCGGCCTTCTTGCGCATGGAAACGTCGCGCACGGAACCTTCGAGATGGCTGATGCATCCGTCGGCGCGTTTCACGGTGCGCACGTTCATCGAAATCCAGGTTTTCGTGCCGTCCGCCTTCAAGGAGTCGAGCTCGACGTTGCGGGCCACGCCGAGTTGCAGGGCCTGGCTTAAAAGCCTGACCCGGTCGTCGGAGGATATGACGCGCTGCAGAAAGCCATGACCGTCGGCCATGAGGTCTTCCACCCCGGCGTATCCGAAAATGCTCGCCATGGCGGGGTTGGCGCTCAGGAGGTCGTGATCGAGGGAGATCTGGAAGATGCCTTCCGTGGCGTTTTCGAAAATGGCGCGGTGTTTTTTTTCGCTTTGGCGCAGGGCCTTTTCCGTCGCGTTGCGCGAAATGGCCAGCGCCAGATGGTCCGCCACCGACGCCAGCACGTGGGTGTCCCCCGGAACGCAGCACCGGTTGTCGCCGGTGAACGAAATGACCACGGAGCCAAGAATCTGGTCTCCGTAGCGCAAAGGGGACGCGAACCACTGGGCGGGCTGGGCTTCGTCATGCTCCAGCCCCTCGGGCCTGGCGTTTTGAAGCAGGGGAGCCGGAGCCGTCCGGGCCTGGGTGGAGAGCAGGGCCAGGTGTTTCAGCGTCTCGTGCCTGGCCAGCGCCTGCCTGCTGAAATACGGAAAGGTGGTGGCCGATCCGTCCGCGTTCAGGAGAGAGACATACAAGATCCGCACTTGCAAATGCTCGGCCAGGACGCCGAAGACCTTGTCGAAAAGCTCCTTGTCGCCCAGCGGCGTGCTGGCCGCCGTGGAGACCAGATAAAGGACCCGGGTGCTTATCTCGGTAAGCTTCTTGTCGGTGATGTCCCGTATGGTCTGGATGGCGCCGGTGACTTTGCCGTCCTGGTCGAAGAGGGCGGAAGCCTTGGCCCAGACGTATGCTCCCCTGCCCCCGTAGAGGGCCGGGACGAAAATTTCCGTGGCCAGCCCTTCGAGGTTGTTGTGCGCGGGTTCGAACATGGGATAGTCGTGGCTGGGGTCCTTGCCGATGTAGTCAAGCAGGATGGGGCGGGGATGGCCGTAAAAGGGCGTGCCGTACTCGTACCCCGATTTGCCCAGGATCTCCTCCTTGGGCAGGCCGGTCATGCCTTCGATGGCCCTGTTCCAGGCAATGACGCGGTGCTCGTTGTCGACCACCAGCGTGGCGTCGGGAAGGAACTCGATGATGTGGTCCAGACGCTGCTGCGTCCCGCGCAACGCCTGCTCGGCCTGGGCGCGGTCGGAAATGTCCCGCAGCAGGACCAGAACCAGATCGGCGTTGAGGTTGGCGAAGCGGGCTTCGTAGTGTCCGTTTCGGCCTGCGCAGTGAATGGCGTACTCGGCCTGGAAAAAAGAGGTTTCCTCCAGCATGCGCATGGCCAGGGCGAAGGCCTCCGGATCCGCGATATCGGGGAATTCGGCCAGGTTCTTCGCGATGACGCTTTGCGGGTTCCGTCCGAAAAGTGCGGCGAGGCCGCCACGGCAATCCTGTATCATGCCGTCGCGGGTGATCCACAAAAAGACGTCCGGCAAGGCCATGAACACGGCCTGCATCAGCTCGTTGCGCTGCGCGAGTTCGGCGGAGCAGGTCCGCAGGGCCTTTTCCAGCGCTTCTTTTTCCGCGTCGAACTGCCGGTAGGCATCTTCGATGAGGTTCATGAGCGGCCCGAGGCTTTCGGGCACGTCGCCCGGTGCGAGTCTGGCCAGCTTTAGCTGATGCTGTAGGAAACGGCCTGCGCTCATCGTCGCCCCTGCGGAGTCCTCGCCGTCCGGGTGACGGCCGTTTCGGCCGCATGGGAGCGCGACGCGGGAACCGGGACGTTCATGTCCGTGGTTCCTTCCCTGTCGAGCGGCGGCTTGGCGTGTGTCTGGCGTATGTTCATGGGATGTCCGGCCTGGCCTAGTCGTGCCACTGTCTGCGAATGGTCCGTATGTGGTCGATGTTGGCGAAAAAGGCTTTGACCACTTCCGGGTCGAAATGGTTGCCCGAGCTTGCGCGGATGATGGCCAGGCATTTCTCCTCCGGGAAAGCTTCCTTGTAGGGCCGTTCGCTGGCCAGGGCGTCGTAGGTGTCGACCACGGCCACGATGCGCGCCTCCAGGGGAATGGCCTCGCCGGCCAGTCCGAAGGGATAGCCGCTGCCGTCCCAGCGTTCGTGATGCAACAGGGCCAGCGTGCGGGCCAGGTCGAGCAGCTCGTTGCCGTCCGAATCCCGCGTGTCCCACTGTTCGCAGCTCGAATGCGCCTCCTCCTTGCTGGTCAGGGGGCCCAGGATTTCACAGCCGAACATGCAGTGCTGCTGCATGATCTTCCATTCCTGAGGATCGAGCTTGCCGGGTTTGAGGAGCACCTCGTCGGGAATGCCGATCTTGCCGATGTCGTGCAGCGGGGCGCAGTCGCGCAGGTTGGCGCAGTCGGTTTCGCTCAGTCCCAGCGCCTGGGCCAGGACCGCGGCGATTTCACCGACCCGGATGACGTGGTGGCCGGTTTCGTTGTCCTTGTATTCGGCGGCGCGGCTCAGGCGGTGCATGATCTGGCGGCGGGTGCGCTCCAGTTCGGCGGTGCGCTCGTGCACGAGCTGTTCGAGGCTGGTCTGGTAGATCCGGTTTTCCCTGATCAGCCGCGCCTTTTCCATGACCTTGTTCAGCGTGTGTTCAAGGACGCTGAAATTGTGCAGGGGCTTGGTCAGAAAATCCCACGCCCCGAGCCTCACCGCCTGCAGGGCGTCATCGACCACGCCCACGCCCGAGAGCACGATGATGGGCAGTTCCGGCGCTTCGACCCGCGCCTGGTCCAGGAATCCGTAGCCGTCCAGGACCGGCATGTTCAGGTCGACGATGACGGCCGCCAGATCCGACAGCGAGGCGCGCAGGGCCGTGAGCCCCTCTCTTCCGTTGGCCGCGTCGATGGTGTCGTACCCGAGGTCTTCGAGATATGCGCACAGAGAGCGGCGCAGTCCGTCTTCGTCGTCGATTACCAGGATGTTCATGGGGTATTCCGCTTTTTCGGCGTGCGCGCGATGGGTGACATGCAGATCATGATATGTTGAAATCCGGTCGTTCGTCTAGGTATGTGGTTCATTTTTCATGAATTCCCCCGAATTTGGGAGTTCGATGCTGAAAATGGTTCCGCCTTCGTCGGGGGAGATGGCCGTCATCGTGCCGCCATGCCCCTTGGTGATGATGAAATAGGATACGGACAGCCCAAGGCCCGTTCCCGCTCCGGACGCCTTGGTGGTGAAGAAGGGCTCGAAGATGCGCTTGCGGTGCTCCGGCGGGATGCCGGGCCCGTTGTCCCTGATGTCGATGCGCAGCCCCGCGCCCAGGGGCCGGACCGTTATGCCGATGCATGGGTTCGGGGTCGGCGGGTCGGCTTCGGCCATGGCCTGGGCCGCATTGCGCAATAAATTGAGCAGGACCTGCTCGATTTCCGTTTCCGTGCAATGCAGGCTGGGCAGGTCGTCGGCGAAGTCTTTTTCGATGCGGATGGACTTGAAGTCGTAGTTTTTCTTGAGGTCGTAGTCGCTGGATGCGAGCCGCAACGAGTTGTCGATGATGGTCCGTATGTCGCATGTCGAGCGCCTGGACTCGCTGCGCCTGCTGAAATCGAGCATGTGCCGGATGATGTCCGCCGCCCGCACCGCCGCGCCCTGGATGTCGCGGATGAAGACATCGATCTTGCGTTCCTTGAGGTAGCGTTCCACCTGTTCGATGTCCGCGCCGATTTTCGCGGCCGCTTCGATGTTCTTGGGGAAGTCGGCCCTGGTGCGCAGGGTGATGGTCTGGGCCGCCTGCAGGACGATGCCCAGCGGGTTGTTGATCTCGTGGGCGATGCCGGCGGCGATGCCGCCGAGGGAGAGCATCTTTTCGGACTGGATCATGCTGTCCTGCAGGGCCCGCAGATGCGTTATGTCGCGGGTGATGGACAGGATGCAGGGTTCGCCGTCAATGGTCATCAGCCTGGCCGAGGTCGAGCATTGCAGGATGTGTCCGTCCCGGTGGCGCATGTCGAATTCGAAGTTTTCGACCTTGCCGCCCTGCCGCAGCGCCTCGGTGAAGTCCGTGCGCCGCTCGGGCGTGGCGAATATTTTCAGGTCGAGGGTGCTTTTGCCCAGGGCCTCGTCCCGGGAATATCCCGTGGTGCGCAGGAACGCGTCGTTGACTTCCAGCAGGATCCCGTCCTCCTGCCTGGCCAGGGTGATGATGTCGGGGGAGAGCTGGAACAGGCGGGCGAACATTTCCCTGGAACGACGCAGCTCCTCCTGGGCCTCCTTGAGATCCGTGATGTCCACGGTCATGGACAGGATGCAGGGTTCGCCGTCAAGGGTGATGAGACCGCCCGAATACAGGATGTGGCCGGTCATGCCGTCGGATCGCCGCACCTGGGTTTCCATGTTGTGGACGTTGCGGCTGGCCTTGAGGTTGACGAGTATCTCATCCTGGTGCGCTTCGGAAAAGGTTCCCGCATCCCTGGGCGAGAGCGTGCGCAGAGTTTCGCGGCTCATGCCCATCCTTTCCAGGAAGGCTGTGTTGGCATCCATGTACCTGCCGTCCGAAAGACGGGTGATGACCATGGAATAGGGCGCGTTCTCGAAAATGGTGCGGAAGCGTCTTTCGCTCTCCATGATTTCCAGCTGTTTCTTTTTCAGCATGGAGATGTCGCGGGCTTCGACGATGAAGTTGACGACCCGGTTCGCTTCGTCGCGGAACGGGGACATCGTGAAGTCGAAGAACGCTTCCTGGCCGTCGGGATCGGCCAGCACGACCTCGCGCCGTATGGTCTGGCCTTTTTTGACCTGATCGATGATCTGCAGGAGAAGGAATTCGGCTTTGGATTTGTCCGGCCACCAGGGGCCCTCCCAGAATGGCCGCCCCAGCACTTCCGACGCGTTTGCGCGAGCCCATTTCAGGGATGCCTGGTTGGCGACGAGGAGATTGCCCTGTGGATCGAGCAGGCCGATGAATTGGGACGTCTGTTCGAGCAGGGCCTTGTTCAGGGCTTGCGAACGCCGTATCTCCTCCTGGGCCTCCCTGGTCTTCTGGATGTCCAGGTTGAGCCCGATGAGGCGGGTCGGGCGCCCTTTATCGTCCCAGGAAACGGCCCGCCCCTTGCCCAGAATCCATCTCCAGGAGCCGTCCTTGGCGCGCATTCTGTATTCGGCTTCGTACATGCCCTGTCCGCCTTCGCGGATGTAGGCGGAGAATGCGGCCAGCGCCTCGGCCCGGTCTTCGGGGTGGATCAGTCCGGTCCAGTCGTCCACCCCGCCGATCATGGTCCGGGCCGGGTAGCCGAGCATGGTGTACCATTCCTGGCTGTGCACTTCCCGTCCCTCTTCCGGAAAATGCTCCCAGAATCCGGCCTGGGTGGTTTCCATGGCCAGACGGAAGCGGTCCACCTGCTCGGTCAGGGCGGCTTGCGTGTTTTTGAGTTCGCCGATCTTTTTGCGCAGCTTGCGGCTCAGCCCCCAGGCCGCAAAAGCCAGGACGACAAGAAGGATGAGCGTGACAATGGCGGCGAGCTTCAGGGCATCGAGAGTCTGTTTGCTGAGCATCGACGTGGACAGTCGAATCCAGCGATCGACGATGCTTTTCTTGTCGGTCTCGGCGATGGATGCGAGGGCCTTTTCCACGGCGCTGGCCAGAAGCGGATAGTGCTTGCTGATGCCGATGGACAAGTCCTGGGTCACGTCCAGATCTCCGGCCACGCGCAGGTTGGGCAGCTTTTCCTGCTCGATGTGCCACGCGGCCACAGCCAGGCTCTCCACAAAGGCGTCGACCACGCCGAAGGAGACGTCGCGCAGGCCTTCGCGAATGGTTTCCACTTCCAGCACTTCGAATCGCCCCCGTCCCTTCTTCTTGACCAGCGTCGCCGAGGCATAGCCCCGGACAACGGCGACGCGCATTCCGGTAAGGTCTTCCAGGGACAGCATGCCCTGCACCTTGCGGGAGGTGACGATGACGAGGGGAATGCGGGCGTAGGGGCGGGTGAAGAGGGTGTGTTCGGAGCGCTCCTCGTTGTCGACGATGGCCGGGGCCAGGGCCGTGGAGCCTTTTCGCAGCCCCTCGAGGACCTGGGTCCAGGGAGCGCTTTGTTTACGGAAGGTGACGCCGAGGCGTTCCTCGACCCTGCCGATGAGGTCGGCGCTCAGGCCGGCAAAGGTGCCGTCGGCCTTTTCGAATTCGATGGGAGGGAAGGAACGGTCGAAGGAAAGGGTCAGGGAATCCTTGTGCGCGTCCAGCCACGCCCGTTCCGCGGGACTGAGTTCCAGCCGCGAGTCGGCCGGACAGGGGCTGCCGAACGTCAGCAGCAGGACCAGGGCGAGAATGAAGGGCATGAACCGTTTCCGGGATAAAGGTGCGGGTCGGGGGCGGCCATGGGTGTCTGTAGCATCACCGTGGTTGCGCGGGCAAGAGCGTCGCGGGTTTAGTCCGTCTTGCGGGTCGTGCATGCGCAATGCGGCGCGTCATGGGCTTTTTTTTGTCTGACATAAGCGTATGACATACTTGCCTTGGCTGTCCTGCGGAGTCAATGGTTCAATGTTGTTGAAGATTTCCGGCGTTCGGAATTCAGGCCCGCGCTCCGCCATGAGGGTAGTCGTCCAGGGGACGAAGGGCCGGTCCCGTCCATTCGGGGTAGGGACCCTCCTCGTGCAGGCGCCGTCCTTCCGCGCCCAGTCCGAGCTGTTCCATGCGCTCAAGCGTAGGCATTCCCGTGCGCGGGTCCTGCCCTTGCAATCGGTAGTAACGATTCAGAAGCTCGCGATGCTTGGCCTCTTCCTTTTTCATTTCCTCCGGGGAGTAGTGGCCCGGATTGAGGGGGATGGAGTCGTGCGCACAGGTGATGCCCCGGCGGGCGTTGAAGGCTTTTTCCAGCGTGTAGATGCGGTCCGCCGCTTCGATGAGGCTTGCTTCGGTGAAGGATTCTCCTGTGGCCGCGTTCAGCACGCGGGCCAGGCCGTCGAAAAGCGGATATTTCCAGGCCAGGGGCAGGGCGTTGGCCCAGGAGTTGACCGCGCCCTTGCAGCGGCCCACGGCGTCGGCCAGGGTGCAGACCCTCTCGGACAGGATGATGGCCTGGACCGGGTCGTTCATGTCGGCGTGCATGGCGCCCGAGGCCTGGAGCTTGGGGTACAGTTCCGGATCGTTCTCGCCGTAGGCCCAGCTGCGGCCGCGCAGATGGTCGGCTCCGCGCGTGGAGGTGGCGTGGGCCAGGGCGAACAGCCCGGCCGGGTAGGGGCCGCGGCTCAATCCCTTGACATGGTAGCAATAACGCATGGCCTCGGGTCCGAGGAGCTTGGCCATGGAGAGCATGCCTTCGGCCAGGATGTTTCCGAAGCCCTCGCGCAGAGCCGTCAGATGAACGAGTTCGATCTGGTCCGCGACGTTGTCCCAGGACAGGTCGAGCCCGCCGGTCCGCTCCCTGGTCAAGAGGCCGCGCGCGAAGAGATCCTTGGCCAGGGCCATGGCGTTGCCCAGCGGGATGACGTCGAGCCCGTACATGTCGCCCAGATTGCTCATCTCCATGATGGCCGCGGGATCGGTCACGCCGCAGTTGGTGCCCATGCAGAAGATGGATTCGTATTCCAGGGCCTCGCCGCGTTCGCCTTTGCGCGTTCCTTCGGGAATTTCGTACACGTTTTTGCAGCGCACGGAGCAATTGCCGCAGCCTGTCCGACCGATCTCGTACCGCTTCCAGGCCTCGGGGCGCAAGGCTGGCGGCACTTCGCCCGGCTCGAGATATTTCGCGTAGTTGCGGAAACCGGGCCGCCAGTCGCTCATGCCGTGGTGCGAACCGTACCTGGAGGCCACGTTTCGCTGGAATTCGTCCGTGGCGAAAAATTCCCGGTCAAGCCTGGCCAGTTCCTTGAACGTGGCCGGATCGGCCAGGGTCACGGCATGATTTCCGGCGACCACGACGGCCTTCAGATTCTTGGACCCGAGCACCGCTCCGCTGCCCCGGGCGGCGGAGGCGTATTTGTCGACGATGGTCGAAGCGAAGCGGACCAGGTTTTCACCGGCCTGTCCGATGCAGGCCACGGAGGCGTGCTTGCCGTGCCTGGCCTGAAGCAGGTCCGTCGTTTCCCAGCAGTTCCTGCCCCACAGACCGGAGGCGTCATGCAGTTCGGCCGTTTCCGGAGTGCCCAGAAGGTAGCTGGGCCCGGCTGCCCGGCCGGTGATGATGATCTGGTCGGCGCGGGCGCGTTTCATGACCGTGGCGAACCGCTCGCCGGCGTTGCCGTCGCCGAGGATGCCCGAGTAGGGGGAGAGGGTCGAGACCTCCATGCGGCTGGTCATGCCAAGCACCGTGCCGGACAGGGGGCCGGGGGCCATGCAGTAGACGTTTTCCGGGGAGAGCGGGTCGAGCCCCGGGGCGACCCGGTCGAAAAGGACTTTCGAGTTGAGTCCCCGCCCTCCCAGAAAGGCCAGGGCCGACTCGCGCGGCAATTCCCGGGAGTGGACCGCGCCCGCGGTCAGGTCGATGTCGATGATGCGTCCGGTCCAGGCGTGCATGGTTCCCTCCAGTGGACAGAAACTGTCCGGTTGGCGTTTTCCGCGCAAAATTTTTTCAAGCATACCAAACCGCGCAAGCCTTGCCTAGACTGGACCGGGCAGGCTTGGAGGGTGTCGGCGCGGGTTGTGGTGCGTGGCGTGAGGGTATAGTCATGGGGGAATTCAAACCAGGGAGAGGCAATGAAGGATACGTTCCAGGAGATTCGGGACAGGATCGAGGAGCTTGAGCAGGAGCTGCGCCGGGAGCTGGCGGCCAAGCAGCAGGAATTCCGCTACACGGTGGAAAAAAAGCGGGTCCGCTTCAGCCGCGAGGTGCAGGATGCGCACCGGGCCCTGGTCACGAGATGGACCAGCTATGTCTACGAGTCGGGCGTTTTCAAGATCCTGACCATTCCGGTCATCTGGTTCGCGCTCATCCCGGCCATGGTGCTCGATTTCTTCGTCATTTTCTACCAGCTGATCTGCTTTCCGATTTACGGCATTCCGCGCGTCAGGCGAGGCGACCACATCGTCTTTGACCGGCACAAGCTCAAGTATCTGAACTGGGTGGAAAAGTGCAACTGCATGTATTGTAGCTATTTCAACGGGCTCATGGCCTATCTGCGTGAAATCGCGGCGCGCACGGAACAGTACTGGTGCCCCATACGCCACGCCAGGCTGCCCAAGAGCACCCATTCCCGCTACGACAGATTCGTGGATTACGGAGACGCGGAAGGTTACAAGCGGGAACTGCGAAGGATACGAAAGGATTTTGAAAAAGAGTGATTCCCCTTCTTTTTCACATCCCCTGCCACAATATCTTGCCGCCGATGCCCATGAGCACCAGGCCTCCGAGCACTTCGGCGTAGTGCCCCAGGCGGGTGCGGCAGCCCAGGAATCTGCCCATGTGCATGCCGGCGGCGGTGAAGAACAGGGCCACAACGCCGATGACCAGGGCCGGGAACCAGATCGACATGCCAAGCATGGCCATGGTGAAGCCCACGGCCAGGGCGTCGATGCTGGTGGCCACGGAGAGCATGATCAGCCTTGGGCCCGAGGTGGGGTCCTGGCAGACGTCATCTTCGTTCTTGCTCAGCCCTTCCCAGAGCATGTGTCCTCCGATATAGAGGAGCAGGGTGAAGGCGATCCAGTGGCCGAAGCGCAGAAAATAGTCGCGCACGAGGATGCCGCCGAACCAGCCGATGATCGGCATCCCGGCCTGGAACAGCCCGAAATGCCACGCCAGCCGGAACGTCTGCCTGCCGGTCACGGCCTTGAGCGCCACGCCCGAGGCGATGGCCACGGCGAAAGCGTCCATGGCCAGGGCGGTGGCCACTGCCAGAATCTCGAAAAATGGCATTGCGTTCTCCTGCGCGTGAAGTGGAACATGGCAGATAGCCCAAGCCCGCGCCCAAGGCAAAGTCGAATTTTCCGGCGCCACCCGGGCCGGAAGCACCCGGATGGCCTGCGTGGCACAAGATTTATTGACGGCTTGCCCCCGGCTGTTTAGAGGGGGGCGCTGGCCCGGATTCCAGCCTGGGCCGTAGGTTGCGGTCACCGCTGCGAAAAGACGGATAAACGCCGGGCACGGTCATTTTTCTCAAACCGGAAATCCATTTCTTTCGAATAGTTGGGGATGGCATGGCCGGTTTTTGCAGTCACTTTATCACAGGCGCGATGGCGGAGGGTTTTGATGCGATCTCGGAATCTCGAAAAATGGACCGTGGACCGTTCCGTGGAACTCTACGGCGTGGACAACTGGGGCGGCGGCTACTTCAAGGTCACCCCCGACGGAAAGCTCGGCATCACGCCTTTTCCCGGCAAGGATGTCTGCGTGCCGATCCCTTCCATTATAAGCGGCCTGCAGGAGCGCGGACTTGGCCTGCCGGTGCTGCTGCGCATCGAGAACCTCCTCGACGCCCAGATTTCCTTGCTCCACGACTCCTTTGCCAAGGCCATCAAGGAACTTGAGTACAAGGCCGAATTCCGCGGCGTCTACCCGGTCAAGGTCAACCAGCAGCAGCAGGTCCTGGAAGAGATCGCCAAGGTCGGGGACCGCTACAACCATGGTTACGAGGTCGGCAGCAAGGCCGAACTCATCGCTGCGCTGTCCTTTCTGAAAAACCCCAAGGCCTGCCTGGTCTGCAACGGTTACAAGGATCAGGACTACATCGATCTGGCCCTGTACGCCTGCAAAATGGGTTTTCTGTGCTTTCTGGTGCTTGAGATGCCAAGCGAGCTGCCGCTGATCCTGGAGCGGGCCAAGGCGCTGGGCATCAAGCCGCGCATTGGCGTGCGCATCAAGGTTTCCACCCAGGCGGGCGGGCACTGGGCCGAATCGGCGGGCGACCTGTCCATCTTCGGCCTGTCCACGGCCGAGGTCGTGGACGTGCTCGATCTGCTGCGCAGCCAGTCCATGCTCGATTGCGTGCAGCTGCTGCATTTCCATCTGGGCTCCCAGATTCCCAACATCCGCGACATCCGCACCGCGGTGCACGAGGCCGCGCGCATGTACGCCGAGCTGGCCAAGGAAGGCTGCGCCATGGGCTTTCTGGACCTGGGCGGTGGCCTGGCCGTGGACTACGACGGGTCCCACACCAACTACGCCAGCAGCCGCAACTATTCCCTGGAGGAATACTGCACGGACATCGTCGAGTCGGTCATGGCCACAGTGGACGAGCACGATCTGCCCCATCCGCACATCATCACCGAATCCGGCCGGGCCACGGTGGCCTACTATTCGGTGCTGCTCTTCAACGTCCTGGACGTCAGCCGCCTGGAAACCCGCACCGTGCCCCAGACCCTGGACGAGGAAGACCCCGAGGCCATCCACAATCTGCTGGAGGTCTACAATTCGCTCTCGCTCAAGAACCTTCAGGAGTGCTACAACGACGCCATCTACTACCGCGACCAGATGCGCCAGCTCTTCCGCCTGGGCCAGTGCAGCCTGCGTCAGCGCGCCATGAGCGACACCATCTTCTGGGCCGTGATCCGCAACATCGCCGAGAAGCTGCCCGAGATGAAGAACCCGCCCTCGGCCCTGAAGGACGTGGACCTGGCCCTGGCCAGCATCTACTACTGCAACATGAGCGTGTTCCAGTCACTGCCCGACGCCTGGGCCATCGGACATCTCTTTCCCATCATGCCCGTGCACCGCTTGGACGAATGCCCCGAAGAGCAGGCCATCCTGGCCGACATCACCTGCGACAGCGACGGCAAGCTGGACAGCTTCATCGATATCCACGGCGTCAAGCGCGTGCTGGAGCTGCACTCGGTCAAGCCCTGCGAGCCTTACTATCTGGGCGCGTTTCTGGTCGGGGCCTACCAGGAGACCCTGGGCGACCTGCACAACCTCTTCGGCGACACCAACGTGGTCAGCGTGCGCATCAACGAGGACGGCACCTACGATTTCATCCGCGAGCTGGAAGGCGACAGCGTGGCCGACGTGCTGTCCTATGTCGAATTCGAGCCCAAGCAGGTCCTGGAGAATTTCCGCAAGGTGGCGGAGCAGGGCGTGCGCACGGGGAAGATCAGCCCCCAGGAGCGCTTCATGATCATGCGCGCCTATGAGCGGGGCATGCGCGGATACACGTATCTGAATGTGGGCCGGGACTGCGAGAACCCCGATGCCTGCCAGGCCGGACTATCGAGCGGATTGTAATTTAAAAACGCCTTTTCAAGGAGGAGTGCCATGTCCAAAGTGCTCATTATAGGCGCCGGCGGCGTCGGTCATGTGGTGGCCCACAAGTGCGCCCAGGTTCCCGAGGTCTTCAGCGAGATCATGCTGGCCAGCCGGACCAAGTCCAAGTGCGACGCCATCGCCGCGTCGGTCAAGGAACGCACCGGCCGCACCATCCAGACCGCCGCCCTGGACGCCGACAACGTGGCCGAGACCGTGGCCCTCATCAGGAAGTTTCAGCCCAAGCTGGTCCTGAACGTGGCCCTGCCGTACCAGGACCTGGCCCTCATGGACGCCTGCCTGGAAACCGGCGTGGACTACCTCGACACGGCCAACTACGAGCCCCTCGACGAGGCCAAGTTCGAATACAAGTGGCAGTGGGCCTATCAGGACCGCTTCAAGGAGAAGGGGCTCATGGCCCTTTTGGGCTCGGGCTTCGACCCCGGCGTGACCAACGTCTACTGCGCCTACGCCCAGAAGCATCTGTTCGATGAAATCCACGAGCTCGACATCATCGACTGCAACGCGGGCGACCACGGCCAGCCCTTTGCCACCAATTTCAACCCCGAGATCAACATCCGCGAGATCACCCAGCGCGGCCGCTACTGGGAGCGGGGCGAGTGGGTCGAGACCGACCCCCTGTCCTGGCGCATGAGCTACGACTTCCCCGAGGGCATCGGCCCCAAGGACTGCTATCTCATGTACCACGAGGAGCTCGAATCCCTGGTGCAGAACATCCGGGGCCTCAAGCGCGCCCGCTTCTGGATGACCTTCTCCCAGAACTACCTCAACCACCTGAAGGTGCTGGAAAACATCGGCATGACCTCCATCGAGCCCGTGGACTACAAGGGCCAGAAGATCGTGCCCCTGCAGTTCCTGAAGTCCGTGCTGCCCGAGCCGGGTTCCCTGGGGCCCCTGACCAAGGGACGGACCTGCATCGGCTGCGTCATGAAGGGCGTCAAGGACGGCAAGGAGAGAAAGGCCTACATCTACAACATCTGCAGCCACGAGGAGGCCTACCGCGAGGTCGGCTCCCAGGCCATCTCCTACACCACGGGCGTGCCGGCCATGATCGGCGCCATGATGATGCTGACCGGCAAGTGGCGCGGCGCGGGCGTTTTCAACATGGAACAGCTCGATCCGGACCCGTTCATGGAAAAGCTGAACATCCACGGCCTGCCCTGGGTGGTGGTCGACCTGTGATGGACGGGCGCACCGCGTATCGGTTTGATCCCCGCCAGGTCGCCACGCCGTCCTTCGTGGTCGATCTGGGGCTCATCCGGCGCAACCTGGACGTGCTGGCCGGGGTCAAGGAACGCACGGGCTGCAAGATCCTGCTGGCGCTCAAGGGCTTCGCCATGTGGAGCGTCTTCCCGGTCCTGCGGCAGGTGCTCGACGGCGTCTGCGCCAGTTCGCCGCACGAGGCCCGACTCGGTCGCGAGGAGTTCGGTCGCGAGGTGCACGCCTTCGCGGCGGGCTTTTCCCAGGCCGACATCTTCGACCTGTGCACCACGGCCGACCACATCGTCTTCAACTCCTTCGGCCAGCTGGAAAAATTCCGGGGGCTGATCGTCGCCGAGGCGAGGCGTCTGGGGCGCGAGATCGAGCTTGGCGTGCGCATCAACCCGGAGCATTCCGAGGGCGCGGTGCCCATCTACGATCCGTGTTCGCCGGGCTCGCGCCTGGGCATCCGGCGCAAGGATTTCCGACCCGACCTGCTGGAAGGGGTGACGGGCCTGCACTGGCACAACCTGTGCGAGCAGAACGCCGATTGCCTGGAGCGCACCATCGCGGCGGCGGAAAAGGGCTTTGGCGAGTTCTTCCCGCGCATGCGGTACGTCAACTTCGGAGGCGGTCACCACATCACCCGCCCCGATTACGACGTGGACCTGTTGTGCCGTCTCATCAGCGAGTTCAAGGCCCGCCACGGCGTGCAGGTCTACCTGGAGCCCGGCGAGGCAGTGGCGCTGAATACGGGCTACCTGGTCTCGACGGTCCTCGACGTGACGCAGGCCGACATGCCCATCGTCATTCTCGACACCTCGGTCCCGGCGCACATGCCCGACGTGCTGGAAATGCCGTACCGCCCGCACATCGTGGGCTCCGGCCTTCCGGGCGAAAAGCCCTGGACCTGCCGCCTGGGCGGCCAGTCCTGTCTGGCCGGCGACGTGGCCGGGGAATACTCCTTCGACCAGCCCCTCGTTCCGGGCGACCGCCTGGTCTTCACGGACATGGCCCACTACTCCATGGTCAAGACCAACACCTTCAACGGTATCCAGTTGCCCTCCATCGCGGTCTTCGAGCCCGAGGACGGTTCCATGCGAGTGGTGCGGAGCTTCGGCTACGAGGATTTCAAGGGCCGGTTGTCCTGAAAGCGCAGCCTGCTGACAAGTAATTAGGTTTCAGGCGGCGAGTGCATGATGCCGTAACAAAAAGCCCCGTGCGTTTGCGCGGGGCTTTTTGCTGCTGGTTTCCGATTCCGAGTCATATTCCAACTAGCTGTTGAGTAAAGAAAAAATCAGTGCGGTGTTGTTTTTGCTCAATGGGAGAGCAATATTGCTCAATCCGTTGAGTAAAAATGATGACGCGCTTATTTTGTTACTCATGTCAGATGATTAGGCTAAGCGTGTGTACATCAAGCTCACAGTACTCTTGCCTACAACTCCCCGGTTCTGAATTCGCAGTAGCCTTCATAGAAATAGCTCACATCGATACCTTTCATAAACAGCGCGCGGTCATCAATTTTGTCTGTCAGGGCTTGTTTCAGCACTGTTTTGATTTCAAGATCCTTAATCGGGCTGCGCTGCATGGCGCAGAGATATTCATCTTTATCGACCAGATTCCAGTCCACCACCCGTTTGATTTGGCTTTTGAGCATGAGATCAAGCCAGATGCGCGTGGCGCGGCCATTGCCTTCGCGAAATGGGTGGGCAACATTCATCTCCACATACTTCTCGATGATTTCATCAAAGTTGCTGTGCGGCATCCTGTCGATATATTTCAGCGATTGCTCCAGATACATGAGCGGAGCAAAACGAAAATCCCCTTTGGCGATATTCACGTCGCGGATTTTCCCGGCAAAGGTATAAATGTCTTCAAACAAATAGGCGTGGATAAATGATAAACCTGCGAAGGTGCCGATTTCGGTCTTGCGGATATCGCCCGAGTCAAAGAGCTGTTTGGCTTTTTGCTTGCTGATTTTTTCTTCGGCTTTGGCAAGCTCAATCTGGTCGGTGATGTGGAGTTTGTTTTCCAAAATCATGTCATGGCTCCCTTGCCATTCCGGGACGCTGCGTACATCGACAGTGCCTTGATCCTGCAGAATGACGCATTTGAAGTCGCATTAGTTCTTGTCATGGTTCATGCCTGTTCTCCGATCAATGATGCGCATGATTGTCCGCGAATGATTACGCCATGAGACTTCAGTTCTGCTTTCCAAAAAGCGAGAACTGATTTCATGAATTCGTCGAGATTGTGTCGTGAACCATCTGAAATGCAGTGTCGTCTTGCCGCACTGGCGGGGGCCATGGATCAGCACGACCGGTGCATCGGCGAGTGCCTCCAGCAGGCGGGGGCGGATGAAGCGCGGATAGAGGTCTGTCGATTCCATGGCATCCATATGTAGGTTGTCGTCCGTCCAATTGCAAATTTCATCTCGTCCAATCGTCAGTTTATGTTCGTCCAATCGCCAGTTTAAAGGCAGAGATTATGATATAAATTTAATAAATTAAGATAATTGTATTATTACATGTCAGGTTTTCACGAGGCTGAAGAAGTTCAATCGCTGTCTCCTTTCCGGCGCGGAAACCTTGGGGGCCGGATACCGACGGTCTGGCCCGCTCACTCCTCCCGCTTCCCCTTGAAATACTCCATGGCCTTGAGCACGAAGCGCGCGTAGGCCCCGGCCTGGCCGCCGCCCATTTCGATGGCCACGTCGATGGTTTCGTAGATCTCCTGGTCCGTGGCGCCAGCTCGCATGGCCTGGTCCAGGTGCCATTCCATGCACGGCTCGCATTTGGTGACGATGGAGATGGACAGGGCCATGAGTTCCTTGGTTTTCCGGTCCAGGGCGCCGTCGGCGAAGGCCTTTTCCTCCAGTTCCAGGAACGGGGTGTAGGTCTTGACGTTCTTGAGAAATGTCAGGTGCAGGCGCTTGCGGTCCTTGATGCTCTGCTCGATCTTCGTGAAGGTCAGGTCGGTCATGCTTTCCTCCGCAGGGTCGTCGCCCACCGCTTTTGCGTGCGGTTGGCGGCATGGGTGTTCGGATTTCGTTTTCAATCCTCAGGGGCTTTCGCGGGTTCCCGGCCAGATTTCGGCCAGGGCGGCGGCGATGTGCTCGTCGCCATGGACGTCGTTACGGATGGTGCGGGCCTGCAGCTGTTCCATGGCGATGCGTTGCAGGGCGTCCGTGACCCGTTCCCCGTGGCGGGGGCGCTTGGCCATGTAGAGGTCGAAATTGTCGACTTTGTTCCGCTGGATGCGGTCGTGGATGCGTCCCATGCGCACATGCCTCTCCGTGGTCACGAACAGGGTCTGCAACCCCTGCCCGCGCATGGTTGCCAGGGCTTTTCCGAGGTGGACGGGCATGCGGAAGGGGTCTTCGTGCCCCATGTGGAAGGCCAGCAGGCGCAGCGCCGTGTGGCTGACGACCATGGCCGGCTTGCGGCGCGCGAGGCGATGGACCAGTGCGTCCGCGAGGATGCACAGGGACAGCGCCGTGGGCAGAGCCCAGGCGATGAGGGGGTAGATGCGCAGGAAAAGCCTCTCGGCGAACAGGCGGCCGGAGCCCTTGTGTTCCGAGGAATCGGCCACGCAGGCAGGCGCCGAGAGCCAGCCGCGTCGCTTCTCCAGGAATACGCCTGCCTTCCGCAGATGCGTCAGCACCAGCCGGGCAACATGGTCCTTGCCCGAAGCGTCGGTGCCGAGGATCAGGACAAGGCGGGGGAGCCCCTTTTCCTTCACTTCCTCCGACGCATCGGCGCGCACGGGGGCGCTCATTGTTTCCCCTGTGCGCCCCCGATTTCCGCCACGCGCTCCATGAACAGATCCCGGTGCAGTTCCATGTGCGCGAAATAGTCGTGAACCAGCGCTTCCAGGGAGATGTCCTTGTCCTCCCGCCGCCAGATGTGTCCCAGGGTTGCCGGGTTCATGTTTTCGATCAGGTGCAGCATGAGGGCGTTGTAGGTTTTCCAGAGGGTGACGAGGGATCGGTAGTCGAACGATTCGACCCTGGTCACGCCTTTCCATTCCTCGGCGTCGTATTTCGGGAAAATGAGTACCGCTTCGAGCTGCAGACGGATGAAGCGCTGGTGGTTGTTCGACGCGGAGTCGATCAGGTGCGCGATCATCTCCTTGAGTGTCCACTTGTCCGGGGCCAGACGGATGTCGGCCAGGTGCTCGTTGTCGGTCATGAGAGTTGCGAAGGAATCAATACGGGCTTTGCAGTTGGCGCAGTCGATATTCATGGGTGCTCCTGGAGGTAGTGTCGGGCACCTCATAGCGTGGGAAGCGCTGCGGGCACAAGCGAAATGCCGGTGTCCAGGGCCTGCCGCCTTCAGTCGACCGGATTGCGGCAGGACATATCCCGGGACCGCGAGGCAGGGCGCGGAGACCGATTCAGCGTCCGTCCCGCGCGGCATCCAACCCGTTTCCTTCCCGGTTCCCTGCCTGCGCCGCACGCGTGACCCGTTTTCGGCGAGGGTATGTCCGCATACCCGAATCATCCCCGCTTTCCCCCCTTGTCCGGCAAGTCGCAATAGTGTTTGTTTAGTACGGATGTGGTACATTTTTCGTGCCGTATGCGGCAATGCAGCGACATCGCACTGGCGCCTATGATGCAGCGCAAGGGGTGATTGTCCTGACGTCTGGCATTGTCCGTCATCTCCGACTGGCATTCTGACCTTCAGATTTTGACCATGCCACGCAAGAATCGCATGGCTGTTGTGCCTGGATTCTTCTTGCCGGAGAAGCCTCATTTCACTGAAACACGGGAGTATGCATGAAAATCAGCGCGCGTTTACTGGCTGGGGCGGTGGTCTCGTTTCTTTTCCTTGGGCTCGTCGGCTGTTCCGACACGAAGGTTGATTCCCTTGAGCGTGTGCGCAAGGCAGGCGAGATCAGCTTCGCCATGAGCGGTGGCTATCCGCCTTTCAATTTTTTCAACGAAAGCAATGAGCTGGTTGGATTTGACGTGGATGTGGCCCGCGAGGTGGCCACCCGGCTGGGCGTGACCCTCAAGCCGGTGACCACCGAATGGAGCGGCATTATCGAGGGACTGCGCTCCGGCGTGTATGACGGCATCCTGGGCAGCATGGCCGTGACCGAGGACCGGCTCAAGGTGGTCAATTTTTCCACGCCATATTATTATTCCGGGGCGCAGATGATGGTCAAAAAGGATTCGTCCTTCACCTCGCCCGAGGATCTGCGCGGCCGGACCGTGGGCGTGGTCACGGGCACGACCTTTGCCGACGACGCGGCCCGGCTGGGTGTGGGCGAGGTCAAGCTCTACAAGGACGACACACAGACGCTGACCGAGCTGTCGAACGGCGTGGTGGACGGCGTGATCACCGATCGCGTCGTGGGTGTGAACGCCATGAATTCAGGCAGGTTCGAGATCGCTCCCCTGGGCGCGCCCCTGCGCAGCGAAGACATCGCCGTGGCCTTCAACACGAATGACGACACCCTGCTTGCGGCCGTGGATCAAATCCTCAAGGCCATGCACGAAGACGGCACCCTGGCGCGTTTGAGCGTCAAGTGGCTGAATACCGACATCACCTCGAAGTAGACGCCGCCCGGCGACGACATTGCGCCGGGGCGCAACGCCCCGGTCTGTCTCAACCCTCAAGAAACCGGACACTCGCATGTATTTCGACTTTGCGGCTTTGCCCAAGTATCTCCCCTATTTTCTTCCGGCGGCGTGGATGACGCTCAAGGTTTCGGCCCTGGGCATCGCGCTGGGCGTGGCCCTGGGCCTCGGTACGGCATTCATGCGCATCTCCAAGCGCCGTTTGCTCAGCATTCCCGCCCGCGCCTACATCTACGTGGTGCGCGGCACGCCGCTGCTGCTGCAGCTGCTGTTCATCTATTTCGGTCTGCGCAGCCTGGCCGGGCTGAACGCTCTGACCTCCGCCGTGCTTGCCTTGGGCATCCACAACGGCGCCTACATCGCCGAGATATTCAGGGGCGCCATCGTCTCCATCTCGACCGGGCAGATGGAGGCGGCCCGCAGTCTGGGCATGACCTATTCCCGGGCCATGGTGCGCATCATCCTGCCTCAGGCCCTGAAGCGCGCGGTGCCGTCGCTGGGCAACCAGTTCATCATCGCCCTCAAGGATTCGTCCCTGGCCAGCACCATCACCATCAACGAATTGCTGCTCAAGTCGCAGCAGCTGGCTTCGTCCAATTTCATGATGATGGAGATGCTCTTCATCGCGGCCGTGTTCTATCTGCTGTACACGGCTGTGTTCAGTTGGCTGTTCGGCGCCCTGGAGGCCCGGCTCGACGTCTCGACGCAGTCATAGCCGGATGCGGCGCGGCGGGTGACGTCGCATCGCAAGGCCCGGTAACGGAACAATCTTAAACCACGGGAGGAAGCGGTGCCTCAGACGCCGGTCATCGAAATACAGGGGCTGAACAAGTGGTTCGGCGAACATCATGTGCTCAAGGGTATCGACATGGCCATCATGCCGTCCGATGTGGTCTGCGTCATCGGAGCCAGCGGTTCGGGCAAGAGCACCCTGCTTCGCTGCGTCAACTACCTGGAGACGTACGACCAGGGCGAGATCCGGGTGGGCGGGCAGCTCGTCCGCGGTGACGAACGCTTCATCAACGCCCTGCGCTCGCGGGTGGGCATGGTTTTTCAGCACTTCAACCTGTTTCCGCACATGACCGTGCTCGGCAACGTCACCGAAGGGCCGACCCAGGTACGGGGGATGTCCAAGGCCAAGGCCATCGAGCTGGGGCGCTGCTACCTGGACAAGGTGGGCCTCGGCGACAAGGAGGGCGCCTACCCCCAGACCCTGTCGGGCGGCCAGAAGCAGCGCGTGGCCATTGCCCGGGCCCTGGCCATGGAGCCGGAGGTGATGCTCTTTGACGAACCCACCTCGGCCCTGGACCCCGAGCTGGTGGGCGAGGTGCTGTCCGTCATGCGCCAGCTGGCCGACGACGGCATGACCATGATGGTGGTCACGCACGAGATGGGCTTTGCCCGCGAAGTGGCCGACTCCGTCGCCTTCATGGACGAGGGGGTGATCTTGGAGCGGGGTTGCCCGGACGTTATCTTCAACGCCCCTCAGATGCCCCGCACGCGGGAGTTTCTTGGGCAGATATTGTAAACGAAGGAGATCCGCTGCGGGTTTTCATGTTTCCATGGTGAAGGCTTTTTGCTGGAAAGCGGAAAATCGGCTGGAAATGGATGGAGTTGCGGCGTGGACGATCACGCGGACCTGACCCCAGGTTCTTTGTCAAAAGACGAAAAAAAGCCCCGAACGTTCGCTCGGGGCCCAGGGTGATGTTTCCCGGAACCTCCGGGGGGCGGGATGAACCCGTTATGGTCGTTTGGCGTCCCCAAGGGGATTTGAACCCCTGTTATCGGCGTGAAAGGCCGGTGTCCTGGACCTAGCTAGACGATGGGGACTTGGGTGGCTGGGCGACTTAGATTCGAACTAAGATTGACGGAGTCAGAGTCCGCTGTCCTGCCGTTGAACGATCGCCCAGCAGGGAAAAAATCCATTAGGGAAAGACAGGTTGGCTGTCAAGATTTGAGATCCCGATTCCTACCAGGAATTTCCCGGGGAGAGGTTCGGACTGTACATGGTCTTGAGCACCAGGATGTCGGAGTCTGAAAAGATGCTGTTTTTTTCTTCCTGGGCCTGTCTGGAGTTGAGGACCGTGTCGAGAGTCTTTCTGGGGTGGGTCATGATCCCCAGCGCGTGCATGAGTTCGTGGCGCACGATCCAGAGTTTTTGGCCGCCGGAGGTCTGGAATTCCAGGTGCAGCACGATGTCCGCCTTTTTGATGACCCCGTTGCCGGAGGCCAGCAGGGTGAAGCCCCTAATGAGATCGCCCATTTCCTTCCATCCGGCCATGCCCTGGGAGCTTTTGGACACCGCCTCCTGCCATTCGTCCTTGGAGTCGGTCAGGTAGAAGCGGATGTTGGCCTGGTTTGCGGACGTGACCTGGCTGAATTGCAGCTCCGGGATGATGCGGCGAACTTCGTTCATCACCGTGTCGATGTAGTATTGTCCTTCGAGGCGATCCTTGCCTCCGATCCAGAACTGCACCGGCTCTTCGAAACGGGTGATCCTGCCGCTGGGGATGTAGTCGCGCAGGATCTCGTCCGTGTCGGCGTGGGACCAGCCGGCCACGAACACAAGGATGGCGAGCATGAAGACCGCGAGTTTGCTCATTCGTCCTCCGGGCCGAGCAGGTCCGGCCGGAAATGTTTGACATATGCGCGGTAGCAGGACGTTACCGGCGAGGACGGATCCATGCAGGGCAGCAGGTTGCCGAGGATGTCCGGCTCCGGTGGCTTGGGCGGGGGCGGGATTTTCGGCAGCAGGGATTCGTCCAGGGCGGGCCGTCCGGCCATGAGTTCGATCTGGACTTTCTGAAAATAGGCGTTGCCAAGAAATTCGTTGGCCTTGTCCAGAATGTTCTGCGCGAAATAGGAAAACTCCTGCATGACCATGGAGTTGGTCGCGCCCAGGAGCATGGTGGTCTGGCGGTGCCCCAAGGGGCGGATCATCGCCGCGACGTCTTCGCCCAGGATTTGCGGCCAGTGGCGCCACAACCGGGCAATGGCCAGCTCCAGGGCGGCTTCCGGCGTGCCCAGGATGGAGTCGAGCGCCTCGGAAACGGAGCGTGTCTTTCTTTCGCGCTTGTGCATCCGACCTGCCTAACCGTCTTGCCTGCGCCAGGCAAGATCAGCTTCTTGACCTTTGGGTCCGGGGTATGTAAACAACGCTATATCAGGATATCTTGATATAGAAAAATAAAGGTTTGCCATACGTTAATGAAGCTGCTGACCCAGACCAAGGCCCTGGCCGATGAAACCAGGCTTCGCCTCATCGGCGTGCTCGCCGCCCACGAACTCAACGTGGGCGAGATCGTGCAGGTTCTGGACATGGGGCAGTCGCGCATCTCGCGACACTTGAAAATCCTCATGGACGCGGGGCTGGTGGCCTGCCAGCGCCACGGTCTGTGGGCCTTTTATTCCTCATCCGCCGCCAACGGCTCCCGTGCGCTGCTTGCGGCCGTGCTGGAAGGACTCAAGGACCTGCCCGAACATCGCCAGGATCTGGAGCGCGCCGCGCACGTGCTCAACGATCGACGCCTTTCCACGACCCGTTTCTTCGATTCCGTCGCCTCGGACTGGAACCGCCTGAGCCGCGAGATGCTCGGCGACTTCGCGCTCGGACCGGCCATCATGAAATGTCTGGCCACAGCCGCCGGGCGGTCCGACACGGTGGTGGATCTGGGCTGCGGGCCGGGGCTTCTGCTCGGCCACCTGGCCGGAGCCGCCGGGCGGGTCATCGGGGTGGACAACTCCCCTCGCATGCTCGACGCTGCGGCCAAACTTCTGCCCGAGGGGCCGGAAGTGAGCCTGCGCATCGGCGATCTGGAGCACCTGCCTTTGCGCGACGGTGAGGCCGACGCGGCCATCATGTCCCTGGTGCTGCATCATCTGGCCGCGCCCCAGGACGGCATCGCCGAGATGGGCCGGGTGGTGCGGCCTGGCGGCCGGGCCGTGCTGGCCGACTTTCTGCCTCACGACAACGAGACCCTGCGCACGAGCTACGGCGATCGCTGGCTGGGATTCGCCCCCGACGATCTGCGCCAGTGGCTTGAGCGGGCCGGATTTCATGAACTGACCTGTGAAGAGCACCCCGTCAATCTGGGACTCACCCTGATGCTCATCACCGCCCGCCGGGAACATTTTTCAGTTTAACATCAGGTGGCCGTAGCCACACTTTACGGAAAGGAGAAAACATGACGTTACCCATTGACTCAAAGCTTGATCACAAGGTCGCCGACATGAGCCTGGCTGATTGGGGATCCAAGGAGATGCAGCTGTCCGAACGCGAAATGCCCGGACTCATGGCGCTCATCGACAAATACGGCGACGCCAAGCCCCTCAAGGGCCTGCGCGTCACCGGCAGCCTGCACATGACCATCCAGACGGCCATGCTCATCAAGACCCTCCATGCCCTGGGCGCGGATGTGCGCTGGGCCTCCTGCAACATCTTTTCCACCCAGGACCATGCCGCGGCCGCCGTGGTGGCCGAGGGTCTGGCCAAGGTATTCGCCTGGAAGGGCGAGACCCTGGAGGACTACTGGTGGTGCACGGAAATGGCCCTGACCTGGCCCGACGGCACCGGTCCGGACCTCATCGTCGACGACGGCGGAGACGCGACGCTTCTGGTGCATGAAGGCGTGAAGGTCGAGAAAGACCCGTCCCTGCTGGCCCGCGAGACGGACAACAAGGAGTTCCGCTGCGTGCTTGACCGCCTCATCGAAAGCGCCAAAGTCGACCCGCAGAAGTGGACGAAGATCGCCGCCCGCATCCGTGGCGTGTCCGAGGAGACGACCACCGGCGTGCACCGCCTCTACCAGATGGCCAAGAACGGCGAGCTGCTTTTCCCGGCCTTCAACGTCAACGACTCCGTGACCAAGTCCAAGTTCGACAACCTCTACGGCTGCCGCGAGTCCCTGGCCGACGGCATCAAGCGGGCCACGGACATCATGGTCGCGGGCAAGGTCGTGCTGGTCTGTGGCTACGGCGACGTGGGCAAGGGCTGCGCCCAGTCCATGCGCGGCTTCGGCGCCCGCGTGCTGATCACCGAGGTCGATCCCATCTGCGCCCTGCAGGCGGCCATGGAAGGCTACGAGGTCACGACCATGGCCAAGGGGTGCCTGGAGGCCGACATCTTCGTCACCGCCACCGGCAACTATCACGTCATACGCGGCGAGCACATGCTGGCCATGAAAGACGAGGCCATCATCTGCAATATCGGCCACTTCGACAACGAGATCGACATGGGCTTCCTGGAGAACACCCCCGGCTGCGCCAAGATCACGGTCAAGCCCCAGGTGGACAAGTGGGTCCTGCCCTCGGGCAAGAGCCTCATCGTCCTGGCAGAAGGGCGCCTGGTGAACCTGGGCTGCGCCACGGGTCACCCGAGTTTCGTCATGTCCAACTCCTTCACCAACCAGGTCCTGGCCCAGCTCGATCTGGCCAAGAACGACTACGATCCGCAGGTCATGATCCTGCCCAAGATCCTGGACGAGGAAGTGGCGCGCCTGCACCTGGCGCGGCTGGGCGTGGAGCTTGAGACCCTGTCCAAGGAGCAGGCCGACTACATCGGCGTGCCCGTGACCGGCCCGTTCAAACCCGATCATTACCGTTATTAACAACCTCCCTATGTAAAAGGAGATTTTTCATGATTCTCAATGCCGACCATTATCTGTTCACTTCCGAATCCGTGACCGAGGGCCATCCGGACAAGATCGCGGACCAGATCTCCGACGCCGTGCTCGACTGCCTCCTGGCCCAGGACCCGCGCTCCCGCGTGGCCTGCGAGACCCTGGTCACCACCGGCATGGCCGTCATCGCCGGCGAGATCACCACCGAGGCCTACGCCGACCTGCCCGACATCGTACGCTCCACGGTGCGCGAGATCGGTTACGTCAGTTCCGACATGGGCTTCGACGCCAACACCTGCGCCGTCTTGTCCTCCATAGACAAGCAGTCTCCGGACATTGCCATGGGCGTTGACCGCGCCAAGCCCGAGGACCAGGGCGCAGGCGACCAGGGCATGATGTTCGGCTACGCGACCACCGAGACCAGCGCGCTCATGCCCGCCCCCATCTACTATGCTCACGGTCTGAGCCGCAGACTGTCCGAGGTGCGCAAGAACGGTGTCCTCGATTTTCTGCGCCCGGACGGCAAGACCCAGGTCTCCGTGGAATACCGCAAGGGCAAGCCCGTGCGCATCGACAACGTGGTCGTGTCCTCCCAGCACACCCCCGAAGTGACCTATGACGAGATCGTGGACGGCATCAAGCGCGAGGTCATCGCCAAGGTCATGCCCGCGGACATGATGGACGCCAGCACCCGCATCTACATCAACACCACCGGGCGCTTCGTGGCCGGCGGTCCCCTGGCCGACTGCGGGCTGACCGGGCGCAAGATCATCAACGACACCTACGGCGGCATGGGCAACCATGGCGGCGGCGCATTCTCCGGCAAGGACCCGTCCAAGGTCGACCGCTCCGGCGCGTACATGGCCCGCTACGTGGCCAAGAACGTGGTCGCCGCCGGTCTGGCCGGAACCTGCGAAGTGCAGATCGCCTACGCCATCGGCGTGGCCGAGCCGGTCTCCGTGCTGGTCACCACCGGCGGCACCGGCGTGGTGCCCGACGAGGTGCTGACCAAGGCCGTGAAGGAAGTCTTCGACCTGCGCCCCTATTACATCATCAAAAGGCTGAACCTCATTCAGCCCATTTACAGAAAAAGCGCCTGCTACGGGCACTTCGGCCGCGAAGACGTCGTCTTCCCCTGGGAAGTGACCGACGCCGTCGCCGATCTGAAGACCGCCGCCAAGATCTAGTCCTTTGCCGGTTTGTCGCGCATGGGGCGGGAGAGCGCATCTCTTCCGCCCCTTTTTGTTTGCGGCGCTCTTGACCGGGGTGGCCGAGAGGGTCAAGAAAAGCCATGTCCCAGCCCACGAAGCACGTCACCGTACGCACTCCCACCGACGCCATTCTCGAAAGCATCTCCGACGGGGTGTTCACCGTCGATCTCGAGTGGCGCATCACGTCCTTCAACCGCGCCGCCGAAGAGATCACCGGCGTGCCCCGGTCCGAGGCCATCGGGCGCCTGTGCTCAGAGGTTTTCCGCTCCAGCCTGTGCGGGGACAACTGCCCCTTGCAGGACACGCTGGGCAGCGGCAAACCCCGTATCGGGACCTGCGGCTACATCATCACCGCCCAGGGGGAGCGTATTCCCATCAGCGTGTCCACGGCCGTGTTTCGCGACGAGAACGGCCAGGTCATGGGCGGGGCCGAGACATTCCGCGATCTTTCGGAGGTCGACGCGCTCAAGCGTGAGCTCGAGGGCCGCTACCACGTCGGTGAACTCTTCAGCCGCAGCCCGCGCATGCACAAGCTCTTCTCCATGCTGCCCGCCATCGCCGCCAGCCCGAGCACTGTCCTGCTGACCGGCGAGACCGGCACCGGCAAGGAGCTTTTCGCCCGCACCATCCACTCCCTGAGCGCCCATGCGAACGGGCCGTTCATAGCCGTCAACTGCGCCGCCCTGCCCGACACCCTGCTCGAATCCGAACTCTTCGGCGTCAAGGCCGGAGCCTATACCGGCGCGACCCGCGACCGGCTCGGTCGATTCGCCCAGGCCCGGGGCGGGACGATTTTTCTGGATGAGATCGGGGAAATCAGCCCGGCCCTTCAGGTGCGCCTGTTGCGCGTGCTGCAGGAGCGGACCTTCGAGCCGCTCGGCTCCTCCGGAACCGAATCCACCGACGCCCGCGTCATCGTGGCCACCAACCGCAATCTTGCCGATCTGATCCGCGAAGGCCTGTTCCGCGAGGATCTCTACTACCGCATCAACGTCATCCGTCTGGAACTCCCTCCCCTGCGGGAACGCAAGGACGACCTGCCGCTCTTGGTCGAACAGTTCATCCGCCGCCTGAACCGCGTTCAAGACCGCGCGGTCACGGGCATCGGCACCGAGGCCCTGTCCCTGCTCATGGCCTACGACTGGCCGGGCAACATCCGGGAACTGGAGAACTGCATCGAGCGGGCTTTCGTGCTGTGCGGCGAAGGCCGCGTCGACATCGATCACCTGCCGGAGGAATTGACCCGTCTCGCCCCCCGCCGTCAGTGCGGCGAAGGCCGCGCGATGCACGACGTGCTCGACCGCCAGGCCATCCACGCCGCTCTGGAGCGCAATAATTTCAATCGATTGGCCGCTGCGCGCGAGCTTGGGATTCACAAGACCACGCTCTTTCGGCGCATGAAGCGTCTCGGCATGGCCCTGCCCGATCGCGACGGACGGTCTGTCCCGAAAGAGTAGCGCCGGCGCGACTTGTTTGCCTGCTTGTGGTGCGCCGATGCACCTCCGTCTCCATGTCGTTTGCGAGAAAACTCTTTTTCATCAATGGTTTGCTTTGTCTTTCAAGCGCTTTTCCGACGGCACGTCTCATGCTTTGCGCTGGGCAAAGAGGAGCTTCAATGTCGCGCATCGCTTTGCACCACTGGCAGGATCGCATAGCGCCGGTCTTTGACGTCGGCGGGCGGATCCTGCTGCTGCCGGAAGGAACCGGCGAGCGGGAAGAGCATGTCCTGGTCCGTGACGAGCCGCTGCACAGGGCTGAGGACCTGCTTCGCCTGGGCGTCGGCACGCTGATCTGCGGGGCCATTTCCCTGCCCATGCAGGAAGCCGTCCTCGCCGGCGGGATCAACGTGGTCGGCTTCGTGGCCGGCGATCTGGAACAGGTCATCGAGGCCTGGGAGCGTGGCAATCTGGATGAAACCTTCGACATGCCGGGCTGTCGCGGCAGAGGCCGTGGACGCAGGAGAGGCATGGGCCGAACAACAACTAACCGCGCATCGTGGAGAGAGTGAATGGAGAATTTGGAAAATAGCGCCCCCAGGGCCGGATCGTGCGAATCCTGCAAGGATTCGAGCTGTTCCGCGTCCAAGCGTCAGCAGGGCGAGAACGATCAGGATTTCGAGGACCGCCGGGCCCTTCAGTCGAGGCTGTGTCATATCGGGCACAAGATCATGGTCATGTCCGGCAAGGGCGGGGTGGGCAAGAGCACGGTGGCCGTGAATCTGGCCATGGGACTCATGCTCGCGGGCAAGAAGGTCGGCCTGCTCGACGTCGACATCCACGGGCCCAGCGTGCCGACCATGCTTGGCCTGGAAGGGGCGAACATCGAGGCCGGTCCCGACGGCCTTGTGCCGGTGGAGCTTGGGCACTTGAAGGTCATGTCCATGGGCTTTCTGCTGCGCAACCCCGACGACGCCGTGATCTGGCGCGGCCCTGTCAAGGGCAATGTCATCAAGCAGTTTTTGAAGGACGTGGCCTGGGGCGATCTGGACTATCTGATCATCGACGCCCCTCCCGGCACCGGCGACGAACCCCTTTCCATCTGTCAGCTCATCAACCCCATCGACGGAGCCGTGGTCGTGACCACGCCGCAGCGCGTGGCGGCCATGGACGTGCGCAAGTCCATCACCTTCTGCGCCCAGGTCGGCATGAAGGTTTTGGGCGTGGTCGAGAACATGAGCGGTTTCGTGTGCCCCAAATGCGGCGAGGTGACCCACATCCTGCGTTCCGGCGGCGGCAAGCGCATGGCCGACGACATGGGCGCGCCCTTTCTGGGCTCCATTCCCATCGATCCGATGGTGGCCGAAGCGGGCGACATGGGCGAGGCCTTCGTCATGCATCATGCCGCGAGCCCCACGGCGGAAATCATGCGCAGCGTGGTCGCGCCCCTGCTGGAACTGCCGCTTGTGAAACAGAACCTCTGATTTTGGAGTACGCATCATGCAGAAGACCGTGCTGACGGTGCTGGTCGACAATCAGGCCGGTTGCGGCTGTCTGGCGGAGCATGGATTCGCCCTGTGGATAGAGCACGGCGACCGGCGCTATCTGCTTGATACCGGCCAGGGCACGGCCCTGGCCGAAAACGTCCGCGCCCTTGGCGTCGATCTGGGACGCGCGGACGCGCTGGTGCTCAGCCATGGCCACTATGACCATACCGGCGCGGTGCCCATGGTGCTGGGGGCCGCGCCGCAGGTCCATGTCTACTGCCATTCCGGCGTGACCGAACCCCGTTACAGCATTCGTGACAGCCAGGCGCGGGACATCCGCATGCCCATGTTCTCCATGCGGGCCCTGGCCTCCCTGCCTATCGAGCGCATGCACTGGAACGGCGGCCCGCGGCTGATCGGCGACCGGATCGGCCTGAGCGGCCCGATTCCGAGATGGACGGATTTCGAGGATGCGGGCGGCCCGTTCTATTATGATCCGCACGCCCTGCGTCCCGATCCCGTCAGCGACGATCAGGCCCTGTGGATCGGCACCGACAAGGGGCTCGTGGTCTGCGTAGGCTGCTGTCACGCGGGCCTGATCAATACGCTCGCCCATCTGCGGGAAATAACCGGGGAGAAACGCATCCGCGCCGTGGTCGGCGGGCTGCATCTGGGCGCGGCCGGTCCGGAACGGCTGGAAAAAACCGCGCAGGCCTTGCGGGAATTCGATCCCGGTCTTATGATTCCGTGTCACTGCACGGGAGAGGCCGCCATCGGCTACCTGCGTGACCACCTGGATTGCCCCGTGCACACGGGCTACAGCGGATTTCGGCTGGACGCGTCCGAATTCTGACCCGTGTCCGCGGCGAAACCGTATCGACAACGCGCCATCAATTTCACGGAGCGGGAAGCATGTCCTATATCGTCCACCCCATCGTCATGGGCACCAAGGTCTTCGACAAGGGAATGATGACCTATCAGCACGACTACGGCACGCCCTACACCATCCCCATCTATTGCTGGTACCTGGAGGGCGGGGAGAAGAAGATCCTGGTGGACACGGGCGAGATGCGCCCGGTCGTGTCCGAGGAGCGGGAGAAGGCCATCGGCGGGAAGATTTATGGTTTCGAGGAGGGGTTGGCCCGGTACGGACTCACTCCGGAGGACATCGACATCGTCCTGCATACCCACCTGCACAACGACCACTGCGAGAACGACGCCAAGTGCGTCAACGCCAAGATTTACGTCCACGAGAAGGAGCTGGCGCGCATCCACGACCCGCACCCGCTCGATTTCCGCTATCTCGAAGACTACATCGAGGAGGTGGAGGAGAACGGGCAGATCGTGCCCCTGACCGGCGACACGGGGATCGCGCCCGGCATCACCATGATCCACACCCCGGCCCACACCGAGGGTGGCATGTCCGTGCGCGTGGAGACGGACAAGGGGAGCGTGCTGATCTGCGGCTTCTGCACCATTCTTGAGAACCTCTATCCGCCGAAGGCTGTCACGGCCATGGAGATGGAGGTCATCCCTCCGGGCACTCACGTCAACGCCTACGAGGCCTACGAAACCCTGGTCCGGGCCAAGACCCTGGCCGATCACATCCTGCCCCTGCACGAGCCGAAATGGGCCGGGATGGAAAGCGTGCCGGAATAATGCTGGTCATCAAATGCGCCGCCTGCCGCAGGAAACTGTGGCGCTACCGCAAGCTGGGTCCGGGCGAGGTGCTCCGCTGCCACCGGGAGCGGATCGAGAAGGTCTGGATTCTGGAGGAGCGGGACGGCAAGGTCTGGTGCCAGTGCGGCAAGGCCGTGGGCATCGACAAGGGGCCGTTCATCAAGATGAACAGGAACGCGTTCACGTATTCGGGGACCAAGATCGACATCTAGTTGGACAATCCCCGCGATGTAAAAGCCCCTTCCGGAAACACCTCGGCCCCTCGGACCGGGTATTGGAAGGGTGCGCAGCCGCCAGACGAACTGTCACAGCGTCATTCCCGCGAAGGCGGGAATCCATGCCTTTCAACGTCTTGAAAATACGAGGACACTTCTGGCTCGTTGCGGGGGTTGTCCCAGGGCGGCCGCGTGCCGGGGCGTTTCGGGCCGGGGCCGCCGAAACTTCTTCTCCGGCCTCGTAATGCTTCCCCGCCGCGTGCGGGTACTTCGGTCCGCGCTTCGGGCGGCGGGGCAGTGGGGAACATTGCTTTGCGATCTGGGCGGCGGAGCAGCGGGGAAGCAAACGATGCCTGGATCAGTCGGACAGTCGGCGACCCCGGCCCGAAACGCCCCGACCCGCTCCGGCTGGGCTTCGGGCGGGTGCAACTGTGTGACTCCCTGAGTTGTGTGCGTCAAGTTCTGCAAATTCTTCCACGGCATGACGGGTAACCTCAAGCAGCTGGCGACCGAGAATGGGCTCACCCAAAGCTCGTCGGAGGTCGCCAGATGCGTTTTCCATTAAG
>JBFWJY010000037.1:0-30435 GCA_050252955.1 Desulfomicrobium sp.
TGTGTTCTGTTGTGTGGTAACAAAAGAACTACTACAGAAGGAGGATCCCCTCAATCAAAATATTCAATTATTCTCGATAGATTTCTTTTTCAGCGACTTTACTAACAACCCCGAAAGTCGAGTCAAAGACTGAAAACAGGCTATTCGTCCATCGGCTCCAGCCCCAGCCGTTCCCACTGCTCCCTGGCCTGGGCCTTGGCCGTGGCGATGCGTTTTTCTTCCCAGGGCTCGATGACCAGGGCCTCGGCCACGAGCTGCCAGATGTATTTCACTTCGTAGGTACAATCCGGATAGAATTTGGGGATGCGGCGCATGATCTGGTCGCGGCAGTTGGAGCAGCCCACGACAACCACATCGGCCCCCGAATCCTTGATCTGCTGATATTTGTAGCGGGCGTGCCAGGCCGACTGCTGCTCGAAGGGCATGGGCCACATGCCGCCGCCCGCGCCGCAGCAGAAATTCTTCTCCCGCGTCGGGGTCAGCTCCACGAAGTCGTCAACGCAGGCGGCCACGATCTCGCGCGGCTCGTCGAAATAGCCCTTGCCGTAATGCGCGGCCAGTTCGCGGCCATGCTTGCACGAATCGTGAAAGGTGAAACGCCGGCCCTTGTGCACGTTCTTGTCCAGACGGATGCGCCCCTGGCGGATGAGATCCAGCAAATAGTCGTAAAGATAGACATACTCCACGGCATTGTCCGGATTTTCCGCCGCCAGCGCGGACATGCCCTTGCGACAGCCGTAGGACCCGCCGCCGCAGTCGGGCATGATCATGGTCTTTATGGCGTTTGCGTGCATGTATTCGATCTTGCGGCGGGCAAGCTCCCGGTTGCCGTCGTAGTTGCCGGTGAAAAGCGCCCAGTCCACAGCCTCCCAGCCCTCCGAAGGAACGGTCCAGTTCTCGCGGGCGGCATAGAAAATCTTCCACCACCAGAACTGGTCCTCGAAATCGCCGTACACTTCCTTGGAATTGGGAAAAAAAAGGATGTCCGCGCCATGTTTGTCCACAGGGACATAAAACCCCGGACACTCTTCGGCCAGGTCCACGCCCAGATCGCGCATGCCGTCGAGGTACTCCTCGCGGCTGATGGCCAGGTTGTTGCCCGTGGCCAGGTTGTTGGCCATGCCCTTGTGCAGGGAGCCGGGCACCGCCTCGCGCGGGCGCAGGCTCTTCATGTGGCCCATGACGGAGGGGATGTCGATGCCCGCCGGGCAGACTCCGGCGCAACGCCCGCAGCCCGTGCACAGCCAGGGAAAGTCCGAGGTCACGACTTCCTCGACCAAACCGTTGGCCAGCATGCGCATGACCTTGCGCGTGTCCCAACCGGCCATGCCCGGTGTGCCCGTGACCGGACAGCCGTTGGCGCAGGACCCGCAGACCATGCAGGACGAAAAATCAAAGCGCTCCAGAAAGGAGCGCAGATCCGTACTCATAAAAGATGAAGAGGTACTCACAACTATCCTTGCCCGACACTGACCAGCACATCCAGGCTCAAAAAGTATCTTTCAGTAATATTCACAAGTCAACAAATTATGTTCGTTTTCGAAAATCTAAGTACCTCACGAGGCGCCGATCCTGCTTCCGGGCCCCTGCGATGCTCATGATGCGCGCAACTCGTTATTCAAAAACGAAATGCATATTAATCAGTACACATGGGCCCCGCGCTCTTGAACTCATAACGATTTCAATCTATACGCACTTTTGACAATGTCCCACCTTCATCTCCAAGGATTGTTCATGCGTATCGGACTTGCCACCGCACCCGTTCCCGAGTCTCTGGAGCATTCGCTCAGCCACATTTTCGATTTCATGGAGCAGGCCGCCCCGTTCGACGTGGATCTGATCTGCTTTCCCGAAGCCTATCTGCCCGGAATGCGCGGACAGGGCTTTTCCATCCCCCTGTGCGAACAGGCCGAACTGCGCGCCGCCCTCTCACGAGTCTGCGAAGCGGCTGCCGACCACCACATGGGAGTCATCCTGCCCATGGAGTGGCCTTCGGAACAGGGGCGCTACAATCTGGTGCAGGTCATTTCGCCCGAAGGAAAAATCCTGGGTAGGCAATGCAAGACCCAGCTCGATCCGGAAGAGGAAGGGCTCTACATCCCCGGACGGGGACGACAGATTTTCGAGATCAGCGGAGTCAAGTTCGGGGTGTCGATCTGCCACGAGGGGTGGCGCTACCCGGAAACGGTGCGTTGGGCCGCCTGCCGGGGCGCGCAGATCGTCTTTCATCCGCAGTGCACGGGCACTAACGCCTCGGAACGTTCGGCGCACGAATGGGGGGATCCCGACGGCCCGTATTACGAAAAAGCCATGATCTGCCGCAGCGTCGAGAACGGCATTTTCTTCGCCAGCGTGAATTACGCCCTGAGCTGTCAGTATTCCGCAACCAGCCTGGTCGCGCCCGACGGTTCGTGCCTGGCCCACCAGCCCTATGGCCGGCCCGGACTTCTGGTGCAGCAACTGGAACTGGAACTGGCTTCCGGTCAACCGGCCAGACGTTTCGCGCCGGACCGCTACTGAAACGCGTTCCTACCCATCCAGCCCGAATTTCCTCATCTTGCTGCGCAAGGTGACCCGCGTCACGCCAAGAACTCGGGCCGCCTCGCTTTTGTTGTTGCCGACCTGTTCCAGGGCGCGCGCAATGGCTTCGCGCTCGGCGTCCTCCAATGACTGCCCGGCAGGCGCGGCATCGACGCTTTTTTCGATTCCGCGCAGGTTCGCAGGCAGGTCGGCCTCAGTGACCAGCTCGCCGGGCGAGAGGATGACCGCCCGTTCCACAACGTTCTCAAGCTCGCGAACGTTCCCCGGCCAGTCGTAACGCAGCATCAGATCCATGACCCGGGGCGAGAAGCCGCGAAAGGTCTTGCGGTTGCGCTGGGCGAAGCGGTCGAGGAAATGCCGGGCCAGGAGAGGAATGTCCCCGGATCGCTCCCGCAAGGCGGGAACGCGCAAGGCGATGACGTTCAATCGGTAGTACAGATCTTCGCGAAAGCCCCCGCCCTGAACTTCGGCCTCCAGATCACGGTTGGTCGCGGCGAGAACCCGCACATCGACCCGGATCGCCTTGTCGCTGCCCAGGCGCTGCACCTCGCCCTGTTGCAGGGCTCGCAGGAGCTTGGCCTGGAGCGCGGGCGCCATCTCGCCGATCTCGTCCAGAAAAAGCGTGCCCCCGTCGGCCTGCGCGAATCTGCCGTCCCGTTGGCGCTGCGCTCCGGTGTAGGCCCCCTTTTCGTGACCGAAGAGTTCGCTTTCCAGCAGATTTTCGGCCAAAGCCGCGCAATTGACCGTGACCAGCGGACGTTTTCTGCGCGGACTGCCCTCGTGCAGCGCCTTGGCCACCAGCTCCTTGCCCGTGCCCGATTCGCCCAGAATCAGCACCGAAGCCTCCGACGGGGCCACGGCCCGGATCATGGCCCCGAGTTCGCGCATGGGGGGGGAATCGCCGATCATCTCCGAAACCGGGTCGGCCTCGCCGCTTGGGGCCTGCTCCGAACGGTGGGCCGTGCCCTGCGCCAATGCCCGCTCAAGACCCTGACGCAGTTCCTCGAAATCAAGGGGCTTGTGCAGATAGTCGAGGGCCCCGGCCTTCAGGGCCCGCACCGCCACGTCCACGGAAGAGTAGGCGGTCATGATCAGCACGGGCAGATAGGGGTTGTAGAGCTTTATCCGCCGCAGCGCCTCGATGCCGTCCACTTCGGCCATGCGCACGTCGGTCAGGACCACATCGTAGGCGCGTTCACGCACCTTGTTCACGGCCATGGCCCCGTCGTCGGCCGTATCGACCTCGTATCCCCAGCTGCCGAGCATGGCCACCAGCATGGTCACGTGCGCCCGGTCATCGTCGACCACCAGAATTCGCGCTTTCATCGGTTCTCTCCCTTCAACGGCAGATCAAGCACCACCTGCGTGCCCTGCCCCGGTTCGGAAACAACCCGTACCCCGCCGCCATGGGCCTCGACCAGAGTGCGCACCGTGGCCAATCCGAGGCCGGTGCCCTGATTCTTGGTGGTGAAATACGGATCGAATATCTTGTCCAGATCCTGGGCGGGAATCCCCGGGCCGGTATCGGCCACGCGCAGTTCCAGTCGATCCTTGGCGCTGTGGACCGAAACGGTCAGCGTGCCGCCCTTGGGCATGGCCTGAATCGCGTTCAGCAGCAGGTTCAGCACGGCTTGCAGCATGCGGTCGGCGTCGAGGACGGCGGTAAGCTCGGCGAGGCGCTCCCGCACGACGATTCCCCGGCTGCGGCAGTCCCCTTCCACCAGTTTCAGGGCGTGCCGGACAAGCTCGGGCACCACGACCGGGGCCAGACGCAGCTCCGACGGGCGGGTCAGGTCGAGAAGTTCGGTCACAACCCGGTTCAGCCGTTCGACCTCGCCCACCATGACCTCGGCCAGCTCCCGGTCCTGGGTGCCGGGTTCGAATTTTGCCCCGAAATAGGTGGCGAAGCCCTTGATGGAACTCAAAGGGTTGCGGATCTCGTGCGCCACGCCGGCAGCCAGGGTGCCAAGAGCTGCCAGACGCTCCCGCCTGGCCACTTCTCTTTCGAGCCCAGCCACCTTGCGCCGCCAGAAAAGCGTCACCGCCCCGGCGAAAGCCAGGGCCAGACAAAGGCCGCCGGCCATGGCCAGGGTCAGCATGTCCTTGCGCACGGCGTGCAGGTAGGCAGAGGCGTCAAGACCAACGGCGATGAGCGTGCGTTCCTCGTCCGCGCGTTGACCGTGTTCCATGCCCCCGTGCATCGAGGGGCGCCGGGGGGGCCTGGAAAACCTGTAGACCACGAAGAGCGACTCGTCGCCGGTCTGGATGATTTCCCAGGCCGCCTCGGAGGTTGCGGGCAGGGCGGCCAGCCTTTCGGCCGTGACCCCGATGCCTGGCTCGGCCTCGCTCAAGGCCTCGAAACGGCCCTGGGCGTCGACCAGGCCCAGAAAGCGCAAGTCCCCCTGCCGGATCATCTCGTCCATCAGAAAACGCAGACGGAACTGCCGCCCTTCCTGGCCGCGCATGCCCATGCGCCTAGCGGCCTCCACGGCCCGGATCAGGGTTTCACCCTGGGTGGTCAGGATGCGGGCGATGGTGCGCTGCTCCCGCTGTCGGCCCTGCACGGCGAGCCAGATCAAAATCACGGCGGCCAGCACCGCCGACACGAAAAGGAGCAGGCCGCGCCGCCGCCGGAAAACCGATACCTGGGAAGGTGATTGAGCCGTCATTGAGTGACAATCCTTGAAGCGGGGCTTTTGACTACAGCCCCGCGGTCGGTTGAAATCCACGCTGAAACTATCAATATCGGCTGGTTCTAGCAAATATCCTGCCTGCCGGATCAGGCGCCCCGATCGCTTCCTCTCATTGCCAGCCCGGAAAGGATTTCGTAGGCAACCCGAAAAGGAGGTTTTCATGAGCTTGAGCACTCTGCAGGAAGACGTCGACGCATGGGTCAAGGCCATCGGGGTCCGCTATTTTTCCGAACTGACCAATCTGGGCATCCTCATGGAGGAAGTCGGGGAAGTGGCCCGCATCATGACTCGCCGCTACGGCGACCAGAGTTTCAAGGAGAACGAGAAAAACGATCTTGGCGACGAGCTGGCCGACGTCCTCTTCGTACTGACCTGCATCGCCAACCAGACCGGCGTCGACCTGACCGAAGCCATGCGCCGCAATCTCGAAAAAAAGACCCTGCGCGACGCGAACCGACACAAAAACAATCCCAAGCTTCATTCAGCCTGACCTGGTCAGATTCTGACCACGGGGAACGCCGGGGCTGGTTAATTTTTATCCGACGCCCCAGCCCGCAAATGCCAGCCCCCGGACATTTCGAAATAAAAACTCAAAAAATCGTATAGTTAGATAAAAACAACAACACTGGCACGGCCCTTGAAATCCTCCTTGGTACAATCGCGAACATCAAACCAACCGGAGGATCTCATGAAAAGAACGACAAGCATCGCCATCCTGGCCATTTTCGGCATCATCGCGCTCAGCACCCTGACCTTCGCCGGTCCCATGCGCGGCATGGGAATGCGCGGCGATTGCACCGGCTGGAACCAGAACCCCGCCGTGCAGCAGCTGCCCCAGGAAAAGCAGGACCTGCTCAAAAGCATCCTGGACGAACACCGCAAGGACACGGCCGCGCTTCGCAACAGCATGTGGGAAAAGCGCACCCTGCTTCACGCCCTGTCCGCCAATCCCAATGCCACGCCAGAATCCATCACCGCCCTGGTACGCGAGATAGGCGACCTGCGGACCCAGATGCAGGCCAAGCGCGACGCCCTGGAAGCGCGGGTGAGCAAGGAAGTCGGCATCGAGCTGCCCAGGGGGTTTGGAAAGCATGACCGCAGGGGCATGGGCGGTCGCGGCCACGGCGACTTCGGTCGGCGCGGCATGGGCCAAGGCATGGGTCAGGGAATGGGCCAAGGCATGATCCCGTCCCTGGACGCGGCTCCCGGCGCTCCTGACGCCTAGGCTCCGGCCGGACTCACCGTGCATTTCGCAGCGCTCTTTGCAAGGCGGCCTCCGGGGCCGCCTTTTTGTTCTTGCCCGCATGCCCCAGGGAGCCTATAGGCACGAACCATGAGCCTTTTTTCCAGCAAATCCCTACCCCAGCCCAAATTTCTCCCCATGACCCGCGCCGAAATGGATGCGCTCGGCTGGGATGAACTCGATGTGCTCCTGGTCAGCGGCGACGCCTACGTGGATCATCCATCCTTCGCCATGGCCCTGCTCGGGCGCACGCTGGTGGCGCACGGACTGCGCACCGGCATCATCACCCAGCCGCGCTGGGACGGCCCGCAGGACATGCTGGCCATGGGCCGTCCGCGCCTGTTCGCGGGAGTCTCGGCCGGAGCCATCGACTCCATGCTGGCCCACTACACGGCCTTCCGCAAAAAGCGCTCCGAAGATGCCTACACTCCGGGCGGCAGGGCCGGAGCCAGGCCCAACCGGGCGTGCATCGTCTACACCAATCTCCTGCGCCGCGCCTTCCCCGGACTGACCGTGGTTCTGGGCGGGATCGAGGCCTCCCTGCGCCGCATCACGCACTACGATTTCTGGACCGACGCCCTGCGCAAACCCATCATCCTGGACGCCAAGGCCGACGCCGTGGTCTACGGCATGGGCGAGCGGGCCATCCTGGACATCGCGGACCGGCTCGCGGCGGGCCGTGACATCCTGGGCATCCCCGGCACCGTCGCCGTGGGCGAGAATGCGCCCGACGCCGTGGAACTGCCCAGCCACGAAGCCATGCTCGCCGATCCCAAGGAACTGATGCGCGCCACGCTGCTGCTGGAAAAGCAGGTCCACGACGGCACGGACTGGGCCAGGCAAGCCGTCGGCAGCCGCACGGTCCTGATCGCGCCACCCGCCCGCCCCTTGAGCACAAAGGAAATGGACGAGGTCTACGCCCTGCCCTTCGCCCGCAAGGCGCACCCCGGCTACCTCCTGCCCATCCCCGCCGAAGAGATGATCCGGGACTCCGTGACCAGCCATCGTGGCTGTGGAGGCGGGTGCTCGTTCTGCACCCTGGCCCTGCACCAGGGCCGGCGCATCGCCTCGCGCAGCCGGACGTCCATTCTCGACGAGGTCCGGCGCATGGCCGCAAGCCCCGACTTCAAAGGCCATGTCTCCGATGTCGGCGGCCCCAGCGCCAACATGTGGGGAGCAAGCTGCGCCAGGGAGGGACAGCCCTGCAAACGGCCAAGCTGCATGACTCCGACCGTCTGCCCCCATTTCCGCATGGACCAGAAAGCCCACCTCGACCTGCTGCGCACCCTGCGCCGCACGCCAGGAGTGCGGGGCGTGCGCGTGGCCAGCGGCGTGCGCTTCGACCTGGCCCTGACCGACATGGAGGCCCTTGGCGGCTACCTGCGCGAATTCGTGGGCGGTCAGCTCAAGATCGCGCCGGAGCATGTCTGCGATCATGTGTTGCGGCTGATGCGCAAGCCCGGCAACCGCGTTTTCGAGGAATTTCTGACCATCTTCGCCCGCGAATCGAAAAGGGCGGGAAAGGAACAGTACGTCATCCCCTACCTGATGAGCGCCTTTCCCGGCACCACCGACGACGACATGCGCGCCCTGGCCCGCTGGCTTGGCGACCGTGGCTGGAAGCCCAGGCAGGTGCAGTGTTTCATCCCCATCCCCGGAGCCGTGGCCACGGCCATGTTCCACGCGGGCATCACCCCGGACGGCAAGCCCGTATACGTGCCGCGCACCGACGAAGAACGCCTTCGCCAGCATCGCATCCTCCTGCCTCCGGAAGACAAACGCCCCAAACGTCCCGCTCCGCCCCTGCGCGACAACGCTCCAAAGAGCTGTCCGGGCCGCTGTCCGGTCCCGTCTCGCGGCGCGCCCAAAAGACAAAAACCGGCTCGGCGCAAAAAATAAACCCGCTCCGCCCGACTCAAGAACGCCGCATTCACATCCCGACAATCCGCCGAGCAGGCAGCCGTTTGCAGCTGCCTGATTTTTTATGCACTCTTTTCAAGAAGGGAATTGTCTTTTTTTAGATTAGGCTGTAATATCAACTAGAAGAAGAAAGGCGGACTTTTTCTCGGGTCAGACTTCGCGCCCGGCCACAACCGGCAGCGCAGAAGCGTCTAGATGAAAAAGATTTTTTTCAAGGAAGTTGGCGGGAACAACTTCCCTTAGTCCTTGATTTTTATTATCAGAAATCGAATTTTCACGACGGCCGCGCTCAATTTTCGGACCACGATCCGGACCTGGGCCGATCTGCTGAGAAATTCCCGGTGTTACATAAACCTACATTGAGGATCACGAGTCTTCACGAATCGCAATCTGGAGCGAAAAATGAACAAAAGTGAACTTATTCAGTCCCTTGCAGAAAAAATCAAAATCTCCAACGATGAAGCGTCCACCATCGTCGACAGCTTCTTCGATTCCATGCGCGACGCCCTGTTGCGCGGAGACCGCATTGAAATCAGGGGGTTCGGCAGCTTCAAGATCAAGCAGTACGAAGGCTACGTCGGACGCAACCCCAAGACGGGAGAGTCGGTGCAGGTCAAACCCAAGAAAATGCCCTTTTTCAAGGCCGGAAAAGGTCTGCTGGACTATCTCAACGGCTAGGGCCGTTGACACAAGGGGCCGTTTTGACGCAATTGCTCGCGGCACACCTTAATTGAAGACGCAGGTCCGTCCGTCCCGGATGGACTGAACGTCTTTTTATGGAGCTTCGGCATTGCATTCAGTGATTCAACGCGTTGCTGCGATTCATGATCTTTCCGGTTTTGGCGGGGGGTCGCTCTCTGCGGTGATCCCCATCCTTTCGGCCATGGGCATCCAGGTCTGCAGCCTGCCCACCGCCATTCTTTCCACTCACACCGGCGGATTCACGAAATTCCACTTCCGGGATCTGACAGCGGACATGCGCTGCATCGTCGACCATTGGCGGCAGCTGTCCCTGTCCTTTGACGGGATATATTCCGGTTTCCTCGGATCATCCGAACAAATCGAAATCGTCGGCGACTTCATCCACGGTTTCCGCAAGGATTCGACCCTGGTCGTGATCGATCCGGTTCTGGGCGACGACGGCAAACTCTACGACACCATGGGCGCATGCATGGTCGACGGCATGCGCAGCCTGATCGCCGCAGCCGACGTCATCACTCCGAACATCACCGAGGCGGCATTGCTGCTGGGCCTGTCCGGCCCCGCCACCGTCTCCGGCACCGGGGAAATCAAAGCCTGGGCACGCGCCCTGGCCGATCTGGGGCCCAAGTGCGTCATCATCACCAGCGTGCCCGAGGAGCATGGCCGGGGGACCTCGGTCCTGGCCTTCGACAAGGGGACAGGCCGCTTCTGGAAGGTCGCTTGTCCTTACATTCCCGCCTGTTATCCTGGCACTGGAGATATTTTCGCCAGCGTGATAACAGGGTCTCTGCTCCAGGGCGATTCCCTGCCCCTGTCCCTGGACCGGGCCGTGCAGTTTGTCTCCATGGCCATACGGGCCACCTTCGGTCACAATTTTCCTGAACGCGAAGGGGTATTTCTGGAACGGGTGCTCCCGAGTCTGAACGCCCCCGTGTCCATGAGCAGCTTTGAACTGATATGACGGGCCCGTTCCTCGGAATCTTCGCCAGCGATCTGGACGGAACCCTGCTGCGCGGCGGGCGGATATCGGCAGGCGACATCGCGGCCCTCGAAGGCCTGCGCAGACACAGGATCCTGCGCGTCATCGCCACGGGAAGATCGCTGTATTCCGCCAGATCCTGCCTGGGAAAGGATTTTCCGGCCGATTATCTGATCCTCTCCACTGGAAATCAGATCGTGAATTGGCCCTCTGGCGAGGTGGTGCGCTCCGCCTCCCTGCCCGCCGAGGAAACGCGGAGCATCTGCCGCTTTTTACGCAGCCTGGATTTGAGCTTCATGGTGCACGAGAATTTTCCGCACAACCACCGCTTCGCCTTTCACCGGGGCCGTGCAGGTGTGGCGGATTTTGACCGGCGAGTGGCTCTGTACGCGGACCACGCCCGGGAAATGACGGATTGCCCCGACGGACATGCCGCTTCCCAGATCGTGGTTATCGTTGACTCCGACGATGCGACAATGCATGACCGCATCGTCGACGAATTTGGGAACAACAGCGTGATCAGGGCCACATCCCCGCTGGACGACCGGTCCGTGTGGATCGAAATTTTCGCGGCCAACGTCTCAAAGGCCTCGGGCATCACGCACCTCGTCGAACGCCACGGCCTGCAAGGACAGCCAAGCGCGGCCATCGGCAACGACCACAACGACAGGGACATGCTCGATCTGGTGCGCATGCCCTTCAAGGTCGCGGGCGCGTTCCTGGACGACGACAACTACATCACAACGCCGGAAGCGGCCGACGCCGTGGCCTTCGCCATTGCGCGCTACATGGAATCCTTATCCGGCATGACGGACGCATGAAGAACATACTGGCAATCCCCGCGCTGGTCGGGGCCGCATCACTTGGAATCATCAGAAACGCCGGACAATGGGGCGTCTTCTCGCTGACCGCCCTGCTGGGAATGGTCCACGTGCGGCGTCTGGTTCCAAAGATTCTCCACGACATCCATTTCATCGGCTTCAAGTCGCTGAACATCATCATGCTCGTGGCCTTCTTCACGGGCATGGTCCTGGGCCTCCAGGGCTATTACACGCTGATCAAATTCAGCGCCGAGGGCATGCTCGGGGTGGCCGTGGCCCTGTCCCTGGTGCGCGAGCTCGGGCCTGTGCTGACCGCGATCATGCTCATCGGCCGGGCCGGATCGAGCATCAGCGCCGAGATCGGAATCATGCGCATCTCGGAGCAGATCGACGCCCTCTCGACCATGGACGTGGACCCGGTGCGCTACCTGGTCACGCCCAAGATCATCGCCTCGCTGATCTGCTTTCCTCTGCTGACGGCTATTTTCGACTGTGTCGGCATCCTTGGCGGATACTTTTCCTCCGTGCTGCTCAGTTCCCGTTCGGGAATCTTCTTCAGCAAGATTCAGTCGAGCCTGCTTTTGTCCGACGTCACCGGAGGGTTCATAAAGTCGTTCGTCTTCGCCTTCATCGTCATCACCATATCCTGCTACTGCGGATACTATACGCACCAGAACCAATCCAGCGCCGGCGCAGAAGGCGTCAGCAACTCCACGACATCCGCCGTTGTCCAGTCATGCGTTTACGTACTGATCGCCGACTACGTCATAACGTCCTTTTTGATGTGAGCACATGAGCAGCACGACACCACTCATTCAACTCCGCAATATTTCCAAGGCGTTCGGCGGCCGGGAAATACTGCGTGACGCAACGCTCGACATACGGCGCAACGAGATCACCGCCATCATCGGAAAAAGCGGGGGCGGCAAGAGCGTCCTGGTCAAGCACATCATCGGGCTGATCACCGCCGACAGCGGAGAGATCATTTTCGACGGCGTCCCCTATTCGACCATGAAGCGAAAGGATTTTTCAGCGATCAAGAATCGTTGCAGCTACATGTTTCAGAACAACGCCCTGTTCGACTCCATGACCGTCTTCGAGAACATCGCCCTGCCGCTGCGTGAAAAATTCAAATTCCCCAAAAAGGACATCGAAAACAAGGTCCGCGCGCGCATCGAACAGCTCGAACTGACCGAAGTGGCGCAGATGTACCCCAAGCAGATTTCGGGCGGCATGCAGAAGCGCGTGGCCCTGGCGCGGGCGCTGGTCACCGAGCCGGAGATCATCTTCTTCGACGAACCGACCACCGGGCTCGACCCCATCCGCAAGAAGACCGTGTTCTCCATGATCCACCGCTACCACGAGAAGCTCAACTTCACCGCGGTCATCATCACCCACGACATCCCGGACATCTTTTACATCGCCCACGCCGTGAACATTCTGGATGAAGGCCGGATAATCTTCTCCGGTTCGCCGGTGGCCCTGGAGCAATCCTCCGATCCCGGCCTCTACACCTACACCCACGGCCACGAAATGCTCATCGACGAACTGACCGGCCTGCACAACAGGCTCTCGCTGGTGCGCAAAATCGAGGCTTCCGGCTCCGATCGGGAAGGCCGGCTCGTCCTGGCCACGGTCAGGCTGGTGGGCATGCGCACGGTGATGGACTACAAGGGCGAACTTCTGGCCCACGCCTTCATCAGGAACCTGGCCAAATTCGTGCACTCGTTTTTACCGCCACAGGCCTGCGCGGGAATGTTTTCCAAGGAGATTCTGGTCCTGGCGGCCAGGACCGGGGACGAATCGACCCTCGAACTGTTTCTGGGCCGCCTCGCGGACTATTTCACCAATCTGGCCATCGAAACATATTGTCGCAAACACAGACTTCAGGTCGAAATCGGCGGCGCGGTCGTCTCCGACGAATCAAACGCCTACACGGCCATTCAGGAAGCACTCGCAACATCCAAGAAGTACGTATGAAGACCAACAATTCCTCACTCCATCTGTCCATCGGCCTCTTTGTCATCCTGGGCATGGCCTGCACCGCCTACCTGGCCATGACCCTTGCGAACACGACCTTTTTTTCCGGAAACGCCTATGAGATAACCGCCAAGTTCACGGCGGTGAACGGGCTTCGGGCCGGCAGCAACGTGGAGATCTCGGGCGTGGCCGTGGGCAAGGTCGCAAGCATCACCCTGGATCAGACCCTCTACCAGGCCGTCATCACCATGAACATCGAGAACTCCGTAGGCATTCCGGTCGATTCCACGGCGGCGATCAAGACCAGCGGACTCATCGGCGACAAATACGTAAGCATCATTCCGGGCGCCGACGACGTGATGCTGAAGGACAAGGAAGTGCTCATGGACACCCAGGCGGCGCTTGATATCGAGGAAATGATTTCCAAATACGTATTCGGAAGCGTGGACAAATGAGAATTCTTTTTTTTCTGCTGATCATGCTCCTGCCGGCCACGACCCTGGCGCAGGACAACCCGACAAGTTACATCCGCGCCAACGTCGACGCGGTGGTGGCTATTCTGACTTCGCCGGAATATGAATTTGAAGCCAACAAGACCGAACAGTTGCGACAGATCGAAGCGGTGGTCGACAATTTTTTCGACTCCGAGGAACTCTCCAAGCGTTCGCTGGGCCAATACTGGCGGATCTTCACCGACGAGCAGAAAGCGGAGTTCCAGCCCCTGTTTTTGAAGCTCATCAAGCAGGTCTACCTCAAGAAATCCATCTCCTACAACGGGGAAGTGGTGAACTACAACCAGGAACTCATCAAATCGGACACCCTGGCCGAGGTGCACACGACCCTGACCTCGCCCGACCTGAACATGCCGATCATCTACTACATGATCAGAAAGGACGCGTCCTGGAAGGTTTACGACGTTTCGGTGGAAAATGTGAGCCTGGTCAAAAACTACCGCTCCCAGTTCCGCAGCATCCTGCAAAACAAGTCTCCGGATGACCTCATCGCCACCTTGAAGGAAAAAACCAATGAATAAGCGCCTGCTCTGCCTGATCCTCGGCATCTTCCTGCTGCACGGATGCGCGGCCAAGAAAACCTCCCCGGAGTTGGACCAGGCCCCCGCGGCGGGTCAGGAATACGAGGAGATATACGACGAGGCCGATGAAAACGGCGCCTACCCCGACTCCGTCGAGGGCTTCAACCGGGGCGTGTTCGCCTTCAACGACGGCTTCATCACCTATGTCTTCTCGCCCATCGACACGGTCTACACCGGATTCTTCCCTCCCGACATCCGCGCCGGATTCGGCAACTTCTATCGCAATCTCGGCTATCCGGTGCGCCTCATAAACGCGCTTTTGCAGTTCAAGTTCGACAAGATGGCCAAGGAGACCGCGTCCTTTGCCCTGAACACGGTCTTCGGCGTGGGCGGCCTGTTCAACGTGACGCGCAACATGCCGAGCCTGCAAACGTCGCCGGAAGACTTCAGCCAGACCCTGGCCTTTTACGGACTGGGTTCGGGCACCTATCTGGTGCTGCCCATCCTGGGGCCGACGACCTTGCGCGACGCCGTAGGCTCGGTGGCGGACTCCTTCGCCCACCCCTTGTCGTTCGTGACGCCGGACAGCGCCAAGTACGCCTTGATCGGGCACGACAAGGCGGGGGCGGCCTCGGCCAACCTTCCGACCTACAAAAGCATCAAGGAAGAGTCCTTCGACCACTACACGAGCATGAAGGATGTCTACTTCCAGTACAGGATCGGCCTGGAGAAGGAATGATGCCCGAAATCGCGTGACGGGAACGCCTCGCGCGGACTTGACTTTCCCGGTGCCGGAATATCTTGAAGGTACTGTTGATGTGATCATCCCCCCTCACGAACCGGAGGCAACATGTCCGACAAGAAGAAGATCGTGGAAATTGAAGAGACCCGCCTGGCCTACATGGCCGGGATGCTGCTCAAGGAAGTGGCGGAAGGTCTTTCCCGCCGTCAGTTCGAATTCAAAACCGAAGACGGCCCCGTAACGGTGACCGTGCCCAAGGATGTGGAGCTGGAATACAGCGTTGAGCAAAAGGAGAAGGAAGGCGGCACCAAGACCAAGCTCGAAATCGAGATCTCCTGGAAATCCTGACCCGCACCCGAAGCATCAAAATCCCTTCGATGACTTGAAAAAAAACTCGCCGCGCTCTGCGGCGAGTTTTTTTCGCTTTGCCCTCAAAGGCCTTCCGGATCGCGAAATCCGCCGGCACGCAGCGCCTCGACCCTCCCTGCCCCCGACACAGCTCATGACGCCGCGCCTATGTCAGCCGGGCGCGTTCGTGGAGACCACCTCCTTGACCTCTTCCCGTTCGCCCATGGGAATTTCGAAAGTCTGCGTTGGCGGGTTGATCTTTTCTATGATCTTGGCGTGATACACTTCCTCCTGCAACCCCTTGTACAGACTATGGCACATGATGAGCAGGACAACGGCAAAGGGCAGGCCCGTGGCTATGGACGCGCTCTGCAACGCGACAAGTCCGCCGCCCATGAGCAGCGCGGCGGCGCACACCCCTTCCATGACTGCCCAGAAAATGCGCTGCGGGACGGGGGAATCGAGTTTTCCGCCGGAGGTGAGGTGATCCACCACCAGGGATCCCGAATCCGAAGAGGTCACGAAGAACACGACCACAAGGGTTATGCCGATCAGGGAGGTGATTTGCGACAAGGGAAAATGCTCGAGCATGACGAAAAGCGCAGTGGAGACATCCTTGCGCACCGCGTCCGCGAGGTCGACCCCGCCGGCGATCTGGAGCCACAACGCCGAACCGCCGAAAGAGGACATCCACAGGAAGGAAAGAATCGTGGGGAAGATCATCACCCCGAGAATGAATTCCCGCACGGTCCGCCCCTTGGAGATCCTGGCGATGAACATGCCTACGAAAGGCGACCAGGATATCCACCAGCCCCAGTAGAATATGGTCCACGGATTTTGCCAGTTGCTGCCTTCCGCCCCGTAATAGGTTTCGACCCAGAAGCTCAGTTGCGGCAGATTCTGGATGTAGAAACCGATATTCTGGGTGAAGGCCTTGAAGATGTACACCGTCGGGCCGACCACGAGCAGGAAGACCATGAAGGCCCCGGCCAGATAGATGTTTCCCTGGCTCAGCATCTTGACCCCCTTGTCGAGCCCGGCGGTCACGGAGAGCACGGCCAGAAAAGTGATGGCCGCGATGAGGACCACGGCCACAAGTTCGGTATTGGGGGTCCCGAAGAGATGGGCCAGGCCCGATGCCACCTGCTTCACGCCCAGGCCCAGCGATGTCGCCAGGCCGAAAAGGGTCGCCAGCACGGAAAGGATGTCGATGAGATTGCCCCAGAATCCGTATATTTTCTCACCGAGCAGAGGATAAAAAATGGACCTGATGGTCAGCGGCAATCCGCGGTTGTAGGCGAAGAAAGCCAGGGAAAGTCCAACCAGGGCATAGATGGCCCAGGGGTGGATTCCCCAGTGGTAATACGTGAGCCCCAGCGCCACCTGCGCCGATTGCGCGGAGCTTGGGGGGACGTCGAACATGGGCGATGGCGTCATGAAGTGGAAGATCGGCTCGCCCACGCTCCAGAACATGAGGCCGATGCCCATGCCCGCGCTGATGAGCATGGCGTACCAGCTGAACGTGGAGAACTCGGGCAGGGCGTCGGGACCGCCGATCCTGATTTTTCCGTACTCGCTGGAGGCGATGAGAATCATGACGATCACGAAAAAATTGGCCGCAAGGATGTAGAACCATCCGAACGTGTTGCCGATTCCATCGAGCAGGCTTTGGAAGAGCTCCGCCGACTGGTCCCGGAACAATAGGGTCAGGGCGATGAACAGAAAAAGAAGCGTTCCGGCTCCGAAAAAGACATGCGGATGTATGTCGAAGCCGTATCCGACCATATTGTCCTCTCCGGGAACGTGACCGCGCGAATCGTCGTAAAAGCTTTTCGTGGGAATGATTTGCAGCCCGCGAAAGGTGCGGCGCTCATGTATGGCCTTGCGCTTCTGCTTTTCGTAGTGCTGTTTGGCCACCTCGATGGCCTTGCGTTCATAGGTGGGTTCACGCCTCTTTTTCTTCTTGTGCTTGCTCTTGTCCATGGCAACCTCCCGTGTACGAAAAGGTGTCGGTCCCAAACGCATCTTCAAGTCGCCCATGCAGTCGGACAGGGGAGCAGCTTCGGCGCGAGGGGCGACCTTCGCAAGAAATGCGATCCGAATGTACACGGATTCCAAGGCCTTCGCCACCAAAAAACACGGCGGATCACCTGAACATGTATTTCATGGCGTAGCCGAACGACGGATAAGCCCAGAGCATGGAGCGCAGTTCGTCCACGTCGATGGCGGCGCGCATGGCCAAGGCGAAAAGATTGATCATCTCCTCCGCCCTGTCGCCCAGCACATGGGCCCCCAGAATCCGGCGCGTGCCTTTTTCGACCAGCAGCTTGAAACCCGCGCAGCGCTGCCCGATCCGTTCGTACTCCGACCATCCGGCGGCGTTTCCGTCAATGACGTCAAACCGCAATCCCTGCTCGCGGGCGTCCTCTTCGAGCAGGCCCACGGCGGCCAGGGGCGGATAGGTGAACAGGGCGTAGGGCGTGACACCCGGGCTTGCGGCGTGCCGGACGCCGTCGATGACGTTTTTGGCCACGACCTCGGCCTCCACGCTGGCCACTGGGGTCAGGGGCATGGTCGAGGCGATGACGTCTCCGGCGGCGAACACGGCCGGATTGGAAACGCTTTGCAGAAACTGGTTGACCGCCACTCCGCCATTGTCCGTTTCGACGCCGCCTGCGGGCAAGTCAAGGTCATGAAGGGCCGGGACGCGTCCGGTGGCGTTGACGATCATGTCGGCCTCAAAACGCAGGCCACCGTCCTTGCCGGCCCTGAGCACCAGGCAGTCACCATCCCGGCTGACCGAATGCGGCGGACAGTCCGTGCGCAGCTTCACGCCCGTTGCTTCGAGATGCCCGGCCAGGCGCCCGACCAGGTCCGCATCGAATTTCTTGAGACAGCGGCTGCCGCGGTGCGCCACGACCACCTCGGCGCCGGCAGCTGCGGCGATGTGGGCCAGCTCGAAGGCGATGAAACCGCCGCCGATGAACGCCACGCGCCCGGGCAGGCTCGACATGGCCAGAAAATCGTCGCTGGTGGAGAGCAATTCGCTGCCGGGGATGGGGAGCGCTCTGGGCGTCGCGCCTGTGGCGACGCAGATATGCCGGGCTTCGAGAAGCGTCTGGCCGCACGCGATGGTGCGCGGTCCGGCGAAACGTCCGGCCTGGGAATAGGTGTGAATGCCCAGGCCGTCATAATGCGCCCGGATGCGGTCCGGAAGGCCGTCCGTGAAAGTGCGCTTGAAAGCCATGAGCCCGCTCCAGTCGATGCGGGCACTCCCCTTCGGACCGGTACCGAGGGCGTTGTTGAACCGCTCCACCGTCTCGCAGGCGTCGGCCAGCACCTTTTTCGGCTCGCAACCGCGCAGCGGGCATGTCCCCCCGAATCCACGGCTTTCCACCATGGCGACCCGCAGGCCCGCCTTGCGGCAACGCGAAGCGATATGCCCTCCGGCCACTCCGGCACCCAGTACGACAACGTCGAATTTTTCCGTTTTCACCATGAAACTCCTTGAATTTTCGGTCCCGACAGCACCCAAAAGCCGGCCTTGCCCCCTTGTCCGAACCCGGTTAGCGGAAAATACGCTCCATTTCCAATGCGGGAAAAATGGAGCGCCGATGAAGGCGTGACAGCGCCGCGGAACGCTCCCTACATCGCCCCCGGTTCGAACGTGTCACCCTGGGACATGTCGCCGGCCTGAAAACCTTTCCTGAACCAGCGCATCCGTTGTTCAGACGTGCCGTGGGTGAAGCTGTCCGGCATGATGTAGCCTTGCGTCTTCTCTTGGATGGTGTCGTCGCCCACGGCGCTGGCCGCGCCCATGGCTTCCTCGAAATCTCCCTCATCGAGCAGGTTCTTGTCCTGGACATGGTGAGCGAAGACCCCGGCCAGATAATCGGCCTGCAACTCCAGCTTGACCGACAAGGCGTTGAACTGCTCCTGGCTGATGCGGGGCCGCATGGCATGGACCTGGTCCAGGACGCCCAGCAGATTTTGGACGTGATGGCCCACCTCATGGGCAATGACGTAGGCCATGGCGAAATCGCCCGGCGCCCCGAAGGAGTCGCGCATGACGTCGTAAAAACCGAGATCGAGATAAATCTTTCGGTCCAACGGGCAATAGAAGGGGCCGGACCCGGCGGAAGCGAATCCGCACCCGGACTGCACGCTGCCGGAATAGATGGTCAGGGTCGGTTCCTCGTAGCTTCGCCCGCTGCGGGCGAACAGCTCGTTCCAGACGTTCTCGGTTTCCCGCAGCACGACCGCCGAGAACTGCCGGAGCTGCTTTTCCTCGGCGCTTTCCCGGTACGAGCCCTGGCTCTGTTCATGGGTTACCGGCTGCTCCCGCACCAGCGTCAGCAGATCAAGGGGGTTGCCGCCCATGAGCATGTAGATGATGGCGACGACGATCCCCAGCCCGCCGATCCCTCCGACTCCGGCCCTCCTGACGCTTCTGCCCCTGCGATCCTCGATGTTCGCGCTCTCCTGCCTCCCACGCCATTTCATACGCATGCCCTCCGCGCTTCGAACAAAAATCGTGGCCGGGTCGTCGTCCAGCGTCCGTGCCGTGGCAATTCTTCGACAACTCGACAATGCCGCCTCTTGGGGGTTGACCGTACCTCTTTAGCGGCTGATGGTGAATGAAAATTTGACGGATTCCGGCGTCGACAGCCATGAAACGCCTGTCGTGTCGGAAAGGAGTCAAAATTTCATGTAAAACTTTAATTTAAACATTCCTGCCGCCCGAAATTCCGACCCTTCACATCTGGCCATCCGGTGCGCTTTGGCGTACCGGGTCTTCGCGCGCGCAAAAACAGCATCAATCAAGGATGTCCATGAAATCCATTTGCGTCTTTCTGGGATCCAGCCCCGGAAACCATCCTTCCTACATCGAAGCCGCCAACGCCCTTGGTCGGGAGTTGGCCCGGCGCGGTATGACCTGCGTGTACGGAGGGTCGTGCACGGGACTCATGAACGAACTGGCCGAAAGCGTGCTTGACGCCGGCGGCGAGATCATCGGCGTCACCGTGCAGGCCCTCAAGGACAAGGAGGAGTTCCACAAGGGACTGACCCGGCTCCATGTCACGGCAACCATGCACGAGCGCAAGACCATGATGATCGCCCTGTCCGACGCTTTTGTCGTCTTGCCGGGCGGCATCGGCACCTACGACGAATTCTTCGAGGTCTACACCCTGCGGCAACTGGGATTCCACCGCAAGCCCTGCGGCCTTCTGGATGTGAACGGCTTTTACGGTCCATTGAAGCGGATGCTCGAAAAGGCCGGACAGGAAGGGTTCATGAAGCAGCCCTACGACGAGGCCATCGTCGTGTCCCCGGACCCGGCGGAAATGCTGAGTCTGCTGGCCGCCAAGGCGGGGAACTGAACGTCGAGGGCAAGGCGTTTCCTTGCGACGCGGAACTGTTACGATTCCATGAGCCGGATGGACAATCGTCCTCTTTGTGCTTAAGCGTTTTCCGGTATTCTCGAAGGCAGGCGCGGCAAGCCGGATCGTTTGACGCGCGCCCGAACACATTCAAGGAGGAGTCATGTCCAAGAAAATACTGATGCTGGTCGGCGATTATGTCGAAGATTACGAGGTCATGGTCCCGTTTCAGGCTCTGACCATGCTTGGCTATGCGGTGGAGGCGGTCTGCCCGGACAAGAAGGCCGGGGAATTCGTGCGCACCTCCATCCATGATTTCGAGGGCGACCAGACCTACAGCGAAAAACGCGGCCACAACTTCACGCTGAACAAGGATTTCGCCGCCGTGGACACCTCGGACTATGTCGGACTGGTCGTGCCCGGCGGTCGCGCCCCGGAGTACATCAGGCTCAATCCGCGGGTTCTTGAGATCGTGCGCGAGTTCGACGCGGCGGGCAAACCCATCGCGGCCATCTGCCACGGACCGCTCGTCCTGGTCACGGCCGGAGTGCTCAAGGGCAAGACCAGCTCGGCCTATCCCGCCTGCGGACCGGATGTGATCTGCGCCGGCGGCAAGTACGCGGACATCGCCCTCGACAAGGCCCACGTGGACGGCAACCTGGTCACCGCCCCGGCCTGGCCGGCGCATCCGGACTGGATCGCGAAATTCGCCGCCCTGCTCGGCGCCAGGATAACCATCTGATTCCAGCCGAAACGCGGAGCGGTGAAAACCGCTCCGCCCCTTTCTTGCATACCCCGCTCCAATTTCAAGCATGTTCCCAGTCACAATCTCAAGAAAGATTGCGCAGAAGCACTTTTCACGTTACATGGCAGCAAAGTTCTAAAAAAATCCCGTGTGGAGCACGCAATGACTTTAAAAACCAAACTGTTTCTTATTGCAGGAATCGCGATTTTCGGTTTCCTGTGTGTTTTTGCCGTCAACGAGTACGGTAACATGCTTAAAAATGACGCGACGCAACTTCATGAAAACACCATGTATGTCGAAATCGACATGCTGACGGCCAGACGCTCCGAGAAGGATTTCCTTGCGCGCAAGGATCTCAAATATCCGGACATGGTCAGGAACGCGGTAGAAAAAATTCAAGACAGATTGGAAATACTCGAAGAAAATCCCACCTTGCGTGACAAGGTGATGACCACAAAGGACCTCATCAAGCAGTATCAGGAAGCCTTTTTCATTGTGGTTGAAAACATGAAACAGCAAGGCTTGAGTGAAAATGACGGATACACGGGTGAGTTGCGTGAAAGCGTTCACGCCGTGGAGGAAATGATCGGTGCGCAGAACGACGACTCCCTCCTGGCGCAGATGCTCATGCTGCGTCGCCGCGAAAAGGATTTCATGCTGCGCGGAGATGTCAAGTATCTGGAATCGTTTCAAAAAGACATGCATACAATGCTCTCCGAAATTTCACGTTCAGAGAACTTCGAAGAAGCTCAGAAGTCAAAAATGGTTGAATTATTGGACGGTTACGCGAAATCATTCGCGAAATACGTCGAAGCGAATGAAGAGGTCATGAAAAATCAGGACCGCTTCCGCGAAATCGTGCAGGCGACGGAACCCATGATCGAAGAAATGGCGGCGGGTTCGAAGCTGATGTTCGAACAGGAAAGCGCGTACGCCCGCACCGTTTCCGTCGTAGGAGTCCTTTTCTTTTCGGCGCTGACTCTCGGTGGAATAGGCCTTGTCATGAGATCCATCACCGCCCCTCTGAACCATCTGGCCGAGCAAAGCCTCAAGGTGGCCGATGGCGACTATACGGTGTTCTTCACCTACACTCCGCGAGACGCGATCGGCAACCTGTCCGACGCCATGAACACCATGGTCACCCGAAGCAAGGAAATGCTCGGCGAAATCGTGGCCGCGACCCAGGCGCTGGCCTCGTCCTCCTCGGAACTTTCAGCCATTTCATCCCAAATGACCCACGGATCCTCGGACACCGCGAACATGGCTGACCTGGTCAACGCGTCTTCCGAAGAAGTGAGCGCCAACATGAATTCCATCTCCGCGGCCATGGAACAGGCAGCCATGAACATGGGCACTGTCGCCACGGCCGCTGAGGAAATGTCGGCAACCATCCACGAAATCGCTCAGAACGCGGAACGGGCGAAAAACACCACCGATCACGCAGTGACAAAGGCCAGAGGCACTTCCGAGAAGGTCGACAGGCTTGGCGCGGCAGCGCAGGAAATCAGCACCGTCACTTCGACCATCACCGCCATCTCGTCGCAGACCAACCTGCTGGCCCTCAACGCCACCATCGAGGCGGCCAGGGCCGGAGAGGCTGGACGCGGCTTCGCCGTCGTGGCCAACGAGATCAAGGAACTGGCGCAACAAACCACGAACGCCACCGAGAATATCCGAGAGAGCATCTCCAGAATTCAGGGCGTGACATCGGAGACCGTGACCGAGATTGCCGATATCACCACGGTGATCGCCCAGATGAATGAAATCGTGACCACCATCGCCGCGTCCGTGGAGGAGCAATCCGTGACCACACGCGACATCGCTGAAAATGTCGGTCAGGCTTCCGCCGGCATCGGCGAAATCAATGTGAATGTCGGCACCAGTTCCACCATGACCCGTGAAATCAGCTCCGAGATCCAGAAAGTCCGCAACGCTTCCGTGGAGATGACCACCAGCAGTCAAACCGTTCAGGAAAGCGCCACGGAGCTCTCAAACCTGGCCGAACACCTGCGGGAGCTGGTCGGACGATTCAAAATCTGATGCGCGTGAAAGACGTCCGGATTTGCTGATCGCGTATCGCGCAAGCCCTCCGGACGTCATCCCGCAAACGACCGGAACAGACTCTACCAGGCGATCATGAGCGCAATCTCAAATCCGGCAATGAACACAAAAATCCAGGAACAGATCCCATGAACAGCCTGCGCGACGAGCAAAAAGCCAAGGGCCATACCGCGCTGGTGGTGCTCGTGGCCAGCGGGCTGACCCTGGCCACGCTTGCCCTGGTTGTGAGCATGGCCTGCTCCTCCTACCGCTCCACCCTGGATGCGGCACGCCAGAACGCCCGATTCATATCAAGCCTTGTGGCCGGGCAGATGGGCATGGTGCTCGTCGACATCGAGAACAGCTTAAACGAGATGGCGCGGCTGCTGGCACTGATGCAAAACCTGCCTCCAGCGGAACAAAACGATCAACTGCGCGAAGCCCTTGCCACCATTCAGCGCAAAAAATCGCACATCCAGACCATGTTCATCACCGATGCCCAAGGCCAGGTCATAAGCTGGACAGGGCCGGGCGTCGCGCCCGACATTTCCGACCGGGACTATGTCCTGGCGCACCGGGAGAAAAACCGTGGAGCGTTCATCGGCGCGCCAATGCACAGCAGGGTGAGGCAGGGGATCTGGATCTTCGGCGTCAGCCTGGGAATGCGCGACAGACAGGGAGAACTCACGCATATCGTCGGCGCCGTCGTCGCCCTGCTGCCGCTGCTGGAAATATTCGACCGCGTGGACATGCCCCTGGGCACCCACCTCATGGTGACCGACCTGGAGGGACGGATCTTCCTCCACGCCCCCGACCAGGAGCAGCATGTCGGGCGGACCGTGCCCGAAATCAGGAACAGCGTCCTGCGCGACATGCAGAGCACCACATTCACCAGCGTGTCGACCGCTGATCACAAGGAACTGGTGGTCGGCGACACCCGGATCAGCGGCTATCCACTGCTGGCCTTCGCCAGTTTTCCCCGCGAGATGATTTTGGAGCCATGGAAAAAGCACGCCATGGTTTACGGCGGCGCATCCATCGTCCTGATACTGGTCGTTGCGGGGCTGAGCACTCTGCTGGTGCGCAGCCAGGTCCGGCTCAACCGCCAAAGCCGGGAGCTGGCCCTGGCCGCGTCCACGGACATGCTCACCGGCGCGCTCAACAGGCGCGCCTTCATGGAATCCGCCGGCCGCGAGTTCGCCCGCGTGTGCCGCTACGGAGGACACCTCTCCTGCATCATGATCGACCTGGACCACTTCAAGAACGTAAACGACACGCACGGCCATGCGGCCGGGGATCTGATTTTGTCGTCCTCGGCGCGGCACATCGCCTCGCGCCTGCGCGAGCCGGACATGTTCTGCCGCTATGGGGGGGAGGAATTCGTGATTCTGCTGCCGGGAACCGACCAGAACGGAGCCGCCACGGTGGCCGAGGAGCTTCGGGCCGGATTGGCCGGCCTTGATCTGAAATATGGAGACGAAAGGCTTTCCCTGACCGCGAGCTTCGGCGTGGCTGAAATCCACGCCCGATGCTCGACCCTGGACACTCTCCTGGGCCTTGCGGACCAGGCCCTGTACGAAGCCAAGGAGAACGGTCGAGACAGGGTCTGCCTGGCTCCGCGGCAGCCATGAGGTCGCGCCTCCATCCAGCGGAAAAAATCAAGGCCCGGATTTCCGGGCCTTTGTGCTAGATCCTGAACTGTCCGACCAGCCCCTTGAGCTGCTCGGCGAGTTTGGAAAGCTCCTCCGCGCTGGTCTGGACCTGAGCGCCTCCGGAACGGATATCGCCGGTGATGGCGTCGACGGCCGTGATGTCCTGGGCGATGTCCCTGGACACGCCGGACATCTCCGATGAGCGCATCGAAGCGTCCTGCACCCCGGTCGTGGCCTGTCCGATATTGGTGGCCACTTCGCGCGTCACGGCGGACTGTTCCTCGATGGCCGCGGCGATGGTGGTCACGATCTCGTTCACGTCGCCGATGACCTTCACGATCTGGCCGATGTCGCCCACTGCGCTGCCCGTGGCGCTCTGGATGCCGTTGATCTTGGTCCGAATATCGTTGGTGGCTTCGGCGGTCTTCAGGGCCAGTTCCTTGATTTCGTTGGCCACGACGGCGAAGCCGCGTCCAGCCTCTCCGGCCCTGGCCGCCTCGATGGTGGCGTTGAGGGCCAGCAGGTTGGTCTGCGAGGAGATGGCGGAAATCGTGTCCGTGACCTTTCCGATCTCCTGGGCCGAAACGCCCAGTTCGCGCAGCACGCCCGCGAAATTGTCGACCTGTCGCGCGGCGCTGTCGGTGGTTCCGCGAGCGCGCTCGGTGTTTCCGGCAATCTCGCCGATGGTGGAGGTCATTTCCTCGGTGGCGGCGGACACCGAGGCCAGATTCGTCGTGGCCTGCTCCATTCCGGCCGCGACGGAGGTGATGTTGGCGCTCATCTCCTCCGCGGCGGCGGCCACGGTGGAGGTCTTGGACGAAAGGGACTGCGCACTCTGCGTGGTCTGCTTGCTCACCGCGGAAAGCTCTGTGGCGGAAGAGGCCACGGTCTGGGCATTGCCGCTGATTTCGGCGATGATGCGCTGCAATTTTTCAACAAATGTATTGAAGTATTGCGCCAATTGACCGATTTCGTCCGTGCTTTCCACCGGGAGGCGCTTGGTCAGATCGCCTTCGCCCTCGGAAATATCCCTGAGCAGATCCACGCAGTTTCTCACCGGCAGCAGGATGGCCCGGCTGATCAAAAGCGCGATGGCGATGCCCACGGCGAAAAAGGCCATGGAAGCCAAACCGATCATCCAGCCCATCCTGTACACCTCGGCCAGCACATCGTCCTGCATGGCGCCCACGGCGATGGACCAGCCGGTGTTCTCGACGGGCGCGAATCCGAAGAATCGGTCGGAGCCCATGAACGGGTACTGGTCAAAACCGATCTCGCCCTTCATCATGCGCTGAAACATGGCCCCCAGAGACGCATATTGAGGATCCTTCTTGCCTTCCTCGACGAAATTTCGCTGATCGAGCACGAACTGCCGGTTACCGTGGGCGATGAGCACGCCCTTGTTGTCGATTATGTAGGAGTATCCGGTATCCCCGTATTTGATGTTGTCGGTGATCTCGCTGAGCATGGTGGCGTCGAGGCGGGCCAGCAGCACGGCTTTGACGTCTCCGGCGAAGCCCCTGATGGGCGTGGCCAGGATGATGACCGGCGAATTGGTGACCCGGCTGATGATGACATTGGAGAGCACGGACTTTCCGGCCATGGCGTCCTTGAAGTACTCCCGGTCTTTCAGATCGGCGGTGGAGCCATCGGGGTACCGGGCCTGACCGTCCGCGTCGATGACGCCCATGCCCAGATACTTCATCCGTTCGGTTTCGCGTTCGAGGGTGAGCAGCTGGCGGTCCCAGTTCATGGAGCGGATCACGTCCCGATTGGCGATCCCCTCCAGACCCATGAGGTAAAAATCGAGCCGGCTCCGGACCAGTCTGGCCCCATCCTGGGCCATGAGCTGGATGTTCTCCTGCACCTGGCTTAAAGAGGCTCTTTTTGCCCGGTCGTAAGCGATAAAACCAAGACCTGCGCAGACCAGGATCAGCAGAGCCAGGAAGCCGCCGATCAATTTCATGCGAATGGGGATGCTCTTCATCGTTTTCTCCGGACTGTTGAGGTTGCTCCAGGTGATCAAAACCACAGCGGAAATCCCGGACACTCTCCGCGCTCAAGGGAAGGCGGGCAAACTGCGGCCTCTGGCCGCGATTTGAAAAAACTGCACGCTTGATCGTTAACTCAATATCACAATAAAGAAAAGCTTTGCCGGGGCGGCCTAATCGAATCCCCAGCGAAACGCAAGATCGGCGCGGCGCAGTGCCCAACCAGTCCTCATTGTTTTGATCAAGCGTCAGCCCAAAAACCCTGCCTTGTCCACAGCACCTTTCGCTTCGGGCGGGCTTGGTGTAGATTCGGAGTTGACATGGGCGCGAATTGAACAAAAGGGAAGCGTGGGCCTTCGCGTCGCCGGAAGCCCGGGTTCGTGAATCAGACGCGCATGCCGACACTTTCCATGGAGCAATCCCGCATGACCGATTTTTTTTCAGCGACTTCCGCCCTTCCCCATCCTTTGGAGAATCTGGACACTCCGTGCCTGCTCCTCGATCAGGCGCGCATGGAGCGCAACATCTCCCGCCTGCGCAGCCGTTTGCAGGACGCGGGCGTCGCCTTCCGTCCGCACCTCAAGACCGCCAAGTCATGGGAAGTTTCGCGGCGGCTGATGACCACGCCCCTTGGCCCGGCCACAGTCTCCACCCTGCGCGAAGCGGAGGATCTGGCTGCCCATGGCGTGAAAGACATCACCTACGCCGTAGGCATCTCTCCGGACAAGCTGGCGCGGGTGCAACAGCTTCGCGCAGGCGGCACCGCCCTGACCATCCTGCTCGACAGCGTGGAACAGGCCGAGGCCGTGGCCAAGGCCTCGGACCCGAAAGACCCCATTCCCGTGCTCATCGAACTGGACTGCGACGGGCACCGCTCCGGCGTTAAACCGCAGGACGCCACGCTGCTGGCGGCCATTGCGCAGACGCTGGCCCCACGGGCCAGGCTTGAAGGCGTGCTGACCCACGCGGGCGAAAGCTACGAGGCCCGTGGAAGCGAGGCGCTGGCGGCCGCGGCCGAGCAGGAACGCGCAGCCGCCGTCATGGCCGCCGAAACGCTGCGCGCCAAGGGCTGGTCCTGCCCCGTGGTCAGCGTGGGCTCCACGCCCACCGCCTTTTCGGCGCAAAGCTACGCGGGCGTGACGGAGGTCCGCGCAGGGGTCTTTGTCTTCTTCGACCTGGTGCAGGCGGGTATCGGCGTCTGCACGCAGGACGACATCGCGCTGTCGGTGCTGACCACGGTCATCGGCCATCAGCGCGAAAAAGGCTGGACCATCGTCGACGCGGGCTGGACCGCCCTGTCCAGCGACCGGGGTACGGCGTCCCAGGACGTGGACCAGGGCTACGGTCTGGTCTGCGATCTGGCGGGGCGTCCCATGAACGATCTTATCGTGACCATCGTCAACCAGGAGCACGGTATCGTGGCGGCGCGGCCCGGAGCCCCCCGCTCCGATCAGGAGTTTCCCATCGGCACGCGGCTGCGCATTCTGCCCAGCCATGCCTGCGCCACGGCCGCGCAACACGACCGCTATCACGTCATCGGCGCCGGCGGCAGCGACGTGACCGCCGTCTGGCCGCGTTTCACCGGATGGTAAAACAGCACCAGGGAGTATCGCCATGCAGTTTGTGAGTGAGGATGTCGCATCCAGCGTCGTGTCCATGGCCGAGGCCATCGAGGTCATTGAAAGGATGTTTCGCGAATACGGCAGGGACGAGGCCGAGGTCTTCCCCGTGGCCCAGGGCCACGGCCCCGATGCCGGAACGTCTTTCAGCATCAAGAGCGGACTGATCCGGACCAGCCGGACCGTGGGGCTCAAAGTCGGCAGCTACTGGCCGCAAAACCGCGGGCATGGACTGCCCGCCCACGCCTCGACCACCCTGCTGCTCGATCCGGACACGGGTTATCCCCTGGCCCTGGTCGCGGCCTCCCACCTGACCTGTCTGCGCACGGCGGCCTCGGACGCCGTGGCCGTGCGGCATCTGTCGCGCCGGGACAGCCGGACTCTGGCCCTGTTCGGCGCAGGGCATCAGGCCTGGTTCGAACTGCTGGCCGTGCGCGAGGTCCGGCCCATCGAGACAGTGCTGGTCGCCAACCGCTCCCCCAAGGCCGGAGAGGCGTTCGCCCGACGCATCAAGGACGAACTGGGGCTTGAGGCCCGTTTCGCGGACAGCCGGGAAGCTGTGCAGGCCGCCGACATCATCGTCACGGTCACGGCCGCGCGCGAGGCCCTCTTCGAGGCGTCCCTGGTGCGTCCGGGAACGCATCTCTCGGCCATGGGCGCGGACGCGCCGGGCAAGCAGGAACTCGACCCGGCCCTCGTGACCAGGGCAACCCTGTTCGCCGACGTGGTCCGGCAGTCGCTTGGCATCGGCGAATACGAGGCGGCGCACAAGGCCGGGCTGGTTGACGCGCAAGACGTCACCGCCATCGGCGCGGTGTTGAACGGCGCGCCCGGACGCACATCCCCGCAACAGATCACCGTGTACGACAGCTCGGGCATGGCCCTGCAGGACATGGCCATCTGTTCCCTGGCGCTGGCCAAGGCGGCAGAGGCTGGGCTGGTGCGGACGGTCTGAATCGGCTTCACGACAATCGGCAGGACAAAAAATCATGTTCCGCATCCGCCCCATCTACGACACGACGGTTCCTGTCGACAGCCAGTGCGTGGAGCAGGTCCAGGCCATTCTGGCCGAACGCTTTCCGCTCATCGCCCCGGAAGAGGTGGCCGATCTGCCCGCCACGCTCAAGAATCCGCTGGCCAAGGGCTATCGGACCATTCTCTTCGTGGCCGAAGGGCAACGCCGGATCGTGCAGGGCTTTGCCCTGCTCTGCCATTTCTCCGACCTGCGCTTCTGCTACCTGGATTTTCTTTCGGTCAGCTTAAGCCATGGCGGGGGCGGAGTGGGTTCGGCCCTGTACGAGAGGGTGCGGGAAGAAGCCCGGGCCCTGGGCGACACGGCTCTTTTTTTCGAATGCCTGCCCGACGACCCCCTGTTGTGCCGTGACGAAACCCTGATGCGGGAAAACAAGGCCCGGCTTCGTTTTTACGAACGCTACGGGGCGCGCCCCATCGTGGACACGGCCTACGAAACCCCGCTTTCCGCCGAAGACGACTGCGCCCCCTATCTGGTGGCCGACCCTCTGGACAAGCCGTTCCAGCTTTCCAGGCCACGGGCCCGCAACATCATCCGCGCCATTCTGGAAAGGAAATACAAGGAGAAATGCTCGCCCCAATATGTACGCATGGTCCTGGACTCTATCCCACCCAGCCCCCTTGCCCTGCGCGCTCCACGCTACCGGAGGGAGACGGTCTCCGCGAGCAAGCCGGTCATCAGCGCCGATCGAAAGATCGCGCTGGTCTGCAACCACAATCACCGCATCCACCACGTCCGCGAACGCGGCTATGTGGAAGCGCCGGTGCGCATCGATTCCATCCTCAGGGAGATAACGAAAACCGAGCTGTTCACGCTCCGCGAGCCGCGTCATTTCTCGGAGCAGTACATAACGGCCGTGCACGACAAGAAATTCGTGACCTATCTGAAGCGGGTCTGCTCCACCCTGCCGGAAAACAAGTCCGTGTACCCCTACGTCTTTCCCATCAGAAACGCGGCCCGTCCGCCCAAGGA
>JBFWJY010000038.1:0-28971 GCA_050252955.1 Desulfomicrobium sp.
GCATGAAGGACAGGAAGAGGATGTGGATTCTGGGCATGGCCTTCATCGCCGCGTCGGCTTTCGTCTACTTCCTGTTCATGGCCGCCTGGCTGAACCTGATCCTGCTCTTCGGGCTTGTGCTCTGGATAAGGATAGGCATCGGAATCCTGGCCCTTTTGAGCGGCGCCTACAGCATTCGGGACGCCGTGACGACCAGATCTCTGGAATGCACGCTGGCAGGCAACGAGAAGCGGCAGGCATTCCGCGAGAAACTCAAAAACATCATCGGCCGGAACAGCATGCTCCTTTCCCTGTGCGGGATCATCGTCCTGGCCTTCATGGTCAACCTCATCGAGATCGTCTGCTCGGCAGGGTTCCCGGCAATCTACACCCAGGTCCTGTCCCTGAGCCACCTGCCCTCCTGGCAGTACTATTCCTACATACTGCTCTACATCCTGTTTTTCATGCTCGACGACATGTTCGTCTTCGTGGCGGCCATGCTCACGTTCGAGATCACCGGGATGACCACCAAATACGTACGCATCGCGAGACTGGCGGGAGGCCTGCTCATGCTCCTGATCGGCATGCTGCTGATTTTCAGGCCGCAATGGCTGATGTTCGGCTGACAGACGGCGGGGGGGGCCGATGAGCCGGCAGCTCAGCCCCGCCCCGGCCACGAGAGCGATCCGGTGATGAACAGTTCCTTGCGCCGCCTCGGCAGGCTCTTGATCCACCTTTCCATGGACAAGGCCGCTGACTTGCCGCCCACCAAAACCGAAAAGGCAAGCTCCAGCGGCCCACGGCCACGCAGGTACTTGGCCGCCCTGGGACCGCCCGAGGCGTGTTCGGCCAGACGCCGGGGCACGTTTGTGGTGATGCCGGTGTAGAGGCTTCCGTCGCCGCAGCGCAGCACGTACACGAACCAGTCGGACACGGGCTACGAGGGCAGGGTGTGCAGCACCGAGAAGAAGTGCATGGTGCTGCCCGCGATGACGAAAAGATGCCAGATGGCGTGATTGTAAGGCAGGCGTTTCCAGACGTAGAAAACGACCCCCAGGGTGTAGGCAAGCCCGCCCAGGGCCAGGAAGAGGAGGCTCGCGCCGGACAGGCTGGCGTACATGTCGCGTCCGATGAGCACGCACAGCCAGCCCATGCCGAGATAAATGGTCAGTGACAGGCGTTTGAAACGGTACACGAAGCAGCACTTGAGCACGACTCCGGCCACGGCCAGCAGCCAGACCACCCCGAACACCGCCCAGCCCACTGTCTCGCGCAGGTTGACCAGCATGAACGGCGTGTAGGTGCCGGCGATGAGCAGGAAAATGGCGCTGTGGTCCAGGGTTTTCAAGATGCGCTTGGCCTTGGGCAACGGTATGGAGTGGTACAGCGTTGAGGCCAGATAGAGCAGGATGAGCGTGGAGCCGAAGATGGAAAAACTGACCACGTGCCAGGCGTCGCCCAGGGACACGGCCCGGGCGATGAGCACCACCAGGGCGGCGATGGACATCCCGGCGGCGACGGCGTGAGTGATGCTGTTGGCGATCTCTTCACCCAGGGAATACTGGGAAGCTGACTGGTTCATGGAATCCTCCGTCCCCGGGCCTCGGCCCTCAGGGGTTGTCACCCTCTCCTGCCGCATCGCGGAAGGAATTGTCCACTTCGGACGCGAAATCGTTGATCCAGTAAATGCGGTCGGCCCGGCACTGCAACTCCGAGGACACGCCGTCCCGGAAAACCACAAGCTCGATGCTCTTGCCCTGCTCCGAGAGGTGCTCCACGGCGTCGAGCAGATCCGAATCGCCGGAGGACAGCATCAGGGTGTCGTAGTTGCGCTGGTGAATGAGCGACAAGGTGGCGATGGCCACGTCCACGCCCTTCTGGATCTCGTTGAAGACCCGGTGCGTGAAATCTCCGTTCTGGTTCTGGCAGCGCAAGGATACCTTCTGGCCGCACTCCTCGCAATAGGCCTTGTCCGCGCGTTGCTGCTTGAGCGCGTAGAACTTGGTGATGATCTTGGGCCCGAAGGGCGGCCCGCTGCGCAGCCAGCGGTGAAAATTGTCCTGCCCGTCAGAGGGTGGGTTGGGGGTGGAATTGAGATAGTAGGCCCGCCAGATGAATCCGTCCTGCTCCAGATAGTTCCGCAGGCGCAGGTAGCTGAATTCATAGCCGCTGCGCACGCTGTGGCGGGCATTGAAAAGATAACCGGCGTCGATGAGCCAGAGCTTGCGTTTTGGGGTCATGAATCCTCGTGATGATTATTTCGAAAATGCCGTGTCGGAATCTCTAGCACATCATGAAAACATCCGCCACAGGCGCTAGGCGGGAAAAGTCGGGCCGAACCGCTTGCCGGTCAGGCACCTGCCGCCTTTGGGAGTGACCACGAAGGTGTTTTCCACGCCGACCATGCCCAGGCCCGCGATGCCGATCTTGGGCTCCAGGGCCAGAACCATGTTCTCCTGCAACGGGCGGTCGAAGGTGGGGGCGATGACCGGCCACTCGTCGATGGCCAGGCCGATGCCGTGCCCCAAAAATCCGACCTTGTTGCGGCCCAGGCCCATGAAGCCCTCGCCCATGTCGTTGGCCAGCACGATCTTGATGCAGCCACGGTACAGCTCCGCCGGGATCGCTCCGGGAACCAGGCGCGAGGCCAGGTGTTCCTGGATCTGCATGCAGAAGTCGTGGGCGCGGTCCGCCTCTTCGGGGATGGCGGCCTCATCGGCCCAGTAGATCTGGGTCTTGTCCGTGTGGTAGCCTTCCAGGCAGAATCCGCAGTCCAGGGCCAGGGGCTCGCCGCGCTGCCAGACCTTCCCGGCGTAGCCCAGAAAGGGCAATACGGGATGGGCCCCGCGCAAACCCAGGGGGCCATTGAAGACGGTCGGATAATTGGCCGAATCCCCGGCCGAGACATGGCCCAGAAAAATCTCCTCGCCCGCGTTCTGCATGCGCATCATGCCCTGGTGGCCGTGCCTGTAGAAAGCGTCCCACACGGCCAGGGCGATCTCACGCTCGGTCATGCCGGGATGTATCAGCCCGGGCAGGGTGTCGTTCAGGGCCTGGTCGTGGCGCATTCCGGCCAGACGCAGCTTGGCCAGTTCCCACTCGGTCTTCACGGCGCGGGTCCAGGCCAGGGCCGTATCGCCGGGCACCAGGTCGACGCCGGGAAGCTTGGAGCGCAAGAGTTCGCCCATGGACCAGGAAAGGCCCGTCATCTCCACCGCGACCGTGGCCCCCAAAGGCGCCTCGGCTTCACGCAGCAGGCCGGGCAACTGCGAATAGGACTTGAACTCCACGATGCGTTCAAGGGGAGAATCAAGGCGCGCGCGCTCAATCCCTTTGCGGCACAGCAGCACGGGTTCTCCGCAGACGGGCACCCAGAACACCCCGCTGGCCCAGGCGCCGCTCAGGTGGTAGATGGCCAGGCGTGAGAAAACCAGCATGCCCGAGGCCTCGGGGCAGAGTTCGGCCATGTGCCCGCGCAGACGGGCGATGCGGTTCGTGGTCTCATCCAGGGGCATTTGTTCGAGAGTGGCGAAACTCACAGGTCCTCCTCGCGCAAGGTGTAGTCCATGTTCCTGCGCCTGGGCGTGAACCCTGCGCGTTCGACCAGCGCGCGCAGCCGGGATTCCGGCAGCAGGAAATGCACGCCCGTGGCCGCGACCACATTTTCTTCAATCATGGTCGACCCGAAATCATTGGCGCCCCACATCAGCGCCAATTGCCCGATCATGGGCCCCTGGGTGACCCAGGAGGCCTGGATATTGTCGATGTTGTCCAGATACAGGCGGCACAGGGCCAGAAATTTCAGATACTCGTGGGACGAGGTTTCGCGCATCTCCATGCGCGTGTTGCGAGGCTGGAACGTCCAGGGGATGAAGGCCGTGAAGCCCCCGGTTCGATCCTGAAGATCACGCAGTCGCTCCAGGTGCTCCATGCGCTGCACGAAGGTCTCGCCCTGGCCGAACATCATGGTCGCCGTGGTGCGCATGCCCAGGCCGTGCGCGGTTTCCATGACCGATATCCACTGATCCGCCGTGCACTTGCGCGGAGAGACGCGGCTTCTGACCTCGTCGTTGAGGATCTCGGCCCCGCCGCCGGGCACGGAATCCAGGCCCGCCCGGCGCAATTCGCCCAGGATCCCGGCCACGGGCAGGCCTTGCTTTTCACTCAAATACCAGATTTCCGAAGGTGAAAAGCCATGCACGGCCACTTTCGGAAAATGGCTTTTGAGCGTGGCCAGCAATTCGGTGTAGTAGGCCAGGGGCAGATCCGGGTTCATCCCGCCCTGCAGGAGAATCTGGTACCCGCCCAGTTCCACGGTTTCGCGCACCTTGGACAGGATCTCCTCCGTGGGCAGGACGTATCCGCCCTCCTCGCCCGGCCCCTTGAAAAACGCGCAGAATTTGCAGCCCGACACGCAGACGTTGGTATAATTGATGTTGCGGTCCACTATATAGGTGACGATCCCTTCGGGATGCATGTCCAACCGACGCCGGTGGGCGAGCTCCCCCAGGGTGAAGACGTCGTTCATGTCCCAGACGTAGCGGGCCTGGCTCGTGTTCATGCGGGTATTCATAGGCAGTCCTTTGATAATGGTGGAATGCGAAGTGCTAGCGCCTGGCCGGGCGGAAGGTCAAGGGTTTGCAGGGGAAGCCCGGCCTTGAGGCCCGGCCCCGGAGCCCCCTTGCCAAACCCCCTGCCTTGTGGTTCAAGTCGGGCCCAAGCACGAGGTGAACATGACCGAAACCGTATTTGACTGCCGCATGTGCGGCCACTGCTGCCAAGGGCGGGGAGGCATCGTCGTCTCCGTCCCGGAGCGCGAACGCCTGGCCGATTTCCTGGGCCTGACCGTGGAGGAGTTCTGCGCCCGCCACACCGAAGCCCAGGGCAAAAAACTGGTCCTGCGCTGCGGCGAAAACGGCTACTGCGTCTTCTTCGATGCCGAGACCGCCTGCACCGTGCACCCGGCCAAGCCGGACGTGTGCCGCGCCTGGCCCTTTTTCCGGGGCAACCTGGCCGACGCGGTGAGCTGGGAACTGGCCCAGGAATACTGTCCCGGCATCCGCCCCGAATGCGGCCACTCCGAATTCGCGCGCGTGGGCATCGGATATCTGGTGGATAACGGCCTGACCAAGACCGGTCGCGACGATGAAGCCAACGCCCTGCGCATCGCGGATCTGACGGATAAAATCTGATGCGCCTGTCCGAATGCTATTCCCTGCTGGAAGTTTCGCCCGGAGCTTCCCTCGACGAGATAAAGGCCGGCTACCGCAAACTGGCCTTCAAGTACCACCCTGACTTGAATCCGGGCGATGCCCGCGCCGCGCAGCGTTTCAGCCGTCTGAACGAAGCCTACGTGCTGCTCAAAAAAAATCGCGAGTCCTCTCCTTCAGGCAAGCAGTGCTATAACGCCGAAACCATCCGCCAGGAGGAAGAAGCGAGGGCCAAGCGCGGCGGCAAGCCCGCCGGCGGCTTTTCCGCCAAGCAGGAAGAGGTGCTGCGGGACATCCTGAACGACCCCTTTGCCAAGCAGGTCTTCGAAGACATCTTCAGCAAGCTCAAGCGCGGAGTCGAGCCGGAAGGCGCGAGCCCGGAACCGGAGCGCCGCCGCGAGGTGACGACAAAAAAGCTGGATCTCAAATGGGGGGAACGCGCCGTCAGCCTCGACCTCGGCAAAGGGCTGGTCCAGAGCGTGAAGGATTGGGCCGCGAGCCAGCTCGACGACCGCCAGACCGTGCGCATGCCGGCGCGCGAGCTCATCCCCGGCACCACCCTGCGGGTCATGATCCGGCACCGCTTCAATCCCGAACCCCGCACCATCGACGTGACCCTGCCCCCGGATTTCGTGGTCGGCCGCCCCATCCGCCTCAAAGGCATGGGCAGACGCCTGGGGCCGTGGAAAGGCGATCTTTATCTGCGGTTGCTGGCTGTTTGAAGGACGGGAATCAGGGAACATGGATACATGATTTGCGACAACGCGCTCACCTGTTCACAAATCCCGTGCTTCCCATAATTCCCATCCTCCACCGACTACTCCCCGACCATCCCTTCGATCACATCCGTGCCCTCGGGCGGATTCAAAATGAAGTCCTTGTCCTCCACGGTCACGTCGATCTCGATTCCGGTCAGTTCCAGTTCGTTGATGTTTCCGAAAAAATCCACCAGTTTGATCTTTTCCAGCATGTCCTGGCCGGGGCGCACCCACAGCTCCCCTTCGACCAGATTGGGTTCCGGCTCCATGGGAATGATCTTCAAGTGCCTGAACTCGCCGTCCGCGCCCAGGTCCTCGACGATGAAGTCATCCTTCAGATTTGCTTCCCCGGACAGGAAACGGATCATGGTCTTGGAACTCAAGACCTGCTCCACCGAATAGCGGTACACGGTTTCCTCTTCCGGAAAATATTCCCAGACCGTATTTTGCCCAATGATGAGCAGCTCGTTCTCGGGACTGGTCGTTTCCCAGCGGATGAAACGGGGGCGCTTGAACGTGATGCTGCCCAGCCGTTCCTGCACCTCCCGGCTGGAGGCGTTGGTCAGCTTCTGCAGGAAAAAGGCCCTGAAAGACTGCAATGAGTCATATCGCTTCTGAATCCGGTCGCTCAGATCCGAAGCCTGTGCGCACCAAACGCTGGTCAGGACGAAGACAAGCCCCAGTAAAAAGCGCGGCACACATACCTCCTGGTTGATGTTGCTTTCACGATTCAATGGACGTATCGGTTTGACCCTTTACGCCAATCGGCCAAATACCGAGTTTCCTCACGGTTGTTAAGAGATGAACCCAGACAAAAATACAGCACCCTTCGCCCCCGTTCTGCCGGCCCTGGCGCTCCTGAGCACGGTCTTTCTCGCCAACTTCCTGGCCCGCACCGTCTTTGGCCCCCTGCTGCTGCCCATCAGCGAACATCTCGGCCGCAGCCTCGCCGCCAGCGCCAACCTCTTCGTCTTTCTGTCGGGAGGGTACAGCCTCTCCGTGCTCTGCGCCGGATTCATCTCCAAGGTGTTGGGGCACAAGGGGACCATCGTCGCCTCCGTGGCCGGCATCGGCCTGGGCCTGCTGGGACTCGCCGAAAGCGACACGTTCATCGGATTTTCGGTCTGGATCGCCATCATGGGCGCAAGCGCGGGCCTGTACATGCCTTCGGGCGTGGTGACCATCACCGAAATCACGCCTCCCGCCCACTGGGGGCAGGCCTTTTCCGTGCACGAACTGGCCCCCAACCTGGCCTTCATCGCCTCCCCGCTCATCGCCGAGGCGTTCATGGGCACAGCGGGATATTCGGCCCTGTTTCGCCTGCTTGGCGCGAGCTGCCTGCTCCTGGCGGCGGTGTACGCCCTGCGCGGCCCACGCACCCTGCGTCCGGGCATGCCGCCCGTGCTCGGCAACATCAAGACCATCGTGACCCGACCCGCGTTCTGGATCATCGTCATTCTCTTCACCCTGGCCGTGGGCGTGGAGGTCGGCGTCTACAACATGGTGCCCGCCTTTCTGGTCATGGAAAAAGGCGTGAGCCGGGAAACAGCCAACATCATTCTCGGGGCTTCGCGGGCCGTGTCCCTGATTTTCCTGCCCGCCACCGGCTGGATCATCGGACGCATCGGCTATCGGCGCACCCTGGCCCTCTGCCTGCTCGGCACCGGCATATCCACGGTGCTGGCCGGATACGGCCCGCTGTGGTGGACCGTGAGCATGCTGACCCTGCAACCCATCTTCGTGGTCTGCTTCTTTCCCGTGGGTTTCTCGGTCCTGGCCATGGTCTGCCCCAAGGCCACGGGGGACCTGTCCGTGTCGCTGACGGTCATGTGCACGTCCATCGTCGGCGCGGGGCTCATTCCGGCCCTGCTGGCCTGGAGCGGGGAGCGGTTCAGCTTCGCCCTGTCCTTCGTGCTTTTCGGGGTGGCGATTTTCATCATCAGCCTCGCGGCCATCTCCAGGCTGCGCATCCCAAATCCCGACAACTCCCGAAAATGAAAAAAGGCCCCAAGGGCCTTAGTATCTGGTCCAGCGCAGCGGCGTTTCGTACTGAACGCCGACTGCGAATCCTCCCGCGCCCGACGGCACGCACCATGCGACCCTGGCCTTCACGTCCCGGGCCAGACCGACAAGGTCCTGCGGCAGGCGGACCATGACCCCGGCTCCTTTTTCCAGAATTTCGGGATGCGTGAAGCACAGGCCGCCTCGGCTGAAATTGAACACCGTGGCCGGAACGAAACCGCTGCGCAGGGACGTGGCGACCTGCACGAGGTAGGTTTTTTCGTGGCGCGGCCACTGCCGCCGATTGCTCTTGGGGCGAATGATGTTGGGCATGAAGGACTCCTCGCGACGCAATCACGCGTCGCACGCATCCCTTACCGAAAATAAACGGGGCCGAACAGGGGCCGGGCGTCACTCCCCGTCGGGGCCGTAAATCCTCTGCAACTGCTCTTCGTTCATGGAGAAGGAATGCGCCGCGTCGGGAAACGCGCCGGAACGGACTTCGGACGCGTACTCGCCCAGGGCCTGCCGGGCCTTCGCACCCAGGGTTTCGTACTGCTTGACGAACTTGGGCACGAAGCGCTCGAAGAGCCCAAGGGTGTCGTGAAAGACCAGCACCTGTCCGTCGCACTGCGCTCCGCCGCCGATGCCGATGGTGGGAATGGAGAGTTTCCTGCCGATCAGATCCGCCACCTGGGCCGGGATGCACTCCAGCACGATCATGAACGCGCCCGCCTCTTCCAGGGCCTGGGCGTCGCGCACGAGCTTCCTGGCCGCCTCCGCCGTGCGTCCCTGCACCTTGTAACCGCTCAGGGCGGTGGCCGACTGCGGGGTCAGACCAATGTGCGCGCAGACCGGGATGCCCGCGCCGGTCAGGGCCCGAACCTGGGCGGAGATCTCCTCGCCGCCCTCGACCTTGACGCCTTCGCATCCGCCCTCCCGCACCAGGCGGGCCGCGTTCTCCATGGCCTGGGCCGGAGAGATCTGGTAACTCAGAAAGGGCATGTCGGTGAGCATGAACGTGTCTTTGGCCCCGCGCCGGACGGCGCGGCTGTGGTGAACCATGTCCGCCATGGTCACGGGCACGGTGGAGTCGTAGCCAAGCACGACCATTCCCAGCGAATCCCCCACCAGAATGACGTCGACGCCGGCCTCCTGGGCCAGCCTGGCCGAAGGATAGTCGTAGGCCGTGAGCATGACTATCTTCTCGCCGTCCTTTTTCATACGCAGGAAATCGCTGATGGTCCTCATGCTGTTCTCCGCTTGGGTCTAGGTGGTGGAGGTGATGGAGTTGTCGGCTCCGACCAGGATCACGGTGGGCTGATGGCCGGGAATTTCCTCGGGAGTCAACTGCACGTAGGAGGCGATGATGACCCTCTGTCCACGGCTGCCCTTGTGCGCGGCCGCCCCGTTCAGGCAGATCTCGCCCTTCTGGCCGAGGATGACGTAGGTGGAAAGGCGTTCCCCGTTGTCCACGTTGTAGATGTCGACGCGCTCGTTCAGGTGAAACCCCGCGGCGCGGATGAGGTCCGGACAGATGGCCACGGAACCCTCGTAGTCGACCTCCGCCCCGGTGATGGTTGCCCGGTGCAGTTTGGCTTGCAGAAAAGTACGTAAAGGCATTTATTTCTCAATGGTGATGCGTTTGTTGTCGATCAGCCGTGCCTTGCCCAGTCGCAGGGCCACGGCGGCCAGAATGTCGGAGCTTGCCCGCTCCACGGTCTCGATGGTTTCGGGGTCGACCAGCTCCAGGTAGTCGAGGATTCCGGACGGGATGCTCGCGGCATAGTAGTCGCGCACCGCTTGCCGCAGTCTTTCGCAGTCCCGCTCCCCGCCCCGGACCATGTCTTCGAGCAGACACAGTCCCCGTTGGATGTGCGGAGCCACGAAACGTTCCTCGGGAGTCAGATAAACATTGCGCGAGCTCATGGCCAGACCGTCGGCCTCGCGCACGATGGGCCGGCCCTCCACGCGCACCGGAATGTCCAGCTCGCGGGTCATCTTGCGAATGACGGCCAACTGCTGCCAGTCTTTTTCGCCGAAGGCGGCGAAGGTCGGCTGCACCAGGTTGAAAAGTTTGCAGACCACCGTGGCCACGCCCTGAAAATGTCCGGGGCGGGAACGGCCGCAGAGATTTTTGGTCAGTTCCGGAACATTGACCCAGGTGCCGTGCTCCGGAAGGTACATCGCGTCCCGGTGCGGAGTGAAAAGCGCGTCCACGCCGCACTCGGCGGCCAGGGCGGAATCGCGCTCCAGGTCCGAGGGGTAGTTTTCCAGATCTTCCCCCGGCCCGAACTGGGTCGGGTTGACGAAGATGGAGGCCACCAGCTTGTCGCAGTGCTCACGTGCCCAGCGCACCAGGCTCAGGTGTCCCTGGTGCCAGTAGCCCATGGTCGGCACCAGTCCGACGCGCAACCCCCCGCCCCGCCAGCGAAGCCCCAGTTCCTGCATGGCCCGTGGCGACTCTACGCGCAGCATCTCGTTCATTTGCCCCTCTTGGAATGCACCTGCATGTCGAAAAATTCACACCCGCAATCGCACACGACCTGATCCCCCTGCCGCCGTCCGTCGGGGTCGTCGATGACGTCGTACAGAACGCCCGTGGACTGGTCGTAGACAAACTCCATGCCGATGACGTCGACCATTCCGTAAAGGCCGCATTTCCGGCAGATGAAATCCCGCAAGTCGCCAAAATCAGCGTGCATCTTTTTCCTCCCGCGAGAGGCTCAGACTCTCCAGTTGGATATTGAGGGCCCGTGTGGAAATGTGGATTTCGCGGGTGGACAGGCCCAGGGAGACCATCAGCGAAAGAAGGCTCAATGCGAAGAGAAACTTGCCCGCGAGCACGAGCCCGGCAAAAAGGCAGAACATGCACAGCACGCACAGAAAAAGGCTGACCACTCCGTAGAGCTGCATGAGCCGGATCAGGTTGACCCGCGCGCGCATGCTTTCGATCTGGGCCAGCAAGGACGGGCCGTGGCTGTCCTGATAGCGGTCATACAGGGTCCTGATTCTGCTGCCCAGGGCCAGAAACCGGTTGGTGTAGGCCAGGAGGATGAGCGAGATGGTTGAAAAAAGCAGGGCCGGGGTGGTCAGGGTGATGTCCATGAATGTCCTTTACGCGGATTCGCACAGCATGCGCAGTTCTTCCAGCTCGTCCCAGCGGGTCAGGAGGGCGTCCAGTTCGGCCTCCAGAACCTCCAGCCGGGAGGCGGCCTGAGCGACCACGGTGTGACCGCCCAGGTAGAAATCCGGATCGTTCATCTGCTCGTGCAGGGCGGCGATGTCGGCCTCCAGGGCTTCGATGCGTCCGGGCAGGCCTTCAAGCTCCAGGTTTTCCTTGTAGGTCAGCTTGCGGGCTTTCCGCTCCCTGGGTTTTGGCGCCTTGGGCGAGACAGGCTCCGGCTCCGCGGGCCGGGGACGCTGCGCAAGCCAGTCGTCGTAGCCGCCGGCGTACTCCACCACCCGGCCCTGGCCTTCGAAAACAAGGCAGGAGGTGACCGTGTTGTTCAGGAACTCGCGGTCATGGCTGACCACCAGCACGGTGCCCGGAAAATCGCCGATCAGCTCTTCCAAAAGCTCGAGGGTCTCCTGGTCCAGGTCGTTGGTCGGTTCGTCCAGGACCAGCACGTTGCAGGGGCGGGTGAAGAGCTTGGCCAGGAGCAGACGGTTCCGCTCCCCGCCCGACAAAAGGCCCACCGGGGTCTGGGCCCGCTCCGGGGTGAAGAGGAAATCCTTCAGGTAGCCGATGACGTGGCGGCGGTTCTCGTTCACGTCGATATAGTCCGCGCCCTCGCCGACGATTTCGCGGGCGGTCTTGGTCTCGTCGAGAAGCGCGCGCATCTGGTCCGAATAGGCGATCTCCAGGTTGACGCCCTGCCGTACCACGCCGCTCTGCGGTTGCAGGTCGCCAAGAAGCAGCTTCAACAGCGTGGTCTTGCCCGCGCCGTTGGGACCGACGATGCCGACCTTGTCGCCGCGCATGATGTTGGCCGAAAAGTCGCTGATGACCGGGGTCTCGCCCCAGGCGTAGGAAATGTTCGTCACTTCGAGCACCAGCTTGCCGGACGTGTTCGCCTCCTGGATCTGCATGGACACCGTGCCCGTGCGGTCCCGGCGTCGGCTGCGCTCCGCGCGCAAGGCCTTGAGCGCCCGCACCCGACCTTCGTTGCGCGTGCGGCGGGCCTTGATGCCCTTCCTGATCCAGATCTCCTCTTCCTTGAGCTTCTGGTCGAACTTGCGCCACAGGGTTTCCTCCGTGGCCAGCACGTCTTGCTTGCGTTGCAGGAAGGTGTCGTAATCGCAGGCCCAGTCCACCAGCACGCCCCGATCCAGCTCCAGGATGCGGTTGGCGACATGGCGCAGGAACATGCGGTCGTGGGTGACGAAAAACAGTGTTCGGGGCTGCTTGATCAAAAATTCTTCGAGCCAGCGGATGGAGTCCACGTCCAGATGGTTGGTCGGCTCGTCCAGAAAGAGCACGTCCGGCTCCCCGGCCAGGGCTCTGGCCAGGAGCGTCTTGCGCTTCACGCCGCCGGACAGGGAGCTGAACTGGACGTCCGGATCAAGCCCCAGGTGGGTGATGACCGTGTCAATCTTGCGGGTCAGGCTCCAGCCGGCCTGCTCGTCGAGCATGCGATGGGCGCGCTCCAGAAGGGCGGGATCGACGCTGACCTCGGAGTTGCCCTCGTAGCGCAGGGCGGCCAGGCAAAGCCCGCCCTCGCCCGCGCCGGAGGCCACGACCTGATAGACCGTGCCCGAAAGGTCGGCCGGCACCTCCTGAGGCAGGGAAGCCGTGGTCAGGCCCTTGCTCAGGCCAACTTCACCGGAATCAGGAGCCAGCTCCTGGGACAGGATGCGCATGAGCGTGGACTTGCCCTCGCCGTTGCGGCCGAGCAGGCAGATGCGTTCGCCCGCGTGGATCTGCAGACTGATGTTGTCGAGCAGGAGCGGACCGGAAAAGGACAGGGAAAGATTGCTTGCGCTTATGAGTGCCATGGATTGGGAGAGGCTGGTTGGTTGTTCAGACGCCCCGACTAGTAGGGAGAATCCCCAGGATTGTCCAGAAAGGAATCATCGCCTGAAAATGCGGACCCAGCGCAGGATGTTGAACATGCTGGCCAGGGCCTGGGCCAGGTAGGTCAGGGCGCAGGCCGTCAGGATCCGGCGGGCCGCCGCCTGATCCTCGGGCGGGATGTACTTTCCGGTCTTGAGCAGGGGCAGGGCGCGGTTGAAGCTCGCGTCCAGCTCCACAGGCAGGGTGACGAGATGCACGAGCACCGGGATGCCGAGCACCGCCGCCGCCCCGACCAGCAACATGCGGCCGACCACGGGCACTTGCAGGGCCGCGCCCAGAAGCGGCGCGACCATGATCGCCGCCGCCCCGATGCGCTCGGCCCAGATCCCGAACGCGACCAGCCCCGTGCGGAAACGCAGCAGCCCGTCCCCGGACTGGTCCTGCAAGGCGTGCCCGACCTCGTGGGCGGCCACGACCACGGCGGTCAGGGTGCGCTTGCCGGTGCTCGCGGCGTTGAGGCGCACAGTCTTGTCCCTGGGGTCGTAGTGATCGCCGAGTTCCGTCGGCTCCACGCGCACGTCCGTCAGATTGAGGTCACGCACCAGGATTCGCGCCAGATCGATGCCGGTTCCCGAAAAATATTCATCCCGGCCGTGACGCTCCAGCACATGCCGGGCCCACAGCCCGGGCCCGGCGATGAGCGCGGCCAGGACGACAAGCCCCAGGACATGGGGCATCAAATCGAGCCCGCCGGGGTCTTCGTCACGATCCACCCTCCCCTTCGGGGGCGAGGGCAGGGGCCGGCGTGGCCGGGCCCAGCACCAGACGGCGATAGTAGGCCAGCACCAGGCAGGTCATGGGCAAGGCGATCAGAAGCCCGAGCATGCCCAGAAGCTTGCCCCAGACCGAGAGGGACAAAAGCATCACAGCCGGCGACAGTCCCATGGCCTTGCCCAGAATGCGCGGCACGAGGACCGCGTCCTGAATGACCTGCACCACCAGAAAAACCAGGCCGGTCAGTCCCATGACCACCCAGAAGGACTGCCCGGTTTCCAGGGCGTGAATGGCGGCCAGGATCACCGCTGGAATGAGTCCGAGCAGTTGGAGATAGGGCACGAGGTTGAGCAGGCCGACAAAAATTCCCAGCAAGATGCCCATGGGCAGGCCGACCATGGAGAAGCCGGTGGCGAAAAGAATTCCCAGAATGCCCGCGATGGTCGTCTGGCCCCGAAAATAGCGGTTCATGGCCAGATCGAATTCCTCCACGAAGGAGACCACGCTTTCACGGTATTGCGGGGGGATCATCTCCTTCCAGGCCACCCTGACCTTCTGGAAGTCCATGAGCAGAAAGATGAGGTACAAGAGGACCACGGCCGGGACGACCAGGGCCATGACCACGCTGTAGGTGCCGCTGATGATCCCCATGAGCCCCGGCAGGACTCTTCTCAAGGCGGCCTGGGCCATGGAGATGAAGCTGTCGGTGCGAAAGAAGTCCCGCACTTCGGGAGTGTTGAAATAATCCCGCAGAGCCTGCCACAAATCCGGCGGCAGGCGGTTGGCGGCCTGTTCCGCCAGCCTGGAATTGCTGACCAGGTCGGAAATCAGGCGCCCCATGTGCGCCACTTCGCGACCCATGAGCGGGACGACGACCCAGCACAGCCCGCCGATGACAACGACAAAGGAAACCAGGGTCAGGCCGATGGCCAGCCCCCTGCTCTTCACCAGACGTTGCACGCGATGCACCAGCGGATTGAGAATGTAGGCCAGAAGAAGAGCCACGGCAAAGGGGATGAGCACATCGCTCAGATATCCCAGGGTGGTGATGGCGCCCCAGAGCAGGCCGGCGGCCAGCGCCATGCGCACGACCCGGTCAAAGGAATACGGCGTCTTGTCGAGAATCATCGGGCCTCCCGGGGATTGGCGGAAAGAAATGCGCAGAAAACGTCTGCCACGATTGCCGATAGCAGAGTAGGGATTGGCTTGGAAGTCCCGGATTCATACCCTTGATTTGATACCGGGCTTGTCATACATTTATCGTCTTATTCAATGCTTACCTCTCGTGATCATGGCATCTTCTTGCGAACGACGTGCACGTTGTCGGAGAAGTTTTATCGACCGGATTCATTTCCTTACCGGGAGAACATCATAATGGCCTCTGCACCCACGTTTTTCCACACCTTTCTGGAAAGCTGCGACCGGCACCGCGACAACCTCGCCTTTATCTATCGTGTAGGCGAGGACGAATTCCGGGTGACCTACGAAAAATTCTTCGAGGACGTGCTCATCCTGGCCAAGGCGTTCAAGGACAGCAAGGTGCGCAAGGGGGACAAGGTCTTTCTGCTCTCCGACAACCGCTACTCCTGGATCGTGACCGATCTGGCCCTGCAGGCCCTGGGCGCGGTCAGCGTGCCGCGCGGCACCGACACGCCGGCAAGCGAGATCGAGTTCATCGTCAACCATTCGGACTCCGAATTTCTCGTCATCGAGACCGACAGCCTGTACAACGAGTACCAGTCGCTGATCAAAAGCCTGAAGTTCAAGGCCGTGTTCATCGTCGCGGGCTCCGAAAAGCACTCCTGGTTCGACAAGGCCGTCTCCTATTCCAAGCTGCTCGAAGACCGTTCCATCGAGCCCAAGGACATCGAATGGTTCAAGGGGCTGGCGGAGAAGGTCGCCCCCGAGGACCTGCTGACCATCATCTACACCTCCGGCACCACCGGCACGCCCAAGGGGGTCATGCTGACCCATTCCAACATCATGCACAACGTGCGCACCCTCCCGCCCTTGATCCGTCTGGGCGCGGACGACGTGTGGGTATCCATCCTGCCGACCTGGCACATCTTCGAACGCACGGCGGAGTACATTCACGTCGCCAACGGCAGCTGTCTGGTATATTCCTCCATCCGCACCTTCGCCTCGGATCTTGAGACCTACAAGCCCACGCTGGTGGCCACAGTGCCGCGCATCTGGGAATCCCTGTACTCCAAGATCACCGCCGGCCTGAAGAAAAAAGACCCCAGGAAGGCCAAGATCTTCAACCTTCTGGTGCGCGTCTCCGCCGCCTACCGCCGCAACTCCCGCGTGATGCGCGACCAGTTGCCCGTTTTCCGGAAAAAGGCCTTTGTGCTGCGCATCGCGGACAAGGTCCGGGCGCTGGCCGCGAACATATTCCTTTTCCTGCCCAACCAGCTGGCCAAGAAGAAGCTGGTGCTCGTGCAGGAAAAATTCGGCGGACGCCTCAAGGGCGCCATCAGCGGAGGAGGCAGCCTGCCGCCCTATCTGGATGAATGGATCGACGCCATCGGCATCCGCATCATCAACGCCTACGGCATGACCGAATGCTCACCCGGCATCGCCGGACGCGGATTCAACTGCGACGTCTTCGGGACCATCGGCCCGCCCGTGGGCGAGACCGAACTGCGCATCGTGGACGACCAGGGAGAGCCGGTCGAGAACGGCATCGAAGGCGAAATCCAGGTGCGCGGCGCCCAGGTCTTCAAGGGCTACTACAAAAACGACGAAGCCAACGCCGGCGCATTCACTCCCGACGGCTTCCTGCGCACCGGCGATCTGGGCCACCTGACCCTGACCGGGGAACTGGTCATCACCGGGCGGGCCAAGGAGATCATCGTCCTGGCCAGCGGCGAGAATATCGACCCGACCAACATCGAAGCCACCCTGTCCATGTTCCCCTTTGTGCAGGACGCCGTGCTCGTGGGTCAGGACAAGAAGGGGCTGGGCGCGCTCATCGTGCCGGACCTGGAAAAACTGCGCGAATTCGTGCTGGAGAAATACAACCAGGTGCTTGAAGAGACCGAAGGCGCGCTGCGCGACAAGCAGCTGCTCGACCGTCTGCGCGCGGAAATGAACAAGCTCCTCAACGCCAAAAAAGGGTTCAAGCCCTACGAAAAGCTCCAGAACATCCATTTTCTCGACAAGGAGTTCACCCTGGGCGAAGAGCTGACCAACTCCTTCAAGAAAAAGCGCCACGTCATCGAGAAAAAATACAAGGACATCATCAACCGGCTGCTGAAATGACGCCTTCGCGCAAGACGTCGGGCCTCTTGAAAAAGGATGGATGTCCGCCCGTCGGGGATGCTCGAATTCTCGCCTTTCCATGACGACGAGCCTTCGCGGGAACGATAGAACGCGTCCGCGGCGATCTTGCGTGACAAAATCCCAATGGTCCTCGCTCGCGAGAAGGGCGGGGCCGGCCAGCGGCTCCCGCACCAGCCGGGCATCCGCTCCGACCGCGCCGAGGTAAACATGGCCCTTCACGAGCGTATCGGATTTCGGCGTCGCCCTTCAGGAACGGCGAACCGGCGCGGCCCGGACAGTGGGACGTCCTTGCGGGCACTGCTCCTTGCTCCCTTCCTGCTGCTGGTTTTCTTCTTCGGGGGCGCCAAACCCTGGATCTGGCAAGGCGTGACCGGTCTTTTCTTCATCAGTCTGGGCTGTTGGCTTTTCCGGCGTGACATCCCGGAGCCCGGAAAAAAAGCGCGGCGCCTTGCGCTCGTGGCATGCGCCCTGCTTCTTGCGCCGCTGTCGCAAACCATCGAGCTGCCCGCCGCGCTGCTGGAAGCCCTCTCGCCGATCCGCGCGCAATGGTCCGGCGCTCTGCTTCAATTCGCGGACATGTCGCAAACGGCGCTCAGTTACGACGTCCTGGCGACGTGGACGCACCTGGCCTGGTGGCTCTTCCTCGCTGTTTTCGCCGCGCTGCTGTATGTGGCGCTGGATTCCCGCGCCACGGAATTTCCGGACTGGCTCCTCCAGCTCCTTTTCGCGCTGGCCGCAGCGCAGGCCCTGTACGGCATCGCGCAGATCCTGCTTCCATCCCTGGGCGTCCTGTGGGACCACCACCCGTCCTCCGGGCTGGCCTACAAAGGATTCGCGCGCGGCACCTTCATCAACCGCAACCATTTCGCCGCGTTCCTGGGACTGGTCTGGCCCCTGCTCGCAGGCCATATCCTGATCCTCAAATCATCCCAGGCGAGGGAGGAAATCCCGGAACGGCGAGAGGCGGCGCGCATTCTCCCGCAGAAGCGGGCCTTCGGCATCTTCTGCCTGGCCCTCATCATGCTGGCCCTGGTTTTCAGCCAGTCGCGGGGGGGCATTCTGGCCGCCCTCTTTTCGCTCGTCATTTTCCAGCTTTTCGCCGGGCTGCGGCGAAAACGGGTTGCGGGCGTTCTGGCGGCCTGTTGGATCATCATGCTCGGCTACGGAGCGGTTATCGGTTTCGAAGACCTGGCTGGCCGATTTCAGCAGATCGGACAGGGCGCGAGCGGCAGGCTCGAAATGTGGCGGGATGGATGGAAAGCCGCTCTGGACCACCCCCTGACCGGAACGGGGCTGGGCACCTATCCGGAGGTCGCCCGCGCCTACCAGAATGCGCTCGGCCCCGAACAGAGGGCCAGCCATGCGCACAACGACTACCTCGAAACGCTGGTGGAGCTGGGTTTTCCCGCCGCCGGAGCGCTCATCGCGGGCATCTGGGGGCTGTGGTGCATGAGAGCCTCCCTGTTGTGGCGCGCGCGCAAGACCATGGACCCCGACCGTCTGCTCCTGGCCGCGGCCTCTCTGGCGGCACTGGGCGGATACCTGTTGCACGGCTGGGTGGAGTTCAACAACGCCATCCCGGCCAATCACCTGACAGCGGTGATCGTCGCGACGTTCCATGTCCGGGTCGCGGAACAGGGGCTCACGGAGTGCGTGACGGCCAGGCTTCCGATTGCCTCGTAACACGATCGCCGCTTCGAGGCGTCCGGAAGAATCCCCCGCGCCGCGGGCAGGAGGATTGAGAGGTTTTCGGATCGCGCACGGTCTTTACCGCGGCCCCGTTTTTTCAACCAACTCCACATTGTCGAGCCACACGTCTCCGGCGATCTTGGCGTCGAATTTCAAGCTCCGGTCGCGTTTGAGCCTTACGGAGGCCGCCGGGCACCCGTCGGGCACATCAAACGCAACCCGCTCCTCGCTCCAGTTCCGGCTGCCGGTGATCGCGGGACTACGGACGGAGAACCCCCGGCACCCTTCGCCACGCACCTCCACATACAGGCCCTGGTCAGTGGTCAGTCGCCGCGCCTTCCAGAAAAAGCGCAGCTCGTAGCGCGTTCCCGGCCGCAAAGGCACGTACTGCCAAAAATCCCCGTATCGAAGGTTGGCCGTTCCGAGAAAACGAAACCGCACGGCATGCCCCGCTCCGGACGCCCCGCCCGGCTCCCGTCGCGCCTCCACGCCCTCAACCCTGCTCAGCCGCCAGCCAAAAGCCGCTCCGCCCAAAGGGGCATCGAACCCCCCGTTGGTGACGGGGCCTTCCCGGAACAGGCCGCCCCGGCGCCCGACCTCGACCGCCTCCGCCCATCTGCGATGCCTCATCAGAAATTCAATGAGTTCTGACCGTTGAGCATCCTCAAGCCATGCACCGCAGCCCGTTTCCAGAAATGGATACATCCCGAGACACGCATCGACGGCCTGTCTGGCCATGCACTCCCTGAAGAGCGTCCATCTGTTCCCGCAGTCGGTATGTCCGAGAATTTCGTTCCATCCGCCCCAGAACCCGAGCGCGACCTCCACGGCCTCCTGCCTGTGTCCGGCAAGGCGGCACAGCACATCGTTGAATGTCTGCGCGAACCGGGCCCCGTCCTGTCTGTCCACGGCCAAGAGCAGCTGCTGCCAGCGCCATGCCGTGGACAGGGGGGCGCGAAGAAGGAAGTCATGCAAGGCGCCCGCCCCGTCCCTGCCGCGTTGCCGCTCCAGGCGGGCCAGGGCGAACCACCCCTCAAAAAGGAGCGGATTGCGGCCAACTCCCCGCCAGTACGCGTCCACCGCCCCGGTAATGTCCAGTTCATGAAATCTCGCCCGGTCGCCACGCCAGAGCCAGGTTCGGGCCCACGGATCCATGAGCGGGCTTTTCAGCACAAATTCCACGTCGCGGAAGGTGAAACGCGACGAACAATACGCTGAAAAAAGGAGCATCGCTCCCAGGACGATGCCCAGAACGGCGCACAAACGGCGCGCCGTGCTCAAATCAGTCTTCATTGCTTGTCCGCCCGGTCCCATTCCCGCACGAGAGGCATCCGGGCGTCAGGACGCGAGGGTTTGCTTCAGCCATTTGCGGACGCCGCCCCGGGCCCCCTTGGAAGCGGCGTCGCCGTAGGCGTAAGGAGGATAGTAGTGCTTGCCGTAGCTGGAGTAGTAATCGCCGAAGCGCTGACGGGCGTCGAGCCGGTTGACCAGCGTCCCGAGCAGACGGGCATTGATGTCCGACAGGGACCGCCGGAACTGGCGCAGCGCATGTCTGTGCGTCCTGCCGAGGGTGCTGACCAGGATGACCCCGCTGACCAGGCTGCCGAGCACCAGCACGTCGGCGAAACCGACCGAGGGAGGGCCGTCGATGATGATGCGATCGAAATCCGCTTCCAGGCGATCCAGGTTCAAGCGCATCCGTTCCGAGGCCAGAAGCTCTGCCGGATTGGGCGGGACCGGCCCGGCGGGAATGAAGGACAGGTTTGCATGGTCGGTGCCGCGCACCACGTCCTCCAGATTCTTTTCGCCGATGAGCAGTTCGCTCAAGCCCCCGTCTTCGAGGACATTCAAGCCGAAAACCCTGTGCAGGCGAGGCCGGCGCAGGTCCGCGTCCATGAGCAGCACCCTGTCGCCAACGGCGGCAAAGGCCAGAGCCATGTTCACGGCGATGGTCGACTTGCCTTCCCCTTCCGCCGTGCTGGTGATGAGCAGGGTCCGCGTGCCGCCTTCCGCGGCCGTGGACAGCTGGATGGAGACGCGGGCGGTGCGGATGGCCTCGGAGAAACCCGCCCGGGGATCGGAATCGACCAGACGGTCCAGCCTGTCCCGGAATTGTTCCCCGGCCTCCGGGAGCACGCCCAGAATGCCGATGCCGAAACGGTCGGTTATTTCGTCGATGCCTTTGACGGTGTTGTCGAGGAATTCAAGCAGAAATGCGGCGGCAATGCCGAGCACGAGGCCGATGGCGATGGCCAGCAAGAGATTGAACACGATGCGCGGCCTGTCCGCCTTGACCGGCAGGAGGGCGTGATCCACCACCTGGATATTGCTGATATCCGTGCCCACCGTGGCGTCGATCTCCTTGCCGCGTTGCAGCAGGGACTGGTGGATCTCCTTGTTCGTCTCCACTTCCCGTTGAAGGATCTTGTACTGCGTGGCACGGTCATTGAGCTCCAGCGCCCTCTTCTTGGCCAGGTCGGCCTGAACGCGCAGATATTCCTCGTTTTTACGGGCCACGAGATAGTCGTTGCGGATGCCGGAGAGAATTCTGTTCTCCTCGTTGCCGATCCTTGCCGCCACGTCATCGAGGCGGGCCTTGAGCCGCCTGGCCTCGGGATAATCCGGCTTGAAGACGATGAGCTTGTCCTCGTACTGGGAAACCAGCTGGACATACTCTCGCCGCAACTCCTGGATAAGCGGATTGTCGATGAGCTGGGGCAGGGCCGAGACGCCGACCTCCCGCGCCTGGGCGTCGAGGGCCTCGCGTGTCAGCCGCTGGGCGTGGATCTGAGCCAGAGCGGAGTTGATCTCCTCAAGCTCCTTGTAGACGAGGTTCATGCGGCTATCCAGAGACACGATGCCGGCTTTCTGGGCGAATTCGTTGAGTTCGGACTCGGACTTTTCCAGACGGATCCGCGCCACCTCGACCTGTTTCTGGAGCTGCGCGTTGGCCAAACCGGCGGATGCGACCTTCTTGTCCAACTGCCAGTCGATGAAAGAACCGATGAGCGTGTTGACCACGTCCCGCGCCAATTCCGGGTCCGGGGACGAAAAGGCCAGATTGACGATGGTTGTGTCCCTTTCCGCCTTGATCTCCAGATTTTCCGCGAAAGCCTCGAGCAACCGTTGCTGCGTCTCGGCCTCCCGAATCCGGGGAGCAAAATCGCCGTCCTTCCGGTCCGACGCATCTGCGCCCTCGCCGTGAAGGCCTGTCCGCGATTCTTCAACCTCCTTTCCGTCGGCCATGTATTCCGTGTCGAAACGAGGATCGCGGGCCAGGCCGAGGGCGTCTATCACGCGCCACGCCAGGGAATCGGAGGCCAGCAGCTTGGTCTGGGTGTTCATGAACTCCCGGGTCTGGGTCTGGGGGACGACCATCTCCTCGAATTTGGTGACCCTGGGCGGCTGCATGCTGAACTCCAGCTTGCCCGTGGCCTTGTAAATCGGGGTCATGGCCAGAGTGACGATGCACACGGTGATGAAAACAGCGAACAGCACCCCGCAAATAAGCCATTTGCGCCTGACGAGCACTTCCAGACAGCCCCGCGGATCAATCTCGTCATCCGCGCGCGACAGCTGCCACGGAGGATCCATCAAAGAAGCCGCGGAGCATGCTGAATGCATTGAAGCACCCATCGCGTCCGAAGATGAGGAGAAAAATTTTGAAGAGCATTTATCGTTCATGCATGAGATCCTTTTCGATGCAAAATCCTGATGATCATGAAAACATTGATTCGCGTATCCATCGCATGTAAACATTGTCAATCGCATCGGCGCGCACGATACGCAAACCCATACTTATGATAATTACATAATAATATACCTATTAATATTACTTATATAAAAAGTAATAATATTCATACGATTGCGTATTCAAAAAATACGAAAAATACTCAAGCAACGGTCTGGGCACTTTTGGACGCAACCGCGCGGCACCGGGCGACATGGGCCGGCGGGGGCGGCGATCCTTACAAAATCAAAAACAACGGATCATCACATGCAAAAAACACTGGGGGTTCCGGTCACGGCCATTCGTGCCGGATGCATGGCCGCGGCGGCACGCCTCCTGTCCGTGGCCGGATTGAGCCTGTGCCTTGCGTGCGCCGCCAGGGGACCGGCGGTCACGACCGATCTCGACCAATTGTCCAATCCGGCCGCGTCGGAATACAACGCCCTGGAGGTGGCCGAGCTGAACGGAAAATTCAGTGAGGCGTTCACTACCGCCCCCGACTATGAAGACTATGTCATCGGCGGCGGGGACCTCGTCCGGATCAGCATCTTCGAAGCGCCGGACCTGAGCACCGAAACGCGGGTCGGCGCGCGAGGGGCCGTGACCATGCCGCTCATCGGCGCGGTGGCGATCGCGGGACTGTCCGTTCGAGAGGCCGAGCAGCATGTGGAACGCCTCTATCGGGAAAAATATCTTCAGGATCCGCACGCCACCATTTTCGTCAGGGAACAGTTCGGTTCGAAAATAACCATGATGGGAGCGCTCAAAAAACCGGGAGCCTACGACTATTACGCCAACATGAGCCTCTTGGACGTTCTCGCCATGGCCGAAGGACTCAGCGACGTGGCCGGGCGGACCGTGCAAATCCGTCGCAAGGCCGAAAGCGGAGCGGGCTCGCTGGTGATCGATCTCGACCAGATGATCAAGGACGGACGCCAGGATCTCAACGTGGGCATCAAGGGCGGAGACATCGTCTACGTGCCGGAGGCGGGCTCCGTCTATGTCGACGGAGCCGTCCGCAGGGCCGGGGCGTATCCCATTCGGAGGGAAATGTCCGTGCAGGAGGCCGTTGTCGCCGCGGGCGGCTTGGAATCCTTTGCCGACGTCAAGGACGTCAAGCTCGTCCGCTACCTCGGAAAGGGCAAGAGAGAGGTGGCCCGGCTGTCTCTCGAAGACATGCAGTCGCACGAGGCGCGCAAGCTCAGGGTCCGGGACCGGGATGTCGTTTACGTGGAATCCAGCGCCGCAGGCACTTTTTTCCAAGGAGTGGGACTCACGCTGGGGACGGGGATTTTCGGCATCGGCTACACGCCTCCGACACGATAGCCCAACGAAGGCGGGCTCATCCCCCCGGAGGAACGCCCAGGATCGATCACGCCGGGGCCTGATTCTCAAATCAGCGCTTCAAGGGCCGCGTCGGCAGCTCCTACGTAATCATACGTAACCAGACTCGAATCAACTCCTTGTTTGTAACTATTGACTTCAACAGTACAAATTGGTTTCTGCTGTCCAGATACCACCCCGCGACAGGAAAATCCGCGACACCTCGCAGTCGACCGGATTTGCGGCAATTCGACCACGCATGCACCGGGCGCGCACAAACAAAACAGGCTCTCTCATGATTCGACAATTCCTCGCATCGCTGGTCTCGGCCATGCTGGTCATGCAACCTCTGCTGGCGGAAGCCGGTTCGGCCCCACGCCTGATACCCACGGATTCCGTGACCCTGGTGGCCAGCGGAGTTGTCGTGGACAAAGAAATCCCCGCCCCCTCGGGCATGCTCATGGCGTGCTCGGGAGAATGCGTGATCGAGGCCGACGGCCTGCAACTCATCGGCGCGGACCGCACCGTCTTTGCCCTGGAAGAAGGGAGCACAAGGTTTCTGATCACCCTCATGGAAGGCAAGCTGGACTTCGCCCTTCAGGCCGACGCCAAGCCCTTGGCAGTCAAGACCCCTTTTCAAGACCCCGATGACAGCAACGCCTATCTGGTCCCGGACAGCTCCGACGACGTTTTCAAGGGCAGCCTGCTGGTCGACGACAAGAACGGCAAAACGGTCCTGGACATGGCCAAGGGGAACATCAAACTCGTAGCCATAGACGGCCAGAAGGTGGTGCGGGCGGGCAGCGCCATCTACCTGCCCAGCCATCCGACGCCAATGGCCTACGAGTTGAATTTCGCTTCCGCCTCCAGCGGTTCCGAGGCGGGATTCAGCGGCACGGGCCTGGCAGTCGGCGCGGGAGCCCTGGCCATCCTGGCCGCCACGGGCATGGCCCTGGCTGGCGGAGGCGGAGGGGGCGGAGGTGGCGGATCGAGTGATGAAGCCAGCCCTCACTGACGTGCGACAGCACCACGGAAACGCATCTGGCGATTCGGACACCGCGCAAAGCATGCATCGCGCCACAGGCCCAGAGAAAGAACATCCGGGCGTTTTCACACAGTGGACATGCCGCATTACCGATAACGATTCAGGACGGGTAGACGCGGAAATTATTTCGGGCTCCATTATCCGCCAAAACGCCATGAACCCGAAACAGTTCCAATGGCGAAACCAGACGGATCCTCACCAGAATTTGAACCAGGGGCGTTTTTTGGGCAGGAGCAGAGGCGTGAAATCCGCCAGGGGCAAGGGCTCGTCGCGGATGACCGCCTGAGGGTGCGCCTTCACCAACCGCAAGGCGTCATCGAGTCCCACGATTTCTCCAGCCGCGACCCACGCCTCCCGCAGCAGGGGACGGCGATTTTGGACACCGTGGCCATCGCTGGCCAGAAAGTGAACCAGGCGGTGTTCCAACAGAAGGCGGCAGAGGGCGGCGATTTCCGGCCCCAGCCTGCCGAGCAGGCTGGCCGCGGTGATCTGCACGGCCACTCCCCTCTCGACCCAGGCATGGAGCCGCGCCGGATCGCGCAGAATGAAGGGGTATCGCTCGGGATGGGCCAGAACAATCCGCCGGCCCGACTGCATGAGGCGCGACAGGAAATCATCGATCCCGGCAGGCGGAAAAATGCCGGGCAGCTCAAGCAGCACCCAGGCCCCCTTGTTCAGGGTTGCCAGGCGGCCGCCCGCGAGACCGGCCTCCAGATCTCCGTCCAGGCCGAGTTCGCTTCCGGGCCAGACATCGAAAGCTATGGTCTCGGCCCGCAACCGCAGCCGAAGCGCGTCCACGGCGGCTTCAACGTCGTCTCGCTCGTTGGGCCAGAGCATCGGATGCCAGTGCGGAGTGCAAAGCGCCCCACTGATTCCGTCGGCCACAGCCAAGCGAATCATGGCCAGGGATTCGTCCATGTTCGCAGGTCCGTCGTCCATTCCGGGAAGCAAGTGGCAATGGATGTCGATCATGACGCCTGCTTCGAAGATGCGTCTTTTCCGTGGAGGACGAGGAGAAGGAAAACCGTGTGGGCTGCATCCATAAGTGTAGACATTTTCTCCGTCTTCAAGCGCTTTTTTTGTGAACGATGGTGTTCATGCATGGTTTGAGAAGCAATATCAAGGATCTTCAAGAGTGACTTTTTCATCGAGAATATCCACATTGACCCGCATCGCCGAACTTTTGGCGATTGTCGGCGCCATGCTTCTGGCCCACCACATCCGCCCCATGGGAAATCCCGCCAACGTGGCCGTCAGCGCCCTGCTCGGCGCCATCGTGTATTCCTTCGCGGCGGAATTGGCCGGCGCCTACGACGAATTGCGCATGCGCCCTTTCATAATCGAGGCCCGCCGCGTTCTTGGAGCCTGGATACTGACTTTCTTCTGCCTGGTGCTCATGTCCTGGGCGATCAAATACACGACGGCCTTTTCGCGTTTGCAGGTCGGACTCTGGGTCGTCATCGGCGCCAGCATGCTCCTTGGCGTCCGCTGGGCCATCCGGACGCTGTTGCGCGTCCACCGCCGCCGGGGCCGCAACCTGCGCCAAGCCGTAGTGATCGGCGCCGGCGAACTGGCCCGGCAATGGATCGACACCGTAAACTCCCATCCGGACCTGGGGCTTCACCCGCTGGCAGCCTTCGACGATGACCCGGACAAAATCGGCGGATCATGCGGCGGAACGCCCGTCGTCGGCTCGTGCGACGAGGCTGTCCGATTTTGCAACGATCGCCGCGTGCCCATGGTCTTCGTCACCCTGCCCCTGCGCGCCGAAAAACGCATGCACGACATCCTCAGGCAATTCCTCAACAGTTCGGCAAACCTCTACATCATCCCGGACATCTTCACCTTTCAGCTCATGAGCCTGAACGCCTTCCAGGCCTGTGGAACTCCCGTCATCGCGCTATCGGCTTCGTCCATGTCTTCGCGAATGGAAGCCCTCAAACGAACCGAGGACCTGATCCTTGGAATCCTGGCCCTGCTCGTCGCCAGTCCGTTGATGCTGCTCATCGCGGCGGGCATCAAACTGACCTCGCCCGGACCGGTATTTTTCCGACAATGGCGGCATGGCCTGGGTGGAGAGGAAATCCGGGTCTGGAAATTCAGAACCATGAGCGTGACGGAAGACGGACGCAGCTTTCGGCAGGCGGTCAGAAACGACTCGCGCGTGACGCCCTTCGGGGCTCTGCTTCGCCGCACCTCTCTGGACGAACTGCCGCAGCTGTTCAACGTGCTGGCCGGAAACATGAGCCTGGTCGGCCCACGCCCACACCCCGTGGCCCAGGACGAAAGCTTCCGCGAACTCCTGCCCGGCTACATATGGCGGCTCAAAATCAAGCCAGGCATCACGGGCTGGGCCCAGGTCAACGGCTGGCGAGGGGAAACGGACACGGTGGAAAAGATGGAACAGCGAGTGCGTCACGACTTCCACTACATCGAAAACTGGACCCTTTCCTTTGATATGAAAATCCTTTGGCTGACGCTCCGGCGGGGCTTCGTGAACCCCAACGCCTACTGAGGAAGGCCGCCCAGGTCCGTGTCACACTCCAACCTTCCATCGACCCGACAACAACGTGCTCACCTCTACACCACAGCAACGCTCGGCCGTCGTCGCCATCCGAACCTGGACGGGCCGGGGCTTCTGGGCCGTGACAGACCAGGCCCTCTTCGCCGGAGCCAACTTCCTGGTCAGCATCCTCCTGGCCCGCTGGCTGGAGCCGGCAGAATATGGCGCGTTCTCCCTGGCCTACGCGGTCTTTCTGCTCCTCGGCACTCTGCATACAGGTCTCTGGACGGAACCCATGCTGGTTTATGGTTCGGGAAGATTCCGCGAGTCCTTCACATCCTACCAGCGGGTTCTTTTGCGTTGCCACTGGCGCTTCGCAGGCGCCGCGAGTCTCATCTTTCTCCTCCTGGCCCTGGGCCTTTGGGCATTCGGGGCACGAGAACTTGCCTTGAGTTTCCTTGGACTCACCCTAGCGGCCCCGACGGTGCTTTACCTGTGGATCGTACGCCGGGGGGCTTACGTCCTTCTGAATCCACGTCTGGCCGCCCTGGGCGGAGGGCTCTATCTCCTCCTCTATCTGGGCCTGACCTTCCTCTTTTTACGCACGAACACACTCGGCACTTTTACCGCGCTCCTAGCCATGGCTGCGGCCGGCTTCGTTTCAGCGGAAATTATCCGATGGCGCTTGGATAAAGAAACCGAGCAAATCGTGAATTCGGAGGAAGTGCAAAAACTGCATTGGCGCTACGGACGCTGGGCACTGCTGGCGGGAGTCTTTTCCTGGGTGCCGGGGAATATCTTCTACCTGATCCTGCCGGTCTTTCATGGGCTTGAGGCCGCAGCGCACTTCAAGGCGCTCATGAACCTGCTGATGCCCATTCTGCACATTAACGGAGCCCTAGGCCAACTCCTTGTGCCCGGAATGGTGCGAGCCTTGGCTCACGGCAAGCTTGTCCCATTTGCGTTAGCCAACCTAGCGGTCCTTTCGACTCTCGCCACGCTCTATTGGCTCTTACTCATCGCCTTGGGTCCACAAATCATGGAGTGGATGTATGAAGGCAAATACTTTCATGATGCAGGCTGGTTTCTCTGGCTTGGCCTGATGCCGGTGTTGGCGGCTATGGTTGTCGTCATGAGTTCCGTGCTCCGGGCAGTTGAGAGACCAGATGTTGTAGCCCGTGCATATGCATTTATGGCCGTATTTTCGAATACAGTTGGATTCTTTTTAATTTTATACAAAGGTCTTGACGGTTGTTTTCTAGCATATTTTTTTACATACATATTTATGGTTATTATTTTTCACGCATATTTGATAAAATTATACAGTAATAAATATTTTAAAATATCGAGATAATAGTGAAAAATATTGATATTTTTTTAAGTTTTATAGAAAAAAACAGGGACTACGCATTATTGCGCAATACCGATATCAAGAAGCATGTAGAAAATGGTGGGGATATAGATATATTAGTTAATAATTTTAACAACTACATGACCAGTCTTTTAAAATTAGTCGATCCTCCATTAATGTATCCTAAATCCGTGAAAAAGTTGCATTGAATATACAGTTTTGAAACATTTTGAACTTGAAATAAATCAATGATATCGGTATATTGAACTTGCTTTTCCTGAATGATTTTTAGCACCCATTGGGTGC
>JBFWJY010000039.1:0-27255 GCA_050252955.1 Desulfomicrobium sp.
ATTTATTTGTCAAAGATCCTTTAGCCTTCCGGCAAGAGGAAACGTCTCTATCGACTCCCTCATCCACCGTCAAGCGCTTTTTTCAAGCTTTTTTCAATTCCCTTCGCAAAGCATTCTTCGCAAAGGCGGAGGATCGCTCCCCCGTGCGCCGCCATTCAGCCGCGCAGAAAGAGGCTTCTATGTGGGTGGCTCGCCGTTGTCAACAAGAATCTAAAATTAATTTTTTATCGTTTGATTTTAACAGGGTAGCGCCATCAGAACTCAAGATGCCTAGGCGTTCTCGGGAACGGGATGACGTCGCGGATATTGGCGATGCCGGTCACAAGCATCAGCAGCCGCTCAAAGCCCATGCCGAACCCGGCGTGCGGCACGGATCCGAAACGGCGCAGGTCCAGGTACCACCAGTATTCCTCCTTGGGCAGGCCGAGTTCCCCGATGCGCCGCTCAAGCACGTCCAGCCGCTCTTCCCTGGCGCTGCCGCCGATGAGTTCCCCGATGCGCGGCACGAGCACATCCATGGCGCCAACGGTTTTGCCGTCGTCATTGAGGCGCATGTAGAAGGCCTTGATCTCTTTCGGATAGTCGAAAACGATGACCGGCTGCTTGAAATGGTCCTCGGTCAGATACCGCTCGTGCTCGGTCTGCAGGTCCGTGCCGAAATCCACCGGAAACTCGAAAGCCTTGGGGGCGCTCTTGAGGATGGTCACCGCCTCGGCGTAGGGCAGACGGATGAAGGGCTTGGCGAGAATGTTGTCCAAGGTGGCGAACAGGCCTTTGTCCACGAAATTGCCGAAAAGCTCCAGGTCGTCGCGGCAGTTGTCCATGAGATGGGTGATGAGCCACTTGATGCAGCTCTCGCCCAGATCCATGTTGTCGGAGAGGTCCGCGAAGGCCATCTCAGGTTCGATCATCCAGAACTCGGCGGCGTGCTTGGGCGTGTTGGAATTCTCGGCTCTGAAGGTCGGGCCGAAGGTGTAAACACGGCCCAGTGCGCAGGCCAGATTCTCGGCCGCCAGCTGTCCGGAGACAGTAAGCGAAGCTTCCTTGCCGAAAAAATCCTGGTCGAAGTCGGCTTTGCCGTTCTTTTTCGGGACATTGGACAGGTCAAGGGTGGTGACCTGGAACATCTCCCCCGCGCCTTCGCAATCCGCCCCGGTGATGATGGGCGAGTGGACATTGAAAAAACCCTGCTCGCGGAAAAACTGATGCACGCCGTAGGACAGCTCGGCCCGGATGCGGTTCAGGGCGCCGTACTTGTTGGTGCGGGGACGAAGATGGGCGATGGTGCGCAGGTACTCGTCCGTGTGGCGCTTCTTCTGCAGGGGGTACGTGGCATCGGCCTCGCCGAGGACCTTGAGCTCGCGGGCCTTGAGTTCCCACTTCTGACCCTGCCCGGGGGATTCCACCAGCGCTCCGGTCAGGCTGACGGCCGCGCCTGTGCCGACCCGGTCCATGTGTTCAAAACCGGCGGTTCCGGCGTCGACGATGGCTTGCAGATTCTTGAGGCACGATCCGTCGTTTATTTCCAGAAACACGAATTCCTTGCTTTCGCGTTTGGTCCGCACCCAGCCCTGCACCACCAGTGATTCGACTTCCACCTCGGACAACAGGATATCGGCCACTCTCAAGTTCTTCATAGCATCCCCTTACGATATTCGACGGCTAAAGCATGTCCATGGGATCGAGATCCACGGAAATGCGAACATTTTTTTCCTTGGCCAGCATTTTCCGCATTTGCGCGCAAACGCCACGGATCGCCGGCCATGTATCAGCTTTAAGCAAGCACTGGAAACGCTTGCGGCCGCGCAGCACCGAAAGCGGCGCGGGCGCGGGTCCCAGAAGCCGCACCCCCGCCGCCGGGCACACGAGGCGCATGCGGCTTGCAAAAGCGGACAGAAGCTCGGCTTCGGGCTGATCCAGAGGCATCGAGATCCGCACCAGCGCGAGTTTGACGAAAGGCGGGTACCCCATGGTCTGCCGCAGGGCGATCTCGCGGGCGAAAAACCCTTCGTAATCGTTCTCGCGCACGAACTGCCAGCAATAATGGCCGGGATTGCGGGTCTGGATGAGCACCCGTCCGTTCTTGTCGCCGCGACCGGCACGCCCCGCCACCTGCACCAGCATCTGGAACGATCGTTCCGTAGCCCTGTAGTCGGGAAGATTCAAGCCCAGATCTCCGTCCACGACCACCACCAGCGTCACGCCGGGGAAGTGATGCCCCTTGCTGAGCATCTGGGTTCCGACCAGAACCTGGGCTTCCTGCCGGGCAAAGGCAGCCAGCGTCTCCTGCATGGACCCGGCGCGGCGGGAGGTGTCGCGGTCCAGGCGCAGGATCCTGGTGTCCCGGGGCAGATCGTCGCGCAAAAACTCTTCGAGCCGCTCCGTTCCGGAGCCCAGCGGCAGGAATTCGTGCCCCTTGCATCCGGGACAGGACAGGGGAAATTGCAGCGAGTAGCCGCAATAATGACACAGCAGAAGCTCGCGTCTCTTGTGCAGGGTCATGGAAACCTGGCAATGCGGGCATTTGACGGGTTCGGAGCAGGACTCGCAGTAGAGCACGGGCGAATAGCCGCGCCGGTTGTGCAAAATAATGACCTGTTCTCCTGCCTGAACGGCCTCCACCAGGGCGTCTCGCACGGAGGTGGCGAAAGGTCCGTGCTCCGGAGGCTCAACGCGCAGGTCGACCAGCCGGACTTCCGGCAGCCGGGCCTCGCCCACCCGGTTGGGCAGGCGATTGAGGGCGATGCCTCCGTTTCTGGCGGCGTGGAAGACCTTCACGTCCGGAGTGGCCGAACCCATGAGCAAAAGTCCCCCGCTGCGGGCAATCCGGCCGTAGGCCAGTTCGCGGGCCTGGTAGACGAGCCCCTCGTCCTGCTTGAAAGACGCGTCGTGCTCTTCGTCCAGAATGACCAGACCGGGTTCGATGGGCAGAAAAAGGCTGGAGCGGGTGCCGACGACAATGCTTGGCGGGGCCTGCCCTGAAAGTTCCATGAAGGTTCTTTGCCGCTCGCCGGAATTGAGGTAGCCGTGAAAGAGGCGCAGCCCGGCCTCGGGCAGGGCCTCGCGCACGTCACGGTGGAGCTTGAGGGCGATGCCCACCTCCGGAGCCAGCAGCATGACGTGCTTTCCGAGGCAAAGACAGCGTCTGGCCAACTCCAGGTAGACCGCCGTCTTTCCGCTTCCGGTCACCCCGAAGAGAAGCGCCGAGCGCGGGCCGGGGTCCGTCAGCAATGCACAGAATCCATCCACCGCCTGCCGCTGCTCCGCCGTCAGGCAAAAGGCTTCGACCGCCGGAGCGCAGGCGTCGTCGGGCTGGAAATGGGATTCGACCTCGCGAATCAGGCCCTTCTGAAGAAGACCGCGCAGGGGCTGGGACACATTTTTCCCGAAATGCGCGTTCAAAGCCTTGGCGGACGAGACGCCGCGCACGTCCAGGTAGCGCAGCACGTCAAGCTGGGCCGTGGCTTGCGGACGCACCGGCCACGGAGGCTCCGTGGTCAGGGAAAAGAGACGTTCCTGCCTGCGCGGACAGACATGGGGCGCGAACCGGCCCGCCAGCCAGTCCCCGGCCAGTCCCGCGCGCGCATCTCCCGCTGTCAATTCTCCAAGCCTCACGGCCTGTCCGTCACAAGTCTTGAACACGGGCAACTCACGGAGCGCAGCGGGCAGCACGCGGGCCAGGATCTTTCCTGCGGCGTCCATCTGTCGAATGGAAAGATCGCGGATGAAATCAAGATATCCGGGGCTGAAAAAAGGGGTGCGGTCCACGGGCCAGAGCACATCCTTGCAGACGCAGCCTCCCGGCTCGCACACTCCTTCTTCCGTCAATATGCCGACCCTAAACGACTTGCCCAGCGGCACGATGACACGCGCTCCGACATGCCACATCCGCCGGGGCAGATCTTCGGGCAGGGCGTATGTCAGCGCGCTGTAGGGCGACGAGAGAAGGAGAACGGAACAGAATTCGCGCATGAATCCTCAGAAAAAAAGGGAACGGGAAACCCGTTCCCTTGGCAAAGGCCGGCAGGTTGTTAGCGGGAAGGCGGGATGAGGTCGCGCAGGCGGGCGATGAGGTCGTAGCGCAGATCCTCGTCCTGCAGGGCGAAGTAGATGTTGGCGGTCAGGTAGTCGACCCAGTCGCCCACGTCGAAGCGCTGTCCGCGCAGCTTCACGGCCAGAAGACGGTTGTCGCGGGCCATGGACTGCAGGGCGTCTGTCAGCTGGATCTCTCCGGTCTTGTCGGGCTTCACGCCTTCCAGATGCTCGAATATCTCCGGGGTCAGCACATAGCGTCCCACCAGCGCCAGCCTGGACGGCGCGCTTTCCATGTCCGGCTTTTCCTTGACCCCGCGAATACGGTACAGCCCCGGCGCGAACTCCTCGGCGTCGATGATGCCGTATTTGCTGACCTTGTCGCGGGGGACCTCCATGACGCCGACCACGGGCATGCGCTCGTTCTTCCAAACTTCAAGCAGCTGGTTGATGCCGGGGTCGCGGTTGAACATGAGGTCGTCACCGACCATGACCGCGAACGGCTCGTCCTTTATCACCTCGCGTGCGCACAGCACCGCATGTCCAAGGCCCAGCTGCTCTTTCTGGCGCACGACGATGATGTTGGCCATCATGGCCACCTTGCGCACCTCGGCCAGCAGGTCCGTCTGGCCCTTGCGCTCCAGCAGCTGCTCCAGGGCGAGGTTGTAGTCGAAATGATCCTCGATGATGCGCTTGTTCTGGTTGTTGACGAAAACCACGTCCGACAGGCCGGAAGCTATCGCTTCTTCCACAATATATTGAATGGACGGCTTTCGGAACACCGGCAAGATTTCCTTGGGCACATTTTTGGTCGCCGGAAGTGATCTGGTTCCCCACCCCGCCACCGGAATGACAACTTTACGTACCTGCATGCATGGCTCCTTGTTTTATCCCACAGAGAGGAAGGGCTCGCCTTTCCTCCCGAAATCTCATGTCCTCAGGACAGGCCCGCCTCGACGGCCTCGGCCAGGGTTGCGCACAGCTCGTCAACCAGGGATTGATCCCGGGCCTCGACCATGATCCGGGCCAGGGTCTCCGTACCCGAGTAGCGCAGCAGCACCCGCCCGGTCCGTCCGAGCTTCGCCTCGGCGTCCCGGACGGCACGCTCAATGACCGGGACATCTTCGAAAGGCACCTTTTTCTTCACCTTCAGATTGACGAGTTTTTGCGGATACGGCGTCAAAAGGCCCGCGATCTCGGAGATGGGTTTCTGCCTGCCGACCATGATGCGCAGCAGTTGCAGCGCCGCCAAGGTCCCGTCACCGGTGGTCGAGTGCTCCATGAACACCAGATGTCCTGACTGCTCTCCGCCCAGAAGATAACCGCCCTTGCGCATTTCTTCAACGACGTATCTGTCCCCGACCTTGGTGCGGAGCAGCCGCCCGCCGCGCTCCCGCATGAAGACCTCAAGGGCCATGTTGCTCATGACCGTGGCCACCAGGGTGTTCCCCGCGAGCGCGCCCCGGGCTATCATCTCGTCCGCGCAGACGGCCATGATCTGATCCCCGTCCAGGACCCGGCCGTATTCGTCGACCACGATGAGCCGATCGGCGTCGCCGTCCAGGGCCAGGCCGATATCCGCCCGGTGCTCGCGGACCTTGGCCGCGAGCACGTCGGGGTGCAGGGAGCCGCAGCCCTTGTTGATGTTGAGCCCGTCAGGCTCGACGCCCAGGGTGATGACGCGGGCCCCGAGCTCTTCAAAAATGAGCGGGGCCACGCGGTACGCCGCGCCATGCGCGCAATCGAGGACGATGGTCAGCCCGTCCAGGGTCATGCCGACCGGAAAGCTGTGTTTGAGGTCCACGATGTAGCGTCCGGGGCTGTCCTGGATTTTCCGGGCCCGGCCGACCTGATCGTGGGCAGGGTAATCCCAGTTGAAACCCGGGGTTGTGACCATGGCGGCGATTTCATCCTCCACCGTGTCCGCCAGCTTGAACCCGTCCTTGTCGAAAAACTTGATGCCGTTGTCCATGTACGGATTGTGCGAGGCCGAAATGACCACGCCCAGATCGGCGCGCATGTTGCGGGTCAGAAAGCTGATGGCCGGGGTGGGCAACGGGCCCACCAGAAAAACATCCATGCCCGCCGCGCAGAAGCCCGATGTCAGCGCCGACTCGAAGACGTAGCCGGAAAGCCGCGTATCCTTGCCGATGACGACCCGGTGCCGTTTGCTCCCGTTGCGAAAATACTGTCCGGCGGCCAACCCGAGCCGCAACGCCAGTTCCGGCTGCATGGGGTGGCTGTTGACGCGGCCGCGAATTCCATCTGTTCCGAAAAGTCTGCCCATCCATCCTCCGCTTACGGGGTCAATTCGTCGTTGCGCTGCACCACTATTTCAATTTCCGAGGGCTTTGCCTCCAAGATCCTGACCCCTTCGGGAAAACGGGGGACAGGGGGGATCACGCTCTGCCCTATGACCGGGTTCGAGCCCGGATCGATCATCAGTCGCAAGGAGTCGCGCCAGTCCTTGTCCTTCAAAAGACGCACCGGCATTTCCAGCCTGACGCGCACGAAGGTCGGCTCGAAAGTATAGCTGAACGTGCTGTAGCGCACCGGCTCCAGGTTCATCTTGACCCAGAGTTCCTGGGTGGTCAGGCCGAACTCGAGTTCATAGCTGACCGAGGACACCGGAGTGCGCACATCCTTGGGCATGAGCAGGCGCGTCCGGCCCGAGACCGACAGGTCCTCGTCGGGAGAGACCTGGACCAGCGCCGTGGAGATGGCGTCCACCGATTCAAGCGCGCTGGCGAATCCCGTGACCGTGACCTGATCGGGAAAGACCGTGGCGTTCTTGAACTGCACGTCGTCTCCGGGCAGGCCCGTCCAGTCCAGCCGCACGGGCACGGTCTTGGAGACCACGACATCGGCCACGAGTTCAAGGCGCGTGGGGCTTATTTCCACCACTTCCACGGCCGAGGTGATGGTCATGCTTTCCGGGACCAGCGGAATGACGTTGGTTCCGACGCTGATCTTGCCCAGATCCAGCTTGTAGGCCAGACGCCCGACATTCAGGGAGCGGACCTGGTTGCTCGTGCCCCGGATGCGCACCTGCAGCTTGCTGACCAGTCCGGAGGTGATCTCCATCTGGGGGGGCAGGTTCACGAACTCCAAAGGCACCTCAAGCCAGGTCTCGACCTTTTCCTGTCCCGAGACCACGTACCAGCACGCCACGGCCAAAAGAATGGCCAGAACCCTGTATTGCCAATTATTCCACATTATTTCCTCAACGCAGCGGCAAGGACTTTCTTTAAACGGGCTTCATTCAGGCTGCTGGTGATCCGCCCGCCCACGGCCAGGGAAATGCTGCCCCGCTCCTCGGACACGATGAGCGCCACGGCGTCCGTCTCCTCGGTCACGCCGATGGCGGCGCGGTGCCGGGTGCCCAGGGAGGACTCATGCTTGAGACCGGCGGCAAGGGGCAGGATGCAGGCGGCCGCCGCGATCCGATTGTCGCGGATAATGACCGCGCCGTCATGCAGGGGCGTGTCCGGATGAAAAATGGTCAGGAGCAAATCCTTGCTGAAGGCCGCCTGCAGCTCGATGCCGCCGGAGACCACGTCCCCCATGGGGATGTTGCGCTCGATGACGATGAGCGCCCCGGTCCTGTTCTTGGCCATATGCACCAGGGCCAGGATCAGCTCGTCCAGCACGGCGGACTGCACCGAGTCCTTCTTGAAAATCGTGGTCGCGCCCATGACCGCCAGGGCCTTGCGGATATCGCGTCTGAACAGGATGATGACCACCAGAAAGATCGACCCCAGGAAATTTCCGAGCAGCCAGTTCAGGGTGTACAGGCCGAACTGGCCGGCGGCGAAGTAGGTCACGATGATGAGCAGCAGTCCGTAGATGACCGAAACGGCGCGGGTGCCCTTGATCAGCAGGATGATGCGGAAAAAGATATACCCCACGAGCAGGACATCGAGAATGTCCCGCCAGGTGATCTGCAGATTGCCCACGGTAAAGCTCAGCACCCTGTATCTCCCGAAATTCCATTTTCCAGCAGACCGGCGACGCGCAGGCCATCCACTGTTTCACGCACCTCGTGCACGCGGTGGATGCGCACGCCCCGCCCATAAAGCGCCACCGTCGCGGCCAGGGTGGCGGCGTTGCGATCCCGGCCTTCACGCCCGAGCAGACGACCCCACAACGACTTGTTGGAAAGAGCCATGTACACGGGCCTGCCGAATTCAAATAATTTACAGATATTTCTCAATATTTCAAGATTATGTTCATCTGTCTTGCCAAATCCGATGCCGGGATCGAGCACGACGTGCGACTCCGGGACCCCGGCGCGCGCCAGCATGTCGAGCTTGGCGGCGAAAAAACGCAGAAGGGCATCCATCACGTCGTCATACCGGGGCTCAAGCTGCATGGTCCTCGGGCGGCCAAGGCTGTGCATGAGCACGTATCCGGGACGGAAACGGCTCACGACATCGAGCAGTCCCGGGTCGATCACCATGGCCGACACGTCGTTGACGATCAGCGCTCCGGCCTCCAGGCAGGCCCGGGCCACGGAGGCCTTGGTCGTGTCCACCGACAGCACCGCCTGCGGCCTGACCTCCAGAATGCCGCGCACCACCGGCAGCACGCGCGCCAGTTCAATCTCTTCCGGAACGGGTTCGGAAAACGGACGCGTGCTCTCCCCTCCAATGTCGAGGATGTGCGCGCCCTGGTCAAGCAGGGCGAGCCCCCTGTTCACCGCCGCATCGACTTCGGCCCACTGTCCGCCGTCATAGAAGGAATCCGGGGTCGCGTTCACGATGCCCGCAACAAAAAAGGGGGCAGGACCCAAGGTCCTCCCCCTGCACACATCCCAGGAGACGCTGTGACATCTCTCCCGGGTCATGGATTATTCTCCAGCCTTGTCGCCGCTGTTCTCCTCGTCCAAGGTGAATCCCTCCTCGGGCGAGTCACCTTCCGGGCCTGGCGTCTGCGGGGCCTGGGCGGCCTTGCCGCCGTTTTGAGCCGGGGCCAGGGTCTCTCCCTGGATGATCTTGACGACTTCCTCGCCGGTCAGGGTCTCGCGGTCGATAAGGGCCAGGGACAGGGAGTGCAGCAACTCGATGTTGTCCTGCAGGATGGTCTTGGCGCGGTTGTAGGCGTCGCCCAGGATGCGCTTGACCTCAAGATCGATGAGCTTGGCGGTCTCGTCGCTGTAGTCCTTGATGTGGGCCATGTCGCGGCCCAGAAAGACCTCGTCGTCCTTCTTGCCCAGGGCCATGGGGCCGAACTCTTCGCTCATCCCCCATTCGCAGACCATGCGCTTGGCCATGGCCGTGGCGCGTTCGATGTCGTTGCCGGCGCCCGTGGTGATGGAGTTGAAGACCAGTTCTTCCGCGGCGCGGCCGCCGAAAAGCACGGCCAGATTGTTCTGCAGATACGTCTTGGAATACGTGTGGCGATCGTCCACGGGCAATTGCATGGTCACGCCCAGGGCGCGGCCGCGGGGAATGATGGAGACCTTGTGAATGGGGTCCGTTCCGGGCAGGAACTGGGCCACCAGGGTATGCCCGGCCTCATGGTAGGCCGTGGTCTTCTTCTCCTCGTCGCTCAGGATCATGGAGCGGCGCTCCTTGCCCATCATGACCTTGTCCTTGGCCTCTTCGAAATCGATCATGGTGACCTTGTCCTGGTTCAGCTTGGCCGCATGCAGGGCCGCCTCGTTGACCAGATTCTCGAGATCCGCGCCGGAAAAGCCCGGAGTTCCCCGCGCCAGGACTTCCAGATCGACCTCCTCGGACAGGGGGGTCTTGCGGGCATGCACTTCGAGGATGCGCTTGCGTCCCCGCAAATCCGGATTGGGGACCACGACCTGGCGGTCGAACCGGCCCGGACGCAACAGGGCGGGATCGAGCACGTCGGGACGGTTGGTGGCGGCGATGAGAATGACGCCTTCGTTGGATTCGAAGCCGTCCATCTCCACGAGCATGGCGTTCAGGGTCTGCTCGCGCTCGTCGTGCCCGCCGCCGAGACCCGCGCCGCGCTGACGGCCAACGGCGTCGATTTCGTCGATGAAGATGAGGCAGGGAGCATTCTTCTTGCCCTGGATGAACAGGTCGCGCACCCTGGCGGCGCCGACGCCGACGAACATTTCCACGAAGTCGGAACCCGAGATGGAGAAGAAGGGCACCCCGGCCTCGCCGGCCACGGCCCGGGCCAACAGCGTCTTGCCCGTGCCGGGACCGCCGACCAGCAGCACGCCCTTGGGGATGCGGCCGCCGAGCCTGGTGAACTTCTTGGGATTGCTCAGAAAATCCACGATCTCCTGCAGTTCGTCCTTGGCCTCGTCCACGCCGGCCACATCGGCAAAGGTGACCTTGGTTTCCTCCTGCGTGACCATCTTGGCCCGGGAGCGGCCGAACGACATGGCCTTGCCCCCGCCACCCTGCATCTGGCGCATGAAAAATATCCATACGCCGATGAGCAGCAGCATGGGGAACCAGGAGATGAGCACCGTCATGTACCACGGGGCCTCTTCCTGAGGTTCGGCCTTGACCTGCACGTTGCTCTTGACCAGCGTGTCGACCAGGGTCGGATCATCGGGGGCGTACGAGGTGAAGCGCTGGTCGTTGACCATGACTCCGGAGATGCGCGACCCCTGGATCTTGACGCTGGCGACCTCGCCCTGGCGGACTCTATTGAGAAATTCCGTGTAATTGAGGTCATTGGTCGAAACCGGAGGCTGATTGAACAGATTGAACAGAACAATCATGACCATGCAGATCCCGGCCCAGAGAACCAGATTCTTGGAAAAACTATTCAAATGAAAAAACCTCCATAAGCCAGGTTGGAAAGCGTTCCTCCCACCGGCCATTTTGCTTCACGTAACGAACGAACCCGTAGCGGAACAAGAAATCATTGTTAAGGTCAGTTTGCAGAATGACAAGAAAATTTTCATCAAAAAAAAGCTTTTTTAAAAGGTCCCCGGAAAAACTTGATCATTGCCCAAGGCATTGATAGATACGTGCCTCTTCGCAGAGGGGGAAGCGTATCGTCACCGGTGTGGCGCCCGGTCTTCAAAACCGGTGGAAGGTCGAGAGGTCTTCGGTAGGTTCGACTCCTATACGCTTCCGCCACAATGCCCCTCAAGGCGCCATCGCCGGGCCCGCCCATCGCCATGTTCCCCATGCCGCATCACCATTCTTCCAAATCGCCGGGCAACACCGACCAGACGGCTCGCTTTCCGACCTCCAGACTGCCGTAGTCCCGATCAAGGCCAAGGACGCGGGCGGGATTGAGCGTCATCATGGACACGACCTCCCCAAGAGCCGTCCGCGGGGTCAAGAGACTTCTCACGGCCCGCGCCTCGTCCCAGAGATCGAGACTTCGCACCGAAGCCAGGGAGTCCGTGCCCAGGCAGAGCGGAATCCCCGCCGCGCGCAGGGCCGCTGCGGGGGCGTCCCCGACCCCGATGCCCCGGTTGCTGCGCGGGCACAGGCAGACGAAGGCGCCGCTTTGGGCAAGGACGGGCATATCATCCTCCGTCACCTGAACGCAATGCACGGCCAGGGTGCGTTCGTTCAACAGCCCAAGCTCCGCGGCAAACCCGACGGCGCTCATGCCGGGGACGCAAAACCCCTTGGGCAGGATGCGCCGCTCGCGCAAAAAAGCGGCCAATGGGCCGTCGCCACGCAGAAAAAGTTCGTTCTCGCCCGGCACTTCGGCCAAATGCAGGCTGAAGGGCAGGCCACGATCGTCACACCACCCCTTGACCGCTTGCGCGAAGCCGCGATCCGTGGAGTACAGGGCATGGACTCCGGGACTCCACAGTCCGGACAGGGGCTGGGGGGTGAATTCCCGTCTCCGGCCCGAATACTCGCGCACCAGAAATCCCTCCAGGCCCAGTCGCGTCAAGACCCGACGCACCAGATCAAATTCGCGCCCGACCACGTCGGCCATGCAGCAGGTACCGCCGACCTTCGCCTGGCGCACGGCCCGCTCCACGCTCGACTCGTCCGGACGCCCCTCGCGCATGGCGGCGAACAGGGCGTCCGCCCAGCCCATGAAGCCCAGCCCCGTGGGCAGGCGGCCTGCCAGATGCGACAATTCCAGATGCGCGTGGGCGTTGACGAGCCCCGGCACGATGGTCACCGCCCCCAGGTCGCGCCGCGCGCCGTCGCCGGCCACATCCCTCCAGGACCCCACGGCCAGGATGCGCCCGGCCCGGACAAGGAGTCCTCCGTCGATGATCTCCGGGCGGTCGGGGTTCATGGTCAGGATGCGGCCTGCGCGGATCGCCTCCGTCATGACGCGCCCACTCCCCCGCCGGGCGAAGGATAAAAAAAGAGGCGGTCAGCCCGCCTCTTCAGTTTGCCTGCGAACAGCCTCTTATTCATAGACCTTGTCGGCGTCGCTTCTGATTTCCTCGGGCACCTTCACCCCAATCTTTTTCGCGGCCTTCAGATTGAGATGCAGCACCAGCTCCTGCTGGGTCTCCACGGGCGTCTCGGACGGAAAAGCGCCGTCGACCATGATGCGCTTGGCCATCAGGCCGGTCTGGTACCCATGCCGGTAGTAGTCGAAAGCCAGAGCCGCGACAGTCCCACGCTTGACGGAATCCACATCGGCGGAGAACAGGGGCAGTTTTTCCTGCTCGCAGACTTTGACCACGGACTCCAGGGCCGAAATGACCGTGTTGTCCGTGGGCAGATAGACCGCATCCACCTTGCCGACCAACGACTTGGCCGCCTGGTAGACGTCGCTGGTCTTGGCCACCGTCGCCTCCACCACCTCGAACCCGGCCTTCACCCCTTCGGCCTTGACCATCGCCACAGTGGTCCTGGAATTGGCCTCGCCGGCGTTGTAGATCATGCCGATCTTCTTGAGGTCCGGGTTGAAGCGGCGCAGCATGGCCATGTGTTCCCGCACGGGCAGCATGTCGGAAACACCGGTGATGTTCTTGCCGGGTTTTTCCAGATCATCGACCAGTCCCGCTCCGACAGGGTCGGTTATGGCCGTGAACAAAAGCGGGCTTCCGGCCAGGATCGGCGACTTCTTGGTGGCCACGGCGCAGGCCTGGGCCGAAGGCGTGGCGATGGCCAGCACCAGGTCGGGATTCTCGCCCGCGATCCGGGCCGCGATCTGGTTGCAGGTGGCCATGTTGGCCTGGGCGTTGTGCACGGTGAACTTCGCTTCCACCCCTTGCGCCTTCAGGCTGTCCTTGAAGCCTTTCAAAACCTCATCCAGGGATGGATGCTCGACGAACTGGTTCACCGATACGTTGTAGGTCTTGGCGAAGCCCGGGCAGGCCATGGCCAGAACAAGGAGCGCGGTCATGACAAATCTTTTCATATTTTCATCCTCTTCTGTTCAAAGGTCTAGCTGATGCGAAACATCTGCACGAGGCCTTTAAGCTGTTCCGAGAGGGCGCGCAACTCCTCCGCATGCTCCCGAACCGTTTCGCCGTTGCGGCTCATGTTCGAGGCGGACCCGCTCACTTCCGTGATCTGGGATGTGATTTCGCCGGCCACGCTCGAAGTCTGCGTCACGTTGTGGTTGACCTCGTCCAGACCCTGCGAAGCCTGGCCGATGTTCTGGGCGATGTCGCGCGTGGTGATGGACTGTTCCTCCACGGCGGCGGCAATGGTGGCCACGATGGTGTCTATGTCGTTTATGACCTTGGTGATCTCTGCGATGCGCCCGACCGTCTGATTCGTCGCGCCCTGGATGCCGTTGATCTTGCTGCGGATCTCGTCCGTCGCATCCGCTGTCTGGTTGGCGAGCTCCTTGATCTCGTTGGCGACGACGGCAAAGCCCCGCCCCGCCTCTCCCGCCCTGGCGGCCTCGATGGTGGCGTTCAGGGCGAGCAGGTTGGTCTGGGAGGAGATGGCGGTGATCGTCTGCGTCACGGAACTGATCTCGCTGGCCATGGCGCCGAGACGGTCCACGTCGGTGGATGTGGCTTCGGCCACGCTCACGGCCTGGGCCGTTATTTCCCTGGCCCGGCCGGTGCTCTTGGATATCTCGTCGATGGTCGCGCTCATTTCCTCCGACGCGGCCGCCACGGTGGAGATATTCACCGTGGCCTGTTCGGTGGCGGCGGCCACGGAGCGCATGTTCTGGCTCATCTCCTCGGCCGCGGAGGCCACGCTGTTGGAGCGGGCCTGATTGTCCCTGGCCACCTCGGCCACGGTCTCGGACACGGAGGTCAGCTGCCCGGAAGCTTCCGCCAGGGTGCCGACCCCGGAAATGATCTCCTGCATCATCACGCCCATCTGGCCCGTCATGGTGTTCACGCTCTGGGCCAGCCGACCGATCTCGTCCCGGCTCCTGGCCTCGACCCGCACGGTGAGATCGCCGCTGCTTATCCTTTCGGTGGCATGCGCCACCTCATTGACAGGCTTGAAAATCGCGATCCGCATCAGAAACGCGAGGCACCCCAGCAGCACGACCATCCCTGCGGCCATGATCAGGCCGGACTTGACCTGGTCGCCGACGAGGCCGCCCATCTGCCTGGAAATGTCCTGCTTCATGACCAGCACGCCGAGCACCGGCTGGCTCGAGCCGTGGCAATGGTGACAGCTCGGCTCGTTCAGGATGGACTTGACTTCGACATAGGCCGGCGCCCCTTCGATTTCGGTGATGGCCTGGCTCAGGCCGTCGGCCTTCAGCCGTTCCTCGACCATGCGATTGAGTTCGGGCGCCCTGACCGCGTCGCCGATTTCAGCGCGCAGGGAATCCTCGTCCGTGGAGTAGGTGATGTTGCCCTTGAAATTGGTCAGATGAATGTCGATGTCGTCGTAGCGTCCGCCCACGTCACCAAACTTTTGCGTTGTGCCGGCGTTGTCCCCGATGGACATGGGTTCGCGGATGGCCAGAAAAAGCATTTCGGCGGTGCGTTCGGCCGTGATCTCGATCTCGTGCAGCGTGCTCGCCTTCTGCATGAAAAAGGTCGTCCAGAACAGGATCCCGAAAAACACCACCAGAATGAGGGCCGTGGTTCCAAGCATCTTGGCGGCCAGGGATCTGCGGAAAATGTCCATCACGACCTCCTAGTGCGCCCCGCCGTAGAGCAGCGGCTTGAAGTTGAATGCCTTGACCCGTTCTTCGTTGTGGCAGCCCACGCAGTCGTCCATGGTCAGCTTGCCCTTGATCAGTTCCGAATCTCCGCCGCTCTCGACGTGTTCATACCCGGGACCGTGGCAGACCTCGCAACCCGCATCGGCCAGGTGAGGGGTCTTTTCGTAGCTGACAAAGCCGCCCGGCTGACCGTATCCGGTGGAATGGCATCCGTAGCACCCCTGAAGCTCGTCCTCGGTCAGATCCGAAGCCATGACCTTGATCGATCTGTCGGAATGGGCCTTTTTGGCGTACCTGGTAAAATTTTCATGCTGCTCTTCGTGGCAGTCCTTGCAGGCGGCTGTGCCTACATACGAATTATCAGCCAGTACGGAAAACGGCCACAACACGCACGCCAACAACAGGGCATGCCAAACTCTGAGCACGAGTCGACCCTCCATCCCCCCTCCTTGAGCTGTTACGTCCTTAACGACGCCGGCCTGGCAAGACACTTCTAGAAAACGCTCTTTTACATAAAACTTGAACGGCTTACATATAATATTACAATGAGTCAATATTTTGTCCATCATCTCACAAGCACGTCTACTGCTTAGTATGTACGGTAACGCGTTTTTCACGCAGAAAAGATCCAGGCGACGGCACGTCGGGGTCTGGATTGCCGTCGCAGCCCGGGATGATTTTCGCGCAGGATGAACATCAGGACTCCGTTTTCGCGCCGCGCCCGCCGCGTTTCCCGCGAATGACCGCCGGGCGGCAATCCGCCGGCACACTTGAACCGGCGCGGGGCGGCCATTCATGGCGACCTCCATGGCGAAGCGCGTCGAGCTTGGCGATCCGGATTTGTCCTGCGTCCGGTTCGAGACCGATCTGTTCATGGTTCCACCTCCAGTAAGAATTTCCCCTTGCACTTTATTAGTTATCTATGTGGAAAACAGATGGCCGCGAAACCGGTTTAAGTGTGTATTTTTTCAAAACAATAGTCAGTATTTTGCCCGGAAAATCTTTACGTCAAATACATAATTATACGTATTTTCCCACAGAAAACTCAGGCGTCGCGGACCCCGACCGATAGGCCGCCCCGGCCATGAAAAAAGCCCCCGCCAGTTTCCGGCAGGGGCTTGTCCGTGGTTTTCGAGGCAAGGGAAGCAAGAAAGAGGAAACCTACGACACGGCATTCAGCCAGGCCAGGGCCTCCGCGATCTGGCTCCGCACGGAACCGGGCCCCGTGCCTCCGGGCACGTGGCGTCTGGCCACGGCATTTCCGTAATCCAGGACCGCGAAGACATCGTCCTCGATGTCGGTGGAGAAGCGACGCAAGTCCTCCAGAGAAAGATTTTCAAGGCCCACGTTGCGTTCTTCGGCGAATGCGACCGCCGCGCCGGTGATATGATGGGCCTGCCGGAAGGGCACGCCCTTGGCGGCCAGGTAATCGGCCAGTTCCGTGGCGTTCAGGAATCCGGCCGCAAGCGCACGGGCCATGCGTTCACGGTTGAAGCCAAGCTCGGAGAGCATGCCGGCCATGATGGACAGGGACGGGGCCACGGTGTCGTGGGTGTCCAGGAACGGCTCCTTGTCCTCCTGCATGTCCCGGTTGTAGGCCAGGGGCAGGCCTTTCATCAGCGTCAGGAGAGCCATCAGGTCGCCATAGACCCGACCCGTCTTGCCGCGCATGAGCTCGGCCACATCCGGGTTCTTTTTCTGGGGCATGATGGATGAGCCCGTGGAATAGGCGTCGGGCAGGCGCGCGAAACCGAACTGCGGATTGGCCCAGATGATGATCTCCTCGCACAGGCGGGAAAGGTGCATCATGACCAGGCTGCCGCAGAAGGTGGCTTCGAGCACGAAGTCACGATCCGAAACCGCGTCCATGCTGTTGGCGAACGTCCCGCCAAGACCGAGTTCGGATGCGACCCGGCCCGGGTCGAGGGGATGGGTGGTCCCGGCCAGGGCCGCCGCCCCCAGGGGGGAAATCCGGGTCCGGGCCAGGGCGTCCCGGACCCGGTCGTGATCGCGGCGGAACATCTGGACGTAGGCCAGCAGGTGCTGGGCCAGACTGACGGGCTGGGCGGGCTGGAAATGGGTGCAGCCCGGCAGGAGCACGTCACCGTGCTCCTCGGCCCGTCGGACGAGCGTCTCTATCAGCAAGCGCAGGCCCGAAGTCCACTCCTCCAGGCACGCGGACACGAACAGCCTGAAGTCCAGGGCCACCTGATCGTTGCGCGAACGCCCGGTGTGCAGCTTCTGACCCGGAGTGCCGACGAGCTCTGTCAGGCGGTGCTCGATATTCATGTGCACGTCTTCGAGGTCCTGACGCCAGACAAAGACGCCGTCCTCGATCTCGGTCCGGATCTGTTCCAGGCCCTTGTGGATGGCCTCGCAGTCCGCGCGGGTGATGATGCCCTGCGCGGCGAGCATGGATGCGTGGGCCATGGAGCCCGCTATGTCCTGGGCGCACAGCCGCGAATCGAAGTTCACGGAGCAGGTGTAGCGCTCGACCAGGGGGGCGGTGTCGCCGCTGAAGCGTCCGCCCCACAACTTCTTTTCCTTGGATGCCGCGCTCATGGCCTAGCCCTTGATCTTGTTCAGGAAGGGCTGGCGGGCTTGCAGGCGCAATCCGTGCAGCTTGATGAACCCGGCCGCGTCGGCCTGGTTGTATACCTCGTCTTTCTCGAAGGTGGCCAACTCGGGATTGTAAAGCGAATAGGGGGATTTGCGGCCCAGGGGGTACACCCCGCCCTTGTAGAGCTTCAGGCGCACGGTGCCGGTGACCGTTTCCTGGGCCTTGTCCATGAAGGCCTGCAGGGCCTCGCGCTCGGGAGCGAACCAGTAGCCGTTGTAGACCATCTCGGCGTAGCGCGGGATGAGGGTGTCGCGCAGGTGCAGCAGCTCGCGGTCCATGCACACCCCTTCCAGGTCGCGATGGGCGCGTTGCAGGATGGCCCCGCCCGGCGTTTCGTACACGCCGCGGGACTTCATGCCCACGAAGCGGTTCTCGACCATGTCCAGGCGCCCCACCCCGTGCCTGCCTCCCAGCTCGTTCAGGGCCGCGAGCATCCTGGCCGGGGACAGGGCCTGCCCGTTCAGGGCCACCGGATTGCCTTTGTCAAAATCCAGGACGATGACCTCGGGCGCGTCCGGCGCGTCCTCGGGATTGACGCTCATCAGATAGGTGCCGGGGCCGGGCTCGGACCACGGGTCTTCCAGCTCCCCGCCCTCGAAGCTCAGATGCAGAAGATTGCGGTCGCAGGAGTAGGGCTTCTCCTTGGTCACGGGCACGGAAATGCCGTTCTCGGCGCAAAAGGCGAGCAGCTCGGTGCGGGAGTTCAGGTCCCACTCGCGCCAGGGCGCGATGGTCTTGAGGTGCGGGGCCAGGGCCAGCGTGGAGAGCTCGAAGCGGACCTGGTCGTTGCCCTTGCCCGTGGCGCCGTGGGCCACGGCCTGGGCCCCTTCGGCCAGGGCGATCTCGACCATCTTCTTGGCGATGAGCGGCCTGGCGATGGAGGTGCCGAGCAGATACCCGCCCTCATAGACCGCGTTGGCCCGAAACATCGGAAAAACGTAGTCGGCCACGAACTCTTCCTGCAGATCCACGACATAGGCCTTGGTCGCGCCGGTGGAGAGCGCCTTGTCCTCCAGACCGTCGAGTTCCTCGCCCTGGCCCAGGTCGGCGGTCATGGTGATGACGTCGCATTCGTAGGTCTTCTTGATCCACTTCAGGATGGCCGAGGTATCGAGCCCGCCGGAATACGCCAGTACGACTTTTTCTATCTTGCTCATGAAAGTGCTCCGTTATGCAAAGCGGCCGGGCCGCGTTAGCTGTAAATCCATTCCAGAATGGCCTTCTGCATGTGCAGACGGTTTTCGGCCTGATCAAAAATGATCGACCGCGGTCCTTCGAACACGGACTCGCTGATCTCCTCGCCGCGATGGGCGGGCAGGCAGTGCAGGACCTTGGCCGACGGATCGGCCAGGGACAGCAGTTCCTCGTCGACCTGGTATCCGGCGAACGCCTTCTCGCGACGCTTCTGCTCCGCTTCCTGGCCCATGGAGGCCCACACGTCGGTGTTGACGAAATGGGAGCCGGCGATGGCCGCCTTGGGGTCGTCGGTGACAAAGACCTTCGCGCCCATCTTCAGCGCGCGTTCCAGCACTGCTGTCTTGGGAGTGTACCCCTCGGGGCTTGCGATGTTGAGCTGGAAACCGAAATAGACGGCGGCGTTGATCCAGGAATGGGCCATGTTGTTTCCGTCGCCGATCCAGGAGATGACCAGATCCTTGAGAGCCGAGGTCCGCTCGTAGATGGTCAGCATGTCGCTCATGATCTGACAGGGGTGGTACATGTCCGTCAAAGCGTTGACCACCGGGATGCTGCCGTAACGGGCCAGGTCCTCGACGTTTTTCTGGGCGAAGGTGCGCACCACCATGCCCTGCACGTAGCGCGACAGCACCCGGGCGGTGTCCTTGAGCGGTTCGCTGCGGCCCAGCTGGGAGTCAGCCGGGGTCAGAAAGATCGTGTCCCCGCCCAGATGGCGGATGCCCACTTCGAAGGACACCCGCGTGCGCGTGGAGGCCTTCTCGAAAATCATGGCCAGAGTCTTGCCGGCGAGCAGGTCGGAACGGTAGTCCCCGTCCTTCATTTCCTTGGCCCGCAGCACCAGATCCATGGCCTCGGTGGCCATGAGATCGTTTATGGAGAGAAAATGCTTCATGATATCACCCGACCATCCGGCGAACCGGTTTGCATGTTATGCCGACTTCGCAAAAAAGATGATTTCTACAGAGCTTCTCCCCTGTTTGTAAAGAGCACGGCAACCACCTGAAATAAAAAAGCCAGCGCGAGGCACTGGCTTTCAAATCGCTGCGCGGGGAGCGGCTTACTCTTGTCCGGCGTGACGGGCGAAACCGGCGGCCATGCTCTCGGACAGGGTCCGCATCACGGCGTAGGTCGGGTCCTCGGGCAAGCGCCTGGAACTGCGGAAGAGCGCGAAATCCTTGTCCGGGGCGCTTTCCATGGTGGCGGCCTGGGCAGCGGACCAGATCAGGCTCCCGTCCGGCACCCAGTGGATCTCCACCGTCACGCCGATGGAAGTCCGCCCCGTGCGCGCACCCTCGAAGTACTGGGACACGTTGCCGCTGACCAAAATATTGGCGCCCCTGGCCCGCGCCAGCGCCATGGCCGGCCCCAGGCCGGGCCAGGGCTTCGCGGAATCGTATTCCATGACCTCGAACACTCCCCGGCCAAGCCAGGCCAGGCGAAAGATATCCGCCATTTCGCGCCCCACGTCCTTGCGCACGGCGATATCCTGACGCAGCGCAAAGGGCAGGACCAGGGCCCGCAGGCCTGTTTCCGGCAGCGACCGGGGAGTCACCGCCTCGACCAGCCCGCTGAGCACGACCGGGGCGTCGTCATGGTAGCGGATCTCACTCAGCCCGACGTCGACCGGCGAATAGGCGCAGCCGCAACACAGCGACAAAAGCAATAGCATGCAAAATTTCATGACAGGATCTCCTTGGCAGGCGTAATCAAGCAAGATAGGTACCAAGTTCCCCACCACCCCAGCAGGAGAAAACCGTGACCCGACCCGGCGCATCCGCACCTTTTCGCTACAGGCTGGCCCATCAGGAAAGTCTGCTCGGCGTGGCCTATTTCACCCCCGCGCCCGCACAGCCCCTGACTCTTGAACAGTGTCTGGAGCATGTCCGGAATTCGCCCAACGACGAATTCATGCGCGCCCACGTCCGTCCGCTCCTGGCCGCCACCGGTCCGGAGGCCCTGTCGGCCATGTACGCGGACGCCGTCCCCACAATCCGCGCCCTCATCCTGGAGACAGTCCTCCTGACCCCGACGCTTGGCGCTTTGTGGGACCTGATGCGTAAAGACGCGGCCGCGCTGACCGCCCAGACCCCCCAGATATTTCTGACCAGCGCCACCCTGCCCGATCACGAACTCCACGCCCGGGCCGGCAGGCTGCTGGCCGCGAACATTTTCCAGCACCGGCCCCTGCCTGCCGACATCGCCACTCTGGGGCTTGAATCCGAGGCCGAAGCGGACCGCCTCGACCCGGCGGCCATCCGGGCCTCGCTTCCGGCGGTGCCTCCCTGCCCCCGAAGGCCGACGCGCCAGACTCTGGCCCTGGCCATGGAACGCCTTTACGGACTTGGCATCCTGGACGGCCCGGAGATGCGTCATCACGCATCCCTGGCTCCATGGGGCGTGCTGCGCCGCTGGCGGCTGGACCGCGCGACGCGCTGCGGCGGTTTCAACCACCGCCTGGAAGGACTCATGACCAGTTACGGACGCGGGCTCTGCCAGGATGACGCGCAGGCCTCCCTGGCCATGGAGATCGTGGAACGCTACAGTTCCTTTGCCGACATCAGGGATCTGCGCATATCGGGCAGCCGGGATGACGGGGAAATCCGAGTGGCCGCATACAACGAGCTGGACGCCCCGGCCCTGGATCCGAACGCCATGCGGCTGGAAGCCCCCTACGCGGGCCACCCCCTGCACTGGATGACGGCCAGCGACTGTGGCGGAACCAAACATTTCGTCCCGGTCCAGGCCGCGTATCTCTTCACCAATCTGGACGAAATCCGTCTGTTCAGCGGGCTGGGCTCCACAGGCCTGGCTTCGGGAAACACCGGCGAGGAAGCCAAGGTCAGCGGGCTGCTCGAAGTCATCGAGCGCGACGCCGAGGCGGTCAGGGTGTTCGACCCGGCGCGCTGCTTCCGGGTTCAAAGCAGGGACGAGGAGGTGAGCGGCCTCCTGGAACTCTACCGGGAGCAGGGCATCGATCCCGTTTTCCAGGATCTGACCACGGAACTCGGGGTGCCCTGCTACAAATGCTTCGTACAGCTGAAGGATGGGGGATTGGTCAAGGCCACGGGCGCAAGTCTGTCGGGCAAAAGGGCGGCCATTTCGGCCCTGACCGAAACCCCGTTCCCCTTTCCCGGAAACGAGGCCTCCGCCCCCGGCCCGGAAGGGCTACCCGTGCGGATGCTCGAAGACCTGCCCGACCATTCCACAGGCTCGGCCGCGGGCGACCTGGCCCTGCTCGAAGCGATCCTGAAGAGCCGGGGCTTCTCGCCCCTCTACGTCGACCTGACCAAGCGGGAGCTGCGCCTGCCGGTATTCCGCGCCATCGTGCCGGGCCTTGAGATCGTTTCGGATTTCGACCGCTTCACGCGCATAAGCCCCAGGCTATGGCGGGACGTGCTCAGATCGATGGGAAAAGGCGTCTGAGCGATTCCTCGGCGTCGAGACGGACCGAATCCACGGCCAGCTCGGTCAGCGCCTCCATTTCCGGACCATGGTCGTGGCCCATGAGGTGCAGCATGCCGTGGGCCAGCAGTCGCACCGCGTATTCGTGGGGGTCCTGATTGTAGATCCGGGACTCCCGGACCAGAGTGTCCACGGAGAGCACCAGATCTCCCAGCCAGTCGCCGTCGCCTCCGGGAAAGCTGAGCACGTTGGTCGGCCCCAGACAGCCCATGAAACGGTCATTGAGCTCGGCCATCTCGCCGTCATCGACGATGCGCAGGGACAGTTCCCAGGCGTCCAGGCCAAATGTCGCGGCCAGGCCTTCGAAAATCTCCATGAGCTCCGGGCCCGACAGAGGAAAACGCGGGTCCACGGGCACGGACTGGTCCAGGTGCAGCATCAGCCCTCCCGCTCCGGCGCGGTCCGGCGGCTCCGGCCCGGACGGGCCTGGCCGGAGCCGCCCGTCGTGGTTTCCAGGGCCAATGCGGCCTGCCGATGCCGATCATAGGCGCGCACGATGCGGCCCACCAGTGGATGACGGATCACGTCGGCCTCGGTGAAATGCACCATGGCCACCCCCTGCACGTCCTTCAGGACCTCCATGGCCTGGACCAGGCCGGAGCCGATATGCGCGGGCAGGTCGATCTGGGTGATGTCCCCGGTCACCACGGCCCGCGAACCGTGACCCAGGCGGGTCAGAAACATCTTCATCTGTTCGGTGGACGTGTTCTGGGCCTCGTCGAGAATGACGAAGGCGTTGTTCAGGGTGCGGCCGCGCATGAAGGCCAGTGGCGCGATTTCGATGGCCCCGGCGGCGATCATTTCCTGGACCTTGGCGTGATCGAGCATGTCGTGCAGGGCGTCGTACAGGGGGCGCAGGTACGGATTGACCTTTTCCACCAGATCTCCGGGCAGAAAACCGAGCTTCTCGCCCGCCTCCACGGCCGGACGGGTCAGAATAAGGCGCTTGACCTTTTTCTGCAGAAACAGGGACACGCCCACCGCCACGGCCAGATAGGTCTTGCCCGTGCCCGCCGGACCGATGCCCAGGGTCAGATCAAGCTCACGCAGGGCGTGCAGATATTCGCGCTGCGTCACGGTCTTGGGACAGACGGTTTTGCGGGGCGAAACCGTGAACAGGGCTTCCCGGTAATAGCTCTTGAGCGGGGTGGAAGGATCGCGCAGCATGATGCGCAAGCTCTGCTCGATGTCGCGCTCGAACAGTTGGTGGCCGCCACGGACAAGGTCGTAGATCTGGGCGAAATACCGGCAGACCAGCCCGACCATGACCGGATCGTCCCCGGAAATGGACAGCGCGTTGCCCCGGCTTTCGACCCGCACGCCGGTCATGGTGGACACGCTCTCCAGATGGGCATTGTCGGGGCCGAAGACTTCGCGGGCGAAGTCCGTGTTTTCAAAGGCTATATCCTGAATCTCCATGCGTTTTCATGCTCCGGGTGATGTGTTTGAAACTCCGTACCCGCCTCCCGTCCCGTTTGCAAATCCTCACGGACTCCCGTAGAAGTCGACCTTCGTTCAACCGGAATTCGACCGACGCAAAGCATCGCTTTTCAAGGTCCATCAGGGGCCAGATATACTATGAGCACAAAGAGAAAAGAAGAAGAAACCAGCCAGCTGCCGGTCGTCAGGCAGGAAACGCAACTTGCTTTTCAAGAAGCGAAAAGCATGGTGAGGAAAGCTTTCGTGACCGCAATCAAGACCAATCTCGCATTTTTGGCCTGTTCGGGCATGTATGCCTACCGATCCGGACAGCGCTTCTGGGAACAAAAGGGCAGCTCCTGGTGGGCCAGGACCAGGGCCTTTTCCAAGACCGCCTATCTGGCCCTGCAGGAAGACGCCTTCGGGTCGGACATCGTCATCGAAACCCTGGATCTCGATCGCGTGCTGGAAGAAGGCAGCCCCACCCTGTCCATCCCGCCCACGCCCGAAGCCGTGGACGAGATGGTGCACAAGAAAAAGCGCTAGCCGCCGATGGCCGTCATGGCCCGGTCGCAGACCTGATTGCGCTCGCGGTCCTGCAAGAGCCGGTAGCCCATGGGCTTCTCCGCGTTGGCGCGGGCGAACAGGTCGAGCAGGTCCTGCATGGTGTGCCCGGGATCGCGCAGGATGGACCGGACGTCGTACTCCCGATCCGAAAAAAGGCAGGTCCGCAATTTACCGTCGGAGGTGACCCGGAAGCGGTTGCAGCTCTCGCAGAAATGATTGCTGACCGCCGAAATGACCCCGATCCTGCCGGATCCCCCGGCGATGCCGTACATCCGGGCGGGCCCGCTGTTGCGCGACGCCTCAAGAACCTCCTCTAAAGGTACCAGCTTCTCCACTTCGGCGATGATGTCTTCCGCGGGCCAGTAATTGTCGCGGCTCCAGCGCGACTGGTAGCCGATGGGCATGAACTCGATGAAGCGCACGTCCAGCCCGTTGGACCGGGCGAAATCCACGAACCCCGGCAGCTCGTCGTCGTTGATTCCCTTCAGGGCAACGACGTTGACCTTGACCCTGAGCCCGCCCTGCAGACAGGCGTCGATGCCCGCCCGAACCTGATCGTAGGCGTCGACTCCGGTGATGTCCTGAAATTTTTCGCGCTTCAGCGTATCAAGGGAGATGTTCAGACAGGAGATGCCCGCCTCCCGCAGCTCGTCGACACGACCCGCGAGCATGGTGCCGTTGGTGGTGATGCGCAGGTCAAGGTCCGGGTACTTTCCATGCAGACGCCCCACGAAGGGAATGAAATCCTTGCGGGCAAAGGGCTCGCCGCCGGTCAGGCGGACCTTCTCCACCCCGGCCAACCGGGCCACGTCCACCAGCTCGGCCATCTCCTCGAAGGACAGAATCTGCTCATGAGGCAAAAAGGTCCATTCGGCCGCGGGCCTGCAATACAGACAACGCAGATTGCACCGGTCGGTGATGCTCAGACGCAGGTAGCTGACTTTTCTGCCGTGGGAATCGATCAACATGGGTAATACCTCGCACGAATGTTATGGCTGCCACTAGTATGTCTCCCAGGGCAGGTTGTAAAGTCAGCCTCGCCCGTCAAGGCGCAGCATCTCTTCCAGTCCGGGATCGATGGCCGGGCGCAGCGTGCGCACGATCTTGTCCACTCCGACCATGCCAAGCGCCGCGCCCTTGATGGGACGCACGTCCTTGACCAGGCACAAAAGCACATCCCCCCTGTCCGACAATTTCAGATGACTGGCCAGGGCGGCCAAGACGGCGGCCTCCTGAAGAGTCCGCTCCGGAACCTCCTGCGTCGGAAAGTCGCGCTTGATGACGACATGGGCTCCGGGGCCGCCCTGGGCGTGGAGCCAATAATCAAAAGGACTGGCGGCCTGGGTCAGCAATTGATGATTGGCCTGGGCACTGCGGCCGCGCACAATGAAAAACCCGTCGGAGGAGCGATAGGCCTGGACCTTGATCTTGCGGTATTTGGCGGGAAGCACGGCGGACGCCGGCGCGTTCTTCTCGCGGCCAGGCTCGGGCATGGCCGGAGCCTGGCCCTGCCTGGCCGTCTCCAGCTCCCGTCCAAGGGCCAGAGCGCGGGCGGCGACAATGCCAAGCCCCCTTTCGCCTTTGGCCGCGCGCGTAAAAAAGCGTTCCATGTTCTCGCGCACGGTCAAGCCCGGATCAAGGCGCAGCTCGATGTCCGCCCCCTGCCCATCCTGGAGGCGCAGCACGCCCAGCCGGACATTTTTGTCCAAACGATGCAGCCAGGCCTGCAACAGCAGTCCGTTCCGCCGCTGCTCCACCATGCTCCGCAACCGGGCCTCGTCGTCGCGCACCCGTTCCAGGGCGCGCTGAAGACGCCGGATGTTGCGCGCCGCCGCGCTGTCCGCTCCGGCGTGCGCGCGCTCCATCTCCGCAAGATTCCGGCCATGGGCCTTTTGCGCCGCTTCCAGGGCGCTTGAACAGGCCCCCCCGCCATCAAGAGGCCAGAGCCGGACCTGGGGACGCCCCCGGTGGTCGAATCCGTGATAAAAGGTGGATATGGCCCCGGCCTTGAGCCGCCCCAACAGCGCCCCGGCCTCGTCCCGCGAAACCGCGCGCAGATGATGGCGCAGAGGCGGGGTCAGATGCGGCAGTTCCCGCCACAGCCCCTCTTCGCCCGTGATCCGGTCGAGGTCCGGCCAGAACGGTTCGTCTCCGAATCCGTCCGGCAGAACATCGGTCACGCTCGGCGCGGCCGACAGGTCCAGAACCAGCCACCGCCCCTCGCCCGGCGACAGTTCCAGGGCGAGCCGCCGCATGGGCCAATCCGAAAGCAGACTCAAAATCCGCCGCCCTTTCAGGCGTTTGCGCAGCCACATGGCCCGACCCGATGGATTTTGCGGATTTTCGGGCTTGTGCCCGCTCAAAAAAAGAAACGGTGCTACTTTGGCCGTGCACAGCACCAGATACCCGGCCCGGCCCAGACTGATGGTCCAGGTTTCGGGCAGCGGCGCAAAGACCTTCTCCACGCGCATGCCCACGATGCGCCCCGCCAACTCCCTGGCGACAAAGCAAAAAACACTGGCGTCCATGAACCTACCCCGGAAAATAAAAAAAGCGCGTCCCGCAACCGGTACGCGCTTCGACAGGCAACGGCCTCATGCGGGCCTAATCACCGCGCAACCGTTCTTCTTCTTCCCTGCGGCTCTTGCATTCGATGCACAGGGTGGTCATCGGACGGGCCTTCAAGCGGGGGATGCCGATCTCTTCCTCGCAATCCTCGCAGATGCCGAAGGTGCCGTCTTCAATGCGGTCCAGGGCCTCGTTTATCTTCTTGATCAGCTTGCGGTCCCGGTCGCGCAAACGCAGGGTGAAGGTCCGGTCGGACTCGGCGGACGCTCTGTCGGCTGGATCGGAATAATATTCCACGTTGTCCGACATTTCTTCGATGGTCGCCTCACCCTGCCGCTGGATATCGTCAATCATCTGCGTCAAATATTCTT
>JBFWJY010000040.1:0-25562 GCA_050252955.1 Desulfomicrobium sp.
GCCCTCGGCGCGGCGTACATCTCCATCGCCTGGAAGGACGCCATCGCCTTCTGCGTCCTGATCCTGATCCTCATTGTCCGGCCCACGGGCCTTTTAGGAGAAAGGGTGGCTGAAAAAGTATGAAATCTACCAATATCCTCTATCTCGCCTTCGCCCTGATCATGGCGTCCTGCCCCATGTTCCTGAACGCCTATTGGACCGACGTCTTCAACAACGTCGGCCTCTACACCATCCTGGCCTTGAGCCTCAACGTCATCCTCGGCCACGCAGGGCTCTTCCACATGGGACACGCCGCATTCTACGCCATCGGCGCGTATGTCACGGCCATCCTGAACACCACCTTCGGCATCCCCGTGCTGTGGAGCATGCCCCTGGCCGGGATCATGGCCGGGCTCTTCGCCATGATCGTGGCCAGACCCATCATCCATCTGCGCGGAGACTATCTGCTCATCGTGACCATCGGCATTGTCGAAATCGTGCGCATCGCGCTCATCAACAACGTCTTCGACATCACCGGCGGCGCCAACGGCATCTTCGGCATCAGCAGGCCCACCATCTTCGGCTACAAGATCTCCAAGCCGGACCAGTTCTTTTACCTGATCTGGGGTTTCGCCGCCGTGACCATCTTCCTTCTCCTGCGGCTTGAGCATTCACGCTTCGGGCGCGCGCTCATGTACATCAAGGAGGACGAGGTAGCCGCCGGCGGAAGCGGGATCAACGTCGCGCACCACAAGCTGGTGGCCTTTGTCATCGGCGCGGTCTGGGCCGGAATGTGCGGCACCATCTACGCATCCAAGATGACCATCATCGCTCCGGAATCCTTTTCCTTCGCCGAATCCGTGGTTCTCTTCACCATCGTCATCCTGGGCGGCTCCGGCAGCATTCCGGGGGTCATTCTGGGCGCGTTCCTCCTGGTCGGCCTGCCCGAGGTCTTCCGAGGCCTGGCCGAATATCGCATGCTGGTCTTCGGCGCGGCCATGGTCCTGATGATGATCTTCAGAAACCAGGGCCTGCTCCCGCCCGGTCCCAAAAATTACAACGTCGCGGACCTTCTTCCGGTCGGAGGGCGCAAATGACGCTCCTGTCCATCGACAATCTGAGTAAAAGCTTCGGCGGCCTGATGGCCGTGAACGAGGTCTCCTTTGACGTGGAGGCCGGCAGCATCGTGGGGCTGATCGGACCCAACGGCGCGGGAAAGACCACGGTTTTCAACCTCATCACCGGAAACTATCAGCCCAACGCGGGCACGGTGCTCTTTGACGGGGACAATCTGGTCGGCCTGCCCACCCACACCATCGTGGAAAAGGGCATCGCCCGCACCTTCCAGACCATCCGCCTGTTCCAGAACATGAGCGTGCTGGAGAACGTGCTGGCCGGAGGGCACTGCCGCATGCGCGCCGGTTCCCTGGCCGCCATGTTGCGCACCCCTGCCCAGCGCCGCGAAGAAAAGGAAGCCATGCGGCAATCCATGGCCGAGCTGGAATTTGTCGGCCTGGCCCACGAATGGCAGAACAAGGCCAAAAACCTGTCCTACGGCAATCAGCGGCTGCTCGAGATCGCGCGCGCCCTGGCCACCAAGCCCAAGCTCATCGTTCTCGACGAACCGGCCGGGGGCATGAACGACCAGGAAACCCAGGACCTTATCCGTCTCATCCGCGCCATTCAGGATCGCGGCATCACGGTCCTCTTGATCGAGCACGACATGGGACTGGTCATGCGCGTCTGTTCATCCCTGGTGGTGCTTGAGCATGGGGCGAAAATCGCGTCCGGCACTCCCGCAGAGATCCAGACCAACCCGCGCGTCATCGAAGCCTACCTCGGTGTCGACTCCGAATAAGGGAATTCCATGCTGCTAAAAATTGAAAACCTGCGCGTGAACTACGGCAACGTCGAAGCCCTGCACGGGATCAACCTCGAAGTGGACGAAGGCGAAATCGTGACCATTCTCGGAGCCAACGGCGCCGGGAAGTCAACCACGTTGAACGCCATCAGCGGCCTGGTCAACATCACCGGGGGGGCGATTCACTTCCGCGACACCGCCCTGCACAAGCTGCCCGCCCACGAGATCGTCAAGCACAAAATAACCCAGAGCCCCGAAGGACGCCGCGTCTTCACCACCCTGACCGTGCACGAGAACCTTTCCCTGGGGGCGTTCACATCCACCAACACCGAACGCATCCAGAAAAGCCTGAAATGGATTTACGAACTCTTCCCGCGCCTGCTGGAACGAAGCAAGCAGCTGGCCGGGACCTTGAGCGGCGGCGAACAGCAGATGCTGGCCATCGGGCGGGCGCTGATGGCCAACCCCAAGATCCTGCTCCTTGACGAGCCAAGCCTCGGCCTGGCCCCGATCCTGGTCAAATCGATCTTCGACACTGTCCGGGAGATCAACAAGGCCGGCGTGACCGTCATCCTGGTCGAGCAGAACGCCAAGGCCGCACTCAAGCTCGCCCACCGCGGCTATGTCATGGAAGTGGGCAACATCGTCCTGGCCGATACGGCCGCCAACCTGCTCAAGAACGAACAGGTTCAGCAAGCCTATCTGGGCGGCGGGCACTAAAACCGCCTGACCATGAACGCGAAAAGCCATGTCGAAGCTCTCGACATGGCTTTTTTTCGTCCGTGACGCATCCGCCCTTTGCGCAGCCTAAAAACCCCGCGCAGACCGTGCTCGAATGAATCGCTACCCGCTGGCGCGAATGCTCAACACGGATGGAACGGGTGCGCGCCCTCCGTCATTGCCGACCCAGGCGGCAGACGATCATGAATTCCTCCTCCGTGACCGGCATCACGGACAGACGCGACCCCTTCTTCAAAAGCTCCATCTTTTCCAACCCCCTGACGCCCCGCAGCGAGGCAAGCGGAACCGGATGGGCGAATTTCTCCACGAACTGCACGTCGACCATGAACCACAATGGCCGCTCCGGCGTCGACTTCGGATCGAAATGCCTGTCCTTGGGGTCCCAGGCCGTGTGGTCCGGATAGCTTTCGCTGGCCACCCTGGCGATGCCGACCACGGAAGGATTCGTCACGCTGTGGTAAAAAAGGATCTGATCGCCGACGCTCATCCCATCGCGCATGAAATTGCGGGCCTGATAGTTGCGCACTCCGTCCCAGGGGCTCGTCTGCCCCGGCGCGGCGGCCAGATCGTCGATGGAAAAGCAGCCCGGCTCAGTCTTCATCAGCCAGTATCTCATCTCGCCTCCATGTTACGCAGTACTTGAAGTGCCTGGGGATCGTCCCGGTCTGCCGATCCCCGGGCCCGGAAAATGTGCCCAAAAAAAGGCTCCCCCGCAAGGAGGAGCCTTTTTGGGCATGTGATTCCGACCGGGTCTACCAGTTGGAGTCGGCGAAGGGATCCTGGGATCCGCCGGAGAAACCGAAGTCGGAGCCTGCAGCGGCTTCGGCCGGGGCGCCGGCAGCTTCGGCAGCGGCGGGAGCGGCACCGGCGGCGGCAGCAACGCCAGCCACGCCGGCAACCACGACACCGGTCTTCTTCACTTCCTCGACTTCCTTCAAGAGGGCTTCGAGCTTGCCGGTGAATTCGACGATGCGGGCTTCGGTGGTCACGAACAGGGCTTCGGCCTCGCCCTTCTTCTGGCCTTCGAATTCCTTGACCTTGGCGGTCAGGGCGGCGATTTCGGCATCCTTGGCAGCCAGAGCCTTGGTCAGCTCATCGATCTTGGCGCCCTTGGCGTTGATCTGGCCCTTGTAGTCGGCCAGCTTGGCGAACACCTCGTCCACTTCGGCCTTGGCCTTCACAGGCATGGGGGCCACGGAAACGGACTGTCCCAGTTCAACCATCTGTCCCTTGGACATCTTGGTCAGTTCGGGATGCTGCTCATAGATCCAGGCTTTGGCCAGGGCAGCGGCGAAAGGAGTGGAATCGCCATCCAGGTCTTTCTGGGTCAGGTAGCCCAGCATTTCGGCAACGGAAGCGTTGCCATCACCCTTCAGGTAGGCCACAAAAGTATCCATGGGAAAAATCTTGCGAGCTTCAGACATGGTGTCCTCCTTTAATTAAATAACAAAGATTTTATCATCTTCGATGAGTTTCTCATCAATGGGCAACCGACCGACATACCGTGCATAGATGAGCGCCGTGGTGCGGTACACCAGGTGCCCAAGCTTTGACCAGGGCAGATACGCGATCAGCATGAAAATGCTGACCAGGTGCAGATAGTACGTGAAGAAGGCCAGGGGGGCGACGCCGGCCAGACGGAACACTTCCGATCCGATGCCGGTCAGGGTCACGGCCCAGATCACGCCCAGCAGATACCAGTCGTAGTAGTTGGATACGGACTTCTTGGTATCCGAATTCAACCGCCGACGGGTCAGAAGGGTCAGGCCCGTCACCAGCAGCACGGCGCCGACGTTGGCCAGGATCTTGACAGGATGCCACAGAGGCATGGGCGTGTGACCGACAGGGGCCAGCAGCGGAACGACCTTGCCGCCCCAATGGGCCACGGCCACGATGGACGTGACGATGGCGCAGGCCACGAAACCGTAGAACAGGATCTGGTGACCCTTGACCCGCTCTTCATCGGCCGGGCTGTCCACGCAGTTCTTGAAACGGGAATGCTGCAATACATCGTACTTGATCGTGGCGATGATCGCGTCTTTCAAGGTCGGCTTCTTGTATCCGAGGACAAACGTTTGATTCACGTTGGCCTTGAACCCGTCGATCATGTTCTTGATGCCAAGGCCAAAGCAGATGGCCACGAAGATGGCAACCAGGCCGAACAGGGGATCGATGGTGAAGTCGCCGGGAAAGAGGTTGCCGTAGACGATCTTGCCGTCTTCCGTGAGCGGGAAGAAGGAGCCGACCAATGCGGCGCGGATCATCCAGATGAAGGCGAAGATCGCCATCGGAATACCTGCCAGGATGGGCAGATGCTTGGGCGAACTCATCCACTCGCCGATAATGGCGGGCTTGACCAGCTTGCGGTAGGTCATGTTGCGCAGCGCGGCCAGCAGATCGCCCGGCTTTGCTCCGCGAGGACACAATTCGGAACAGGTGCCGCAGTTGTGGCACAACCATATATCGATGTCGTTGACCAGCTTGTCTTTGAGACCCCACTGGGCCCAGACCATTTCCTTGCGCGGATAGGGATTGTCCGCGGGAGACATGGGGCATGCGACAGAGCAGGTAGCGCACTGGTAGCACTTCTTGAGATCCGCACCACCCACCTCCTGCAGTTCCTTAACGAACTGCAGATTCGGCTCAATCTTAATTGTTTTGGACATACATGCTCCTCCTAGTATCCCTTGAACGGGTTGGGACCAAGCTTGGTGATCGCGTCAACAAACTCGTCAATCATGCCGGGAACCTTGTCGTATTCGTCAATGGCGACCTGCATCTGCTGTACCCGTTCGGTTTCAATACCAAGCTTGCCCAGAGTCTCGCCGATGTTGGCCATGCGGCGGTTGCACAGCTCGGAACCCTTGACGAAGTGGCACTGGTAGTCTTCGCCGTATTTGCAGCCCAGAAGCAGACAACCGTCCGTGCCCTTGGACATGGCGTCGGCGATCCAGATGGTGTTGACCGAGCCAAGACAGCGTACCGGCACGACGCGGACGTACGGGCTCCACTTCTTGCCGCGCAGGGCGGCCATGTCGAGGGCCGGGTAGGCATCGTTCTCGCAGGCCAGGATGAGCATGCGCGGGCCGCCCACGGCCATGTCGTCGGGCACTTCGACCTGCTTGATCATCGAACCGATCTGATCGACGTTGTAGTTGTCGAAGTAGATGACGCGTTCCGGGCAGGCGCCCATGCACGTTCCGCAACGGCGGCAACGCGAGGTGTTGGGCATCGGGTTGCCCTTCTCGTCCTCGTCCAGGGCACCGAAGGGGCATTCTTCCGTACAGCGTTTGCACTGCGTGCAGCGCACCAGGTTGAACTTGGGAAAGGACAGGTCGCCCGAACGGGGATGAACCGCCATGCCGCGATTCGAGGATTCCAGACACTGCACCGCTTTCAGGGCCGCGCCGGCGGCGTCGACCTCGGCCGTGGCCATGGTCATGGGCTGGCGAACCGTGCCGGCGGCATAAATGCCGGTGCGGCGGGTTTCGTACGGGAAGCAGATGTAGTTGGAATCGGCGTAGCCGCTGAACAGTTCAAGGTCGGGCATGGCCGGACCCTGACGGTATTTGAGCTTGAGGATGGGATCGAGGGCCGTGGTGGGCACCATGGCCGTGGGCAGCACGAGCATGTCCACTTCGATCTCGACCTTGGCTCCGAGAAGCGTATCCTCCAGAACCACCACGATGTCGCCATCGCCGCCGTCGCGGACATCCTTGACGACGCCCTTGGTCATCATGACGCTGGGGTCGTTCTGAGCGGACTTGTAGTACAGTTCGTTCATGCCGGGGACCATCATGTGCTCGTAGACCACCATGGCCACGCCGCCGGGGATGAATTCCCGCACGTAGTTCGCCTGCTTGAGCGCCGTCAGCGACGTCAACTCGGAGCTGAAAGCCAGGTGCTTGTACGTGTCCTGTTTGGTGAAGTTGGTCTTGGGAGCGTCATCGGCTTCCTTGTTCTCGGCAGCGGCCAGGGCGGCGGCGCGGGCCTCCTGTTCCTTGACCTCGAAGGGTTCGAGCTTGTCGCCGAAACCGAGCAGGAACATGACCTTGGCAGGCTTCGCGCCGTCGGTCGGACGAACGATGGAGCCGGCCTTGGCCATGGCCTCGAACTCGCGGGACGTGACCACGTTCTTGAGCTTTCCGTAACCCAGGGGCTTCAAGAAGGCGGTATCCTGCGGCACCCATCCGGTGGCGATGACCACGGACCCGATAGCCAGGACCCGCTCTTCCTTGCCCACCTTGACGGTCACTTCGTAATTGCCGGGAGCGCCGGCAATGCTCACGATTTCGGATTCAAGGAGCACTTCGATCTTGTCGGAATCCTGTACGGCGGCGATCTTCTTCTCCACGCCCGTGGCATGGGCCGCGTCATAGGGGTAGGCGAAGGGGATGGTCTTGTACATGCCGGCGGCGGCGCCACCCAGCACGTCCTTCTTTTCAACCAGCGTCACCTTGTATCCCACCGCCGCGACATCCAAAGCCGCGCTCATTCCGGCCCATCCGCCGCCGATGACCATGACATGGTTGACGACGTCGATGGCGCCTCCGTCCGGCACGGCGGCTTTCTGCAGCTTGACCACGCCCATGTTCACATAGTCGTTGGCCATCTTGAAAAGCAGCTCAGGAGTGTTGCCCGGGGCAACCTTCTCACCGCTCGGATCGTTGTAGCACAGCACGCACAGTTCGCGCAGATTGACCCGCTCGACCAGAATGTCATGGCCGAACTTGTAAAAATCCCAATCCACGCGCGGCGAAGTGCCGCAGATGCAGACCGCGTTGATCAGCCCGGCGTCGATATCCGCCTGGATCATGGCCCGTCCTTCAGTGCTGGCCATCCGGGGATGCACCTTGACCACGGGGCAGCAATCACTCCATTTCTTCTGCACGCCGTCGCACAGTCTCTGGATGTCGAGAACCCCTCCAAGGCTTGATTCGTCAAAATATACACCAATCTTGTCGGCCATGACCTACCTCCCTCTCACCGTCTGGATCGCTTTCATCGCTGCCCCGGTGGCAGACTGGGCCGACTTCATCACGTCCAGAGGTTGTTTGGCACAGCCCGCGGCGAAAATACCTTTTTCCTCCCCGCCAACGATGAATCCTTCGGCGTCAACCGGGACATCGAGGGGCAGCGGAGCGCCGGCCAGGCTGGGCTGCATTCCTGTGGCCAGAACCACGAGATCGAAACGTTCGACAGACTTGGCGCACGTCACCGCGTCTTCCACGGTCACCCACACGTCATCGCCTGCTTTGTCCTGCTCAACCGCGGCGACCTTGCCTTTGACAGCATTGATCTTTTCATCCGCCAAAATCTTCTTGGCAAAGTTATCGTAGCGACCAGGTGTACGCAAATCGATGTAATAAATGGTAACTTCGGCATCCGGATACTGTTCGCGCACATACTGGGCCTGCTTCAGGGAAGCCATGCAGCAGATGTAGGAACAATAGTGAAGATGGTTTTCGTCCCGCGAACCCGCGCACTGCACGAACGCGATTTTCTTCGGGACGCGGCCATCGGAAGGACGCACAATCTCGCCGTTGGTCGGCCCGTAGGGCGAGGCAAGCCTTTCCATCTGCATGTTGGAGATGCAGTTTTTCACGGCGCCCGCGCCCAGGTTGGACAGGTTGGTTACGTCGTACGGTTTCCAGCCCGTGGCGATGACGATGGATCCGACGCTCAAGGTGATCGTCTTTTCTTCCTCGTTCAAATCGAAGTGGTCGCACTTCTGAACCTTGTTCTTGTCGGAATCGCTCAAAGCCGCCTTATCCACGACATAGCGCTGCGGAAAAGCGAAAGGCGCATCCATGTAGACAGATTTGCGCGTGGACAACCCGAACTCGAAGTCGTTGACCACTTCCGAAGTCAGCTCATTGCACAAGTCGGAGAGATCAGGGCTGCTGGGGCCGGCGTAGCGCGGTTTGATCCGAACCGTGACTTCGTAATTGCCAACGGAACCCTCGACCTTGGTCACTTCGGACAGGGTGAAAAACTTCACGTTGGGGTTGTTCTTGATCCGCTGATACTGAATTTCCAAACCGCACGAAGGTGGACACAGCTTCGGAAAATATTTGTTCAGCTGCATAACACGTCCACCCAGAAAAGGGGTCTTCTCGACGATGAAGACCTCATGACCGATCTCAGCGGCCTCAAGGGCGGCGGTGAGTCCTGCGAAGCCACCACCTATGACAAGTATGCTGTTGCTAGCCATTAGATTCCTCCCAGAACACTTAAGTTGAAGGCCATAAAAATGAATAGAATGGCCCAAGCATAATCTATAACTACCAGAGGTTACAGATCATGCATAGACCATTCTATTTCCTGATACAGAAAAAAGGCTGCGGGATGGACCCGCAGCCTTTTGGCCCATAAACTAGTCAGGGATGATCTGGTAGTAATGTCTCTTGAAGATCTCGGTTTCACCAGTGGCCGGGTTGAACTTGGAGTTAACAAAGCACTTCCACTTGGCATCGTCCAGACCCATGAAGTCTGCGCGATAGTAGAAACCGGGGTAACGGCTTTCCTGACGGAAACGAATGTGCTGCATGTGCAGACGAACGGTCCACAGTCTGTGGTACTGTTCCCAGCAACGGAGCAGTTCGTGCAGGTCGCGGGCGGCCAGCTTCTTGGAGTCTTCTTCCAGCATGTCGAGCAGGCCGAAACCGGTGTCGAGCAGTCTGTCGGAAGTGGTGTACAGGGTCGCGACACCGCCGCCGTATTCATCGGTGGCCTTGATCAGGCGCATCATGAAGTTGTTGGGGGTGATGTAGTTGGGGTTGACTACCGGATCAGTGGAAGCACCCTTGAACTGCTCGTAGGTGTACCAGGGCTGGTAGATTTCCTTCTTCAGTTCGTCGGCGGACAGGTTCAGCGTGGGAGCGAAATCCTTGTGATCCACAACGTAGCGAACCATCTGCTTGCCGACGATGCGGCCTTCAGCGTGGGAGCCGGAGGAGAACTTGTGGCCGGAGGCGCCGACGCCGTCAGCGCAGGTGAACAGACCGTTGACCGTGGTCATGCGGTTGTAGACCTTGCCGTTGGCGGCCTTGACCTTGTATTCTTCGGGAACCCAGGGCTCGTTCGGACCGGAAACCCAGATGCCGCAGCAGCCGGAGTGGGAACCGAGGAGGTAAGGTTCGGTGGGCATGATCTCGGAGCCGCGCTCTTCGGGCTTGATGTTCATGGCCGCCCACAGGTTGGCCTGACCGACGCACATGTCAAGGAAGTCTTCCCAAGCTTCGGACTCAAGGTGCTTCTGCTCGGCCTTGGACAGTTCCTTGAAAGTGGTCTGCAGGGCGGTGGCGGTGTCCATGTAGATGGGACCGCGACCTTCGCGCATTTCGCGCAGCATCATGTGGTTGCGCAGGCAGGTGGGGATGACGTGACCCTTGGCGTAGCCGCGATCCTCGTAAGGCTTCAGCATGGCGCGGTTGGTGACACAGTAGTCTTCACCCTTGGAGTTGGTGGCTTTGGCCTTGAAGAGCAGGAACCAAGCGCCGACCGGACCGTAACCGTCCTTGAAGCGGGCGGGTACGAAACGGTTTTCCATCATGGTCATTTCAGCGCCGACCTGAGCACACATGGTGTAGGTGGAGCCGGCGTTCCATACGGGATACCAGGCGCGGCCGAGGCCTTCACCAGTGGAGCGCGGACGGTAAACGTTGACGGCGCCGCCGCAAGCCACGGACATGGCCTTGGCCTTGATGACGTACACTTTGTTTTCACGAACGGAGAAACCGACAGCGCCGGCGATCTGGTTCGGAACCTTGGCGTCGAGCAGCAGCTTGACGATGAAAATACGCTCCATGTAGCGGTCGGAACCCAGGGCGTTCTTGGCGGCTTCAGCAACGATGACCTTGTAGGATTCACCGTTGATCATGATCTGCCAGCGGCCGGAACGGACAGGGGCGTCACCCTTGCGCAGGGCCAGGCCTTCTTTCTTGGCCTGGGCGCCGTCGAGGTTCTTGCCGTCCTTCTTGATCCAGCAGGGCAGGCCCCACTCTTCGAACAGATGAACGGAATCGTCCACGTGGCGGCCGAGGTCGAAGATCAAGTCTTCGCGAACGATGCCCATGAGGTCGGTGCGGACCATGCGGACATAGTCGTCGGCTTCGTTTTCACCAATGTAGGTGTTGATGGCGGAAAGACCCTGGGCAACCGCGCCGCCGCGATCGACGGCAGCCTTGTCAACCAGCAGAATCTTGATGTCGCCGCCAACTTTGTCGGCCCAGCGAACTGCTTCAAAAGCAGTACCGCAGTTACCCATGCCGCCGCCGACCATCAGAATGTCGGTATCAATTTCAACGATTTCGGGCTCTGCGCAGGCAAGGCCCTTGATCACGTCTTTAACAGGGATCTGAGGCATATGTTCCTCCTGAAATTTCTTTCGTTTAAAGCGCCGAATTAGGCGACGGCCGACTTGAAGGTGACCTTCAGGTCTGCTTCACCAACTTCAATCTTCTTGCCGAGAGCTTCCTTGGGAGTGACCAGAGCGGTCTCGGTGAACAGAAGCTCATCTTCCAGGTTCGCGCCTTCGGGCTTGCCTTCGAAGGGCTTGATGGAACCTTCCACGGTGGTGCGGATGGGGAACTTGAAGCGCTTTACTTCGCCATTGCGGAACTGAACGGTCCACATGATGTCTTCCGCGCCGCGCAGCGGGATGCAGGTGCCGCCCATGGGAGCGAAGTCAGCATACGGACGAGCGGTGATCGCGCCCTGAGGACAGATCTTGATACAGGAATAGCATTCCCAGCAAGCGGCCGGCTCCTGATTGTAAGCCTTCATCTCGACAGGGTCCAGGATCATGAGGTCGTTAGGACAGATGTACATACAGGCAGTCTTTTCACCGCCCTTGCATCCATCACACTTTGCTGGATCAACAAAGGTTGGCATAATTCCTCCGAATAAAGAGTTTAAAACAACTTAGCCACAGGCCCGAAACAAACAAAAAATTACCCAAGCTTTTCGCTTGTGAATCTTTTATCAAAGCACTTTTGCCGTGTCAAGCCGCATATTGACAATCATAGGCTTTGTCAGGCCGCAGCCTCAAAGCCAAATCGTCAGGGCGGCGAGAAATCCCCGCCCTGACGGTTGAAGACGAAACTACATGGCTGCGCCGGAAGCCGCACCCTGCATCTTCACTTCGACCTTCTCGGTCAGCGTGGAGTAGTATTCGCGCAGGATGACCAGGACTTCGTCGCGGCCAAAGTGATCGACAACCTCGGCGCCTTCGGACAGGGCCTTGCGCAGCTTGGTGCCGGACAGGACAACGCGGTCTTCCTTGCTGTGCGGGCAGGTACGCAGAGAAGCCATGCCGTCGCACTTGTAGCAGTAGAAGGTCCAGTCGATCTTCATGGGCTGGGTGACCAGGTCCTTGCCGGCTCCCAGGTTCTTGGGAATGCGGTCGAAGATTTCCTGGGCTTCGAACAGGCCGTAGAAATCGCCGACGCCAGCGTGGTCACGGCCGATCAGCATGTCGGAAACGCCGTAGTTCTGACGGAAGGTGGCGTGCAGCAGGCCTTCGCGGGGACCGGCGTAACGCATATCCAGGGGGTAGCCGCCCTGCACGACGTTGGCCTTCACGAAGTACTTGTCGATAAGGGTGTCGATGCATTTGATGCGGACTTCAGCCGGGATGTCGCCGGGCTTCAGGTTGCCGACCAGGGAGTGGATGAAAACGCCGTCGCAGACTTCCACGGCGATCTTGGCCAGGAATTCGTGGGAACGGTGCATCGGGTTGCGCAGCTGCAGAGCGGCGACCTTGCTCCAGCCCTTCTCCTCGAAGGTGGCGCGGGCTTCGGCCGGGGACATGTAGCAACCGGGGAATCTGTCGCGGTAGTCGCCTTCGGACAGGACTTTGACCGGGCCGGCGACATTATACTTCTTCTGCGCCAGAACCATCTGCACGCCGGGGTGATCCTTGGGAGCGATCTCCCAGAACTTGTCGTCAGCGGACTCTTCGCCCTGGCCCTTGTAGACCTTCTCGCATTCCCACTTCTTGTCGGCGTCGGTCATTTCGTAAACTTCGGTCACCTTCATGGTGGCCATGAAAACGCCTTTCTTGGGATCGAACAGAGCGATCTCTTCGCCGACCTTCACCGCCTCGTCGGTGTCCAGAGTCACGGGAACGGGCCAGAAGGTGCCGTCGGCCAGCGTGAAGTTCTCACACACGGACTTCCAGTCGGCCTTGGTCATGAAACCGCTCAGCGGGCTGAAGCCGCCGATGCCCATCATGATCAGGTCGCCCTTGGCGCGGGGGCTGATTTCAATCTTCTTCAGACCTTCGGCCTTTTTCTGCTCGGCAGCCAGTTCGGCACCCTGAAGCAGACAGCAAACCAAACCTTTTCCACCATGCGGGGGTACGAGAGCCATAACGTGGATCCTCCTAAATATAGTTTGTTTTTATTTTCACAAATAAAAAAACGGAGACCCCTTTTTGCTTCGCAACGAACGTCTTGTCAATCGTTTTGTGATTTTTTTATCAACCGCGTGGATCCGGGCTTTTCCGGGCGGGCGGATTTGGCCTGTGAAGCAATGGACAATCCGAGATCCGCTCTTTTCAATGTTCATATTTATTCCTATATTACATATAGTTATCCGAAATTCAAACAATAACCGCTTGCAATTCATAAAATGTTGCTGTTATTGTTGCTTGTTGAAATCAACATAAATCATGCGTTCATGCACCCATGAACACCAACCCACCTAGCCTGAAAGAATCCGCATGGCCGAAAAAAATAATTCTCTCTCTTTGACGCAGGAACTGGCCCAGCTCGACGAAAAGCTCGTGTCGCTCCTCATGACCCGCACCAACCTGTTGTCCAGGGCGGCGGCGTCCAGGCGTTCCAAAAACCTGGGCATCACGGACCCCAACCAGGAAAAGGTGCTGTGGCAGGTTTGGCGGGACACGTCCAAAACGGACAACCTGGAACCCCAAATCCTCAAAAAGATCTTTCACCTCTCCAACAACCTTTCTTACGCCAGGGTGGAACGCAACTCTTCCAACGAAAAGCCCTTGTGCCTTTTCCCCAGGCGCAAACCGGTGGACATCGACCTCGACGCCCCCCAGGACCAGATCCTGCGCAGCATGATGTTCTTCCTGGGGGCCACCAGCTCATCGCCCCTGACCATTGCGCCGTTCCAGGGGAACGACATCTCCCTGGAGCTGATCAACGCCCTCAATCTGTGCGGGTTCAACCTGTCCTTCCAGAACAGGCAGTGCGAGACGCAGCCGGTACGGTCCTGGTCCATGGACAACAAGATCATCTACGCCGGGCAGAGCAAGTCCCATTTCTATCTTTTGCTGTGTCTGGCGCTTGGCCAGGTAACCCGGGCCAAATTCACCGGCTCGACCAAGCTCAAGATCCACGATGTCAGGCCCGTCCAGGATCTGCTGCCGCAGCTTGGAGCCCGCCTGACCATCGTCGAACCGCACAGCTACGGCCTGCCCGTCAGAGTGGAGAGCAGCGGTCAGCTTCCCGAAAGCATCGACATTCCCCAAGGGGTCTCGAAAAAATTCGTGCTCGCCCTGGTGGTCGCGGCCACCACGTTCAAGGCGGGGCTTTCGATCCGTCTCCACGAATCGTTCGCCAGCAGCAAGCTGCTGCGCAAGGGGATCGGGTTCCTGCAACAGCATCTCCCGGAGCTCCAGTTCGAAGGGACCAATATCATCGTCCCCCCCGCGCCCGTCAGCCTGGACATTTCGAATGTGGACATCCCCGTGGATCCGCTCATGAGCCTGCACCTGCTGGTGCTGCCGTTCTTCACCGACGGCAAGGTTCTGCTGCATGGGAAGTGGCCCGAATACGTGCCCCATCTCCACGACATCATGGACATCCTGCATGAATTCGGCCTGCGCATCAGCGTCGGCGGCGGCAAGATCACGTCCGTGATGGGCAAGAGACCGCAAAAACTCTCCATCGACATCACCTCCTGCCAGGAATATCTGCCCCTGGTGCTGGCCATGTCCATGGGCTTGCGCGGCGAGTGCGCCATCACCCTGGACACCACGCGCGAAGATGTCGAAAACGCGCAGGACCTGCTTGAAAACCTGGGCGCGGGGTACTCCATCGAGCCCGGATTCCTCCAGCTCGGGCTGTCGGGCGCCAAGAAGGTCAACGAATCGGCCTGGCAGAGCCCCGACCCGTACTGGACTCTGGCCGGAGCGCTCATCTCCTTCACCCATCCGGGCGTGTGCATGTCCAATGCGGACAACATCTCCACGGCCTGGCCCTGGTTCTGGAAAATCTTCATGAACCTCCCGAGTCCCCAGGATTTCATCAATTCTCCACGCACCGAAGAACAGGCGGACGAAACGCAAAATGACAAGCCGAAGCGCAAGCGAATCAGAATCACTACAGATTGAAAGCATTGAAAGGGAAATCGAGAGGTTCAGGGCCGAACAGGCCGAAGCCATGGCCAGGGTCAGGGAATTGCGGCAACGCGAAGATCCTGAACGCGGCATAACCTTTCACGAGGACATATTCCGGTTGCAGCAGGACAAGCTGCGCCTGGACACAGAAATCCAGTTCCTGCAGGTCAAGCTCCGGCGGCTTGCATCGACGTGGTAAGCCAGACAACGAGAGGCTCCCGGCATCGGCCGGGGGCCTTTTTTAAAAGATATGCAACGGTAAATCAGAAGGAGCGCGCATGAACCAGAACCTCACCCGGAAGATCATCGCGGCGCACCTCGTTGAAGGGGACATGGCGCCCGGAAACGAAGTGGCCATCAAGATAGACCAGACCCTGACCCAGGACGCCACCGGCACCATGGCCTACCTCCAGTGGGAAGCCATCGGCCTGCCCCGGGTCAAGACCGAGCTCTCGGTCAGCTACGTGGACCACAACACCCTGCAGATGGGCTTCCGCAACCCCGACGACCATCGCTATCTGCGCAGCGTGGCGGCCAAGTACGGCATCGTTTTCTCCCCTCCCGGCACCGGCATCTGCCATCAGCTGCATCTGGAAAATTTCGCGGTCCCGGGCAAGACCCTCATCGGCTCGGATTCGCACACGCCCACAGCGGGCGGCATCGGCAGCCTGTCCATGGGCGCGGGCGGGCTCTCCGTGGCCCTGGCCATGGCCGGAGAACCCTACACCATCACCATGCCCAAGGTCTTCAAGATCCGCCTCGAAGGCCGACTGACCGGATACGCCTCGGCCAAGGACGTCATCCTGCACCTTTTGGGCATCCTGACCGTCAAGGGCGGCGTGGGCGCGGTCATGGAATACTGCGGTCCGGGCGTAGCGACCTTGAGCGTGCCGGAACGCGCGACCATCACCAACATGGGCGCGGAGCTTGGAGCCACCGCGTCCATCTTCCCCAGCGACGACCAGACCCGGGCCTTTCTCGCGCTCATGGGGCGCGAAAACGATTTCATCCCCCTGGCCGCCGACGATGACGCGACCTACGACCGGGAAATCGTCATCGACCTGGGCACGCTCGTCCCCCTGGCCGCCCAGCCGCACATGCCCGACCGGGTCGTGCCCGTGGCCGATCTGGACGCAATGATCGTGGACCAGGTGGCCATCGGCTCCTGCACCAACTCATCCTATTCCGACCTGCAAAGCGTGGCCCAGATCCTGAGCGGCGGGCACATCGCCCCGAACACGGACCTGCTGCTCTCGCCGGGATCCAAGCAGGTGCTCAAGATGCTCATGTCCGAAGGGCTGCTCGACTCCATCCTCGATGCCGGCGGGCGGCTTCTGGAATGCTCCTGCGGACCGTGCATCGGCATGGGCGGCTCGCCGTCGAGCTCGGGCGTCAGCGCCCGGACCTTCAACCGCAATTTCGAGGGTCGCAGCGGCACCCAGGACGGCCAGGTCTATCTGGTCAGCCCCATCACGGCCGCGTTCGCGGCCCTGAACGGCAAATTCACCGACCCCGCGACCTGGACCAAGACCGTCTCCAAGCCGTCGTTGCCGTCCAAGGCCCCGTCCATCCGCCACCTCTTCGCCTTTCCGCCCCAGGACGGAAGCGACGTTGAAATCCTGCGCGGACCCAACATCGTGGCCCTGTCGCCTTTCGACCGGCTGCCCGACGTCCTCGAACTCCCGGTGCTGATCAAGGTCGGCGACAACATCACAACCGACCATATCATGCCCGCCGGAGCGGCCATCACCGCCCTGCGCTCGAACATCCCGGCCATCAGCCGGCACGTCTTCGAACGCGTGGACAAGGATTTCGTGGCCCGCGCCGAGGCCGCAGGACAGGGCGTCATCCTGGGTGGGGAGAACTACGGCCAGGGCTCCAGCCGCGAACATGCGGCGCTTGCGCCGCGACATCTGGGCGTGCGCGTGGCGCTGACCAAATCCTTTGCCCGCATTCACAAGGCGAACCTGATCAATTTCGGCATCCTGCCCCTGGTGCTCGTCAACGAAGCCGACTACGACGCGCTGAACCAGGGCGATGTCCTGCGCATCGAACTCTGCGACCTTGCGCCCGGAAAGACTCTGTCCGCCACCACGACGGACGGCAGGCGGATCATGTTGACCCATGATTTGACGGGTAATGAAATAGCCATTATCAAGGCGGGCGGTTTGCTCAATTACGTGAACGACAGGCAAAAATAAAAGCCCCCGGGCATTTCCACCTATTTTTAACTTCAGACACTTTGTCGGAGACTCCATGCTTGATATCCTGCGCCAGGGCGCCCAGAGTTGGGGAATAAAGATCCTCTTCGGCATCATCATCGCCGTGTTTGTTTTGGCCTTTGGCATGAACCGCGTGCAGAACGACCACACCACCGTCGTAGCCACGGTCAACGATTCGCCCATCCTCTTTAAGCCTTTTCAGGAACGTCTGCAGCGCAACCTCGAACTCGCGCGCAGCCAGAACCCGAATCTGACCACCGAGATGCTGGCCCAGATGGGATTCAAAAGACAGATCCTCGAACAGATGGTCGTCGAGGAACTGATGCTGCAGCAGGCCGCCAAGCTGGGACTCGGTGTCTCCAAGGAAGAACTGGCCAAGGAGATCCATCTCATCCCCGCCTTCCAGAACGAGGGCAAGACCTTCGACCCCGAGGCCTACCAGGCCGTGCTGCGGGCCAACAACCTGACCCCCGGCAAATTCGAGTCCGAATACATGCGCGGGATGATCATGGACAAACTGCGGACCTATGTCGGCATCCCGGGACGGCTGGGCGAGGACCAGGCCCGCGATTTCCATACATACGGACGCAGCACGACGACGGTCTCCTACGTGATGTACCCTTGGGAGCGCTACCAGGACCAGGTCACGGCCACGGACGAACGCATGAGCGAGTACTATGAGGCCCGCAAGGCCAGCTACGCCGTTCCCGCTCGAGCCAAGATCGACTACCTCCTGCTCACCCCGGCCACCCTGGCCGACGCCGGGGCCGTGTCTCCCGAAGAAACGCAAAACTACTATGCGGAGCACCAGGAACAATTCAAGATCGAAGAACAGGTCAAGGCCCGTCACCTTCTTGTGCGCGTCGATGAGGACGCCTCCGAAGCCGACGTGGAAAAGGCCATGCGGACCATAAAAGCCGCCCAGGCGGACCTGAAGGCGGGCAAGACCTTTGCCGAAGTGGCGGCCAAGTACACGGAAGACCCTTCCGGAACGCAGACCGGCGGCGAGCTGGGCTGGTTCGGTCGGGGCCGGATGGTCAAACCCTTTGAGGATGCGGCCTTCGCCCTGGAGAAGGGCGCGGTCAGCGAACCGGTCCGCACACAGTTCGGCTTTCATCTGATCAGCGTGGAAGACGCCAAGGCCGCCGGATACGAGGACTTCGAAACCGTGCGGGCCGACATCGCGGAGATCATCGCCCAGGACCGTGCAGCCGAAATACTGCAGGACCGCCTCGATCAGGCCCTGGAAATGGTGCTGGCCGGAGAGACCCTTGATTCCGTGGTCACGGCCATCGGACTCAAGCTTGAGGTCAAGACCTCGGATTACTTCACCAAGACGCAGGGCCCAAAGGAACTTCCCGGTCTTTCTCCGGAAAACGTACAGACCCTTTTCGACCTGCCCCTTGACCTGACGACGCAGTCCCCGCTGCCCATTGCCGACGGATACCTGCTGGCCACCAAGCGCGAGCAGGTGGAGGAAAGCGTGAAGCCCCTGGATGCGGTCAAGGCGGAAATCGTCGCGGCCATCACCCGCGAAGAAGCCCTGAAGATGGCCAAGGCCGCAGCGGACAAAGACCTTGAGCTGCTGCTGAAGGGCGAAACTCCTGCCGATGCGACGGCCCTCAAGGAAACGGAGCCCTTCGGACGACAGGGCGCCATTGGCGGGCTGGGCATGAATCAGATGCTGGCCGCCAAGGCCTTTGAGGCCCAGCCGGACACCTGGCTGCCGGAAGCCTATGCCTTTCCCGAGGGCTATGTCCTGGTCAAAGCCGGCACGGTCACTCCGCCGACAGAAGAGGAGTGGGCCGCCGAGAAGGAACTGTGGCTCTCCTCCCTCAACCAGCGGGCCGAGGAGCAGACCATGCAGGCTTTCGTCGCCGACCTCCGCGCCAAGGCCGACGTGCGCGTCACCAACCCCGGCGCTTTGGAAAACTAGCGCCGCCCCCCTTGAACGCTTAAAGCCCGTCTCCTTGGAGGCGGGCTTTTTTCATGGCGATGCGCCGGTTCAAAACGCAAAAACGCTAGATCGTTATCCACTCCACTTCCGGATCCCGTCCAGCCCGCAAATGCAACCGAGCCATGCCTCCGGGCCCGGACCGGGGCCAGAACAGGGAACCGGGGTTGAGCAGCCAGACTCCCTTGTCGGATTTGCGCCAATCCCTGATGTGCGTATGCCCGTAGCAGACGACGTCCGCATCGCTGAACTGGCCGGCCACCGCGTCCCCCACTCTGGACCGCGGGCCCCAGCCATGCCCCATGCCCAGCCGGAACCCGTTCAGGTCCAGTTCCCGCAGCATGGGCACGCAGGCGCCCATGGACAGCGGGTCGCAATTGCCCTGCACCGAATAAAAATTCGGATGGGAATTCAGGAAGGACCACGTCTCCTCGCCATGGTGGTCCCCGCAATGCAGAAGGACGTCCGCATGGCGGCAGTATCTCTCGAAGATCGCGGCCAGCCGGGAATCCGGCTGCTCCAGATGCGTGTCGGACATGACCGCGACAATCATGAGACCTTCTTGGACGCCAGCGGCTGGATCACGAATTCGCACTCGATCCAGAGCGGTTCGCCGGAACCGGCGAGACCCTCATAGGAGGATTTGAGCGTGGAGAGAAAAGAAAGCAGAAAAGCCTGGAACTCTTCGTCGCCGGAGACGCGGTTGACCACGAACTCGCCGATGCGCCCGTTGGCCATGACGCTCAGGCTGACCAGGGCGTAACCGGTGCTGTCCGGAGACATTCTTTCCCAGAGCCCGCGAATGGCGCGTTGCACGTCGCGGGCGCGCCGCAGGTCCGCTTCGCTGCGCGGCTTGGAAACACGCTTGCCGATCTCCGGCTGGGACCGCACATCCACGGAGATATGCAACGGCGAAGCCTCCCGGCCCGAAACGCCCCGGGCCGCCTGTTCTCGAAAAATGCGCTCTCGGTACATGTTGATGGTGTCGAGATTGAGTTCAAGGATGCTGGGCAGGCCATACAGAGGCCCGAAAACGACAAGCCAGGCGGGAACGGCATGCAGGCACAGGGCCAGAAGGAAGCTCAGCGCCATTCGTCCACGCCGGGACCTGTTTGCCTCTGAACCTGTCATGGTCCGCTAGGGGCGGGGCTTGCCGTTCCCCTTGCGCCACCAGGACTCGTCCGGCCGCACAAACCACCAGTCGGACTGATCCGTGGTCTGTATGGCGCGGGCAAGCTCCAGGGCCGGGTCGGTTTTGAGGCGCAGCACCGCGTGCTCCAGCCATTTGGAGGCGTACGGGTTTCCCAGGTCCTGCTCTTCCTTCAGATTGGCGATGAAATCGAGCTGGTCGGCGTCCTGGGCCAGCCGGGATTCAAGGGTCTCTCCTGTCTCAAGTTCGCGCCACAGCCCAAGCGCCTCTTCCCGAAGCCCCGTTCCCTCCAGGGCGTGCGTGATGGCCAGCTCCGGGTTGCTCGTGTTGTAGATGCGGTTCACATAGTTGAAGTCGCCGATGCGCGCCTCGTGCACATCGTGGAAGAGACACAGGAAAACGGTCCTGGCCACATCCGCGCCGCTCTTGCGCGCCAGGATGTAGCCGATCATGGCCGTGCGGAACGAATGCTCGGCCACGTTCTCGGCGCCCGAACCCAGAAACTGGTATCCGGTGCGCGGAGTCTTGCGTAACATGCCAAGCTCGAAAACAAAGTCGGCCAGACGCTGCCAGGTTTGATCCGCCATGGCCCGCGATTCAGGTTCGGTATTCAGCATTGATCTTGATGTACTCCTCGGTGAAATCGGAAGCCATGAGCGTAAGCTCGGCCTCGCCGGCGAAAAGCTCCAGGTCGATGTCCACCATGTCCCGGCGCAGGGCCGAGGCCAGCAGGCTGTCCCAGTCCGCCTTGACCGGCGTGCCCTGACGGAAAATGGTCATGCCCGCGATGCGCACGACCACGTCCTCGGGGGTGAACGTCGCGCCGCTGCGGCCCAGGGCGGCCACGATCCGCCCCCAGTTGGGGTCGCGGCCGTAGAGGGCGGTCTTGACCAGGGGCGAATTGCCCACGGCCCGCGCGGCCAACTGCGCATCGGCCATGCTGGCCGCGCCGCGCACGGTGATGCGCATGACCTTGGTTCCGCCCTCCGCGTCCTGCACGATCATGTAGGCCAGATCCTGACAGATCTCGAGCAGGGCCTCCTCAAGGAGCGCCAGATCCGCCCCGCGCGCCTCGGCGGCCGTCCCGTTGGCCAGGGCCAGGACGCAGTCGTTGGTGCTGGTGTCGCCGTCCACGGTGATGGCGTTGAAGCTCTTGTCCACGCAGCGGACCAATGCGGCCTGCCACCATTCCTGTTCCACGCCCGCGTCGCACAGGATGAAGCCGAGCATGGTGGCCATGTTCGGGCAGATCATGCCCGCGCCCTTGCAAAAGCCGGCCAGCCGGACGAGGCCGGAAGAAAGCCTCACCTCTCGCGCGGCCAGCTTGGGAAAGGTGTCCGTGGTCATGATCGCCCGGGCCATGTCCACCAGGCCCACCCGCCCGAGATTGTCGCGCAGGGCGGGAACCCCCTTTTCCCACAGGTCCATCTTGAGCTGATCGCCGATGACGCCGGTGGACGCGGGAAGGATGGAGGAAGACTCAAGGCCGAGGGCGGAGAGCATCTCCAGGGTGGCCCGGCAATTGTCCACGCCCAGCTGACCCGTGCAGGCGTTGGCCTGACCGGAATTGACCACGATGGCGCGGATGCCCGAGCCCTTCTTCTCAAGATTTTCCCTGGCCACGAGCACAGGCGCGGCCTGGAAACGATTGGTGGTGAAGACTCCGGCGGCCATGGCCGGAACGGTGCTGACCACGATCCCGAGATCTGAACGCCCCGCGCGCTTGAAGCCGCATTGCGCAGTGGAAAATTGAAAGCCGGAAGGAATGGTCATGCGTCCTCCAGATACGAAAAATGTCCGCCCGGACGGGCTGAACAGTGCTTCCTGACAGGGGAAAAAATCTTTGTCAAACAGGGCGCTGGCGATCGCGCTCGAAATAATCGTCGGCCAGCTGGCAGCAATTGGGTGCGCCCTTGGCCAGCTCGGCCAGGGTGATGGTGTCCAGCTCGCGCAGCATGGCGTCCGTGGCCCGCTTCCAGGCCGCGCGGGTCAGGCAGACGTCCGCCCGCTCACACAATTCGGGGTCGGTCAGGCAGACGGAAAGCTCCACGGAACCTTCCATGATGCGCACGATATCTCCAAGGGTGATCTTCTCCGCCGGACGGCTCAGCTGATGCCCGCCCGCAGCGCCGCGCTTGCTCGCGACCATTCCGGCATGCTTCAGGGGCTTGATGATTTGTTCGATGAACGGCACGGTGATACCCGTGCGCTCGGAAATGTCATTGACGCGATGGGGCACGCCCTCATTGTGCAGGGCCAAATCGAGCAGGATTCTGGACGCATATCTGGATTTCGCTGAAAGCTTCATAATGGTCTCAAATAATTATAATTTATTTTAAATCGACGGTGCCTGTAGAATGCGTCAACATAAAGCGCGGATTCCAGTCCCCGCAAACTCCGCGCGCTCCGCTTCGGCCGGCATGATTTCCGGCAAGGGTTACTGTTCCCTACATGGTCAAAGGCCGCACCGCAATATTGCACCCTTACGGCAGCGGGAGTATTCTAGGCAGACAGCATGAAGCACCTTCAAAACACCCCCCTCAAAAACTACTGCACCTTCCGCATAGGAGGCGTGGCGAAAGACATTTTCTTTCCTGCCGACCAGCAGGAACTAGCGGAAATCGTTCGCAGATTCCGCACCGAAAACACCGCCTTCTGGATTCACGGCGGCGGGGCCAACACCCTCTTTCCTGATAACGAAATCCTCTTGCCCATCATTTCCACCAGCGAAATGACCGCCTGCGCCAGAAACGGCTCCACGGCGCATGCCCTGGCGGGCAAGACCATGGACGCATGGGTGCTCGAATGCCTACGCGAAGGGCTGGGGGGGATCGAATGCCTCTCAGGCATTCCCGGCACCCTGGGCGGAGCCTTGTTCATGAACGCCGGCGCCTATGGACATGAAATCTCGGATCATCTCGTCAGCGTCACGGTCCTGACCGCAGATGGACGCATCGTCGAGATTGCCAAGGAGGAATGCGGGTTCGGCTACCGCAAGGCCCTCGCCCTGCGCGAAACGGTCATCCTGGCCGGAACCTGGGACCTGCCGCAGTCTGATCCAGGGCCGCTCCTGGCCAAGCGAAAGGAAATCCTGGCCAGGCGCAGGGAAAAACAGCCCCTGGAATTTCCCTCCGCGGGCAGCGTCTTCAAACGCCCTGAAGGAGCGTACGCGTCCCAGCTCATCGACCAGGCCGGCCTCAAGGGCTTGCGCGTGGGAGGCGCGCAGGTCTCGGAAAAACACGCCGGATTCATCGTCAACGTCGACAACGCCACGTGCAGTGACGTGCTCGAACTGGTGGCCATCTGCCGCGACACCGTTCGTCGGCGTTTCGGTTACGAACTTGAACTCGAACAGTGCCTCTGCCCCTTCTGTCCCGAACACAAATAAGCCAGGAGAGTCCCATGCCCAAGGCCGTGCAGTCCGACATCGCCATCGCCCAGAAAGCCAAGATGCACCACATCCGCGACATCGCGGCCAAACTCGGCCTCGGGGACGACCAGTTCGAACCCTACGGCAAGCACAAGGCCAAGCTGCCCCTGGCCCTGGCTGAAAAGGACCAGTGCAAATACGGCAAGCTCATCCTGGTCTCGGCCATCACCCCCACCCCGGCGGGCGAAGGCAAGACCACTGTGTCCATCGGACTGAACGACGGGCTGAACCGCATCGGCAAGAAATCCATGGTCGTGCTGCGCGAGCCGTCGCTGGGCCCGGTGTTCGGCATCAAGGGCGGCGCCACGGGCGGCGGCTACTCCCAGCTCCTGCCCATGGAGGACATCAACCTGCATTTCACCGGCGACTTCGCGGCCATCGAAAAAGCCAACAATCTCCTGGCCGCTCTCATCGACAACAACCTGCAAAGCAAGAGCCGTTCGCTCAACCTCGACGGCCGCACCGTGGCCTGGAAGCGCGTCATGGACATGAACGACCGCTCGCTTCGGCGCATGGTCTGCGGACTGGGCGGCCTCTCCCACGGCGTTCCCCGTGAAACGGGCTTCGACATCACTGCCGCCTCGGAAATCATGGCCATCCTCTGTCTGGCCGACGACCTCCCGGATTTGAAGCGCCGCCTGGGCGACATCTTCCTCGGTTTCACCTTCGGGCGCGAGCCCATCCACGCCCGCGACCTGAACGCGCACGGGGCCATGGCCGCACTCCTGAAGGACGCCGTCAAGCCCAATCTGATCCAGTCCCTGGAGGGCAATCCGGCCATCATGCATGGCGGTCCCTTCGCCAACATCGCCCAGGGCACCAACACGGTCATCGCCACCCGCACGGGACTTTGCCTGTCCGACTACGTGGTCACGGAAGCGGGCTTCGGCTTCGACCTGGGCGGAGAAAAATTCCTGGACATCAAATGCCAGTCAGCGGGCTTCGACCCCTGCGCCGTGGTCCTGGTGGCCACGGTGCGGGCGCTCAAGTACCACGGCGGGGTGGAGCTTGCCCACCTGGCCGTGCCCAACGCCAAGGCTTTGGCCCGTGGCCTGGAAAACCTGACCAAGCAGATCGAGAACGTGCGGCTCTTTCACCTCACGCCCATCGTGGCCATCAACCGCTTCGCCACGGACACCGACGAGGAGCATCAGGTCATCCTCGACCACTGCCAGTTCATGGGCGTGCAGGCCGCGGTCATGGAGGCATGGGAAAAGGGAGGGGAAGGGGCCGAGGAGCTGGCCGAGCTGGTCGCGGCCACGGCGGACCAGTGCAACGCCCACTACAAGCCCCTTTACGACTGGAAACAGAGCGTGCGCGAGAAGATCGAGATCATCGCCACCCGGGTCTACGGAGCGGCCTCCGTCGAATACGCCCCAGGCGCCCTGAAGGATCTGGAAAAAGTCAAGCAGCTGGGCCTTGAAGAGCTGCCCGTATGCATCGCCAAGACGCAAAGCTCGCTTTCGGACCAGCCGGGCCTGCGCGGCCGTCCGCGCGATTTCGTGGCCACGGTGCGCGAAGTCGAGATCGCCTCCGGAGCGCGTTTTCTGGTGCCCATCACCGGCAACATGATGCGCATGCCCGGCCTGCCGGAAGTGCCCTCGGCGGAAAAGATCGACATCGACGAAAAAGGGGTCATCAGCGGCCTGTTCTAGGCCGATTGCCTGCCCAAATAAACGAGCCCCTGCCAGACGATGGCAGGGGCTCGCTTCATGATTATGGAAGATAGAAGTGGCCCCGGAAATTTGTACAAGCCTTTAGGTGGAAACTCTGCTAGTCCCGACCCCTTCAAACGCAAATGATCAGGGAGCAGAGAATGACGAAGAAGACGAGACGGAAGCATTCAGCCGAG
>JBFWJY010000041.1:0-24512 GCA_050252955.1 Desulfomicrobium sp.
GTCCGGTCGGACTCGGCGGACGCTCTGTCGGCTGGATCGGAATAATATTCCACGTTGTCCGACATTTCTTCGATGGTCGCCTCACCCTGCCGCTGGATATCGTCAATCATCTGCGTCAAATATTCTTTGAAGAACTCAAGGTCTTTGGCTTCCATGATGTCTCCTCCTGCACGCCTGTTAACTTAGGGAGAGTGTTTCTATTCACTGAAAAGCAAAAAGTAAAGCCCTTGACCGGTTCGCCGGATTTCCCAACCCTTTCGAGTTCTTAACCCTCTTTGCGCATCTTCTCAAGCATGTCGAAGAAGTTTCGGCTAACCCTGGCCCGGATCCCGCCGGCAGGCGCTGTCACGCAGAAAAAGACGAAGAGACAGCCACCCCGCCCTTCGGGCACCCCTCCCTGGCAGGTGGGGAGTTGGGACCAACACAAAAAATGCCTCCGGCGGGCAGGGGCCACGCCCCCTGCACCCCTGATATTTATCATTTACTCCTCCCCGCATCACCTCAAGCCTGTCGGCGGGATCCGGGCCAGGGCGGTCGGCTGTCTGACTGAGCAGGGCATCGTTTGCTTCCCGGCCGTTTGCCGGACAAAGCGCGGCAGAGTGCCCGAACCTCTAGGCCGGGAAGCATTACGAGGCCCGCGAAGGAGTTCCGGCAGACCTTGCCCGGATCCCGCCGGCAGGCGCTGTCACGCAGAAAAAGACGAAGAGACAACCACCCCGCCCTTCGGGCACCCCCTCCTTGGAAGGAGGGGAGTTCTCGACAACGGGCCAAACGCGAGGCACCCCGCCCTCCCACCTGCGAAACGCCTCCGGGAAGAAAAAAAACCATTTTTTTAATTGACAGCCAGCACCGCCCTTTATAAACACGTTTCCTCGTTGAGCGGGAGTAACTCAGTGGTAGAGTGCAACCTTGCCAAGGTTGAAGTCGCGAGTTCAAATCTCGTTTCCCGCTCCACAACGAAGGCGGCATAGCCAAGTGGTAAGGCAGAGGTCTGCAAAACCTCCATTCTCCAGTTCAAATCTGGATGCCGCCTCCAAGGTCCTGCGGGAGTAACTCAGTGGTAGAGTGCAACCTTGCCAAGGTTGAAGTCGCGAGTTCAAATCTCGTTTCCCGCTCCAGATTTTTAGGCCGGTCCCTGACCGGCCTTTCCTTTCAGACGGACCAAAGCGCAAAAAACACTTGCCTCATGCCGGTCTTCTGATTAGGACAGCCTCACTTCGAGCGCGGGAGTAACTCAGTGGTAGAGTGCAACCTTGCCAAGGTTGAAGTCGCGAGTTCAAATCTCGTTTCCCGCTCCACAAAAAATCAAGGCCGGTTTGTCCGGCCTTTTTCTTTTTCTCCGCAGCATACGTCCGCGCCTAAGCGAATCCAAAACATCCCTGACCCGTCAGGGCGCTACGGCCACCGCTTTTCATGCCGCTCTCAGCGCTTCTTCCCAAAAATCGAACCCAGCACCCCTCGAAGTATCTCGCGCCCGAGCTGGGTTCCGATGGTCCGTACCGCGCTCTTGACCAGCGCCTCGCCCACGCCCTGCCTGCGTCCCGACCCGGAAAACCACCCGCCGTCCCTCTGTTCGGCCTTGGCCCTCGCCTCGGCCTGTCTGCTCTCCTCGGCCTGGAGCATGGACTGACGCGCCCTGACCTGGAGCATCTCGAAGGCGGATTCCCGGTCCACGGTCGCATCGTAGCGCCCTTTTAAAGGGGACCGCGCCATGATGGCCCCGCGCTCTTCTTCCGTGAGCGGACCGATGCGCGAATAGGGTGGTCGGATCAGAATGCGCTCCACCATGCGCGGCCGCCCTTTCTCGTCCAGGGTGGAAACCAGGGCCTCGCCCGTGCCGAGGCTGACGATGGCCTCGCCGGTGTCGAAGGCGGGATTGGCCCGGAAACTCTCGGCCACGGAACGCACTGCTTTCTGCTCCTTGGGCGTGTAGGCGCGCAGGGCGTGCTGGATCTTGAGCCCAAGCTGCCCCAGGATCTGCTCCGGGACATCGGTCGGGCTCTGGCTGATGAAATAGATGCCCACGCCCTTGGAGCGGATCAGGCGGACCACCTGCTCGATCTTGTCCACCAGGGCCTTGGGCGCGTTGTCGAAAAGCAGGTGGGCCTCATCGAAGAAAAAGACCATGGCGGGCTTGTCCGGGTTGCCGACCTCGGGCAACTGCTCGAAAAGCTCGGCCAGGAGCCAGAGCAGAAAGGTGGCGTAGATTTTCGGCGAGCGGGCCATGAGGCTTGAAGCATCGAGGATGGATATGACGCCGTTGCCCGAGAAATCGACATGCATGAGATCGGACAGATTCACCGCCGGTTCGCCGAAAAATACGTCTCCGCCCTGCTCTTCGAGCACCAGGAGTTGCCGCTGCAAGGCCCCCACGCTGGCGGCGCTGATGTTGCCGTACGTCCCACGCAGCTCCGCCGCGTTGTCGGCCATGAATTGCAGCATGGACCGCAAATCCTTCAGGTCGAGGAGCAGCAGGCCCTGTTCGTCGGCAATGCGGAAGCAGGCATACAAAATCCCGCTTTGCGTCTCGTTCACGTCCAAAAGCGAGGACAGAAGCAAGGGGCCCATCTCGGAGATCGTGCTGCGCAAAGGATGGCCGCTTCGGCCAAAGACATCCCAGAACACAACGGGACAGCCCTGGAAGGAAAACCCTTCGGCGGGCATGGCGGCCAGGCGCTCGTCGATCTTGGGATGCGGCGTGCCGGGAACGGCGATGCCCGAAAGGTCTCCCTTGATGTCCGCCGCGAAGACCGGAACCCCCATCCGCGCGTAGCTCTCCGCCAGCACCTGCAAGGTGACCGTTTTGCCCGTACCCGTGGCCCCCGTGACCAGGCCGTGACGGTTGCCCATGCTCCCAAGCTGATACAGGCCTTTCCCTTCGGCTCCTCCAATCAAAAAATCCGCTGCGCTCATGGCCCCTCCTTGCGGGTACACCGTTTTTTCCTGACCATCCGCGCATACCAAAGTGAGCCCAAAAAACAAAGGCCATTGACTTGCTCCAAAAGCCCCGCCACAACGACCCTCTACAAGCCATACATCCATGCGCAGGCCTCGCTCACCATGGGTGGATTCCGGAAGAAACCTCAACCCATCGTAATTCGGACCAATATGATCGAAATACACTCCTGCCCCAAGGGCTATGTCACGGACCTGGACAAGACCTGCACCCCGGAAGAAACCGTGGACAAGGCGCGTCAGGCCCTGGCCCGGTCAGGCAAGCGCATCCTGGCCCAGACCCGTCGCATCGACACCGGGCGTCTGGGCATTCCGGTCTTCATGTCCATCTGCGGCGAAGACGCCCTGGGCATCATGCCCACCCGCAAACAGATGGGCAAAGGCGCCTCCGCACCCCAGGCCGAAGCCTCGGCGCTGATGGAGCTGGTGGAGCGCTTCAGTTATTTTTCCTTCTGGGACAACCCCGAAAACTTTCAGCCCATGACCTGGTCACAGGCGCGGGACGCGTTTGGCGACAGGCTGCTGCCCATTTCCTACATGATCCAGTCCGTGGCGGACACGGTCAGCGAGGATGACGCGGCGCGCATCCTTGACCTCCTGCCCTGGCGCTTCGCCCCGGTCACGGACATCGGCGCCGGAAAGGAGTTCATGGCTCCGCTGGACTGGTTCAAGAAGCTCAACGAATTCAATGGTTCGTCCGCCGGAAACACCCTGGAGGAATCCATGCTCCAGGGCGGCTGCGAGCTGGTCGAGCGCCATGTCTGCGCCCTCGTTGACCGCACGCGGCAAAAAACGCCCAGCATCGATCCCGCTTCCTTCAGCGATCCGGTGCTGATCGAGCTGCACGAAAAATTCACGGTGAACGGCCTCACCGTCCTGCTCAAGGATTTCAGCCTCGGCCTGCCCGTGCCCACGGTGGCGGCCCTGGTCATGGATCCGGCCACTTTCCCGCACAAGAGCGAAATCGTGTTCACGGCGGGCACGGCCTCCTCGCCTGAAAAGGCCGCCATCCGCGCCCTGACCGAAATCGCCCAGCTCGGCGGGGATTTCGAGACCGGCAGCAACTACGAGGCCTCCGGCCTGCCCAAATTCACCCACCCGGAGCAATGCGCATGGCTGACTGGCGGCGAAATGGTCTCCATCCACTCCCTGCCCTCGAACCAGGACGCCGATATCGCCACGGAGCTTGTCAATTTCTGCGCGCGGCTCAGACAGCAGGGCTTCACGTTCTTTTCCGTGGACACCACTGTCCCGGAACTCGGTATCCCGGCCAACTACAACGTCGTGCCCGGTTTCCTGTTCCGGGAGCGCACGCCCATGGCCTCGCTGGGACTTTTCGTGGGCCGCGTCCTGGCCGAGGACATGGAGCCGGACCAGGCGCTGGCCGGTCTTGACGTGCTGGAAGAAATCCATCCCCAGGCCCACTACCTGCCCTTTTTCCGCGGTCTGGTGGCCTTGCGCCAGGGCGAGATAGATCAGGCCGCGTCCTGGTTCGCGCACGCCGAACCCCTGCAACCCGAACCTGACGACCGGGGCCTGGCCGCCTTTTACCAGGCCTACGCCCTGTCCCAGCAGGGTCAGTGGGCCCAGACCATCCCCCATCTGGACCGGGCCGTCACCCACTGCCCCGAGGTCAAGGAGTACTTCAACCTGCGCGGGGTGGCCTATTTCAAGCAGCAGGAGTATGCTGGCGCCGCGGCCAACTTCGAGCTGGCCCTTGCTCTGGACAGCGGATCGGCCATGGATCTGGCCAATCTGGGTTTGTGTCATAAATTCATGAACAATGCGGACAAGGCGCGGGAACTTCTCGGCGAGGCGCTGACTCTCGATCCGAGCCTGGAATTCGCCCGCACCCATCTCAGCGAACTGTAGCGAAGGAGAAAGACTCATGGATATCAGCAAAAAAATCGCGGAACTCAAGACCATCCCCGGCTTCAGGGAAAACGTGGGCATGATCCTGGTGCATAACGGCGTGGTCCGGGCCTGGTCGCGCAAGGACAAGTCCAAGGTCGGACGGATCAAGATCGAGGTCGATCAGGACAAGGTCGAGGCCATCCGCGCCGAATTCGAAGCCCGTCCCGGCATCTTCAAGGTCGTGGCCGAGGCCAGAAGCGGCGAATACGTGCCCGGCGACGACCTGCTGTTCTTGATCGTGGCCGGCGACATCCGCGAAAACGTCAAGCCTGCCTTGAGCGAGCTGCTGGACCGCATCAAGTCCGAAGCGGTCAGCAAGCAGGAACTCGCCCAATAAATGGAGCCTAACAGACAATGAAGCGTCAAACCCTGTTCACGCTGATCGCCCCGATCGTTCTTGGCGCCTTCCTGGCCGCATCCGTGCCCGCCGTGGCGGCCACGGACGCACCCACCCCCACCGGCGGCACGAAGTTCGACTACGCCTGGCTCAAGGGGCGCGCCCGGGCCCTGGCCGGTTCGCCCCATGTCAGCCATGAAGGCGAACTGCCGGGGGCACTGCAGAACCTGACCTGGGACGACTACATGCAGCTCTCCTTCGACTCGGAACATGCCTTGTGGCAAGACGAAAAGTCCCTGTTCCGGGCCGAACTCTTCCATCTCGGGCTGTATTTCAGAACCCCCATCACCCTCTACGAACTGCAGGACGGAAAGGTCAAAGAGATCGACTACACGCCGGACCTCTTCAAATACGGCAAATCAGGAATCAAGGGCAAGGATCTGCCCAAGAACCTCGGCTTCGCCGGATTCCGCTTCCGCTACCACACCGACTGGGCCCGTGATCTGGTGGCCTTTTTGGGCGCGAGCTACTTCCGCGCCGTGGGCGGGGAAATGCAGTACGGTCTTTCCGCCCGCGGACTGGCCGTGGACACGGCCCTGCCGCGCCCCGAGGAGTTCCCGCTCTTCACGCATTTCTGGCTGGAAAAACCCCGTCCGGGCAGCGACACCGCCACGGTCTACGCCCTGCTCGACTCGCCCAGCGTGACCGGGGCCTACCGCTTCGACATCCGCCCGGGCCAGACCCTGACCATGAAGGTGGACGCGGCCCTGTACCCGCGCAAATCCATCGAACGACTGGGCGTCGCGCCCCTGACCAGCATGTTCCTGACCGGCGAGAACGACCGCCGCATGGGCTACGACTGGCGGGCGGAAATCCACGACTCCGATGGACTGGCCATCCACAACGGCAACGGCGAATGGATCTGGCGGCCGCTGGAAAACCCGCCCTTCCTGCGCTTCAACGCCTTCATGGACCAGAACCCGCGCGGGTTCGGCCTCTTGCAGCGCGACCAGGACTTCGACCACTACCAGGACGACGGCGTGTTCTACGACAAGCGCCCCAGCGTCTGGGTGGAACCCGTGGGAGACTGGGGCGCGGGCTCGGTGCAGCTGGTCGAGATCTCCCATGTGGACGAGACCTTCGACAACATCGTGGCCTTCTGGAACCCCGCCGCTCCGGTGGAGGCCGGACAGGAACTGCTCTTCAGCTACAATCTGTACTGGGGCACCAATCCGCCCGCGCCCGGCAACCTGGCCCGGGTGGTCGACACCTTCACGGGCCTTGGCGGCGTGGTCGGCAAGAAACGCGAATACTACAGCAAGCGCTTCGCCGTGGACTTCGCCGGCGGCGACCTGGCCATGATCGCCAAGGACGCCAAGATCACCCCGGTCCTGAGCGCCTCGACCGGACGCATCGAGATCACCTCGGTGCGGCCGCAGCACGCCATACAGGGCTTTCGCTGCATGTTCGACGTGGTCCCGCCCGACGAAACCCAAAGCCCCATCGACCTGCGCCTGCACCTTGAGGCCGACGGCCGCCGCATCAGCGAAACCTGGGTCTACCAGATGACGCCTCCGGCCATGCAGGATCGCACGCTCTACAACCCCTGATTCGCGGGCAGGAACCCTATTAAGAAACATATTGCTAAAGCCAATGTGAATAATCGCGAATACCACATAAGTCATTCCCGCGAAGGCGGGAATCCATTCCTTTCTGGCAGTTAAAGACGTGGATCCCCGCCTTCGCGGGGATGACTTTTTTGTGTAGCGGCCTCATGAAAAAGGGCTTCGGCACCATGCCAAAGCCCTTTTTTCTCGATCAAATCATCGCGGCCATCCCTCCGCTCAAAGGCCGCGCAGGACATCTCTGGCCAACTCCCGCACCCGCATCGCCTCCTCGTCCTTGCCGTGCTTGATGCAGCCCTGGACATAGAGCCGCACCCGCTCCCGCAGGGCCGCCGCGATCATGGCCCGCTGCTCGGCTTTAAGCCCCATGCTTCGCAACAGATCGATCATGGCGTAGACGCGGTACAGATCAAGGCCGATGATGCGGCGCGACAGCTGATCCGCATGCCCCCCGGTCTTGACGACCAGGGGCTCGGGCACCAGGCCCACAGGGTGCCGTGTCCCGACGCGCAGCCACAGACTGTAGTCCTCGCAGGCGGGCAGGCTTTCGTCGAAAGGCCCAAGCTCCTCCCACAGGGGTCGGGTGAACATGACGCAGGACGGGCTGATCAGGCACAAGTCCAGGGAGCGTTCCAGAAACCACCCGGCGGGCTTGGCGTGCTTGAAGCGGGGGTTGACCCGGACGCCGTTTCTGATCCAGATTTCGTCCGTCTGGCAGATCGCAAACCCGCTCTCGGCCATGAAGCGGACCTGTTTTTCGAGCTTGTCCGGCATCCAGGTGTCATCGGAGTCCAGGAGGGCGATAAGCCTCCCGCGGCTGGCCGCGATGCCCCGGTTGCGGGCGGCGCTCACCCCTTTATTTTCCTGACGCATTCCCGTAAGCCGGGGATCGTCGAATTCGGCCAGCACCGTGGCCGTGGCGTCGGTGGAGCCGTCGTCGACGACGATAAGCTCAAAATCGGCCCAGGTCTGCCCCAGCACGGAGGCGATGGCCCGGCCCAGAACGTCCGCCCGGTTGTGGGTGGGAATAATCACGGAAACGCATGTCATGAGAAGCATCCAGGTCGTCAATGTCCGCTGGTTCAACGCCACAGCCTGGTACGGGATGTACCTGAGCCGTCTCCTGCTCGAGAACGGCCATGACGTGCTGGTCCTGGGCCTGCCGGAAACCCTCTGCGCCCGCAAGGGGGAGGAGTGGGGGCTGCCCATGCGCCTCATGGACCTGAACACGACCACGCCCTGGGGCATAGCCGCGCTGTACGCCAAACTCAAGAGGCTGGTGCGCCAGTTCAGGCCCGACGTGGTCAACTGCCACCGGGGCGAAAGCTACCTGCTCTGGGGGCTGCTCAAAAAGGAGCTGGGCGGGTTCAGGCTGATCCGCACCCGCGGCGACCAGCGCCTGCCCAAGGCGAACCTCGCCAACCGTTGGCTGCACAACGATGTCAGCGACGCGGTCATAACCACCAACTCGCCCATGACCCGCCATTTCCAGAACGTCTTCAAGGTTCCCGAGGGCAAGCTGCACCAGATCCTCGGCGGAGTGGACACGGGCGCCTTCTACCCCGACCCGTCCGCGCGCGTCCGCATCAGGGCTGAACTGGGTTACGGGGACAATGACTTCGTGGTCGGCCTGCTGGGCCGCTTCGACCGGGTCAAGGGCCAGCACGAGCTGATCCGGGCCGTGGCCGGGCTGTACGGCCAGGGCATGACGAACATCCGCCTCTTGCTCCTGGGTTTCGATTCGGCCACGCCGGAAGCGACGGTGCGCGGCTGGATCAAAGAGCACGGCATCGAGTCCATCACCGCCATCACGGGCAAGCGCCCGGACATTTCCGCCTGTCTGAACGCCCTGGACCTGGGCGTTGTCGCCTCGCTGTGGTCCGAGACCATCGCCCGGGCGGCCCTTGAGATCATGGCCACGGGCGTGCCGCTGATCGGCACCGATGTCGGCGTCATGCCCGACCTGCTGGAACCGAATGCCCTGTTCGGGGCCGGTGATGTGGACGCTTTGGCGGACCGCATCCGCCAGGTGATGGAACGCCCGGAGATGGCCGAATCCCTGCGCCGGGAACAACGCCGACGCATGGCCGATCTTTCCGGCCACGACTTTCTGGCCAAGACCCTGGCCGTTTACGAGGGCGTCCTGTGAAGCGCGTGGCCCTGATGCTTCCAAAACTCAGCCGCTACGGCGGGGCCGAACAGTTCGGATACCGGCTGGCCGAACACCTGGCCACGCAGTGCGCGGACGAATTCGAGGTGACTTTCATCTGCGCCAGGCAGGACGGCCCGGCGCCCAAGGGCGTCAAGGTGATCCGGGTCGGGCGGCCCATTCCGGGCAAGCTCGGCAAGGTGCTCTGGTTCGCGCTGGCTGCGGAAGTCGCCAGGCGCAGGGGGAAATTCGACGTGAGCATCGGCCTTGGGAACTCCATTTTCCAGGACATCGCGCGCCTCTCCGGGGGGCCGACCAGGCTTTTCTGGGACTACTCCATCCGCGCCTACGCCCCGGGCCGGGAGCGCGCCCTGAAGACCCTGGCCAGGCATCTTTCCCTGGGCAAGCAACTGGCTCGGCTCGTCGAAGGGCTCTGCGTCCGCAACACGCCCGTGCTTGTCGCCAACTCCGAATTCGTGCGCGACCTGACCGTAAAGGCCAATCCCCATCTCAAGCCCGGCGATATTCGACTCATCTACAACAGGCCGGACCTGTCCCGCTTTTCTCCGGGCGATCCTGCCGCAAAGCCGCAGCTGCGCGGACGCTTCGGCCTGCCGGAAAATGCGGACCTCATCATCACGGCGGGCACCAATTTTCGCCTCAAAGGCGTCCACGTCCTGATCCGGAGCCTGGCCCAGCTGCCGCCGTCCTTCCATCTGGCCGTGGCCGGAGGCCGGGGCAGCCGGGAACTGCTCGACCTGGCCGAGAGCCTTGGAGCCCAGAGCCGCGTCCACTTCCTGGGCCGGGTGGACGACATGCCCGCCCTGTATCAGGCCGGGGACATCTTCGTGCTGAACACCTTTTACGATGCCTGCGCCAACGCCGTGCTCGAAGCCCTGGCCTGCGGACTGCCGACCATCTCCACGACCAGCAACGGCAGCTCCGTCTTCCTGATGCCAAAGGCGGTGGTGGACGACCCCACCGACGCCTCCCATTTGGCGGAGCGCATCCGCGCCCTGATCCACCAAGGCCGCACCGCGCGCGAGGGTTACGCGCCCTTGAGCGGCCTGGAACCTTACGTCGACCTCATCCGGGAATTTCCATGACCGATCTCGCCACGTTCAAGCCCAAACGCATCCTTGTCTGCCAACTACGCCAGATCGGCGACGTGCTGCTGACCACCCCGTCCATCAGGCTCCTGCATGAGCGCTACCCGGATGCCGCCATCGACATCTTCACGGAAAAAAAATGCACTCCGGTGCTCGAAAACAATCCGCATGTGCGGAAAATCTGGGCGCTGAACAAAAAAGAACTGCCCACCTTCCTGGCCGAACTGAAATTCTATGCCCGCATCGCCGCCGAAAACTACGACCTGGTCGTGGATTTCCAGCAACTGCCGCGCTGCCGCTTCGTGACCCTCATGAGCCGCGCCCGGGTCCGGCTGTCCTACCCGCCGCCCTGGTACAACCGGTTGCTCTACACCCACTGGGCCAAGCCCGTGCCCGCGTACTCCGCCGGCTATCGGGCCAGCATCCTCGCCCCGCTGGGGATCACCTGGCGGAACCAGGCCCCGGAAATCTTCCTGACCGCCGACGAGACCGCCTGGGCCAGGGAATATCTGGCCGGATTCGGTCTCGCCCCAGGGCGGTACGTCACCCTGGACCCGACCCACCGCCGCTCCACCCGTCTCTGGCCGGCCCGTCACTACGGCGCCATGATCGGCCAAATTCACGCAGCGCGTCCCGACCTGCGTTTCTTCATCCTCTACGGGCCAGGCGAGGCGGACATGGCCAGGGAAGTGCTCGATCATTGCCCCGCCCGCGAAGCCTGCGTCTTTCCGGACGGGGTCATCGGCCTGCGCCAGATGGCGGCGGTGCAATCGCTGGCGCGGCTGCACGTCGGCAACTGTTCCGGACCGCGCCATTTCGCCGTGGCCGTGAACACGCCGACCCTGACCATCCTGGGCGCGACCAGCGGCGGCTGGCGCTTTCCGTCCGACCAACACCAGGACATCTTCGAAGACCTGCCCTGCCGCCCCTGCAACCAGAACACCTGCGCGCGAAACGATCACGCCTGCCTGGAAAATCTTCCTCCACGACGGGTCGCGGACCGGGTGCTGGAAATCTTGGGCAACCAGGATTCCCGGTAACGGGAGCCCGCGTCCCCGGTATTGCCTGCACCGCAGGCAACCCTTATGATTATAAGATGGTCCTTTAAGCTCTCGAGACCGAAATTTTCACCAAGGAGCATCGTCATGAAAAAATTCGCGCTTTCCCTGTGCATTCTGCTGTTCTGCGCCGGACCGGCCATGGCCGACGGCCTGGACACATTTCTGGACAACCTGAATGTCCAGGCAGCCGCCGACCGCCACGGCGTCATCACCAGCGTCGGCTCGCATTTCGGAGTGCCGTACTCCGATGTGGAACTCATCATGGGCACCACCGGCAGCCTGGCCGACGCGTTCATGGTTCTGCAACTCGGTCGCTGGACCGGCCTGAACCGGGACAGGATCATGAGCACATACCGCGCCCAAAAAGGACAGGGCTGGGGCGTCATCGCCAAGGATCTGGGCATCAAGCCGGGCTCGGCCCAGTTTCACGCCCTCAAGAACGGAGATTTCGGGTACAGCATGGATCGATCGGGCAAGAGCGAAAACCATGGAAAAGGCGGGGCCTCCTACTCTGACGGAAAGGGCAAAAATCACGGCGCAGGCCAGGACGACCGTCCCATGTCCGCAGGTCAGGGTGGTGGCCAGGGCGGAGGAAAGGGCAAGAAGAAATAAAGCAAGTCAACGCGAAGCGTGCCCTTGGTTTAGCGGAATGCGCATATCGCAAAAAAATGACGATATCCGCATCTAATTTACTGGAATCCGACCCCTTGGACAGGGCCATGGCCGTGAGCAGGCTGCCGCGACGAATCGCAGGAGTTCAAAATGAAATTAAAAGGCCGGAAAGTCCTCATGTTTGTGGACCACATCTTTGAGGACATGGAGCTTCTCTATCCATACTACCGCCTGATCGAGGAAGGCGCAGAAGTGGTCGTCGCCGGGCCTCAGGCGGAAGTCGTCTACACGGGCAAAAACGGGTATCCCTTCAAATCCACTGCCGCCATCGCGGACCAGCAAGCGGGGGACTTCGATCTGCTGGTCGTGGCCGGCGGGTTCGCCCCCGACAAGCTCAGGCGTGACCCGAAAGTCCTGGAACTCACCCGCGAAATGCACGAAGCCGGAAAAATAGTCGCCCACATCTGCCACGGTGGGTGGATTCCGATCTCCGCAGGGATCGTCAAAGGCTTCACCTGCACATCCACCCCCGGCATCAAGGACGACCTGGTCAACGCGGGCGCCACGTGGGTGGATGAGGAAGTTGTCGTGGACCGGAATCAGATATCGGCGCGAAAGCCCGATGATCTGCCTGCATTTTGCCGGGCCATCATAGCGCAAGCCGCGAAGTAGTCCGTTCAATGCCGCGGATAGGCCAGCGGAAACCACCCGCCGGCCTATTCGCGTTTTTTCCTGGGCATGCCGGCCTCCGGCGGGATCAGTGGTGCAGGATCTGGCTGAGGAACTGTCTGGTGCGGTCGTAGCGGGGATTGGAGAAAAATTCCTCCGGGGAATTCTGTTCCACGATCTCGCCGCCGTCCATGAAGATGATGCGGTCGGCCACGGTCCGGGCGAAGCCCATTTCATGGGTCACGCACACCATGGTCATGTTTTCCTCGGCCAGAGAGACCATGACGTCGAGAACCTCCTTGATCATTTCCGGGTCCAGGGCCGAAGTGGGCTCGTCGAAAAGCAGGATGTTCGGGTTCATGCACAGGGCCCGTGCAATGGCCACGCGCTGCTGCTGGCCGCCCGAGAGCTGGCCTGGATACTTGGCCGCCTGCTCGGCGATTCGCACCCGCTCCAGGAAATGCATGGCCGTGGCCTCGGCTTCCCTTTTGGGCATCTTCCGCACCCAGATGGGAGCCAGGGTAAGGTTGTCCAACACGGTCATGTGCGGGAACAGGTTGAAATTCTGGAACACCATGCCCACCTCTCGGCGGATTTTCTCCAGCCCCTTGACGTTGCCGGTCAGCTCGGTGCCGTCCACGATGATAGTCCCTTCCTGGTGACGTTCCAGCCGGTTCATGCACCGGATAAGGGTGGATTTGCCGGACCCGGACGGGCCGCAGATGACGATTCGCTCACCCCTGCGCACTTCGAGGTCGATATTCTTGAGAACGTGGAAGTCGCCGTACCACTTGTTCAGGCCCTTCACGTCGATGATGGTTTCGCTGGGAGTCATGGGAACCTTACCTTTTGGTTTGGGGGCCGCGCTTTTCGAGGCTGCGGCCGTATCGGCTCATGCCGAAGCAGATGCACCAGTAGATCACGGCGCAGAAAACATAGCCCTCGACCTCGTGACCGAGCCAGTTCTGGTCCTGGGAGGCGGCCTTGACCATGCCGAGAAAGTCCAGAAGGCCCACGATGATGACCAGGGAGGTGTCCTTGAACAGGGCGATGCAGCGCCCGATCAGGGACGGAAGCACGTAGCGCAGGGCCTGGGGCAGCACCACGAAGAGGGTGATCATCCAGCGCGACAAGCCGAGGGCCTTGGCCGCGTCGAGCTGTCCGCTCGGCACGGCCTGCAGTCCGCCGCGCACCACCTCGGCGATATAGGCCGACGAAAAGAGGATGATGCCCACCTGGACCCGCAGCAGATTGTTGATCTGGAGGTTCACTGGCAGAAACAGCGGCATCATCACCGAGGCCATGAACAGGATGGTGATGAGCGGCACGCCGCGGATGAGTTCGATGAAACCGATGCAGATGGAGCTGATGCCGACCATCCGGGACTGCCGTCCCAGGGCCAGGACGATGCCGAAAGGCACCGAAAACAGGATGCCCACCGCAGCCAGGCCCAGCGAAAGCATGAGCCCGCCCCACATGGACTGGTCCACCTCGGCCAGTCCCGCGCCGCCGCCCACGAGCCACACGGAGGCCACGAAGAGCAAGGGCCATGCTCCGGCCAGCACGCCCTTGCCGAACCGTCCGCTGACCGTGGCCGCGATCACGCCCGCGAACAGGATGGCCGCCGCCAGGGGGCGCCAGATCAGCTCCTGCGGGTAGGTGCCGATCAGCATGACCCGCGCCTTGTCGGCGATGAACGCCCAGCACGCGCCCGAGCCGTCGCACGCATCGGGTCCGCCGGACCACACGGCGTTGGTGAACGCCCAGGAAATCAGCGGCGGGATGGTCTTGGCCAGGACCAGCACGGCCAGCACCGTGAGCACGGAGTTGAACCAGCCCGAAAAGAGATTGGTCCGCAACCAGAGGAGCACGCCCGCGTCGGCAACGGGCGGCGGGGCGTCGGGCGAGGGAATGAAGGTCTTGAGTTGTTCGCTCATCGTTCCACCAGCTGCACCTTGGCGTTGAACCAGTTCATGACCAGGGAGACAACCAGGTTGATGGTCAGGTAGACCGCCATCCACATGCCGATGATCTCGATGGCCTGATCGTTCTGGCCGATGATGGTCCCGCCGATGGAGACCATGTCCGGATATCCGATGGCCACCGCCAGGGAGCTGTTCTTGATCAGGCTGGTGTAGTCGTTGGTGGTGGCCGGGATGCAGACGCGCAGGGTCTGAGGCAGGATAACCTTGCGCATGATCGGTCCAGGGCTGAGCCCCAGGGCCTTGGCCGCGTCCAGCTGGCCCGCGTCCACGGACTGAATGCCGCTGCGCACATTCTCCCCGATGAATGCGGCGGTATACAGGACCAGGCCGATGAGCAGGGCCGAAAATTCGGGCCGCAACACCATGCCGCCCTTGAAATTGAACCCGTTGAGCACGGGCACGTCGAATTCGAGCGGCTGCCCGGAGAGGAAATACGCGGCCGCGGGAAGCCCGAGGATCAGTCCGAGGGACATCCAGCCCGAATGCAGGCCGCGACCGGTTTCATCGCGCATCCGTCTGGACACGCGCGCCAGGGCCACCGAGGCCGCGATGGCCGCGACCAGGGCCAGGACCACCCAGCCCATGCCATCCTGGAAAAGCGGACGGGGAACATACACGCCCCGGTTGTTGATGAAGATGTCGCCGAAGAGAACCAGGCTCGTGCGCGGGGACGGCAGAAAGGCCAGCAGCGTGGAGTAGCAGAAGAAGAGGGTCAGCAGCAGCGGGACGTTTCTGAGCACCTCCACGTACACGGCAGCCAGGTGGGCCACCAGCCAGTTGCCCGATACGCGGGCCACGCCGACGACGACCCCGAGGATCGTGGCCAGCACGATGGACAGGGCGGACACGAACAGGGTGTTCAGGATGCCCACGGCGAAGGCCCGACCGTAAGTGTCGGCGGGGGAATAAGGCAGCAGGCTGTCGTTGATGGGCAGGCCGCCCTCCACGGACAGGAAGCTGAAGCCCGAGGCGATATTGCGCGCCTCCAGGTTGGCCTGGGTGTTGTGAAACAGTTGCAGGGCCACGTAGAGAATCGCTCCGACCACCAGAACCTGGGTCAGAAGCGCGGGCAACGATTCTTTCAGTTTGGACATGTTCAAGACGACTGGCTTCCTTTTGGGGGAGTGAACAAAGGACCGCACCGGCCGATTGTCGCGGCCGGTGCGGCGTGCGGATTTTCGGTTCGACCGCTAGCGGATGGGCATGGCGTAGATCAGACCACCCTTGGTCCACAGGTTGTTGTAGCCGCGGGGGATGTTCAGGGCGCTCTTGGGGCCGAAGTTGCGGTCGTACATCTCGCCGTAGTTGCCTACGGCCTGGATGGCCCGGACGAGCCAGTCGTTGTCCAGGTCGAGGAAGGAGCCGGTTTCACCGGTGGCGCCGAGCATGCGCTGGACCAGCGGGTCGGTGGAGGAAGCCTTCATCTCCAGGACGTTGGCCTGGGTGATGCCTTTTTCCTCGGCTTCGATGAGGCCGAAGAGGATCCAGGTGACCAGATCCTTCCACTGCTGGTCGCCGTGACGGACGAAGGGAGCAAGAGGTTCCTTGGAAAAGACCTCGGGAAGGATGATGTGCTCATCGGCGTCGGCGGCGCCTGCCCGCAGGGACGCCAGCTGGCTGACGTCGGTGGTGAAGGCGTCGGTACGGCCGGCCACATAGGCGTTGAAGGCCTCCTTCTTGGACTCGAAGACGACTGTTTCCAGCTTGATGCCGTTGGCGCGGGCAAAGTCGGCCACGTTCAACTCGGAGGTGGTGCCGGAAACCACGGCCACGGAGCCGCCGTCAAGGTCGAGGGCCTTTTCCACGCCCAGGCTCTTCTTCACCATGAGCCCCTGGCCATCGTAAAACAGGACCGCGGTGAAATCCACGCCCTGCTTGCTGTCGCGCTTCATGGTCCAGGTGGTGCCACGGGACAGGTCCACCTGGCCGGAGGATACGGCCACGACCTTCTGCTTGGAAGCCAGCGGAACGAACTTGATGGCCTCGGGGTCCTTCAGCACCGCAGCGGCCACGGCGCGGCCCATGTCCACGTCGAAACCGGCCCAGCGGCCGTTGGAATCCGGCGCGGAGAAACCGGCCACGCCTTCGCTGACACCCAGAATGAGCTGGCCGTCCTTCTGCACTTTTTCCAGAGTGCCTGCCACGGCGCCGGTGCACACGACAGCAAGCATGACCACTGCCAGAAACAGTTTGCCGATAGTTTTCATCCTCTCTCCTTGGATAATGCGACCGCTTTGGAACTGGCCGCAATGTTACGTGAATGTTACAGAGGTCTTGCAAACATGAAGCTGGGTGTCAATGAAGTGCGCGGTAAAATTACACGAAGGCCAAGCGTCACCCATGAATGGCATGCCTTTCTTCAAGGGGGTGACGTGTTGTCAGAGGATGGGATTTTTTAAAAAGAGTCAAAAGACCAAGAGGCCTGCCCATTTGGAAATGAAAATCTGAGATAGCTCGAATTTCAAGATCCGGCGCAAGGCACAAGAAGGGAAGCATACAAAGGGGAGCGGGTCAGCGTCGATGCCGATCAGCCCCCCTCTTTTTTCCACTTTCAAGGTCGGAACCGAAGCGGGGCGCCTTCTTTTCCCGCACGTCCAGGAGCGGACGCTCAGTCCGCCCCGAGCCGGGCATTGTAGACAAACGACTGGCTGGCGGCGAATTCCCGGTAGGCTTCCAGGGCCTGCGCCCGCAGGACATCCTCCACGACCTCTATTCCGCGCCGTGACAGCTCGGCGCGCCAGTCGGGGTGGACCGGACCCTCGTCGAAACCGGTGATCTCCTCCAGCTCGGGCCCCTCGCCCGCAATCACCAGTGAGCGGACGCCCGACCACAGCACCGCGCCGAAACACATGGCGCAGGGCCGCCAGTTCACCACCAGCTGGTGGGCCGGCAACCCGGGGGCGCCCAGATCGTAGACTCCCAGCAGTTTCTGCGCCAGGGAAATGGCCATGACCTCCGCATGCGCCGAGGAACACAGAAAGGGCATCACCCGGTTGACTCCGATGACCACGACTCTGCCCGAGTCCCGTTCAAAGACGCCCGCCGCAAAGGGTCCTCCGGTGTTGTTCTGAAAATTCCGGCGCGAAAATTCTATCACCGCCGCCATCCGCTCCTCCACGCTCACGAGGTGTGTCGGCAGGGCATTGAGTTCCTCGACGGCCCAGTCCGGCAGGTCCAGAGTAAAGCTGGTATTGGCGCGGTTGTAGGCGTTCTGCGTATTCGACATGTCTCACTCCTTCTCACTCTTCATTGATGCGGGCCAGGGCGAAATTTCAGCCAGCGCCCTATGCCGTAGCCTGCCGGATCGAAGACAACCCTTCGCCCGACAGTGGCAACGCTCAAAAGAGCAGGCTGACCGGCGTCCCTGTGTGGCGGGTTTCATCGAATGAACTCCACTCTCAAGGCTGCCTGAATCTTGTCCCGCTGCGCCGGATTTACCCGCGCCTCGTCAGCATAGTCCAGCCAACGGGCAACGACGCCCTGTACTTCGGCAACGATCGTTTCCGCACGTCCGCGCTTCATCGAGGCGCTCTGTGCGCAGGCCTTGAAATCATCCAGAATGAAGCCATCCCGTTTGCCATTCAGGGTCATTTGGTGGCGCGCTGTCCATTGGCCGTTTGGCTGATAGCTGTAGGTCATGTCAAACGCCGGTGAGAGCGACCATTTCCCCGTCCGGTCCATCAAAAAAGCAATGTTCTTGACGTGGTCATCCTGGTTGCGGGCAACGATATTGAACACCATGCGCCGAAACTGCTCCTCGATGGCCGCCATCGGCAGTTCCAGTCGGCGGATGACCTGCAAGGCCTGCTCATAGCCGTATGCGCCGGCCAGGTTGAAATCATAATGGGCCATGCCGCACAGGGATTGCATGTGCAGCTTGCCTCCGCCATCCAGGCGGTCGAACCGTTTCGTCATGAAATGGCGGCGACCGTTCTCCTCGAACAGGCGGCTCGGACTCATGGTGATTCCAGCGTCGACGGCCATTCGATAATAGGCGTATTCGATGGCGCCGTATCCCTTCGGGTCCTCCTGTTCCTTGTCCTTGTTGCCGCTGACCCCGTCGAATTTCATGAGCCAGTATTCAAACCCGCTGCCCGCCTTGACCTGGCCCGAGCGGACTTCGCCCGTTTGCGGATTCCAGGCGATGACCGCCTTGGCCCGCGCCCCGCCTGCGGACGTTCCGACGCGCAGGATGTCGCGCAGTGCTGCTTCCTTGCCGTCCTCCTTGACCCAGCCGTTCAGGTTGTCGCGATGGGTCAAAACCTCCGAAGCCAGCTCGACCAATTTGTCGACCTCGATCCGGGACGTGCCGGACGCGTCCAATCGGGTTGACGGAACATATTCAAGCGCCCCCATGCCTCGCGAACCGGTATAACAAAGGCGTTCCACCGCATTGAACGATTCCGGCAGGCGTCCGGAGCGGGCAAGCCAGGCATTGATCAATGCATTGCCGAACCGGTCGGGCAGTGAATCCGCGAGCAACCCCGGCAGACCGTGGAAGGTTTCCGGTCGCAACGATGGAAAGGAGTAGAGTCGACGGGAAAGGGGCATCATCAGTGGGGCCACCTCGATACCGCTCTTGCTGAACGCCGTGTCGTATTCAAACATCGCGGTCGCGGCCCCGTCCTCAAGAGACACAGCGCCGATCGTGCGCCCCCAGAGCTTGACCATTGCCGTCGTGCTCATGTTTCATCACCCCACTGCCACGGCTCTTCCTTTGTGGACTGCCGCTTGCCGCTGGCCCTTTTGCGCATCTTGCCTTTGAGCTTGACCAGATCCATGGGACGGGGGACGGCCTCGGGCACCAGCGTCTCCAGCCGATCCAGGAGTTCCAAAGCCCGCATAATCCGGATCAAGGTCGACATTTGCGCCGTGGCCCCGGCCTCGATGCGCTCCACCGTCCGCTTCGAAACCCCTGCCTGCTCCGCCAGCATTTCCTGCGTGAACTGAAGCTCCAGCCGACGCTGCGCAAGCCGCCGCCCCAACTCTGTCAGAATGGCTTCGTCCGTCAACAAACCTTCGATCTTCATCTCCGCGTCCTCCGTAGATAGATATACATATATCGCAACAACTAACGACAAACAAGATGAAAATGCTTTTTTTTCGTCATTAATGACGATTTGCATAAATCAATTTAATAAATTTGAAATGGATAATGGCAAGACGTTTGGAATGGAAGGGGCTTACTGATGTTTAGCAGAAATAATTCAATATGTTAAATGGACATTAACTAAAAAATAGAGGTTGTGATTTGTGAATTTCGCGCTTGGCGTCCAATCACTACCGATTAATGCATGATTAATATTGCACAAGAAAAGATAAAGCCCTATATATGATGCATGTCACCCAAAAAAACGTCCGCACACGACCTGCCGGGGAGCCCCGCCGCCAATCTTGAGCGCCTGGGGCGCAACATTCGCGCAGCCCGGAAGCTGCGTGCCTTAAGCATGCAGGATCTGGCCGCGCGCACCATGACCACGCGCGAGACCATCCGCCGCCTGGAAAACGGGCACCCTGGGGTGTCGCTTGGGGTGCTGGCCCATGTCCTGTGGGTTCTGCAGCTCGATGACCAGCTTGGCGGCATGGCGTCCCTGGAATCCGACCCCGTGGGCAGGGCCTTGGCCGTGAGCAGGCTGCCGCGACGCGTTACAACGGAGGTGAGCGATGACCTCGACTTCTGAGCGGGCCGTGGTCTTCATCCGCCTGCACGGCATGGACTACGTTCCTGCGGGGCTGCTCCGGCATGAGGACCGGGCATATTTCTTCCGCTACGGCCACCGGTATCTTGAGCGGCCAGACGCCATTCCCCTTGATCCGGCCCGGTTGCCCCTTGCCGACATGGAGTTTTCCGGACGCGCTCTTTTCAGCGCACTGCGCGACGCCGCCCCGGACCGCTGGGGCCGCAAAGTGCTGGGGCTCATGGCTGGCCGGGCCCCCGGAACGCTGAGCGAGTTCGAGGTTCTGACGGCGGCCCATCACCCGCAGCGCATGGGCGCATTGGCCTTCGGCCCCACGCCTGATGGCCCAGCGTCCCTGGCGCCCTGGGCCACGGGCGAAGCGTTCTGCATGGTGCCCGAAGACCTGGGGCGGGTGGCGGCCATCGTCGCCCGCGTCGATGAGGTCGAGGACGACGAGGAACTCGATGCAGTGCGAAGCGGCATGCCTGAAGACGCGTTCCTGGCCGCCCTCGCCTCCAGCCTGTCCCTGGGCGGCGCCAGGCCCAAGGCCATGGTCACCGTGAACGGAACGCCCTGGATCGCCAAATTCTCCAAACGCGGAGACCCGTGGCGCGAACCCGTAGTCGAGCACGCGACCATGACCCTGGCCGCACGCTGCGGCATCACGGTGGCATCGACACGGCTGATGGAACTGGACGGGCATTTCGTCCTGCTGGTCCAGCGTTTCGACCGCCAAAGCGGCGGCTCGCGGCACGTCATTTCGGGCTTCACGGTGACGGGGGCCGAGGAAGACGGCGACTGGGGCAGCTATCAGAACCTGGCCGAACAGGCCCGCAGGCTCGGCGACGCGCAGTCCGCCCCCGAGATATTCCGCCGCATGGCTTTCAACGCCCTGTGCTCGAACCGGGACGACCACCTGCGCAACCACGCCTTTTTCGTCGCGCACAAAACCATCGCCATGACCCCGGCCTACGACCTGGTGCCCTCCGCCATCCGCTTCAGGCAATGGAACCTGTCCTTGCGCTGCGGACGGGAAGGCCGCGCGGCCACGAGGTCCAATATCCTGAGCGATGTCCGGCCCTTTGGACTGAGCGAAAGCGAGGCGACGAGAATCTGGGAAGAGATGCGGGAAACGGTCGCAGGCTGGCGAGAGCATTTCGCCGGGCACGGCGTGACAAAGCGGGAGATGGAAGAGCTCAGGCACCGCTTCGCATTGGCGGAAGCTGCATCAACAGGCCCATAACCAGGAATCTATTTCTGGCATAAAAGGATGCAACGCAAAAAGTTCAAGATTCAAGATCTGGCCCCGGATTCACAGAGTTTTGTTGTCGAAAAAGCCCCGCGTCTCCTGCGCTGCAGGATCTCACGGGGCCTTTTTCGTTCGGCTCAGTTCGGGATGGCGGTTCTTTCAGACAGAGGTCTGGCCACGGAGTCGGTGTACAGGATGATATTGTAGGCGGGGTAGGGGTTCAGCGGGATGTCGACCCTGGCGTTCTGGGTGCCGCCGGCGGACAGGCACTGGACGGAGCCGGCAGAGAGGGTTTCCCGCACGGGGCTTGCGGGGTCCACGACGCCGTGCACCACGTAGTTGAATTCGCTGACGTCGGAATTGCCCGTGTTCCGGATGTCGAAGGAAATCGATCCGCTGGAGACGACGGGGTCGCCTATGGCCAGGTTGTCGGCCGAGGGAGCGACGGAAGCGGGAAGTGCGTAGACGGCCGAGGCCAGGACGTTGCCTCCGTCGCGAAGTTCGATGAATACCTCTTCGTATTCGCGCGAGGGCACAAGTCCGACGGCGCCCGATGTGGCGCCCGCGGCCACGGGGTCGAGTACATCTTCGTACGGCTCCGACTCGTTCACCCCCGCAGCCTTGCGATGGACATGCCTGAACAGCAGGTTGCCGGTGGGCGCGCTGCCGGTGTTTCGATACCTGATCGTCCATTTCAGCATGCAGGAGGAGGGCGGAGCCTGCGGCCCGACTTCAAACCCCAGAAATTCGATGGCGGCCCCCGGTTGCGGTGCCGTTTCCTCGGTCTGGGGCTGCGATCCGCCGTCCTGGCCGGTCTGCGGCACGATGGCGGTTCTGGGCAGCTGTTTGAGTTTCTGCTGAGGAGTCGTCAGGGCAGGCGTTTTGCCCTTGATGCCCGCCTTGACGGCAGGGAGTTCGGCCAGGGCGGGTAGAGCGGCAAACGAAACGAAAATGAGCGCTGCAAGAAGTCTTTTCATGATTTCTCCCCTTTGTTGTACAGAAATCGCGCAAAATCGCTCGGCGCCCTTGTCATGGAGCTGCCCGCGACGACGCAGCTGCATTGAAGGGCCGATATTGACTCCATTCTACATTTTCGTCGGGCTTACCGCAACAGCGCCGGCCAACATCACCGGGAAAGGGTACGCATCTCCATGCATCTGGTTTTGGAATAGCCCCCCGATTCGACCGGGCACCCTCTCCCCCCTTGGCGGCCGGTTCCATCTTGACATTCCGGCCTGTCTCCAGGGCCCTTCACTGCCTGCAAAACCCCGTTCCCACGAGATGTTCATGAGTCCAGACAAATACCGAGTTTCAGAACTTGAATCTTGATTCTTCGCGCCGGAAATCCCGCCCACGGTCGAATAATGAAGACCGGTCACGGCAGACGCTCGGACTTGGGTATAGTCAAATTCGAAACGCGTTTTGAGAGCATTGCGGTTGCAAAATCGCTGGCTCATGGGCCAGTCAAGATTCAAGATCTGACCCCAGTTTTTCCCGGCGTGACAAAGCGGGAACTGGAGGAGCTCAGGCACCGCTTCGCATTGGCGGAAGCTGCATCAACAGGCCCATAACCAGGAATCTATTTCTGGCATAAAAGGATGCAACGCAAAAAATTCAAGATTCAAAATCTGACCCCAGATTCCTGCGGATTCCCGTGCTCGAAATGGGCAGAATAACGACCGTCGATTCACAAAAAGACCGATATGTCCGTTATTGTCGGCGGTTATTCCTGAAAAATTCAAGATTCAAGAAGCGACCCCAGTTTGCACCTAAACTTCGATGCTATTCGAGTCATGCTCAATTAGCAAAATTTAAAGATTTATTTGAGTCGTTATACTTGATGCCAATGCAATATTGTTCATTATCAAGTGACTCGTCTATCATTGATGTTGTAAAAATAATTTGATGAGGGATGGAGATTGATTTTGATATTTCCACGAGAATTAGCTGGAATAGTTTGCTGCGCTCCATTACCATCCCTTTGTCTTCTATGTTATCCATAAGTAAAAACCGTGGATAAATATAAGATTTGTCGATGCATGATGCTTGAAATAGTGCAGTTCTAAAAGCATTTTTTAAAAATATCATAGAGCTTGCTGAAAAAATTGCTTTTTGATCAATTAAAACTCTGTCTTCCTCAAAAGAGAAGTCAACAAATAGTCCGGTTTGAAATATTTCCTCAGTACCTTTGTCTTTTCTCAATATTTTGATTGTTAAGTCAGATAGCTGATTTCTTTTGCGTTCATAGTTTGCTTGTGTTTTCTTTTCAATTGTTGTGATTTCCTCTGTTAGTATATCAACTTGTCGTGAATATTCATTTTTTGTATTGTATAGCGTGTATAGTTTTGCAAATTTATTTTTTTGCTCATTAAGTTTTTGTATTTCGTTTTTCTTAAAGCCAATTTCCATTAATATGCGTCTTGATTCAGATGAGATTCCAATAAAAGGAATCTGTAAAGAATTTAATTCGTCTAAACTTATTTTGAGTTCTGTATCGTGCGATTCTATTTCTAGTTTAGTTGTATATAATCTTTCTTTTTTCAATTCTAGAATGCGTTCTGATTCATTTATTTGGAACTCAATTTCTTTGCGAATTTTAAAAGTTGGGTCAGTTTTGATGTCATGGGTTGCGTCACTTTGCCCGCAGAGAGCGCATCCCTCTTTCGGGTCAATTTCTTGAAAGCAAGCCGGACAGTATTGAAATGAAATATCAGAAAGAGCGTTAATCATTAAAGATGATTCATCTAGTGATTTAATTTTGTTTCGAAGTGATTGTATAAAGCGCTCAGAATCGTTGATATCTAGCATATATTTATTATATAGGTTAAATTTTTCTGTTTTAACTCTTCGAATACTTATGATTTTTTCACGAATAATGTTGATATTATCATCATTAATGTCGTATGTTGTTTTGTTTAGTTCGAGTAATTTTGTGTTAAGATTTTCAATTTCATCTTCCTGGTGTTGAATTTCTTTGTCGAAAAAGTCTGGGCTCCCAATTTCATTTCCAAAAAATTTGTGCAGTATACTTATTTCGCTTACAACCTGAATCCGTGAACAGGTGTTGCTAAATTTGTGAGTTCTGCTTTCCAAGCATATTTTTCAAAAAACTACGCAATTTTCGGCCTGAAAATTTTTAACTGAAGGACAATTGTCTCTTCACAAGCTC
>JBFWJY010000042.1:0-22598 GCA_050252955.1 Desulfomicrobium sp.
GGTTGCTTAATGGAAAACGCATCTGGCGACCTCCGACGAGCTTTGGGTGAGCCCATTCTCGGTCGCCAGCTGCTTGAGGTTACCCGTCATGCCGTGGAAGAATTTGCAGAACTTGACGCACACAACTTATCCCCAGTTGACCCTGGTTCCTGAAAGTGCGGTTCCGTTCTCCGAGATCACCCGAATTCTTTTCGCCAATCCGCTACAAGAAAAGTTGCGTCAACGGCAAGTTCTTATTTTGTCATACGTATTTAAATGTATGCCGACCTCGAATTGCGTAAGCATGGCCTGTCGGCAAACTCTGGGCGTTGCGGCCGCATGCCGCGAAGCGGAAATGCTGAAGAGGTCAGGGCGTGGCTGTGCGGGATGCGAGCAGGGCCTTGGCGCAGCCGCTGGCCATGATGGTGGCGCAGCCTGCCAGTTGCAGTGTGGGCAGGCTTTCTCCGAAGAGGGACCAGCCGAAGAAGACCACGGCCAAGGGTTCGAAATAGGCTAGGGTGCCGAAGGTGGCGGCGGGCAGGCGGCTCAGGGCCGCGACGGCGAAGGTGATGGCCAGGAAGCCGGGGATCAGGCCCGTGGCCAGGAGCCAGAGGGCGTTTGCGGCGGTGATTTCGGGGCGGGAGTGCAGGAAGAAGGGCAGCATGACCAGGGCTCCGGTCAGGAGTTGGTAGAAGGCGCGGGTCATGACCGGGACGTGGGGCCGGATGCGGCGGTTCATGAGGATGAAGCTCGCGTAGCAGAGCATGGCCAGGGCTGCCAGGCCCAGGCCCGCCGCATGGTTCGAGCCGTCCGCGAAATCGAGCCTGAATTCCATCATGGCCGCGAAGCCGAGCATGGCCAGGCCGATGAGAATCCAGCCCGCGACGTTGAGCCGCTCCCTCATGAAACAATGCGCGAAGATCGATGCGGCCACCGGGGCCAGATAGACGAGCATGATGGCATTGGCCATGGACGTCAGGTTCATGGCCTGCACGTAGAAGATGATGAAGCCAGCCAGGAGCGCGCCGTTGACGATCACGGGCCAGGTCGGCCGGCGCCTGAGCGCTCCGGCCTGGCGGGTGGCCAGGAGGAAAACGGCCAGGAACCCTGCGCCGAGCAGGAGGCGGAAGAAGGTGACGGTTTCGGCGGGCAGGCCGGTGATTCTAGAGAAAACGCCGATGGTGCCCATGAACAGGGCCGAGAGGATGGCCAGGGTGATGCCGGTGGTGTCCAAAGGGAAATTTCTCCGTTGCGCAAAGGGAAAGGACCGGAACGCATGCCTGCGCGCCGGTCCTTTTTTCTATTCGAGGATGTTGACCTTGGCCGGGCCCCGTTTGACGGGGCGGTGGTACTGGACGTCGGGCCTGCCGAAGAGCATCGCGTAGCCGATGGCGTGATCGGCCGGGATGCGCAGGGTATCCCGCAGTTCCGGGCAGATGGCCAGGGCCATCATGAACATGCCGTCCCACAGGGTGCCCAGGCCGTGGGAGCTGGCCAGGAGTTCGAAGGTGGTCAGGGCGATGTGCGCGTCCTGGACCGCGCAGGGCACGCCGGGCGGGGTGCTCGTCAGGAGCATGTGCGGCGCGCCGCGGAAGATGGCGTCCTTGCCTGCGGTCCTCCAGACTTTCACGGCGAAGCCCAGGTACTGGGAGATGATCCCTTCCGGCAGTTTCCCTGCGTCGGCCAGGGCCCCGAGGCGCTCCAGGGTCTCGCGGCGAAGCTTGTCCATGAAGGCCTTGTCCCGGATCACCGTGAACACGACGCCCTGGGCGTTGACCCCGGTCGGCGCGTGGCACGTCGTATCGACGAGCTCGTCGATGAGGGCCGCGGGGAGGTTCTCGTCCCTGTAGCGCCGCACGGAGCGACGCCACTTGATCAGGTCGGTCATCTGCGCCGGAGACGGCAGGTCTTTCGCCGGATCGCTCTCTTCGGGCGTCAGCCCGAGGATGGACACGGCCCCCGTCGGGCAGACCGTGTAGCAGTGCAGGCAGCGGTAGCAGCGGCCCTCGTCGGTCATTTCGGGGAAATCGCCCATGGCGATGATGCCGGCGGGACAGTCCGCCGCGCATTCGCCGCACTGGATGCATTTTTCCCGGTCGATGCTGAAATCGATCATCTGAACCTCCCTCATTCGCTCACGGCTTCCAGGGCGGGGAACGTCGCCAGGTGCGGCTTTATGGCCGCGCCCAGCCAGGCGATGGTCTGCCCCAGATTCCTCATGTTGCCAAGCCCTTCGGCGTCGCCCTCGACCTCGCCCTTGTCGCGGCCGTAGCCCATGTTCCAGTACACCGAGCCGGGGATGAGCATCTGGTTCATCAGAAACATGTGGTTGATGGTGTCGTAGACGTGGGTTGCTCCGCCGCGGCGCACGGCCACCACGGCCGCGCCGATTTTGCCCTTGAAGGCGCGGCCGTTGGCCAGGGCGACGAGGCCGGCGCGGTCCATCAGGGCTTTGAGCTCGGCGGAGACGTCGGCGAAGTAGGTCGGCGAGCCGAAGATGAGGGCGTCGGCGCGCAGGAGTTTTTCCATGATCTCGTTGAAGACGTCCTTTTTCATGGAGCATTGCCCGTCCTTGCGCACAAAGCACTTGTAGCAGGCCTGACAGCCCCGGATGTTCTGTCCGCCGACCTGCACCAGTTCAGTTTCCCAGCCCGCCTTTTTGAGGGGTTCAAGGGCGTGGTTCAAGAGGATTTCCGTGTTGCCGCCCTTGCGCGGGCTGCCGTTGACTGCGACTACGTACATATTCTTTCTCCTTGTTGGGATTGACTGCGTGATGCAGGCCCGGATAGAGCACATGTCTGCGATTATGAAAAGTACTGTCTATAATGTACGGTACACACATGGAGTATAGTAATGGACGAAAACCAGCCTCGGCCCTGCAAGATCAAGGAACTCTCCGGCAAACGCTACCGCTGCTATTTCGAGCTGACCCTGGCGGTCATCGGCGGAAAATGGAAGCCCATCATCCTTTACCACCTATCCCTGGCCGAAGCCGTGCGCTTCGGGGAGCTGCGCCGGGGCATGGCCGACGTGACCGAGCGTATGCTGACCCGGCAGCTGCGCGAACTGGAAGCCGACGGGCTGGTGCATCGTGAAGTATACCGCGAAGTGCCGCCCCGCGTCGAGTACTCCCTGACGGAAATGGGCCGAAGCCTCATCCCGCTGCTCATGCAGATGCGGGCCTGGGGCGTGGACTATGAAAAGTTCCTGGGTGCGGACGTGATCTTTGCGGGCGAAGGCTATGAGAGGCCGGAAATGGCGGAGGGAGAGTGCGCACAGGCCGTTCGCACTGGCAGTGCTTGAGGGGCGGAGCGCTCAGGACAAGCTGGGATGGTTCTTTGTCATTTGATGAGTCGGTCGAGCAGGATGTCTTCGACACTACGCCTCGAATCGATGACGGACAAAATAAAAACCGTTGTGTCCGAGACCCTGTAGACGATTCTCCACGGGGCGACGATGAGCTCGCGGTACGTCTGTATGCCCTGTTCTTTCAATTCTGGAACGACCCTGCCTTGATCCGGCATGGCTTTAAGTTCCGCTGCCCGCTGTCTGATCTTGCGAAGAATGTGCAGCGCATCGTCTGGGCTGTCGAGGGCGATATGGTCGATAATCTGCTTGAGATCATTGCGGGCCACGGCGGCCCAGACGACGTGATGCGTCCTGTTCATTTCATGGCTGCCTTCAAGTCGTCTTCAAGCGTGTCGAAAACATCGTCGTGCCCCACCACGCGTCCTTCCCTGACGTCGGCTTCACCGGCTGAGATGAGTTTCAGCAGGCCGATGGCGTTGCGCATGTTCTCGTAACTCTTCGGGTCCTGCAATACGGCTCGCGGTTCGCCATTTTGGGTTATGATCACGGGCCGATGCGTTTCATTGATCTGATTGAGAAGCTCGGCTGCCCGGGACTTCAGATAGGTCACGGGCTTGATGTCGCTGGTGATGTTCATGCTGGATTCCTCCGGTCTGTAAAGAGTGCCATATTCGGTCCGGAAGTCAAGACGTGGTGCATCCGTATTTCAGATGCGCCAGGGGTTTGGGCCTGTTGCTAGCGCGGAACCATGAGGAAGGTCACGACCACTCCCGCCGGGATGAGCAGCAGGCCGGGCACGAGGATGCGGGGGAGGAGCTTACCCGGGTCCTGGTGGAAGTAGTTGCAGGTCATCAGGTAGCAGATGTGCATGGGCGAGGCCATGATGCCCGCGTATCCGGCGTACATCCCGAGGCTCAGGATCACCGGGATGAGATGGGGCTGGCCTGAGGAATGGGCGAGTCCGAAGAGGAGCGGGAAGGTCGCGCCCACGAAGGCGATGGTCAGGCCGGCCACGAAGCCCACCAGAAAGGGCAGGACGATGGCCATGACGTAGATCGCGCCGCCTCCGCCGAGGGTCTGCGCCAGGACATCGACAACGTGCCCCTGGTGCAGGATTTCCTTGAAGATGAAGATGGCTCCGACCACGGCCAGGAGAGCCATGGTGTTGTCCTTGCCCGCCTCCCGCAGCACCGCCGTCCATTTGGTCTGGGCCATGAAGAGGCTGACTCCGGAGGCCAGGATCAGGGCCGCGATGACCCCGTATTCCATGGGCCTGCCCGGCCAGAGCACGGCGCAGAGCCATTCGCCGCCGATGGATCCGGCGATGGCCGTGAAGAGCGGCAGGCCTCCGAGCCAATCCCGGCCATTGCGCGACGTGGTCGCGATGGAGGGCAGCCTGGGCGCGTTTTTGAGGGCCGGGCGCAGGATCAGGAGCCAGCCCAGGGCGATGGCCACCAGAGGGCCCGCCCACAAGAGCGCCACGATCCCGGTCACCGGGATGTTCGCCAGGGAGGAGGCGAGGATCAGCCCCGGGTACAGGGGCCAGGCCAGTTCCCAGATGTGCCGGAACCAGTAGTTGATGAGGGCCTGGTCGCGTTGGGGGATGGCCAGCTCCGAGGCCGCCTTTTCGACCATGGGCGCCGAGAAGATGGCCCCGCCGGGCATGGGCAGAAGGCCGATCAGCGCCGGAAAGAAGACCAGGAGGAGCGAGCGGGAGCGGATCTGGGCGCGGATGGCGCGCATGAACCGTTCCGACTGGCCGGAAGCCGAATACAGGGCGCTGAAGGCCAGGATGACGGCGATGATGGCGCAGAGCACGAAGGTTTCTTCGGTCAGGAGCGCGTCCGGAATGGCGCCAAGCCAGGCCAGGGGCGAGAGGCCGAAGAGCAGGGCCAGCACGAGGCTGCCCGTCAGGATGGACAGCCCCAGCCCCAGCTTGAGGCGGATTCCCGCCAGCATGACGGCGAAGACGAGGATGATGGAGAAAATTGCGGTCATTCGAGTCCTAGCCGACTGGAAAACTACAAATATCCAGGCTGCTTAAAATTGGTGAGATGCGAGGAACAAAGAAAATTCAGGGCCGAAGCGCACGCGTGCCCGCAAGGGTATTCAAACAGGCTCGGGTCTGGATTTTCTGCACTGACGAAGCGGATCGCCGTTTTTAAGCAGCCTGCTAGCCGCAGCACTTCTTGAATTTCTTGCCGCTTCCGCAGGGGCAGGGGTCGTTGCGCCCGACCTTGGGGCCTTCGTTGCGCACCGTTTCGGTCTCGTGTTCGCCGTCCAGGTAGTGCCATTTTTCGTCCCGGCGCACGAAGCGGCTGTTTTCGGTCAGGCTCTGCGTGCCGCCCTTGTGCCGGAACGTGGCGCGGAAGCGGACCGTGCCCGCGTCCCCGTGAGTGGACGATTCCAGGATTTCCAGATCCAGCCAGGTGATGCTCTTGTTCCAGCGGCGCACGTCCTGAGCGTTGAATTCGGCCCGGTGCTCCTCGACCATGGTGCTTTGAAGGTAATCCATCTCGTCCCGGCAGAACGCGGTGTAGCGCGAGCGCATCAGGGCTTCGGGGCTTGCGGCCACGACCTCTCCGGCTATGATCGGTCCGCAGCATTCTTCAAAAGTCCGTCCTGAACGGCAGGGGCATTGCATGAAGTTCTCCTAGTGGGCGCAGTCCGCGTGGTTGCAGAGGATGTCCTGATCCTTGATCTCGCCGTTCAACCAGCGGCCCAGCACGTCAGGGAGTTCTCCCTCGCAACCCCGGACCACCGTGATGCCGTGTTCGGCCATTTTGCTTATCGCGCCCTGACCGATGTTGCCGACGAGCAGGGTGGTCACGCCTTTGGCCTGCATGGTCAGACCCACGGTGGAGCGGCAACCGCAGCCCGAGGGCGGCAGAAAGGTTTCGTTCTCGACGACATCGCCTGCCTCGTCTATGGTGAAGATCGTAAAGGCGCGTGCATGGCCGAAATGCTCGTCCACGCGGGTTCCTACTGTGGGGATGGCTACTTTCATGGGAAAACTCCTTGTTTTTCAAGTCCAATTGCCCCTATGATCGAATCATGGCCGCGTCAATAAAGGACTCGGCCCACTCTTATCTCCGGAGGAAAACCATGAGCACGGGCAAGCCGAAACACTACCAGAAATTGCAGGAAATGTATCCGGAACTCATCGCCGCCGCCGAGAAGCTGGGCCGGACGGCGCAGGAGGCCGGGCCCTTGAGCGAAAAGGAAATGCACCTCGTGCAGCTCGGCGCTTCCGCCGCCCTGCGTTCCGAAGGCGCGGTGCGCAGCCACGCCCGGCGGGCGCTTCAGGCCGGGGCCACGGCGGAGGAAATCAGGCACGCCGTCATTCTCTTGACCAGCACCATCGGATTTCCTACGGTCGCCGCAGCCTTGGATTGGCTGGAAAAGGTTCTTGATTGACAGGTCCGGATCTCAATGCGGTTTGTCGGAGCGGCCCGCGAGGGCCGTTCTTTTATGGAGGGTGTATGCAGAAACTCGATTTCATCGCCACGGACAAGGCCCCGGCCGCCGTGGGTCCCTATTCCCAGGCCGTGCGCGCCGGGGGCTTTGTGTATGTCAGCGGCCAGCTTGGAATGGTACCCGCCACCGGACAGTTCGCGGGCGCGGATTTCGAGGCCCAGGCGCGGCAGGCCCTGGCCAACATGGGCGCAATCCTGGCCGAGGCCGGGTGCTCCACGACGGATATCGCCAGCGTGGACGTGTTCGTGACCGATCTGGCCAATTTCAAACTCTTCAACGCCATTTACGACGAATTCATGGCCGGACACCGGCCGGCCCGCGCCGCGGTGCAGGTTTCAGCCCTGCCTCTGGGCGGAATCGTTGAAATCAAATGCGTGGCCCTGGCCCGCTCATAAGGAAGATTCATGGTCAACAAGCGAACCCGTCGTTTCGGCGTTTTTCCCTCAGCCAACGAGGATGCCCAGGCCGCCAAACGCCATGTGGACACGCCCCAGTGCCAGTCCGCTTCCTACCGCCTGGCTTTTCAGGATCAGGATTTTCTGCTGCGCGAGGAGCTGCGCCCCGTGCGCCTTCAGCTTGAGCTGTTGAAGCCGGAATTGGCCCTGCAGGAACAGCAGATCGAATCGACCATCGTCATCTACGGCAGCGCCCGCACCATGGATCCGGAGACGGCCGCCGTCCGACTGGAGAAAGTGCTGGAGGGACTCAAGAAGAACCCCCAGGATTACCTGCTCCAGCAGGAGCTGGCCAAGGCCCGCACGGCCGTGGCCAACAGCCGTTATTATGACGAGGCGCGCAAGCTCGGGCGGCTCATTTCCGAGAATGTGGACACCTGCAAGCACGTGGTCATCACCGGCGGCGGGTTCGGGATCATGGGTGCCGCCAACCAGGGCGCGCACGACGTGGGGGCCAAGAGCATCGGCATGAACATCGTGCTGCCCTTCGAGCAGGAGCCCAACCCCTACATCACCCCGGAGCTGAGCTTCCAGTTCCACTATTTCGCCATCCGCAAGATGCATCTTTTGATGCGCGCCAAGGCCCTGGTCGCCTTCCCCGGCGGTTTCGGGACCATGGACGAACTCTTCGAGGCCCTGACCCTGATCCAGACCCGCAAGGTCAAACCCATCCCGGTGCTGCTCTTCGGACGCAGGTTCTGGCACAAGGTCATCAACTTCGAAGCCCTGGTCGAGGAGGGCACCATCAACGCCGAGGACCTGAACATTTTCCAATATGTCAGTTCAGCCGAGGAGGCCTGGGAGATCATCAAGGCCAGCAATGGGCTGACCACGGACGGCAAACCCTAGCAGACGGTTGAAAAAGGCCCGATTGCCGCGTTGCCGCGAAAAAGCCAGACCCTCGCGTATTACCGGATACGCTTCGGCCCTGGCTTTTCCTTGCGCCTTGCACTCGAACCTTTTTGAACCGTCTGCCGCGCGTTGAAAAAGGCCCGATTGCCGCGTTGCCGCGAAAAAGCCAGACCCTCACGTATTACCGGATACGCTTCGGCCCTGGCTTTTCCCCTTGCACTCGGACCTTTTTGAACCGTCTGCCGTGCGTTGAAAAAGGCCCGATTGCCACGCTATTCAATCGCGGCATGCACGTCGGCGACGATGCGCTCCGACAATCTTCTCATGACCCGGCTCATGGCTTCGACCACTGAGCCGGGATTTTTTTTGGCGGAGGGCTCGGATTCCCGGTAGGTGCGCTGGAAGAGAACCTGACTGGCGACGGATTCGGCCCGCAGGTCGAGCAGGGTGATGGTCAGGCCGGCGCTTGCCAGCCAGTGATCCTCGCCGTCAACCTCCATCCATTCCTCGATCATTCCTTCAAGCTGGTGCGTTGCGGGCAGCGATGATCCGGGTCGATTCACGGCCAGGAAGAGCCCGCTTTGCTGCATGTCGCGGCGCAGGTAGTCGGCCACCAGCGTCTGCGGCGTGGCGCGCCACTGGTGATAGGCGTATTCCTGCCGCCCGAAGGACAGATCCCGGTAGACGAGCTTGCCGGTGTTGAATTCCGGGGCCACCCCGAAACGGCTCAGCGTGACGACCGCCTGGCGCGCCTCCCCGGAGACGGTCGGGCTTTCGTATTCGAGGGTGTAGTAGCGCACGTCCGGGGCCTTGGTCCGGGCCGCGCCGCAACCGACCAGGGCGAGCATCAACAGGAATGGAAGAAGATGTCGGATGGGCATGGGCTACTCCTCCACGAGGCGTGGGGCCTTGGGTTGTCCGAAAATGAGCTGGGCCGGCTGGTCCTTGACGTTGCCGATCAGGGTGTTCAGGTTGCTCGAGGTCTGCTCCAGGTTCTCGGCGGTGGCGGCCAGGCGCTCCTCCAGTTCCCTGATGGCGCCCTGCATCTGCAACATCGTGGCCTGGCTCTGGGTCATGACCGTGTCGGCCTTGAGCGCCGTCTTGGCCATGGCGCTCGCGGTCGTGTCCACATGTGGCCGGTTGGCCTCGATCATGGACTGGAATTGAGCCAGGATGCCGTCCAGACGGCTCAGTTCCTCGGCGGCCTTGTTCATCAGCCTGTTCGAGGCGACGACGGTCTGTTCCATGTTCTTGGCCATGGACTCCAGTCGCTTGGGGTTGGCCGCGGCGTTGATGCCCGCAAGCAGGGTCCGGATGTCGGCGGAGATGGCTCCGAGCTGGGCGTCGGTCATGGCCGTGTTGACTGTGGAAAAGGCCAGCATGGCCTGCTCCGAGATGCCCTTGAAGTCTATGGACTGGATCTTCGCGGCGATCTCGTCGATTTCCCGGAACAGTTTTTTGATGTCCGAAGGCCGGGAAGCGATGACCGGGTATTCGGGAGTGAAACTCAGCGCCGGCGAGAGATCCCCGGCAGCCGGCCAGCGCTTGTCTATCTCCACGAACATGGCGCCGGTGATGCCGACGTTGGAGATGGAGGCCACGCTGTCCACGAAACGGTTTTCGTCGCCCGCATGTTCGTCGTCGATGAGGATGACGACCTCGATGAGGTGATAATCGGGGGCGATGCGGATGGCCTGGACGCGACCCACGGGCACGCCCCGGTACTTGACCGGAGAGTCCACCCCCAGCCCCTGCACGGACTCGTCGAAATAGGTCACGAAGAGTTCGCCCTTGCGCAGGAAGGAGGTCATTCCGAGCCAGATGATGGCCAGGGTGGCCAGTGCCAGGCCGGCGGTCATGAACAGTCCCACGGAAAAATTGACGCGAGCGGAAGCCATTATTTCTCCATTTCCGGCTGTCTGTTGAAGAATTGGCGCACGAAGGGATGTTCGCCCGCATCCCTGAGCTGGCGCGGATCGCCTTCGGCGATGATGGATTTGGTTTTTTTGTCGAGCATGATGACCCTCTCCGCAATGGTGAAGATGGAGGACAGCTCGTGGGTGACGACGACGAAGGTCGTGCCCAGGGTGCGGTTCAGGCGCAGGATGAGGGCGTCGAGGTCGGCGGAACTGACCGGGTCCAGGCCCGCCGAGGGCTCGTCCAGGAAGAGGATTTCGGGATTGAGCGCCAGGGCCCGGGCAATGGCCGCGCGTTTTTTCATGCCCCCGGAAAGCTCCTCCGGCAGGTGGTGCTCGAAGCCTTCGAGGCCGACCTGGCGCAGCTTGAGGCTGACCAGGTCCTCCACGGCGCGTCCCTTGAGACGCGAGTATTCCGTGATCGGCAGCGCCACGTTTTCGCCCAGGGTCATGGAGGAGAAGAGCGCGCCGCCCTGGTACATGACGCCGATGCGGGCCAGGATCCGCTTGAAGCCGTTCTCGTCGTCGGGATCAAGGGGCATTCCGGCGATGGTGATTTTTCCGGCCATGGGCTTGTACAGCCCGACCAGGTGCTTGAGCAGGGTGGACTTGCCGCACCCGCTCCCGCCCAGGATGATGAATATCTCGCCGGAGTGGATGTCGAAATCCAGACCCTCCATGAGGGTCTGGCCCCCGAAGCCCATGGTCAGGCCGCGTGCGGAAATGATCGCCTTGTCCTTCATGGCCGCCAGTACCTCAGGATCACGGCCAGGATCGAATCGACCAGGATGACCAGAAAGATGCCCGTGACCACGGCCGAGGTGGTCGCCTGCCCCACGCTGGCCGCTCCCCCGCGCACCTGGTAGCCCTTGAAGCAGCCCACCGTGGCGATGAGCACGGCGAAGATGGCGCTTTTGAAGAGGCCCCAGTTGACGTCGAAGATGCTCAGCGTGCTCATGGTCTGGGCCATATAGGCGTTGACGGTCAGATCAAGGGTGGTCACGCCGATGAGCAGGCCTCCGGCGATGGCGAAGAGGTTGGAATACATGGCCAAGAGCGGCACCACCAGCACGGAGGCGATGATCTTGGGGGCCACGAGGAACATGGCCGGCTTGAAGCCCATGGTGATCAGGGCGTCCACTTCCTCGGACACCTTCATGGTCCCGATTTCGGCGGCAAAGGCCGACCCCGAGCGTCCGGCGACCAGGATGGCGGTCATGATGGGGCCCAGTTCCCGGACCATGGCCAGCGCCACCAGAGAGGCCACGTAGATGTTGGCCCCGAACTGCTGCAACTGCACGGCGGACATGAAGGCCATGATCAAACCCAGAAGGAAGCTGATCAGACCGACGATGGGCAGCGCGTCCACGCCGACCCGTTGCATGTACTGGACCGTGTCGCCCAGGCGCAGCCTGCCGGGGTGGCGCAGCAGGGACGCGAGGGTCACGCAGACCTCCCCCACGAAGGAGACATGGCTGACCGCCTGATCGACGACGTTCACGGTCTTGGCGCCGAAGCGGGTCATGATGCCGGACTTGGGCCTTTTCACGCCCGATGATCGGGGAGGAGTGTCGAGGCGAAGAAACGACAGCAGTTCCTGCACGTGGTCCGGAATGCCGGTCAGCTCCAGTTCGCAGCCATGGGTCCGGGCCAATTCCCGTATCCGCAGGATGACCAGCGCGCCGCAGTCGTCCATGCGCGTGATCCCGCTCAAGTCGGCGCGGATCGCCTTGGGGAAGGGTTCGCCGATGCTCGCCAGCCGTTCCAGAACCTCCGGGGTGGTGCGCAGGTCGAGCGCGCCATGCAGGCCCAGCGACAGCGTCTCGGGCGTGGCGTTGATGGAGAGGGAGGGGGACATGCCCCGGTCGGTTTTCATGGTATCGGCACCTCTTAGCCCAGGCGCGGAAAACCGTCTACCGCCCAGGAGGCCCGCAGGCCGCGCATTGTGACCAAATTCCCGATCTTGAATAGATGACGGGTGTGTGGCAAGGGCCTTCACAGGCGGGCGTTCCGGTATTATGGAGCTTCTGCCTTGACCTGCCGCGAGCGCGGCGAACATATAACCGGAAGTCATACATGTTTAAGCGTTTTATCTGTCTGCTCGGTCTGCTGGTTTTCGGAACGGCGGCGCCGACCCGGGCCCTGGCCTTGAATTCCATTCCCGATTCCCTGTACCCCGGCCTTGAATATCTGCTGACCCTCCCCTCGTCCTCCGCGGACATCGCGCCCGAGAAATTGACGGAACTCATCTCCTTTGTCGCCTCCAGCGAGGCGGAAAGCAGCATGGCCATGCAGGACCGGGAAAAGGCTTCGGGAGCCTTCTACGCCTTCACCCTGCGCGGCGACCTGTCCCGCGTGGTCGAATATGTCTATAATCCGGATATCCCGGTCTACGTGACCATGCCTTCCTCCGTGCGCGACCAGGAATGGCAGGACGCCGCGACCAAGGATGCCTTGAAGCTCCTCCCCAAGGCCTTGAACGAGGGCAAAACCCTGCTGGTCCGTGGCTCCGAGCACGAGATCATCACTCCCGACGCCAACACGGGCGGCTACTATTCCTACAGTCAGGATCGCGCCGTGGCGGTTTTTCAGGGACCCACCGGCCCGGTTCTGGTTTCCGTTGGCTGCCAGACCAAGCCTTCCGAGATCGGCCGCAAGGGATGCGTCGTCGGCGAGGATGCCGACTGGAATTACCTCTATTCCGAGGAAACCGGGCTGAACAAGACCGGTCTGGGCTGGGTCGATTCCTACATGTACAACGGCCATTCCATTCTCATCTTCGTGACGGATTCCTCCAGCGGCGCCATCCGCGTGGGCTCCTTCAAATGGCTCAACGCCGGCTGGGCCAAGGTCAACATGGTCAAGCAGAGCCACATCATCAACGGGATCAAGCGCTTCACGGCGGATTTCAAGGCCGTGCTCGAATCCTCCCGCCTGCCCGAAGCCGGGGAATTGGCCGCCTTGTACCGGGAACTCAAAGCCGACAGCGTGGACAGGCTGCGCGGGAAAGTGGCGCCCTATCTCGACGCCCTGGTCCGCGCCGGCGAATCCGGAGCCTTGTCCTCGTCCTTCAGGAAACTGCTCGCCTCCGGCCAGTACCTGGAGAACATGAGCAGGCAGGAACTGGTCAAGGTTTTGCTCAAGGAATTTTTGAAACAACGCCTTGGCCGGGAAAGCCTGATCCAGGTCGCCCTGGACGGGCAGCGGTGGACGCCGCACCCCTGAGGCGCAAGCACGTTTGACGGTCCGCCCAGGCGGCGGGCCCACGGGAGGCGCATGCCCCGCATCAAGGTCTTCATGGTCTGTCGTGGCGCAGGTTCGCATCCTGCCGGGGTGAATCCGGAGGCTGCCATCGAGCCCTGGAGGCGGTCGTGAACCGGCCCGCCGAAGACGCCAGAAAAAGGGCCCGCGACATCCGCGACGAGGCCCTGTCCAGGCATGCCGAACGTGACCGGGCCTCCCTGGCGGCCCTGCGCTCCGAAATTGCCGAGCTCAAGGCCATGGTCGCCGGGCAGCAGCAACAGCTTGCCCGGCTGGCCGACATGATCGCGGAACTTTCCTCCCACCCCGAAACGTCCGAAGGCCGGGCCTCGACCGCTTCCTCATCCCCCCGCCCCCTCTCCGCCCGCAAACGCGCCGCCCTGGAGCGTATCCGGGACCTGCGCGCCCGGGATCTTTCCTTTTCCCGCATCTGCGAAATTTTTCAGACGGAAGGCCAGCCGACCCTCTCCGGCCAGGGCCAGTGGTCCAAGGGCACCCTGTGGAACCTCTGGAAGAACCACGCCCACCAGCTGGACGCGTCCATCCGTTGACCGCACGGCGCGGCGCGCCGACATCCGCCATGCTTCACGGCGTACGTATTTTCGCGTACATACTCAATTGATCCTGATTTTCAGGCAGGTGGATCGTCACCTTGTTTTGGTCTTCGGTGCTTGAGGATGAGCAGTCCGCTGCGTGTGTGACCACTTCTGCCGGATGGAGACACCATGAGTATCAAAGCCCTCGAAACCGACGACTGTCTTCAAGGCAATCGACGCTTTGAGATATTGCGCGAGATTTTCGACAGCCTGAGCGAGCACGTGGCCGTGATCGACCGCGAAGGCCGCATCGTGGACACCAACCGCAGCTGGAATCTCTTCGGGCGGCGCAACGGGCAGTTGGACCAGTCCCGCCTGCAGGGGAACTATATCGGCGTCTGCGACAGCTCCTCCGGCTCTTCGTCCGAGGAAGCCAAACAGGCCGCCGATGGCATCAGAGCCGTGCTGTCCGGTCGGATTCCGGAGTTCACCCTCGAGTACCCGTGCCATGCGCCGTGGAAAAAACGCTGGTTCCTGATGACTGCCACGCCTCTGGTCAGCCGGGGCGTCATTGACGGGGCGGTGGTCTCCCATATCCAGATCACGTCCCGCAAGATGGCCGAAGCCGCGCTCATCCGCTACGAGCGGGCCATCGCTTCGTCCTCGTCCCTGGTCAGCATCATCGACCGTGATTTCACCTGTCAACTGGTCAACGACAGCTACCTGCGAGCCCACGGCAGAAGGCGTGAGGAGGTGGAAGGACATGCGGTTTCCGATATCATGGGAGAGGATGTTTTCGTTTCGCGGGTGAAGCGCAGACTCGAGCGGAGCTTCGCCGGGGAAACAGTGCAGTTCGAGAGATGGTTCGAGAGCCAGGATGCGGGCAGGCGCTGTTATGCCGTGACCTATTGTCCCTGCCGCGAGCGCGACGATTCCATTTCGGGGGCCGTGATCACGGCCACGGACATCACCGAGGCCAAGGAGATGCGGGAGGAGATCGCGAGCAGCGCCCGCCGCCTGGCCGAGGCGCAACGCCTGGCCAGGGTCGGCAGCTTCGAGAAGGACTACGTGCACGACACCAAGAGCTGGTCCGAGGAATTCTGCCGCATCCTTGGGTACGAGCCTGATGAGGTCGATCCGGATTTCAACCTGTTCATGCTTCATATCCATCCTGAGGATGAACCCGATTTCAAGGAAAACTTCGAGGAGGCCCAAGCCCGGGGGCGGGATTTCGCGACCGAGTTGCGCATCCGCACCGTGCGGGGCGAGGAAAAGCATGTCAGCCTGATCTGCGGTTTCGACCTGTTGGAGGACGGCAGACTGTTGCGCCTGCACGGAGCCATGGTCGACGTGACCGAGCGCCGCCTGGCCGAGTTGCGTCTGGAACGGCTGGCCAATACGGACGAACTGACCGGATTGCCGAACCGCCGGCATTTCCTGGACCTCGTGCGCGCGGAGATTGTCCGCTCCCGGCGTTACGGAAAGAGCCTGTGCGTGGCCATGGTCGACATCGACGACTTCAAGAAGGTCAACGACGCGCATGGTCACGGCGCCGGGGATCTGGCTTTGCGGCACGTGGCCGAGACCGTCATGGAGATGCGCAGGGCCGTGGACGTGGTGGGCAGGCTTGGCGGGGAAGAATTCTGCGTGCTCTTCCCCGAGACAGGGCTGGAGGCCGGAAAAATCGCGGCGGAGCGCATGGTCAAGGGACTGGCCGATTCGGTCTTCGAGTACGAGGGCCAGCGCTTGCGGCTCACGGTGAGCATGGGCCTGGCCCGGTTCGACGAAGGGGAAGGCCTGGACGGGTTGCTGCGGCGCAGCGACGAGGCCCTGTACGAGGCCAAACGCACAGGCAAGAACCGGGTGTGCCTCGCCGCTTCCCGGCGGTCGCCTGAAACGGCTGATCCGGTCGCGGGACCGGATCAGGAGGATGCGAAGGCTATCTGAACAGGCCCAGAAGGTCGGGCATGAATGTGGGTACGGCCCAGCCCGGGACATAGCGGTTCAGGGTTTCAAGGATCGCGATCAGCAGCAGGCCGGCATGCGCCAGGGAGAAAACGGCGACGCCGATCATGGAGAGCTTGAGGCGCATGGGATGCTCGCTCAGGCTGATGAGGAGCGAGAGCGTCATGGCCAGGCCCAGGCAGGCTCCGCCAGCCAATCCGGCGTAGAAGATCTGGGGCAGATGGAGGTTGAAGACGCCTTTCAGACTTGCGTAGAGCCAGATCAGGACCGCGATGACGACAAGGCCGCAGACCATGTGCCATTTGGCCAAAAACGGCGCGGCGAAGCGGTAGTAGTCGCGGCCCCAGTCGTCCGCGTCCCGGCGCAACAGCAGGTAGCACTGCCCGACGGCGGCGGCCAGGCACAGGGACAAGGGCAGCCACAGCGCCATGAGCGGCCACAGCGCCGATCCCCAGGGCGGCAGGAAGGCCGGGGAATCGGGGGCGACGTCTCGGAAGAAGAGCAGGCCCAGTCCGGCCAGGGCCCAGTAGCCGTATTTGATGGGCACGTTGGCCACGCATCCCAGGAGAAAATGCATGGCCTTGCGCTGCTTGGCCCCTTTCCAGCCCAGGTCGTATCCGGCCAGGGCCAGGCTGCCGAAGAAGGGCAGGGCGGCCGAGGCCATGAGCAGGAGACGGTTGTCGTTCACGAAGGCCGAATCCCAGAACGGGTGGGAGAAAAGCGGCACGGCGCAGGCCGCGACGGTCAGCCAGAAAAGAAGATGTCCGGTCAGGGCCATTCTGGAAACTTGTCTGGCGGCGCGGGCGGGAAAGGGTTTTCCGGAAATGAGGCCGATGAGTTCGCTGACCAGGGCGATGGCAGGGGCGCCCCAGAAAAGGGCTGCCAGGAGCAGGAGCAGGGGAAGCAGGGCAAAAGACCACTGGGGGACGATGAGCGCCATGGGAACCTCGTGCGCGAGTGTTGTTGTGCTGTGCCCGTTGACGCCATCCGCGCGCTTGAAGCCCGGGGGCTGCGGATGCTGGATGGGTATGACTATGGGCGGGCCGGGCAGGCCGATTGGGGCTTTCTGCCCCAAAAGAGCGCAAGAGGCAAGGCGGCGTCACCCTTGAAAAGTACGGGCTTCTCTCCTATGGACCGGGCTTGATGAGGGGACAATGGTGATTCCAACATGAGAATGACGCTGGCCTTCGTGGCCGGAATGCTCGCCGGCGCTCTGCTCGCCTGGGCGGGAGGCCCCGCGCTCACGCGCCTTGCCTGCGAGTGGCCGGCGCTTGTGCGCACGGAGGCTCTCTCCCGGATCCGTTCCGCCGTCGCGCCGCAACCAGACTCCCCCGCTCCCGGCCTTTCCCCGCGCGAGACGCACCCTATTTCATCACGCCTGCGCAGGCCCGTGGTCCGCGTCTTGCGCATGGCCGGACGTGGACCGGTCATGACCGTCGCCCTGAACGCCACAACCCCGGTCGCCGCCGCGACTGTCCAGCCCTCCGCCGATGCGCCGACCATTGTCCGGGCCCCGGCCGGACCGACCGGGACGGAAACCCCGGCCGGATCGCAGCCGAAGGCCGGGCCGGATGCGTCGCCCGCCGTCGGGAAGGCTGCCGTGGACGGCGCGCCGGGAACCGACTCGCCCGGAGCCGACGCGCCGCGGGTGCAGCGTGGAAAAAAGAGTTCGCCCGGCACGCCTCGGGATGAGTACGCCCGCGCCCTGGTCAGCTACCAGGCAGGCCGATACGCCTTGGCCCGGGAGCGGTTCGCGGCGTTCATGACGGCTTTTCCGGGGCACGCCCTCGCGCCCAACGCGCTCTACTGGAGCGGCGAGACATGGTACGCCCAGGGCGACTACGACCGCGCCGCCGAGTTTTTCGCGCAGGTCGTACGGGATTTCCCCCGCCACGCCAAAAGTCCGGACGCGCTCCTCAAGCTGGCCTATTCGTCCCTGCGCCAGGGACGGCTCGAACAGGCCGGGAAGTATTTGCGCCGGCTGGAGGCGAGCTACCCCGACAGCCCGGCCTCCCGCCTCGGGCGTCAGGCGCGCAGCCGCCTGCAAGGCGACAACGGCTCGGCGCGGGTGGTTCTGGCCCATGGATGAGTTCGGCGCCAGCCTGGCCTTGCGCCACGCCCGGGGTCTGGGACCCCGCACCTGGAAACGTTTGCTTGATCGTTACGGCACCGCCTTGGGCGCGGTTTCACATTCCGGCTCCTGGGCCTCCGGGGGCTTGGTTTCCCCGCGCGTCCAGTCCGAGTTTTCCCGGGGCGCATGGCGCGAAAAGGCCGAAGACGAGCGGCGCAGGGCGCAGGAGTGCGGGTTTTCCACGGTTTTTTTCGGCGACCCCGCATACCCACGGCTGTTGCGGGAGATTCCCGATCCGCCCCTGTTTCTGTATTATCTGGGGGATGTGAGCCTGCTGGCGCGGCCCAGCGTGGCCGTGGTCGGATCGCGCAGCGCATCGCGCTACGGCGCGGGTATGGCGGAAAGCCTGGCCGCCTCCCTGAGCATGTCCGGAATCTGCGTGGTTTCGGGTTTCGCCCAGGGGATCGACCGTGCCGCCCACCAGGGCGCCCTGCGCGGTGTCGGCGGAACGGTCGCCGTGCTGGGCACGGGTCTCGATCTGGTTTATCCCGCCTCCAACACCGATCTGTGGAACCGGATCGCCGCAAGCGGCCTCATTGTCAGCGAGTTCCCGCCGGGCACCAGGCCCGAGAGCATGAATTTTCCCCACCGCAATCGCATTGTCAGCGGCCTTTCCCTGGGTGTACTGGTGGTCGAGGGGGCGCTGGGCAGCGGCAGCCTGATCACCGCCAAGCTCGCCCTGGCCCAGGACCGGGATGTTTTCGCCCTGCCGGGACCGGCCAACCTGAAGACATACCAGGGGTGCCACCAGCTTATCCGTCAGGGCGCCTGCCTGGTCCAGAGCGGGGAAGACATCCTGCGCGAGTTGCAGCCCCGGCTGGGCCCGCGTCCCGCGCGGGAAGCTCCCGCTCCCGGGGTCCGGGAGCCGGAAGATCCGGAGCAGCGCGCCGTGCATCGGCTGCTTGAAGAGGGCGGAGTCCTGCACATCGATGTTGTTGCCCGTCAAACCGGATGGGCTGCGGACAAAGTCAGCGCAACGCTGCTTTTCATGGAACTTCAAGGTCTTGTGAAGCAGCTTCCTGGCATGTACTATGCCTTGGCAACCTGAGCCGTCGAAATAATTCGGAGAAGAATATGCAAAAGATACCCCTGCAACTGGCGCGGGCCGACATGGTCCTCGGCAAGCCCGTGACCCGCGAGAACGGGATGGTGCTGGTCGCCGCGGGCACGGTCCTCACGGAGGGGCTGATTTCCAAGCTGGATGCCATGGGCGTGGAGCTGATCGTGGTCGAAGGCGAAAGCCTGGAGATGGGCGGCGCGTGCAGCGAAGAGGTGCTGGCCCGGAAGCGGGAGCGGCTTGACCTGCTTTTTCGGAATTTCCAGGACAACAAGTATATGCAGCGGATCAAGCACGTCGTTTCCCAGTATTATGTCCGGCAGTGCGCCCTGGCTGCCGCTGCCCAGACCGCAAGAGAAGGGGACAAGTGATGGAAGAAGATCTGCGCACCAAGCAAAAGGGGCGGATTCTGGCGGTCAAGGATTTGCCGACCCTGCCCGGGGTCCTGCAGGAAGTCGCGATCCTGGTGGAGAACCCCAATTCCTCCACCGACCAGATCAGCCGGGCCATATCCAAGGATCAGGTGCTTTCGGCCAAGGTTCTGAAGATGGTCAACTCGCCCATCTACGGCTTTCCCGGACGCATCGGCTCCATTCAGCACGCGCTGGTGCTGCTGGGCTTCAACGTGGTCAAGGGCATCATCATCTCCACCTCGGTCTTTGAGGTCATGAACGAGAACATGCGTGGCCTGTGGGAACACAGTCTGGGCTGCGCCCTGGCCAGTTCCGCCATCGCTCGCGCCATCGGCTGCAAGGATCCCGAGGAATACGCCGTGGCCGGGCTGCTGCACGATATCGGCAAGGTCGTGGCGGCGGTGCAGCTTCCGGACAGCCGCGCGGCCATCGACGCCCTGGTCAAGGAGAAGGACATTTCCTACCGCCAGGCCGAAATCGAGGTCCTGGGTTTTGCTCACGACCGCATCAACCTTTGGCTCTCCAACTACTGGAACCTGCCCGCGAATCTCAAGGAGGGCCTCTCGTATCACCACCGGCCCATGTCGGCCACGCTCTACCCCAAGGTGGCGCAGGTCGTGCACGTGGGCAACTTCCTGGCCCGCCTGTTCGGCGTGGGCAACGGCGGCGACGACCAGATCAGCGCCCTGGACGAGGGCGTGCTCGAAGTTCTGGAGATCACGCCCGACATCTTGTACAAGGTCATGGATGGGTTGGAACGGGAGTTCGTGGACCTGATCTAGAGATATCATGAAGGACGCCAAACATTTTTTCCTGGTCACTGCGGACCCCAAGCTCGAAGGCGGCCTTCGCGCCCTGTGGCCCGAGGACGAGGTCAAGTGGACCTGCTTTGGCCGGGGCACGTCGGCGCTGGAGTTTCTGTTTGCCGAGCCCCCGGACCTTCTGGTCGTGGACGAGCAACTGCCCGATCTGGCCGGAGCGGACCTGATCCGCCTCATCAAAGGGGAAAATGTCTACCGCCAGCTGCCGGTGGTGCTCTGCCTGAACGACGAGGCCGTGGCCGAGGCGCTCGATTTCAGCACCCTCGAAGTCGACGATTTCCTGGTCAAGCCGTTCTCGCCGTCCATCGCCAAGGGCCGGCTGATCCTGGCCTATCACCGCTCCACCCGCGAACTGGACGCCAGTCCCCTGACCAAGCTGCCCGGCAACACCTCCATCATCCACAAGATCCAGGACCTCATCGACCGCCGGGAGGACTTCGCCCTGGCCTACATCGATCTGGACCATTTCAAGTCGTTCAACGACAAGTACGGTTTTTCACGCGGCGACGAGGTGCTGCTCATGACCGCGCGGGTCATCGTCAACTCCATCCGGGGCTTCATGGGCGCGAACACCTTCGTCGGGCATGTCGGCGGCGACGACTTCGTCTTCATCGTGCCGCCCGACAAGGCCGAGAGCGCCTGCCGGCAGGTCATCGACAATTTCGACTCCATCGTGCCCCATTTCTACGACCAGGAGGACCGCGCGCGAGGCGCCATCCATTCCCTCGATCGTCGTGGCAAGGAGCAGGTTTTTCCGCTCATGGCCATTTCCATCGCCGTGGTCATGAACCGGGACGGCAAGCTCAAGCATTACGGCGAGGCTTCCCAGATCGCCATGAATCTGAAGAAGGAAGCCAAAAAGAATCCGAGGAGCTGCTATGTCGTGGACAAACGCCTCGGCGCCTGACCCGGTCGCTCTTTTCCTGCTCTATCTGGACGCCCAGCGCGGCTATTCTCCGGCCACGGTGGCCGCCTACGGCACCGACCTCGAAGGGGCGCATCTTTTTCTCGGGCGCAGAGGCAAGGGCTTTGACGAGCCGGGCAGGGTGACCACGGCCGACATCACCGCCTACCTGGCAGACCTGCATCGACGCGGCCTGGCCAAGTCCAGCGTGTGCCGCAAGCTTTCCGCCCTGCGCGCCCTGTACCGTTTTCTGCGCCAGCGCAAGCTGGTGGAGGAAGACCCGTGCGCGTCCCTGGGCAACCCGAAGCTGCCCAAGGCGCATCCCAGGGTGCTGAACGTCGATCAGGCCATCCATCTGGTCGAGACCGAGGTCGCTCCCGACCCCGAAGGGCTGCGTGACCTGGCCCTGGTCGAGGTGCTTTACGGCTCGGGGCTGCGCGTCAGCGAAGCCCTGGGGCTCGATTTCGCCCATGTTGATCTGGATCAGAGGCTGGTGCGGGTGTTGGGCAAGGGTCGCAAGGAGCGGGTGGTGCCTTTGACCGGCCCGGCCGCGGAGCGTTTGCGGCGCTATCTGGAGCAGCGCGGGGCGTTCGGGCCGGCTGCCCGGGAGCAGGCCATTTTTCTGGGCAGGCGGGGCGGGCGGCTGTCGCGCAAGCAGGCGGACCGCATCGTCAAGGAGATGGCCGTGCGCAGCGGGGCCCCGTGCTCCATCAGCCCCCACACCCTGCGCCACAGCTTCGCCACCCACATGCTTCAGGCCGGTGCGGACCTCAGGAGCGTGCAGGAACTTCTCGGCCATTCCCGCATCTCCACCACGCAGCGCTATACCCACCTGGATCTGGCGCAGGTCATGCGCGTCTACGACGCGGCCCACCCCCTGGCGGGGAAGACGGACAAATCCGAAGAACCCTGAAGGGGCCGGCCTTCCCGGCGGCATCACCGCCGGTGTTCGGCGATGATTTCCCAGGACATTTCAGCCGCCCTGCCGGCGAAGTTCCGGCAGCGCGCCATGAATCCGCGCTCGCGGAACATGATCTGGCCCTCGGGGGTCCCGAGGTCGCAGCCGTCGAGCAGCGACCGGCAGTCGCGGCTGCCGAACTCGTCCTCGAATTTTTCAATGAGTTGTCCGCCGGCCGCATAGACCGTGTCCATGCCGTCCTTCTCCGATCTGCGTCCCAGAACCACGCCTAGAGACATGAGGGCCCCGCTCAGGGCCCCGTACGGGCCGCAGGTCCTGGCCTGGCCGCTGCAGAAGGCCGAGGCCACCGCCGGCAGCAGCCCCGATTGGAGCCCTTCGGCCCTGGCCACGGCCAACAGGACGCTTTCCGCGCAGTAGAAGCCCACGTCCCAGAGGTCTTCGGCGGATCGCCGCACCTCGGCGGGGGATGTTTCAGCCATCGCGATTGCCGTCCTATTGCATCTGGTCGAGCCCGGTCACGGGCACGGTCAGGTCGTTGTTCAGGACCCACAGGGCCAGCATGTGGCGCAGGGTCAGGTCGGCCTGGGCGATGGTCTCCCGGTC
>JBFWJY010000043.1:0-22516 GCA_050252955.1 Desulfomicrobium sp.
TTCTGATCGTGGACGACGAGAAGGATCTGTGCCGCATTCTCGCCGACCGCCTGAATATCCTGTACGGCGTGTCCCCGGATGTGGCCCACTCCGGCGATGACGCCCTGGAGATGGTCAAGAAGAACAATTACGATGTCGTTGTTCTCGACATCGAGATGCCCGGCATCGACGGCATCGAGACCCTGAAACAGATCAAGGCCATCAACGCCAAGATCCAGGTCGTGCTCTTCACCGGCCACGGCAGCGAAGAGACGCGCCGTCTGGCCGAAGTCATGGGCGCTTTCAGCTATGTCGACAAGATCGACGGCCTGCCCAAGCTGGCGCCCATGATCGAAGGCGCCTTCCGTCTGCGCAAGGTGCTCGAAGACACCTACGCCGACGCGGCCATGAACGAATATAACTAAGGCTGCACGACAACGTGAAAGAAAAGGGGGACCGTCCGACAGGATGATCCCCTTTTTCAACAATGCAGGCCGTGGCCCGGAATGCCGTCGGCCTACTGCCTATTCCATCCCCAGCACCCGGCGGAGCCTGTCCATGGCCTGGGCCCCATCCTCCCGTCCTGGTGCGGCGGGAACGGCGCAGAGCACGCCGAGCCCTTCGCTGTCCTCGTGAAAATCCTCCTCGCCCATGTCCGTGACGACCACGGTGTTGAGCATGGCGTTGACGCGCAACAGATTCATCACAAAAGTTTTGTAGTCCATCCCGGGAGTCAGGGCGTCGACCACGACGAGCTGCCAGGGCGCGTTTCTGGCCTGCCCGAGAACATCCTCCGGGCTCGCGGCCCATTCGACATCGGCATCCAGGCCATGGGAGAAGTCGCGCAGGGCTTCTTTCCGGGCACTGACAATAACCACCTGCATGTCGCCTCCTTATGAGGGTGTGGGTTGAAAGGCCGGTCGGATTCCCATCGGCGGAATCCGACCGGCCTGGAGGATGGCTAATGACCGCCGCCGCAGGTGTATTCCTGGGTGAAGCGCACCAGTGCGCCCTTCAAAAGCGCGTCCACGGCGGTGCCGACGTTGGGGGCTCCGGCTCCGTAGAACACTTCGATGCCGACCTGGTTGAAGCCCATCAGCGGACGCATGCCCATGCCGCCGGCGATGAGCATGTTCACGCCGTTTCCGGCCAGATGCTGGACCGGGGCCATGCAGCCGCCCTGGGCATGGGGAACGTTGGGCAGAGTGCTGACCTGGGCCACGAAACCGCCCTCGACGTCAATGATGGTGTACAGGTCGCAATGCCCGAAATGAGCGCCGACTTCCGCTTCAAGTCCGCCCGGATGCGCCGAGGGGACTGCGATTCTGACTTTTTCCATAAACATGTTTCTCCTTGTTCGATGAAATTATGAGTGCAAAAGATTGGTGATGCCTTGCCAGGCCTGCCTGACCTGCGTGGCGATGGCGCTGTCGCCGCCCTCGGTGATGGCCTGCCGCCGGACCATGGCCTCGGTGACCGCGGTGTCGTGAGGCAGAAGGGCGAGCAGTGTGTACCCCTTTTCCGAACAGAGCGCATCAATTCGACTTGTTTGCTCCGGATTGAGGTCATGCTTGTTGACCACCACCGCGACCTTGGTGCGGAAATGATCGCACAGGCTGGCCACCCGCTCCAGGTCGTGCACGCCCGACGGGGTGGGCTCGGTCACGACCACTGCCAGGTCCGTCTGGGAGAGGGACGCGATGACGGGGCAGCCGATGCCCGGCGCGCCGTCGCACAGGATCAGATCAAGACCGCGCTCTTCGGCCAGCGCCCGGGCCTCCTTCTTCAGACGCGACACCAGCAGACCCGAGTTCTCCTGCCCGGGGAAGAGCTGCGCATGCACCATCGGGCCGAACCGGGTCTGGCTCAGGTAATGCTGGCCGCAATGCCTTGAGGGAAAATCTATGGCCTGTTCGGGGCAGAACGCCACGCAGACCTTGCACCCTTCGCAGCGTAGCGGGGCGACGCTGAAAACGCCGTCCTTCTCGTCTATGGCACCGTACCGGCACATGGATGCGCACAGGCCGCACCCCACGCATTTTTCCGGGTCGATGACCGCCTCGTGTCCGGAAATGAACGCCTCGTCGCGGATGATGGTGGGATCCAGCAAAAGATGCAGGTCCGGCGCGTCCACATCCAGGTCGCAGATGACCTTGCTTTCGGCCAGATGGGCGAATGCCGCCGTGAGAGAGGTTTTCCCGGTGCCGCCCTTGCCGCTGATCACAACTACCTCACGCATGCCGCACCTCCTTGGCCAATTGCCGCAAGTCCCGGCACAGCTTGGAAAACAGATCGCCAAGCCCGGCATCGAGTTCGGCCAGGACCATCCCCTTGGAATAATGCTCCGCGATGTCGCGACGGTAGGGAATTTCAGCCAGAATCGGCAGGTTATGGGCCGCGCAGAAGTCATAGACGCGCCTGTCGCCCAGCCCCGCGCGGTTGATGACCACGGCGACGGGCTTTTCGTATGGGGAGAACGCCTCCCAGGCCAGCTTGAAGTCGTGGAAGCCGAAAGGCGTGGGTTCGGTGACCAGCACGAAGACATCGCTGTCGGCCACCGCGCTCATGGCCGGGCAGCTCACGCCGGGAGGGGCGTCGACCAGCACGTCCATGGTCCGGGCCGCGCTCTCGTCCCGCATGCGCGAGCGCACATGGCGCATGAGCGGCGGGCTCATGGCCTCGCCGACGCGCAGCCGTCCGGTCAGGCACGGCAGCGCGCCCCGGGAAAGGCCGCGCTCCATGACACCAAGCTCACGCGTGCCCACGCCGATGGCGCCCTCGGGGCAGATGGCCATGCACCCGCCGCAGCCGTGACACATCTCCGGAAAGGTCATGATGGCCTTGCCCATGACCGCGATGGCCTTGAACTGGCACAGTTCCGCACACTTGCGGCAATACGTGCATTTGCTCTCGTCCACTTCGGGGACTTCCAGGGTCACGACTTCCGTGTCCGTGACCTCCGGTTTCAAAAAAAGATGCAGATTCGGCTCTTCCACATCCAGATCAACGGCCATCACCGGCCGTGACCACGACACGGCCAGAGAGGCCGTGACCGTGGTCTTGCCCGTGCCGCCTTTTCCGCTGGCAACCGAAACGATCATGATGGCGTCCTATCTGTTTGGAGAATCCGTGTATTCGACCTTGCCGGCCTTGAACGCTTCCACTGCATCGGCCACTGTGCCACCGCTCATGTTGTGGCCGATCTTGACGCCCCCGCCCTTGAGGGCCGCGAAGGCCTTGGGGCCGACGCTGCCGGTCAGAAGCACCGACGCTCCGGCGTTGATGATGTTTTCGGCGGCCTGGATGCCGGCCCCGTGGGACAGGGTCTGGGAAGAACCGTTGTCGATGTACGTGGATTCCATGGTCTCCAGGTCGACGATGACAAAGCCCGCGGCCCGCCCAAAACGCGGGTCGACGCGGTCGGTCATTTTCGGGCCTTCACTGGTCACGGCTATCTTGGTCATGCTAAGCTCCTTGCTGCGGGCCGCCACACGGTCCGGATACAGTTGTAGACACGGCATCTTGGCGTCATGGGCGATATGCAGAGCCAACCCATCCACCAGCGCCTTGGCCACGACGCGACGGGCGTCTCCGAGGATGCGTCCGAAGGTGTGGCGGGAGACATGCATGCGCTCGGCCCCCTCCTCCATGCTCAGCCCCTCGTAATCGAAGAGACGCATGGCCTCGAAACCATCCATGGTCAGATAGACCTCCGTCAGCTCCCGCAAGGGAATTCCCTGCGGCTTGAAAAACGACGCCTTGGGGCATCCCTCGATGCGGCGACATTTCCTGGGTCGTGGCATGGCACCTCCATTTTGCTCAAACGAGCATTTATTCCTCGGTTTTCACGCTGTCAATGCCCGGCGATGCGGGAGCCTGCCCATCCGTCAGGCAGGATCCGTCGCGACGCACCCGTCCCTGTCCGGCTCCGCCCTGGGCGCCGACCCCGGCACCGCACCCCGGCCGCCGTCCACGGCATCCGCCGCCCTGGCCGCGCCCACCCTGGCCCCGACCGCCCTGTCCTCATCCTCCTCCGCCACCTTGCCCTGTTCGTCCCGGCATGATCCTTCTCCTTGCGTTTGTTCCGCGCCCCGGGCGCAGCCTCTGCCGCGCCGGCAACACGGCGTCGTTTCCTCAAAATCCGCGCCCGTCACGGTGTGCCCGCCATCGACATCGACGCGCAGGGCCCAGCCGCGCGAGAGGGCCCGCGCCACCTGCGTCCTGGCCTCTCCCAGGATACGGCACAGGGTCGGCCTGGAAACCCGCATGCGGGCGGCAGCCTCTTCCTGGCTCATCCCTTCGCCGTCCACCAGGCGCATGGCCTCGAAACCATCAAGACCCAGCACCACGCCATGCAGCTGCCCCATGGGCACTCCCACCGGCTTGAAAACGGTGACGGCGGGCACATCGGCCACAAATCTGCATTTCCTTCTGCGTCCCACGCTTCCTCCATAATGAAATTATGTTCAAAATAATGCTCCGTGGCGAAGCTGTCAAGGAGACCCGGAAAGTACACGCGAAACTTATATTTCCGCAGCAACTTAAATTGCAAAATCCGCCCCCCCCCGCCATTCCCGCCCCGGCGGGTCTGCGGAGGCGATTTGTCAATCTATTTTGCAAAAAAACCACTCATCCCTCTGCGCGCCATCCCTCTCGAAGCCATACCACGGGCCTGGATATTTTGCGTTACCACAATTCAATATCATGATTTTATTCAGTATTCACCGCAAACAAAACATCGCGCGCAACCAGGCGCAAGCTTCGGCGAATCCTGGCACGAACCTTTCTATAGGCATCCTGTCACCCTCACCCCGGTAAAAAGGAGCAGCCATGTTTGTCGGGCTTAAAATGCTTAAGAATTTCATCGCCATGCCGCCGGAAGCCTTGGTCGAGGACGCGCAGCGGCTCATGGACGAGCAGCAACTCTGGATGCTGTTCGTGGTCAAGGACGGAAAACTGGCCGGATACGTGCGCACCGAGGATATCAGCGCCGCCATGCCCTCGCTGGTCACGGGCCTGGACAAGCACGAGATCAACTACCTGCTGTCCAAGCTGACCGTGGGCCGGATCATGCGCAGGGACATCACGCCCGTCACGCCCGAGACCGAGATCGAGGCCGCCGCCATGCTCATGCACGCCAAGAACCTGGCCGGACTTGCCGTGGTCGATCCCGCCGGAAACCTCATCGGCTACATCAACCGCACGGTCATGCTCGAAGTGCTGGCCGAGGAAATGGGTTACGGCCAGGGCGGCTCGCGCATCGTCTTCGAAGTCGTGGACCGGCCCGGCGTGCTCAAGGAAGTTTCGGGGATCATCGACTCCATGGGCTATTCCATCATTTCCACGGGCACATTCACGCACCGGGAACGCCGCATGGTCGTCATCCGCGTGGACACGCCCAACCCGTCCTCCATCGCGGCGGCGTTGCAGAAAGCCGGGTACGACGTGGTCGGCCCCGAGGATTTCAAGCATGAGTGGCAATAGCGCCCTGCTCGAAATCCGGGAGGTCAGCCTGACCTTCAAGAACGTGGCCGCCCTGTCCAGGGTGTCGTGCAGCGTGCAAAAGGGCAGCATCACCTCGCTCATCGGCCCCAACGGCGCCGGCAAGACCAGCATGCTCAACTGCATCTCCGGCCGCTACACCCCGACCAAGGGCGCGATCAGCATGGGCGGGCGCGAACTCTCCGGCGTTCCGGCGCACAAGCGCACCGGTTTCGGCCTGGCCCGCACCTTCCAGAACATCGCCCTGTTCCGGGGCCTCTCGGTTCTCGACAATCTCATGGTCGGCCGTCACTCGCGCCTGGGGTACGGCCTGCTGGCCTCCATCCTCTACCTCGGCAAGGCCCGCGCCGAAGAAAACCGCCACCGGCAGCGGGTGGAGGAGATCATCGATTTTCTGAACCTCTCCCCCTACCGCCATCAAATCGCCGGACATCTGCCCTACGGGGTGCAGAAGAAGGTCGAACTGGGCCGAGCCCTGGCCGCCGAACCCGAGCTGCTGCTGCTCGACGAGCCCATGGCGGGCATGAACCTCGAAGAGACCGAGGACATGGCCCGTTCCATCCTCGACATCAACGAGGAATGGGGCGTGACCGTCTTTCTGGTGGAGCACGACATGGGCGTGGTCATGGACCTCTCGGACCAGGTCATCGTGCTCGACTTCGGCAGGGTGCTGGCCAGCGGAACGCCGGAAGCCATCCAGAACAATCCCAAGGTCGTCAGCGCCTACCTGGGCGACGATGACGCGCTCTACAAGGGACGTTAAATGACCGCTCCGTACGAAACCACCCTGCCGAAGCTGCTCCTCGAAAACAGCCGCAAGCGTCCCGGGCGCACGGCCCTGCGCGAAAAAAGCTTCGGCATCTGGCAGCCCTTCTCCTATGCGCAGTACTGGACCATCACCGCCGAGTTCGCCGCGGGCTTGAAGGCCCTGGGCCTGGGCCGGGAAGACATCATCGTCATCATCGGCGACAACCGCCCCGAGTGGCTCTGGGCGCAGCTGGCCATCCAGGGCCTGGGGGGGACGTCCCTGGGGCTGTATCAGGATTCGCCGGGCGAGGAGATCGGCTACGTGTTCGAGCTTTCGAAGGCCCGCCTGGTGGTGGCCGAGGACCAGGAACAGGTCGACAAGATCCTGTCCATCCGAGAATCCCTGCCGCTCCTCGAACACATCGTCTATCACGACTCCAAGGGCCTGCTCGGATACGACGCGCCGGGACTCAAATCCTTCGACGAGATCCGCGCCCTGGGCAAGGACCGGGCGCACGAATTCGAGAACTGGATAGAGGGCGTCTCCCCGGACGACACGGCGCTCATCGCCACCACCTCGGGCTCCACCGGACGGCCCAAGCTGGCCATGCTTTCGCACAGGAATCTCCTCTCCATGGCCTGGAACCTGGGGCTGGCCGACCCCAAGCGCGACACCGACGAGTTCGTGTCCTTTTTGCCCCTGGCCTGGATGGGCGAGCAGATGATGGCCGTATCCTCGGCCCTGTTGTTCGGATTCTGCGTCAATTTCCCCGAAGAGCCGGACACCGTGCAGGAGAACATCCGCGAGATCGGGCCGCACCTCATCTTCTCGCCGCCCCGGGTCTGGGAGAACATGGCCGCCAAGGTCCGGGTGCGCATCATGGAAACCACCCGCCTCAAGCGCCTGCTGTTCGATGTCCTCATGCCCATCGGGCTCAAATACGCAGGCACGGTGCTGCGCGGCAAAACGCCTTCGGCAGGATTGCGCATGGCCAACAAACTGGCCGACTGGGGGCTCTTCCGGGCGCTGCGCGACCGGCTCGGCTTCTCGCGGGTGCGTTCGGCCTCCACGGGCGGCGCCCCCCTGGGCCCCGACACCTTCACCTTTTTCCACGCCATGGGCGTGAACCTGAAGCAGATCTACGGCCAGACCGAAATCGCGGGCATCTCCTGCATCCATCGCGATCGCGCGGTCAGCTTCGAAACCGTGGGCGAACCCATCGCCGCGACAGAAATCCGCATTTCCGAGGAAGGCGAGATCCTGTCCCGAAGCGACGCCGTGTTCAAAGGCTACCTCGGCAACCCGGCCGCCACCGCCGAAACCATCACAGACGGCTGGCTGCGTTCGGGCGACGCCGGATTCTTCAAGGACAACGGCCAGCTGGTCATCATCGACCGCCTCTCCGACGTCATGACCACGGGCCAGGGCGCGCGCTTCTCGCCCCAGTTCATCGAGAACAAGCTCAAGTTCTCGACCTATGTGCAGGAGGCCGTGGTTCTCGGACACGGGCGGGAGTTCATCACCGCCATCATCTGCCTGGACGGCGACATCGCCGGCCGCTGGGCCGAGGCCAAAGGCCTGACCTACACCACCTACCAGGATCTGGCGGCCAAGCCCGAACTCTACGACCTGATCGAGTCCGAAATCCGATCCATCAACCCCTCCCTGCAACCCGGCACCGAAGTCACGCGCTTCGCCCTGCTCTTCAAGGAACTCGACGCCGACGACGGCGAACTGACCCGCACGAGAAAGATCCGGCGCAAGGTCATAAACGAACGCTACGCGGAGCTGATCCGCGCCCTGTACGACGGCACGGGCACCACGGACCTGTGCATCGCCATCACCTACCAGGACGGCTCCCGCCGCGAGATGACGGGCAGCATCTGCATCCGTGACGTGACTGCGGGAGGTGGAGCGTGATGGGGGCGAGGCAGGAAGGGCGACCAGCGCGAAGATGGATTCCCGCCTTCGCGGGAATGACGCCTCGATTGGCGCGAGTCCGGCGCTGTTCCGGCCTGGAGTCCGCTTACCCGCCGCCCCCCGATGTCATCCCCACGAAGGCGGAGATTCATGGTTCCCACGCGGAGAGGAACGCGCACGCTCACCGTAAACACGCATACATGGGCACCCTTCCCGACCACGCGGGCCGGGGGCTGACGCACCTGTTCCGCGTCATCCCCGCGAAGGCGGGGATCCATACCTTCAACTCGACCATAAAACGCCGGGACACGCTTGTCGGCGGCGACAACCCATAAGGTCATTTCATGGAATACTATCTCCAGCTCATCATCAACGGCCTGGTGGTCGGGTCCATCTACAGTCTGGTGGCTTTGGGATTCGTCATCATTTTCAAGGCCACCAAGGTCGTCAACTTCGCCCAGGGGGAGCTGGTCATGGTCGGAGCCTATGTCTGCTTCGCCCTGACCGTGCAGTACCAGCTGCCCTTTCTGGTCTCGTTCCTCTTGACACTGATCTTTTCCATCGCCCTGGCCATCCTCGTGGAGCGTCTCATCCTGCGCCCGCTCATCGGCGAGCCCATCATCTCCGTGATCATGGTCACCATCGGGCTCTCGTCCATGCTCAAGTCCTTCGTGCAGATGACCTGGGGCACGCAGATCCAGGTCTTTCCGCCCATCCTTCCCCAGGAGCCCTACATGCTTCTGGGATTGCCCATCGCCCCGGTCTATGTGGCGGCCTTCGGCCTCTCGCTCCTGCTCTTCGGGGTCTTCACCCTCTTCTTCAAGTATTCGTCCCTGGGCATCGCCATGCGGGCCACGGCCTTCGACCAGCAGGCGGCGCAGTCCATGGGCATCGGCATCAAATCCATCTTCGCCCTGTCCTGGTGCATCGCGGCCGTGGTTTCGAGCATCGGCGGCATCATCCTCGGCAACATCAACGGCATCAATTCCCAGCTCGGACACCTCGGACTCAAGGTCTTTCCCGCCGTGATCCTGGGGGGCCTCGACAGCCTGCTCGGCGCGGCCCTGGGCGGGCTCATCATCGGGGTGCTGGAGAACATCTGCGAAGGCGCGGCCAAGGATCTTTTCGGCCTGGGCGGCTTCAAGGAGGTCGCGTCCTTCATCGTGCTGGTCGTCATCCTCATGATCAAACCCTACGGACTGTTCGGAACCAAGGAGATTGAACGGGTATGAGCATGCACAAATGCGGCCTCTTCCACACGACCTACGCCCGCGAGGACGCCCTCTTTCCCTCGAAGTTCCAGAAAACCTGCCTGGCCCTTTTCTTCACGGCGCTTCTGGCCTGCCCGCAGTTTCTGGACTCCTACGTCATGTCCATCCTGAACCTGATCCTCATCGCGGTCATCGGGGCGGTGTCCCTGAACCTCTTGACCGGCGTCTGCGGCCAGATGTCGCTGGGCCACGGGGCCTTCGTCGGCGTGGGAGCCTACGGCGCGGCGGTGCTCTCCAACCTGGGCGTTCCCTTTTTCCCGGCCCTGCTCGGCGGGGGGGCCGTGGCGGCCATGGTGGGCATGGTCTTCGGCATCCCCTCGCTGCGCCTCAAGGGCATCTATCTGGCCATCTCCACCCTGGCCGCGCAGCTCATCCTCGAATACGTGTTCCTGCACGCGGACGGCCTGACCGGCGGCGCCAACGGCCTGCCCGTCAATCCTCCCGAAATCCTGGGCTACGCCTTTGATACCGACTCCAAGATCTTCTACCTCATCCTGTTTGTGACAGTCCTGTGCGCCCTGGCCGTGACCAACGTCATCCGCACCCGCCCGGGGCGGGCCTTCGTGGCCATCCGCGACTACCACCAGTCCGCCGAGAACGTGGGGGTCAACCTGTTCGCCCTCAAGCTCCAGGCCTTTGGGCTGAGCTCCTTTCTGGCGGGCATCGCGGGGGGGCTGTGGGCGCACTACACCATGTACATCACCCCGGAGCAGTTCTCCATGGGCCTGTCCATCAGCTACCTGGCCATGATCATCATCGGCGGCATGGGCTCTGTGCCGGGGTCCATCTTCGGGGCCATCTTCATCACCCTGCTGCCTGAAATGCTCAACCTCCTGACCACGTCCCTGGGCGGCATCGCCCCGGACCTGAGCGCCATCATCGTGCCCATGAAGGAAGGGGTCTTCGGGCTGATGCTGGTGCTCTTCCTCATCTTCGAGCCCGAGGGACTGGCCCGCAAATGGCGGCTGATCAAGGCCTACTGGAAGCTCTACCCCTTTGCATATTGATGGCCCGGCCTTCCTCCGGGAATAACCTTTTGCCGCATTCGGAGACACCATGAAGAACATACTCGCACTGACCGTCCTGGCCCTCGTCGTCAGCTTCGGCACGGCATCGGCCGCGTACAAGGTGGGGCTTTTGTCCGACCTGACCGGAGCCACCTCCAGCGTCGGCACGCCCTACGCCGAGGGCATCAAGGCCTATGTGGCCTGGCTGAACGAAAACGGAGGCATCGCCGGCGAACCCGTGGAGCTGATCCAGGTCGACTACGCCTACAACGTGCAGCAGGCCCTGGCCGCCTACAAGCGCTTCACCTCCAGCGGCATCGTGGCCATGCAGGGCTGGGGCACGGGCGACACCGAAGCGCTGGTCAAGTTCGTGGCCAAGGACAAGATCCCGGTCTTCTCGGCTTCCTACTCCGCCCACCTGATGGACCCGGCCAAGGCTCCCTACAACTTCACCGCGGCTCCCGACTATTCGACCCAGGGCCGGGCCGGACTCAAATATCTGCGCGAGGCCTGGAAGGAAGAGCGCGCCCCCAAGCTGGCTTTCGTCTTTCCGGACAATCCTTACGGCTCCGTACCGATCCCGGCCATGAAGGAATTCGCCCAGGAACTGGGCTTTGAGATCGTGGGGCAGGAGAACGTGGACCTGAAAGCCATCGACGCCACCCCGCAGCTTTTGAGCCTCAAGAAGGTCGAGCCCGACTTCGTCTGGACCGGAGGCACCACCCCGTCCACGGCCGTGATCATGAAGGACGCGCAGAAGCTGGGCATGACCTGCACCTTCCTGACCAACATCTGGAGCAGCGACGAGAACATCTTCAAGCTGGGCGGAGAGGCGGCCAACGGGCACTTCGGCCTGCAGGGCGGGGTCATCTACGGGCAGGACGTGCCGGGCATGAAGCTCATCCGCGAACTGACGGGGGACGAGCCGCAGATGACCCACTACGTGCGCGGGTTCGTGTCCGCCATGGTCATGTGCGAAGGCATGAAAATGGCCAAGGCCGCCGGCGAGGTCACGGGCGAGAGCATCAAGACGGCCCTGGAGACCATGCGCGATTTCGATCCCCAGGGCCTGGCCCCGGCCATCAGCTACTTTGCCGACGACCACCGTCCGAACCTGTCCGTGAACATCACCGCCTTCAAGGACGGCAAGCTCGAATTCGTCAAGACCGAGACCCTGGAACGCAAGAAGGAATGGCTGGGCCATTAGGATCACGCGCCGGGGCAGGGCGCCCGCCCTGCCCCTAAACCCGGCCGCATTCAACGAAAGAGCGCAACGCAAACCCATTTTTCGAGATACCGTAATGAACATCCTCCAAGTCATGAACCTGGAAGTGGTCTACAACGATGTGGTCCTGGTGTTGAAAGGCCTGTCCCTGGACGTGACCGCGGGCAGCATCACCACGCTCCTGGGCGCCAACGGCGCGGGCAAGTCCACCACCCTGAAGGCCATTTCCGGGCTTCTGGCCGGCGAGAACGGCAAGGTCACCTCCGGGTCCATCCTGTACGACGGCATGGACACGGTCCGCCTCGTTCCGGAAAAACTGGTCCGGGCCGGGGTCTTTCAGGTCATGGAGGGACGCCGCATCTTCGAGGACCTCACCGTGGAGGAGAATCTGCGCTGCGGAGGCTACACGCAACCCGCGCGCCTTTTTGCGCACAACTCCGAAAAGGTGTACGCGTATTTCCCGAGACTCAAAGAACGCAGGCATCAGCTGGCGGGCTACATGTCCGGCGGCGAGCAGCAGATGCTGGCCATCGGTCGGGCGGTCATGGCCTGCCCCAGACTGCTGTTGCTCGACGAGCCGTCCCTGGGCCTGGCCCCGCTTCTGGTGGAGGAAATTTTCGAAATCGTGGCCCGGATCAACAAGACAGAAGGGGTGAGCGTGCTGCTGGTGGAGCAGAACGCGCGTCTGGCCCTGTCCCTGGCCGATTACGGCTACATCATGGAAAACGGTCGCATCGTCATGGACGGCAAGGGCGAGGATCTGCTGCGCAACCCCGACGTGCAGGAGTTCTATCTCGGCCTCGGGCGCGGCGGGGAAAAACGAAGCTACCACGATGTGAAACACTACCGGCGCAGAAAACGCTGGCTCGGGTGAGGGCTTCGCCCCGGGGATTGTCCCGCATCCCGACCGCATCCAAACAACTCCCAACATCTCGGAGCGTTCATGGACAGGACACAGGGCTACTATCACGATCTTGAAACCCAATCCCAATCCGTCAGGGCAAACAGACAGTGGCACTCCCTCCAGGCCCTGGTCGACAAGGCCTTGTCCGTCGACGGCGAATTCCGCGAGCGTCTCGCGGCGGCGGGCATTGTGGCCGATGAAATCCGCTCGGTGGACGATTTCTCCTCCATCCCGGTGCTGCGCAAAAAGGAGCTGTCCCGGTTGCAGCGCGAAAAAGGGCTGCCCTGGTTCCTGTCCTGCGCTCCCGGAGAGCTGGCGCACATCTACCAGTCCCCGGGTCCCATCTATGATCCCGAAGGACGCGGCGCGGACTACTGGGGCTGGGCCGAAGCCTTTTACGCGGCGGGCTTCCGTGGCGGCGATCTGGCCCAGATGACCTTCAGCTACCACCTCACCCCGGCCGGGCTGATGCTCGAAGAGCCCCTGCGCGCCCTGGGCTGCGCCGTCATCCCCGCAGGACCGGGCAATTCAGGCGTGCAGTTGCAGCTCATGCAGGATCTCCCGGTCACCGCCTTCGTCGGCATGACCAGTTTTCTCAAAACCCTGGGAGAGAAGGCGCGGGACAGGGGTCTCGACCCCAAAAAGGATTTCAGCCTCGAGGTCGCCTTCGTGGCCGCCGAACGCCTGACGGAAAGCCTGCGCATGGAGACGCAGGACATGTTCGGCATGCTCATCCGCCAGGGCTACGGCACGGCCGACGTGGGATGCATCGCCTACGAATGCCCGGAGCTCGGGGGCATGCACCTCTCAAGCCGCTGCTTCGTGGAAATCTGCGACCCGGCCACGGGAATGCCCGTGCCCACGGGCGAACCCGGCGAGGTGGTGGTCACGCCCTTCTCCCCGGACTATCCCCTGATCCGGCTGGCCACGGGCGATCTGTCGCGCCTGTCCGACGAGCCCTGCGCCTGCGGACGGACGGCGTCCAGGCTCATGGGCATCCTCGGACGGGTGGACGATACGGCCAAGGTGCGCGGGCAGTTCATCTACCCCGCCCAGGTGGCCCAGGCCCTGAGCCGCTTCCCGCAGATCCTGCGCCACCAGGTGGTCGTCGACAACAAAGGGGGAAAGGAAGGCCTGACCCTGCGCATAGAGACCAATGGCCCGGCGGACACGGCAGCCATCGGCGCCGCCTTTCAGGAGACGATCAAGCTGCGGCCGGCGGTGGTCGCCCTGGATCCGGGGGAAAGCATTCCCGAAGGCGCTCCGGCTCTTGTTGACGAACGAACATACGATTAGGGAACAGCCATGACCAAATTTCCCACCTACCCCGTTCTGCTCGTCGACGACGAAGACACCTGGCTGCGCTCCTTTTCCCTGGCGCTCAAGTCCCACGGCATCGACAACATCCTCTGTTGCGACGACAGCTCCAAGGTGCCAGAGATCCTGGCCAGAACGGAAATCGAGGTCATGGCCGTGGACCTGGCCATGCCCGGCCTGTCAGGGCAGGATCTCATCGACCTCGTGTCGGCGACGAACCCGGACATCCCCATTCTGGTCATCACCGGCATGAGCCAGGTCGAGACCGCCGTGCAGTGCATCAAACGCGGGGCTTTCGACTTTTTCGTCAAGACCAACGACAAGAGCAGCCTTGTCTCGGGCATCCGGCACGCCATAGAGATCCGCGAACTCAAGCGCGAGAACAGCAGCCTGCGCACCCGTTTTTTGCAGGACACCCTGGAGCACCCCGAGGCCTTCGCGCCCATCGTTACCTGCTCCAAAGCCATGCGCTCCATCTTCCAGTACATCGAGGCCATCGCCCGCAGCACCCAGCCTGTGCTCATCACCGGCGAATCCGGGGTCGGCAAGGAGCTGGTGGCCAAGGTCATCCACGATCTGAGCGGGCGGCAGGGGGAATTCGTGCCGGTCAACGTGGCCGGTCTCGACGACAACATCTTCGCCGACACCCTGTTCGGGCACAAGAAGGGCGCGTTCACCGGCGCGGACAGGACGCGGCCCGGCCTGGTGGAGAACGCCAAGGCCGGCACCCTCTTTCTGGACGAGATCGGAGACCTGCCCCAGGCCTCCCAGGTCAAGCTGCTGCGTCTGGTGCAGGAGCGCGAATACCTGCCCATCGGCTCAGACGTGACCCGCAAGACCGACGCGCGCATCATCGCGGCCACCAATGTCGACCCGGAGAAGATGGGCGCGCCGGAACGGTTCCGCTCCGACCTGTATTACCGCCTGCGCGCCCATCACGTGCATCTGCCCCCCTTGCGCGAACGCCGCGAGGACCTGCCCCTTCTCATCGACCACTTTCTGCGCCAGGGCTGCCAGCAGCGCAAGCGTCCCGCGGCGCCTTCGGAACTCCTGGCCCTTTTTTCCGGCTACGACTTTCCGGGCAACGTCCGTGAACTCCAGTTCCTGATCCTGGACGCCCTGAGCTGTTCCGGAGACGACGAACTCGATCTGGACCGCATCAGGGCGCATGTGAACGCCCGCCCGGCATCACCCCGCAGGCCGCAGCCCGGCGCGGGCGCGGGCTTGCAGTTCGGTCCGGAACTGCCGACGCTGAAGCACGTCTGCGCCGAACTCGTGCGCGAGGCCATGCGCCGCACCGGCGGCAATCAGGCCATGGCCGCGGGCATGCTCGGCGTGTCCCGGCAGGCGCTGAACAAACGCCTGAACAAGCTGCGCGAAAAAGAGGATTCCGCTGCATGAATGGCGGGCGCGAGGATCTGCTGCAACGGCTGCGCGAGCTGGAACGGGCCAACCGCCTGCTCTCCCGCGAATTGCAGGACCTGCGCGCCCTCGTCGACACGCCGCTCAACGTCATGCTTTTCTCCCTCGACCTGAACTACAATTACATCGCCTTCAACCAGGCCCACCGGGAATTCGTCAAACACAACTGGAACCTGGACATCCACCCCGGCATGCATGTGTTCGACATCCTGAGCGATCCGGACGAACGCGCCGTCTCCCGACGCAATTTCGACCGCGTGCTGGGCGGGGAATCCTATATACTGCGACGCAAGTACCGAAAGCCCAAGGGGGAAATCGGGTTCTACCAGAACACTTACGTTCCGGTCATGCGCGGCGGGGAAATCCTGGGGGCCGTTGTGTTTGCCCACGACATCACGGAATGGAGCGAACGCGAGGAGGAAGGCAAGAAATACCGGGCCATTTTCGAAAAGGCCCTGGAGGGCATCTACCGTTCCACGGCGGGCGGACGGTTCATCGAGGCCAACCGCGAGATGGCCCGCATCCTCGGCTACGATTCCCCCCAGGACCTCATGGCGACGATCACCGACATCAGCCGCCAACTCTACTGCGACCCCGAGGACAGGGACCTGGTCTTCTCCATCCTGCGCCGGGACGCAGTTCTCAAGGACTTCGAGACGCGCATGCGGCGCAAGGACGGCAGCGAAATCTGGGTGGAATTCAACGCCCGCAGCGAAAAGGACGACGAGGGGCGCACGGTGTTCATCGAGGGCAAGCTCACCGACATCACCACGCGCAAGGAGGCCGAACGCAAGGCCGAACTGCGCGGGCAGAAGATGATCCAGGCGGACAAGATGTCGTCGCTGGGAGTGCTGGTGGCGGGCGTGGCCCACGAAATCAACAATCCCAACAGTTTCCTGACCCTCAATCTCCCGCTGCTGCGCGACGTCTGGACCGACGCCCTGCATGTGCTGGACGATTATCAGGAGGAGCACGGCGATTTCGTGCTCGGCGGGCTTGAGTATTCGGAACTCCGGCAGCAGCTGCCACTGGTGCTGCAGGGCATGGTGGACGGGTCGGAGCGGATCAAGGACATCGTCTCAAGACTCAAGGACTATTCCCGCCAGCGGCCCGAAGGGGAGCGCGAACCCACGGATGTGAACAACGTCGTGACCGGGGCCCTGGCTTTCGTGCGCCACAAGCTCAAGAGCGCCGCGCCGGGCTACCTGGCGCGCATGGCCCCGGAGCCGGTCCTGGTGGAAGCCGATCTGCAACGGCTCATCCAGGTGCTCATCAACCTGCTGGTCAACGCCTGCGAAGCCGTGCCGGCGGCGGGCGGCGAGATCACCGTGCAGGTTCTGTCCGGATTCGGGGAGGACAAGGCCTGGGCAGGGGTGGAAGTGCGCGACAACGGCTGCGGCATCCCCGCCCACGACCTCAAATACATAAAGGACCCATTCTTCACCACCAAGCGGGAAATGGGCGGAACGGGTCTTGGCCTGTCCATCTCTTCGGCCATCATGCACGACCACGGCGGACGCCTGGAATTCTCCTCACAGCCGGGCCAGGGCACCGTCGTGCGCATGCTCCTGCCCATGATGCGATAGATCTCCCCGGGCCGCTCCCGCACGCAGGAATCGCCGCAAACCTACCGGCTCTTCTCGATCACCCGTTCCTTGACCAGGGCGCTGCCCATGGTGAAGTCGACGATGCTCGAAACGAGGTAGCCCAGGGCCACCAGCACGCAAAGCGCGAGCACAAGCTTCATGGTCTGGCGCGGCCGCCTCCAGAACAGAAACGCGACCACCGCCGCGATACCCGCTCCGATCAATGGATTGGCCGCGATCCAGGCCCAGATACCCGTCATCACTGCGTGCATGAGCGCCTCGGGCTATTTTTTCATGTTCACGAACTGCAACGGCAGCTCGAACTTCGATTCCCTGAGCAGGGCCATGACGGCCTGCAAATCGTCGATCTGCTTGCCGGACACGCGCACCTGCTCGTCCTGGATGGCGGCCTGGACCTTGAGCTTGCTGTCCTTGATCATCTTCACCAGCTTGCGGGCCGCATCCTTGTCGATGCCGTCATGCAGCTTGATTTCCTGCTTGAGCTGGCCACGGGTGGTTTTCTCGGGCTCCCCGAACTCCATGGCCTTGGGGTCGACCTTGCGGCGCACAAAGTGGGAAATGAGCATGTCCCTTATGGCCCGGATCTTCATCTCGTCGCCCGTGACCAACGACAATATCTTTGTTTTGCGGTTGAAGTCCATTTCCGTAATCACGCCCTTGAAGTCGTAACGGGTCTCGACTTCCTTGCGCACATTGTTCACCGCATTGTCGACTTCCTGCAAATCGATTTCATTCACAATATCAAAAGATGGCATTTGTCCTCCTTTTCGTCGCGACGCCTTTCGCAATACGCTTCCAGCTGACCCCAAAACCCCATTCCCGTCAAGCTTCCCGGACGAATGTATTCACCTGGTTCGGCACGGCTCCGCGCCAAAATGCACAACATCCCGCAACAGAACACGACACGTCCGGAGCGATTGTCGGGACAGACAAGGGAAGTGATGAAAGAATATCAACAAAGCATTTGACATTCCATAATTCTTTACTATGGAATGAGCTACTTTGTTCGATGAACTACATCGTCATCAATTCCCCTCTTATATCTACGGAGTAAAAATGGAAGACTATCTGAAGCAAGCAATTGAAATCGTGAAGGCCCAGGCCTCTGTCCGCAACATGAACGAAGAGGAAATCACCTCCATGATCCGCGCCCTGGCGCAGAGCATCCGCGGCGTCGCCGAAGGCACAGCTCCCGTTGCCGACACCGAACCCGCCGTCGATCCCAAAAACGCCATCCGCGAAAAGAGCGTCATTTGCTGCGAGTGCGGCAAGTCCTTCAAGGTGCTGACCAAGCGCCATCTGGCCACCCACGGCCTGACTCCGGAAGAATACCGCGAAAAATACGGCTACAAGAAGGGCACTTCCCTGGTCGCCAAATCGTTGGCCCGCGACCGCCGCAAGACCATGCAGGGCATGAAGCTCTGGGAAAAACGGAAAAAAGCCCCCAAGGCCCAGGCATAACGCACGAAAAGCCCTCCTCGCCGAGGGCTTTTTTGCGTCCGGAGGCCCGCGCATTTCCTGACGCAACGCCCGGGCTTGGGTTTCCCAACCGCTTCTCATTTCGGAGCACGATTTCGCATCACGACACGCGGGGTTTTCCGCTTTCAGCCGCAAAAGCCGTTACCCAGCCCTTCTGAATCTGGGAAATTTCCCGGATTTTGGGAATTTCACCCAAAGGCTCAAGCCAAAATGACCAGGAAAAGGGGATGCGATCCTATCGACACATTCCGGGTCCAAACATAGATAATCTATTGAATTTCTCCAAGCTCCACCATTGAACGCCTGATCTGCGAACCGCGTATCGATGCGTTGCGCCACCACGGAAACCTTGCCCGTCTCTCTGGTGGCGGCCTGCGTTTTGGAGAAAAAATACTCAAATTTCCATACGGGAGACTGACATGATCCAATGGCCCAAAAGCAATGATGTTCTCGGCACCACAAACCGCGGAAACCCGGCCGAATCCGGCCTGTGCACGTTATGCCGCTCGGATTGCGCCGGAAAATGCGAAACCTGGATGTCCTGCCTTAAAGGCCGGCACATGCTCTACCCCAGGGATTTCGGCTCCGTGACCGCCGGCAGCGCCAACACCTGCCATGTCGGGGTGAGCTACAATTCCCTGCGCATCCAGGGCTTCAGCTATGGCGCCCACGGCGTCGCCGCGGGCCGCACCACCAATCCCGACGACTGCCTGTTCACCAACGTCTCCCTGGAAACGTCCTTCGGCGCCACGGAAAAGACCAAGGTCCGCATGCCGCTCATGACCGGCGCCCTCGGCTCGACCTTCATCGCAGCCAAATACTGGGACTCCTTTGCCGCGGGCTGCGCCCTGATCGGCATTCCCATCGTCATCGGCGAAAACGTGGTCGGCGTGGACCGTGCCTCCAGCATGGCGAACGGCCGCATCGAAAAATCCCCGGAACTGGATCGCCGCATCGAGATCTACAACCGCTACTCCGACGGCTACGGCACCATGATCGTGCAGTTGAACGTCGAGGACGCGCGCAACGGCGTGGCGGAATACGTCATCGGCAAATACGGCAACAAGGTCTGCATCGAACTCAAGTGGGGCCAGGGCGCCAAGAACATCGGCGGCGAGATCGAGGTCAAAAGCCTCGACTACGCCCTGTTCCTGAAGAAGCGCGGCTATCTGGTCGATCCGGATCCGGAGCTGCCCGAAGTGCAGGAAGCCTTCAAGCACGGCGGCATCAAGGGCTTCGCCCGCCACAGCCGCCTGGGCTACACCGACCTGCCCTCCGTGGACGCCGTGCACCAGAACTTCATGGAGACCGTGGCCTACCTACGCAAGCTCGGCTTCACCAAGATCTCGCTCAAGACCGGCTCCTACGGCATGGAAGCCCTGGCCATGGCCATCAAGTACGCCACCGAGGCGAACCTCGACCTCTTGACCATCGACGGCTCCGGCGGCGGTACGGGCATGAGCCCCTGGAACATGATGGAGACCTGGGGCGTTCCGTCCATCCTGCTGCACTCCAAGGCCGTGGAATACGGCAACATCCTGGCGGCCAAGGGGCAAAAAGTCGTGGACATGTCCTTTGCCGGCGGCCTGGCCCGCGAGGACCACATCTTCAAGGCCCTGGCCCTGGGCGCACCCTTCGTCAAGCTGATCTGCATGGGCCGCACGCTCATGATCCCCGGCTTCCTGGGCTCCAACATCGAGGGCGCCCTGAATCCCGAGCGCAAGGAAAAGGTTTCCGGCAACTGGGACAGCCTGCCCAAGACCGTCAAGGACATCGGCGAAAATGCCGAGCAGATCTTTGCCGGATACGAATCCCTCAAGGCCAAGATCGGCGCTGAAGAAATGAGGACCGTGCCCTACGGCGCCATCGCCGCCTGGACCCTGGCCGACAAGCTGGGCGCGGGCCTGCAGCAGCTCCTGGCCGGAGCCAGAAAGTTCTCGGTCACGGAAATCACCCGCGACGACATCGTCTCCGGCAACCGTGAAACCGCCAAGGAGACCGGCATCCGTTTCATCACCGACGTGCAGGACGAGATCGCCCGCAAGATCCTGTCCTAGAAATCAATGACTGGAGGCGGAACCGGCCTTGCACCGGTTCCGCCTCTGGCACCCCGCCCCGTCCTGTGCTACACGGCCGACGCGCCCGATGCCCAGGAGAAACACCCATGACCACCCGCCCCGACCACACCGAGAATTTTCCCGCCTCTCCGGAAGAGTGGCGGAGCTTTCTGGTCCAGAGCCAGAAGACGCAGCACGACCTGCTCGAACGCATCAAGGAGCTGAACTGCCTCTACGGCATCACCCGCCTGGCGCAGCAGCGCGAGCAACCTCTGGAAGAACTGCTGACGGGCATCGCGGAACTCATCCGCGCATCCTGGCAATACCCGGACATCGCCTGCGCTTCCATCCGACTCGGAGACGCGATGCACAATTCAGGCAACTTCCAGCGCACGCAGTGGTGCCAGACAAGTCCCATCGTCATCGGCGCGGAGCAGTGCGGCGCGGTGGACGTCTGCTATCTGGAAGAACGCCCGGAACTCGACGAAGGCCCGTTCCTGCGCGAAGAGCGCAGCCTCATCGACGCCGTGGCCGACCAGATCGGCCGCATCGTGGCCCAGCGCCGCGCCGAGGAACAGATGCGCGCCCTGTCCCAGGAACTGATCATGGCCCAGGAAAACGAACGCCAGCGCATCGCCCGCGAACTGCACGACCACCTGGCCCAGGATCTCTCCCTGGCCCGGGCCGATCTGGAACGCATCGGCTGCGGCCTGCCGGAGAGCGGCCCCTGGCGCGGCCAGGCCGGGGTCATCGCCGAACGTCTCGGCACGGCCATCCGCTCCATCCGCGACCTGGCCTACGGGCTGCTCCCCCCGGGGCTGACCGAGCTCGGACTGGTCGAAACCGTGCTCGCGCACTGCGAGGATTTCTCCCTGCGCAACGGCATCGCCGTGGACGTCTTTGCCGACGGGCTGGACGGCGTTTCCTTCGACTTCGACACGCAAATCAACATCTACCGCCTCATCCAGGAGGCCCTGAACAACGTGCGCAAGCACGCCAAGGCCAGCCGCGTGACCATCCGCCTGCTCGGCTCCTACCCGAACCTCCTGGTGCGCATCGAGGACGACGGCTGCGGAGCGGACATGGACCGCTGCCTGGCCCAGGCCGGACGCGCCAAGCGCATGGGTCTGTGGAGCATGCGCGAAAGGGTCAGGCTGCTGGGAGGAAAACTCAGTTTCCGCTCCAAGCCCGGCCAGGGACTGCACATCCGCATCGAAACCCCCCTCAACCGGAGCAGCCATGAGCGCACCTAAACGCATCCTGATCATCGACGACCATCCTCTCTACCGCGACGGCCTGAAGGCCCGCCTGGCGTCACGCCCCGATCTCTGCGTCGTCGGCGAGGCCGGAACCTGCGCGGAAGGGCTGCGCCAGAACCAGAACCTGTCCCCTGACCTGGCCATCATCGACATCTCCCTGCCCGACGGCAGCGGCATCGAACTGACCCGCGAGATCCGCCTCGCCAGACCGGACCTGCCCGTGCTCATCGTCAGCATGCACGCCAAGCTCGACTTCATCGCCGCCGCCTTCCAGGCCGGAGCCAGCGGCTACATGTCCAAGGAATCCGGGGGCGAAGGCATTCTGCAAGCCATCGGCACAGTGCTCTCCGGCGGACAGTACCTCGACGGGTCGCTCTCCCCGTCCGTGCTGCGCAGATTGAACGACATCTCCGGACGCAAGGCCAAGACCGTCGACGCCTCCTACGGCAGCCTGTCCCTGCGCGAACAGCAGGTCATGCGGCTGCTGGCCGAGGGACTCACGCCCGAGGAAATCGCGGCCAAGCTCTTCGTGTCCCGCAAGACCGTCCTCAACCACCGCTACTCCATCATGACCAAACTCGGCATCAAAAGCCCCGTTGCTTTCGTCCGTCACGCGGCGCGCCTGGGGCTGATCGAAATCGAAGACTAGGACCCGACCCGCGAAATTCCGGCGTCCGCGCCATTTGGTCCTTTACCCCCGCCTCGGATCATGGTTACAGGTGAAGCGCAACGCCGCGCAATCCCGTTCACGCCGGCCACACGTTCAAACAGTCCGTTTTCATCAAGGATTCGTCCATGTTCCGCTCTTTAGCATTTCTG
>JBFWJY010000044.1:0-22473 GCA_050252955.1 Desulfomicrobium sp.
TGGCCCGGTAGCGGAAAACCACGTTGATGACCTGCACGAAGGTCGCCGCGCCGAGCGTGTTCAGAATGATCATGGGCGCGGCGATGATGCGCACCAGCTCCACCGCCTCGGTGAAGGAGTGGGACAGGGCCAGGACCATGCCCATGTGCATGGTTTCGCCGCCCAGAGCCAATCCGGCGGCCCAGCGCCAGTCCACGCTGCGTTCTTTCAGGTAGAGGGTCAAAAGGCCTGCCGCCGCGCCTTCGATCATGGTCGCCGTGCCGCATGGCACGGCGCTGAAACCGCCGATGTCGATGAGGATGCGATGCCCGCCCGCGATGAGTCCGGAGGCGATGCCGACCACGGGGCCGCCGAAAAGGCCGCCGGTGATCACGGCCATGGCCCGCAGGTTGGCCACGGACTGGGAGACGAGATTGCCGCCGTAAGTGCCCAGGATGCCCGCCGCTCCGAAGAAGAGCACCTGGAGCAGGACCGAACGCCAGGACGGTCCCTGACGCAGGCGCATCTTGTGGATGGGGGTGATGGTCAGGAGCAGGAAGGCTCCGGCCACGATGAGCCCGAGGCGCTCGGCCAGGGCCAGGATCAGGGCGTCGGAATTCATGGCTGTCCTTCAGGCAAGGCCGAGCTGGTCGCGAAAGGCGCGCACCCGGGCTTTGCTCACGGTGATTTCTGTGGCCGCCCGGTCGCGCATGGTCAGGAGGTACTTGCCGTTGAACCATGGCGCGAAGTCCCGGACCTGAGCCAGGTTGACCAGGTCGCTCCGATTGGCCCGGAAAAAGGACAGGGCGGCGAGCTTGTCCTCCAGGCGGTCCAGGGTGCCCGGGCCGTGGTGGACATAGCTGGCATCGCGCGTGTGCACGAGCATCCGGCGCTCTTCGGTCCGGATGAGGACGACGTCGGAGTGGCCGAGCAGCAGCACCCGCCCGCCGTGTTCCACGGAGATGCGCACCAGGGACGGGCCGATGCCCATGCCCCGTAAAAGTTCTTCCAGTTTCGGCTGCACGCAGGCCCCGTCCTGGCGCAGCAGGCAGCGCAGGCGTCCCAGGCATTTGGCCAGGCGCTCGCGCGAGACGGGCTTGAGCAGATAATCCACCGCGTTCTCCTCGAAGGCGCGGATGGCGTACTGATCGTAGGCCGTGGCGAAGACGAAGCGCGGTGGTTCGGGACACCTGAGCGCCAGCTCCAGAACATGAAAACCGCCGGCGCCGGGCATCTGGATGTCCTGGAAGACGACCTCGGGCTTGAGCCGCAGGATCTCCTCCGTGGCCTGCGAGGCGGACATGGCCGTGCCCGCGACCTGCACATCCTCGAAACTGGACAGCAGATAGGACAGCTCGTCCAGGGCGGGGAGTTCGTCGTCGACCAGCAGGCAGCGGATAGGAGTGTCCATGGCGTTCTCACGCTTTTGAGGGCGCTTGCGGCGCGATCATCCGTTCAAGGAGGGGGCCCCGCGTCGTGCGAGGCCCGCGAGGCGGGAACGGCTCCTAGCGCGCGTTCACCACCCTCTGAAAAGCCTGGTGGCGTTCCGCGTACGGAGGGAAGCCGAAAAAGGCGGATCCGGAGACGAGCACATCCGCTCCGAGGTCGAAAAGCTCCTTGGCATTGTCCAGGGTCACGCCACCGTCGACCTGGATGAGGGTCGAGAGGCCGCGCGAGCGGATCATGCCGGACAGGGCCGCGATCTTGTCCTTGCAGAAAGGAATGAAAGACTGGCCGCCAAAACCCGGATTGACGCTCATGACGAGCACCATGTCCAATTGAGGCAGCAGATATTCGACGACACTTAGCGGCGTGGCCGGGTTGAGCGACAGCCCGACCCGCATGCCAGCCTCGCGGATGGCGCTCAGCGTGCGCTCCAGGTGCAGCGTGCTTTCGGCATGGACGCACAGCAGGTCCGCTCCCGCAGCCGCGAATTCCGTGATGTAGCGCTCGGGGCGTTCGATCATGAGATGCACGTCGAAAAAGAGCTTCGAGGTCTTGCGCAGCTTGCCGATGACGGGCGGGCCGAAGGTGATGTTGGGCACGAAGGCGCCGTCCATGACGTCCCAGTGCACCCATTCGAGCCCGGCCTCCTCGAGCGCCGTCAATTCGGCGCGCAGCGCGCCGAAGTCCGAGGACAAAAGGGAAGGGGAGAGGATGAATTTGCGCATCACTCCTCCCGGTCGCCCATCTTGAAGTCGACCTGGATCTTGTACAGCTTGGTGGCCGGCAGATTGAGGATGGAGATGCCGGTCTTGCGGGTGATCCCGGCCAGGGTTTCCCGCACGTCTTCCCAGGAGGGGCCGATGAAGGTGAACCAGATGTTCTGACGGTGCTGGCGCAGGTAGTTGTGGGTCACGCCGGGGAGCTTGTTCACTTCGGCGATGAACTCGTCGAGCTTGTCCTCGGGCACGGCTGCCGAGCACAGGGTGGAGTGCCAGCCCAGCTTCTTGGACTGGAAATTGGCCCCGATGCGGCGGATCACGCCTTTTTCGGTCAGGGCCCGCACCCGGGCCAGGGTCTCGGCCTCGGTCAGGCCCACCTGCCGGCCGATGTTCTCGTAGGGCCGGGATTCCAGCGGAAAGCCCGTCTGGATGATGTCCAGTATCTTCTTGTCGAAATCGTCCATGCGCTCCTCGTCTCCTGTGCAGGCCGTTGCTCCTGTTTGCCAACCCCCAGTTCGGGTCCAGGGGCTCGCCCCTGGCGGGGCGCGGGGCGGCGCCCCGCATCTCCTCCTACTTCATCCGCTCCAAAAGCTTGGGCGCATACGTGCACAGCGGCTCTTCGCCCATGTAGTTGTTGTCCATGGAGTGGGCGCGGGCCCGGCATCCGCCGCAGACCTTGTGGTATTCGCAGACGCCGCATTTGCCTTCGTACTGCTTCTGGTCGCGGAACTGCAGGAACTGTTTCGAGGTCCGCCAGATTTCCGGGAAGGGCGTGGCGCGGATGTTGCCGCAGTCGAGTTCCAGGTAGCCGCAGGGCTGGACCTGGCCGACGTGGGAGATGAAGCAGAAGCCCGTGCCGCCGAGGCACCCGCGCGTCATGGCGTCGAGGCCGAAGTTCTCGGGCGTGACGGGGATGCCCTCCTCCTTGGCGCGCTGGCGCATGATGCGGTAGTAGTGCGGCGCGCAGGTGGCCTTCAAATGCATCTTGGTGGTCTTGCGGAAATCGTAGAACCAGTTGAGCACGTCCTCGTACTCCTGGCCGGTAATGACCTCGGCCCCGAGCTGGGCGGCCCGGCCCGTGGGCACGAGCAGGAAGATGTGCCAGGCCGCGGCGCCGATGCGTTCGCACAGGTCGAAGATCTGCTTGAAGCTGCCGAGGTTGGCGCGGGTCACGGTGGTGTTGATCTGGAACTCGATGCCGGCGTCTTTGAGGTACTCTATGCCGCGCATGGAGGCGTCGAAGGCGCCCGCTACGCCGCGAAACTCGTCGTGGCTTTCCGCGTCGGGGCCGTCGATGGAGATGGAGCAGCGCTGCACCCCGGCCTCGCGCATCTTCTCCGCCGTCTCGGGGGTGATGAGGGTGCCGTTGGGCGACATGACGCAGCGCAGGCCCTTGTCCGTAGCGTAGCGGATGAGCTCGTAGACGTCGGCGCGCATCATGGGGTCGCCACCGGTGAAGATGATGATGGGGTTGCCGACCTGGGGGAAGGTGTCGATCAGGGCCTTGGCCTCTGCCGTGTCCAGTTCGCCCTCGTAGGGTTCCAGGTGCGCCTCGGCCCGGCAGTGCTTGCAGGCCAGGTTGCAGGAGCGGGTCACTTCCCAGGCGATGAGCTTGCAGGCGGGCGTGCCATCGGCCAGGGTCGTGACCATGCCGCCGGGGTGGCCTCCGGGCTTCGCGCCCGGATGTCCGGCCTTGGGCCCGTCCAGTCCGGGGCCGCCTGCGCCGTGATGGGGATGGTTGTGCATTATACGTGTCCCGCCTTGAGCAGGTCTTGGGTGAAGTAGGAGAGGATGAGGTCCGCGCCCGCGCGCTTGAAGGCGATGAGGCTCTCCAGCGCCACGGCCGTCTCGTCGATCCAGCCGAGCTGTCCGGCGGCCTTGATCTGGCTGTACTCGCCGCTGACCTGGTAGGCGGCCACGGGCAGGTCGAAGTTGTCGCGCACCAGGCGGATGACGTCGAGGTAGGGCAGGCCCGGTTTGACCATGAGGATGTCCGCGCCCTCCTCCACGTCGGCGGCCGCCTCGCGCAGCCCTTCGCGCCAGTTGGCCGGGTCCATCTGGTAGGTCTTGCGGTCCCCGAACTTCGGCGCGCTTTCCGCCGCGTCGCGGAAGGGGCCGTAGAAGGCCGAGGAGTACTTGACGGCGTAGGACATGATGGGCGTGTTCACGAACCCTTCCTCGTCCAGAGCCTGGCGGATGGCGGCCACACGGCCGTCCATCATGTCCGAGGGGGCCACGATATCCGCTCCGGCCTTGGCCTGGGCCACGGCCGCGCGGGCCAGGAGGGCCAGGGTCGGGTCGTTCTTGACCTCGCCTTCGGGTGAGACCAGGCCGCAGTGCCCGTGGGAGGTGTACTCGCACAGGCAGGTGTCGGCGACCACGACGAGTTCGGGCCAGCGGTCCTTCAAGCGGCGGATGGCCTGCTGGACGATGCCGTTCTCGGCATAGGCCTGGGAGCCGGCCGGGTCCTTGTCCACTGGGATGCCGAACAGGATGAGGCTCTTGAGGCCTGCGTCCACGGCCCCGGCCACCTCGTCCATGAGCCGGTTCAGGCCCAGCTGGAACTGTCCCGGCATGGAGGCGATGGGCTTGCGGAAATCCGCGTCGGACTCGACCACGAAGTAGGGCTGGATCAGGTCGTCGCGGGAAAGGCGGCTTTCGCGCACCAGATCCCGCATGGCCTTGGAAGAACGCAGCCTGCGGCCGCGATGGAATGTCAGCATGCCGTATCTCCTAGAGCTTCTCGCCGGTGATTTCCTCGTCCGTCAGGTAGCAGGCCGGGTCGTGGGCCCAGAAGTCGTCGTAGTAGGCTTCGGCGCGGGCGCGGAAGTTGCCGCCGCAGATGTTCAGGAAGCGGCAGGTGGCGCAGCGGCCCTTCACGTGGGGGCGCTTGTCCTTGAGCTTGTGCAGCAGTTCGATGTTCTCGTCCGTCCAGATTTCGGAGAAGGGGCGCTCAAGCACGTTGCCGAAGGTGTGGTGGCGCATGAACTGGTCCGCGTGCACGGAGCCGTCCCAGGAGATGCAGCCGATGCCGCGTCCCGAGGAATTGCCCTCGTTCATCTTCAGAAGTTCGAGCACCTCGGCCGCCCGCTTGGGGTCTTCCTTGAGCATGCGGAAATAGACGTAGGGGCCGTCGGCGTGGTTGTCCACGGTCAGCACTTCCTTGGGCTTGCCCCGGTCGTGCAGGTCCCGGGTGCGGTCCATGATCAGGTCGACCACGGCGCGGGTCTCGGCGTGGTCCAGGTCTTCCTTGATGAGCTCGGAGCCGCGGCCGGAATAGACCAGGTGGTAGAAGCAGATGCGCGGCACTTCCAGGGATTCGATGAGACCGAAGAGGTGCGGGATTTCCGAGGCGTTGCGCTTGTTGATGGTGAACCGCAGGCCCACCTTGAGGCCTTCGGCCTGACAGTTCTCCACGCCTTTAAGGGCCTGCTTGTAGGCGCCGGTCACGCCGCGGAACTTGTCGTGCACGGCCTCGGCGCCGTCCAGGGAGATGCCGACGTAGGACAGCCCGACTTCCTTCAGCTCCTTGGCCTTGGCCTTGGTGATGAGGGTGCCGTTGGTGGAGATGACCGCGCGCATGCCCTTGGACGTGGCGTACTTGGCCAGCTCGACCAGGTCTTCGCGCACCAGGGGCTCGCCGCCGGAAAAGAGCATGACCGGCGCGCCGAACTGCGCCAGGTCGTCGATCATGGCCTTGGCCTGATCCGTGGAGATGGGGTCCTTGTGGTTGCTCGGTTCCACGGCGTGGGCGTAGCAGTGCACGCATTTGAGGTTGCAGCGCTGGGTCATGTTCCAGACCACAACGGGTTTTTTGTCCTTGGCGAACTGCAGCAGATGGGAGGGGAGTTGGGCGGAATTGCGTCCGTAGCGAAGGGCGTCGGAAGGTTCCACCGTGCCGCAGTATAATTTTGAAATACCGATCATGGTTGCCTCATGTGAACGCTGGGGTTCGTCGGGGTGATGCGGGCCTTGCCGAGCCGTGGGCATCGCAAGGCCCGTTGAAAACGGGAAAGCCGAAGGCTTGTCCTAATGGTTGCCATTGTCAAGTCAAGGGTTGAAAATGCCTACTGCAGGGTATGCGTGGGAGGTTCGGCGTCCAGAAGCGAGGTCATCTTGTCCTTGGAGTCCCTGGTCCGGGCCTTGGATTTTCCCTGCCGCCTGTCCCTGACTCCGCGCGGTTCGCGCTCTTCGCGCCTGTTCAAGGCCAGACGCAACAACGCTTTGAAACCGCGCATCAGGCCCCTCCGGTCAAGAGGGTCAGCACGATGGCCACGGTCATGGCCAGAAGCATGGGCAGCACGAGGACGGCCAGCACCTGTTTGCTTGTGGCGCCGTGCACGTGTCGAAGGCCAAGGAACTTGTACACGACCACGCCGATCATGGCCAAGGGCAGGCCGATATAGGGGACGATCATGAGCAGCATGGGAGCCGCGCTGTAGGCTTCGGCCCGGAAGGTGCCTTCGAAGCCCTTGGTGTCCGCTTTGAAGAGCCGCAGGAAGAAGTGGTTGATGGCGGTGTCGAGGAACAGGAAGAGGCAGACTTCAAGGGGATACAGCACGAGTACCAGCGCCGCCTGGAGAGACCGACCCAGATCTTCCGTGAGCATGCTGGGCGGGAGGATTCCCAGGAGCTGCCACGCAGCCTGGGACAAGGCCACGGCCTCGATGATGATCAGGAAAAAGAGCAGGGGCTTGAGAATGCCGTGGCCTACTGGCATGGCCGAGAAGAAAGCCTTGGGTCTGGCGAGCACGTCCAGGAAGGTCTGGGCAAAGGCCCGGGGATAGCCGGAGTCGACCTTTTCCCAGAGCGGCAGGGATGGTTCCGGACGATGCTCGACGTAGGGCTCTTCGTCCTCCTCTTTCAGAGCGGCCAGTTCGCTCCACAGATCCTCGTCCTGCGGCGGCGCGGGCGGCAGGTCCTGGGCGTGCTTCGGCGGCTCAGGTCGGGCCTGGTCCGCCTGCTGGTTCGGGATGTCCCGGTCCGCAGGCGCGACCGGCGTGTTGTCAAGGACGGGTTCGGGCGGCTGTTCGGCCGCGCCGGGCGGAGTGATCTCGCGGAATTTGAAGCGATGCCGGCATTTTGGACACGTGGCCATGACCGCTTTGGGAGGCAGTTTTTCTTCGCTGACAGTGCGTTCGAAACCGCACTGGGGACAGGTGATGTTCATGGTAAATGCGTACTCCTCTTGCGAGAAGGCTGATACCCGCTCTTGTTCCGATTAGCAACCGCGTCAGGATTTGCAGGACAGGAAGAGATCGTCGAAGAGGTGCACGAAGAGGGCGACAATGATCACGCCGCTGTAGTCCATGGGGCTGTCCGCGTCGAATTCGCCGAGCATGTGGTCCGTGAATTCGGGGCGGAAATATCCTTTGTCGCGAACGGTGGCGGCAGAGAGGATGTCGCCGATAAAGCCTCTGAACTTGCGCACGAACCACTTGCTTGGAGGAGCCAGGGGTTGTTTGCGCCGCCGGCATATGTCCGGAGGCAGGAATGATTGGAAGCTTTTTTTGAGCAGGGATTTTTCGTTCAGGCCGCGCATCTTGAAATGCGCGGGCAGGGAGAAGACGTACTCCACCAGCCGGTGATCCATGAAAGGGGAGCGCAGTTCGACGGAATTGGCCATGCTCATGGTGTCGGCCAGGGCCAGGGTCAGATTGGGCAGGCGCATCCTGCTTTCCAGATACAGGGCCTGATCCATGAGGGACCTGGCGCCTGGAACGCTGGGCAGTTCCTCGTCCCGCGCCCCTATCACGGGCAGGAGCCTGTCGATGAAGGCGTCGGACATGAGCCGGCCCTTGAGCTGGAAGGCCTGGAACCGGTACGGCAGGGCCGGGTGCGCGACTGGGTAGCCTTTCAGGGCCGCGTACCGCATCCAGGCCTGCTGCGGGGAAGCGAGGTCGGGAAAGACCCGGCGCAACAGATTGGCGCGCCCGATGTTCTCGTTTCTGCCGATGAAGTCCATGAGCTTTATGAGCTTGAAGTAATCGTAACCTCCCAGGATTTCGTCGGCCCCGTCCCCGGAAAGGACCACCTTGAAGCCCATGTCCCGAATCTGCTTGGAAAGCAGATACAGCGGAAGGTTGAGCAGGGTCACCAGGGGCGCTTCCAGATGCCAGACCAGCTTTTCGATTTCCTGTTCCTCTATCGAGCACAGGAATTCGTGATGGGTGGTTCCGAAGGAGCTTGAGACCATGCGCGCGAAATGGCGCTCGTCGTACCCCGCGTCCTGGAACGCGATGGACAGGGTGTGCACCGGAGCGTTGGACAGGTGCGCGTAGAGCCCGGTCACGCTGCTCGAATCAATGCCGCCGCTCAGATAGGAGGCCACGGGTACGTCGGCCACCAGGCGGCAGCGCACGGCTTCGACCAGGTGATGGCGCAGTCCCTCGGCCGCGTCATCCACGGAGATGTTCGCGGTCGGGCCTTCCATGGGAATGTCCCAGTACGGGCGGAGCGTCTGCCCTGAGCTGTTCGCGAAGAGGATGTGGGCGGGTGGAACCTGCTTGATCTCTTTCAGGAAAGTGTCGGGGGCGAGGTTGAAGCCGTAGTCCAGCAGGCGGTCCATGGCCAGAACGTTCATGCTGCGCCGCACGCCGGGAAAGCGCAGTATGGATTTGATCTCCGAGGCGAAGACCAGGGTGCCGTCCGGCAGGGTGGCGTGGAAGAGAGGCTTTTTGCCCATGCGGTCCCGGGCCAGGAAGAGCGATCCGTCCTTGGGGTTCCAGGCCGCGAACGCGAACATGCCGGCCAGGCGGCGCAGGCAGCCTTCCCCCCACTGTACGTAGGCCGCGAGAAGCGCTTCCGAGTCCGAGTGGCTGTGGAAAACGTGGCCCAGGCTTGCGAGTTCGGCGCGCAGCGTCTGATAATTGTAGATTTCGCCATTGAAGACCAGCACCGTGCCGGTTGGGGCATGGACCATGGGCTGGTTGCCTCCCGTCAGATCAATGACGCTCAGGCGCCTGTATCCCAATGCGCAACGCCGGTCCTGGTACACTCCCTGGTGGTCCGGCCCGCGATGGGCCAGGGCCTGGGTCATGGATTCGAGAACGCTGGTATCCGGGGAAATTCCCTCCGGATTGAAAAAACCGGCTATGCCGCACATGCATGTTTTCCCTGTTGAAGTGTGATCGGGGAAAAGTTTTGCAGATTGCGTGCCTTACATGACGGGCATGACACGGAGTTCAGGCCTATCTGGCGTAATAGGCCGCGGCTTTGGCCGGTGACGAGGGGGGCTGGTTTTTCGAAATCTCCGAAAAGGCGGAGCGGAAGGATGACAGAATCCCGATCACCTCGTCCACGAGGACCGTGTCCATCTTCAGATTGGCCTGCAGCAGGCGGGTGTTGCAGTAGATGTAGAGCTTGTGCAGGTTCAGGGCGATTTCGCCGCCCTTTTCGGTGTTCAGCGAGCCGTCGAGCTCGGCGATGATGTCCAGGGCCTGGGAGATGAGGATGCCCTTCTTGGCGTGGTTGCCGGCCAGGATTTCTTGCTTGGCCTGCTCCAGAAAGGTGATGGCCCCATCGTAGAGCATGACCACAAGATGGCCGGGGGTGGTGGTTGTGACCTGGGTCTGCATGTAGGCGTTGGCGGCTTTGTGCATGGTGCGGTCTCCTTATGATGACGAGCCGGAGAGGCTCTTGATTTGCGAACTGATCTGGGTGGAGATGTTGTTGTAATTGCCCAGCACGGCTTCCAGGTTGGCGAATCGCAGACGCAGGTTCTTTTCAAGAAGCGCCAGGCGCCGCTCTTCGTAGGCGATCTTTTCGTCGATGGAATCCATGATGTCCTGATAGTTGTCCTTCAGGATTTCCAGGGTGCCGGACAGGGGGTCGGTCAATTTCTTGATTTCCTGGATCAGTTCCTCCGTCTTGCCGGATTTGATCTGCACCGAACCGGAATAGGACCCCGCCGTCAGGTTGATGATTTCGAGGGAAAGGCCGCGCGCGGGATTTCCCTCTCCGGTGGCCACGATTTTCGTGCCGTCGATGCTGGCGGCATATCCGTTGATGCTGGCGGAGGTTATTGTTCCGCTTGCGTCCACGGTGTACTGCACCGCGTACTCGCCGGCGCCCGTGATGCCCTTGATGGAGGATTCGAATTTGAAATTCGAGGATTCCACGGCGACGCCGTCCACCATTTCCTTGGTCGAAGGGTATTGGTCGGCGCTGAAGAGTCTGGCCACGGCGTCGGGATCGGTGCTCAGCGCCGCGGAAAAGGCGCTTTCGTCGAAAACGAGCATGCCGAAGGTCGGCGATCCCTGAACGGTGTCCGTGGTGATGCCCACGCTGCCCAGGGAGACGATGGCGTCCATGTCGTAATCGAAACCGACCCCCTTTTCCGCCAGGATGTTTTTGAGTTTTTGCTGGATCATCTGCAGACCGTAGTTGCCGGTCAAAAGGGAGCCGGAAACATTTTCGCCCACGGAGGTGACCTGGGTCTGGTTCTTGACCTCCTGCAGCACGCTGTTCACCGCTTCGACGAAGGTCCGCACCTTCTCGGTCACGGCTTCCGGGTCGAGGCTGGTGGTGATGGTCGTGCTGCCGGTGCTGGCCAGGTTCATGGTCACACCGGGGATGATGTCGGAAATGGAGTTCCCCTTCCGCTCGAAGTAGCCGTCGGTGGCTCCCTGAGTCTGTGTGAAGACCCCTGGCTGCAACTCGCCGATGGTGGTCCCGGGGGAATTGATGATGGTGATCTGTTTGTCCGAGCCCGCCACGCCTTCGAGGGTCAGTTCGACGTTGCCCGATACGTCGGTGGCTGTGGCCACGAGCCCGGAGGATCCAGCAGCAGTGTTGATCTTTCCAGCCAGTGATGCGTAGGTGTCCGCGCTCGTGACATCGACGGAATACAGGGTGCCGTCGTAGGCGAACTTGAACGTTCCGTCGGTGGTGGTGAACGTGTCGGTTGTCGCTTTGCCGGTGAAGGTGGCCTTGAGCACATCGCTTGTCGCCGTGGGCGGGTCGATGGGGAATCCGTCGACCCGCAGCTTGGCGTTGCCTGCGTTCTGGGTTTCGATGAACCGGTCCTGGCCGAAATTCAGGAGCAGATTGGCCGAGGTTTCCGTGTCGTCGACAATGAAGTCATTGCCCGCGCCCAGGTCCATGCCCCTGATCTGCAGGCGGTATCCGCTGCCGTCGTTGACCACGCTGGCGCGGACGTAATTACGGTTGTCCGCGTCGTTGTTGATCAGGCTTGCGAACTGGGACAGCGTCGTGGTGCCGGTGACGTTCACGGCGATCTGGCGCGAGCCGGCCGTGAAAACGAAGGTGCCGTCGGCCCCCCCGCTGATCACCGCGTCCGGAGAGGAAAAAATTTCCGCCCCCATGTGCATGTCGTTGGTCGCCAGGGAGAGCACGTCGACCTGATGGGTACTTTCTTCCGCGCTGCTGCCCGCCGTGGCGGTCACGGCGATGGAGTTGGAGGAGAGGGCGTTTTTGACCAGGAATTCGTCCGTGGTGTTCATGGAATCCAGGGACGTTTTGAGGGAGAGCATGGTCGCGGACAGCGTGTCGAAGGCCTCGCTCTTGGCTTCCCAGCCCGCGCGCCAGTATTCGAGCCGCTTGGTGCGGACCTGTTCGACTTCTATGAGCTTGGTGACCATGGAGTCGAAGTCCGTGCCCGAGCCAAGGCCCGTGAAACGGATCGATCCGGAAACAAGTGAACTGGTCAGGTCATCAGCCATGTCATTCCTCTGGTTCGTTGGGTTGGACGAATCTACTCACGCTTCGAGCAAACCTGGTGCCAGAATCACCATCCGGGGGTAAAAAAAGCCGGGCCGCTTCCGCGACCCGGCCGGGGAACAGGGTTCACGACACGTCCACTATCCCTGCATGAGCTGCAAGGCCATCTGCGGCAGGGTGTTGGCCTGGGAGAGCATGGCCACCGCGGATTGGGTCAGGATCTGGTTGCGCACGAAGTTGGTCATTTCCGTGGCCACGTCGGCGTCGGAGATCCGGGACTCGGAGGCCTGGAGGTTCTCGGCCTGGATCTGCAGGTTGGTGATGGTGTTCTCAAGGCGGTTCTGCAAGGCGCCGAGGTTGGCGCGGATGTTGTCCTTGGAGGTGATGGCCGCGTTGAGGGCGGCCAAGGCTTCCTGCGCGCCCTGCTGGGTGGAGATGCTGAAGCCGCCGGATGCTACGCCGTGCGTTCCGTTTGCCGTAGTTGCGTCTGAAGCGTTGCCGACGCCGAGGGCGGAAGCGGTCGCGTTGCCGATGGCGATGTAGTAGTAGTCCTCGGCGGAGTCGTTGCCCGTGCCGAAGTGCACCTTCAAGGGACCGGTCGATGCCAGGCCGGATCCGTCGTGGTCTGCGTTCCAGTCAGCCACGGCCTTGTTGCCGTCGGTTGCGGAAAGATTGCCGTTCAGCAGGTAGATGCCGTTGAAGTCCGTGGCGTTGGCGATTCGGGTGATTTCCGAGGCCATCTGCTGGTACTCCGAGTCGATGATCAGGCGCTGGTCCGAGTTGTAGGTGCCGGTGGCCGCCTGGGTGGCCAGTTCCTTCATGCGGATCAGCTTTTCGTCGATGACGCCAAGCGCGCCGTCGGCGGTCTGGATCATGGAGATGGCATCGTTGGCGTTTCTGACACCCTGGTTGATGGATGCGATATCGGCGCGCATGAGCTCGCGAATGGCCAGTCCCGCCGCGTCGTCGGCGGCGGTGGTGATGCGCAGGCCCGAGGACAGACGGCTGACGGACGTGGAGAGGTTGCCGTACGCGGCCGCCAGGTTGCGGTTAGCGTTCATGGCCATCAGGTTGTGGTTGATAACGAGTGACATAAAAATTCCTCCTTGAAAGATTAGCGGCTTCCTTGCCTTTGGATCGAGCAGTGCAGGGCTGTGCTCCGTGTTCTTGATGACTAGATCGGCTGGAGGAAAAATATCTTTAGAAGAATTTTGTCCGACACGAAATGTCGGACAGGCTATTCGAAGTCGGGGATGTGTTTGCGGGCCTCGTCGACCTGAATGCCGCGCGAGACGGCGATGGCGTCCAGATTGTCCTCGGCGTCGGACTTGCGCAGATACAGGGGCTGCGGAGGCCGATCGGTATACGTGGCCGCGCATGCTGCGCGGAGCAGGGCGGGAGGCAGGGGCGTGTCGAGGGTTGGCGGCAGAGCGATCGCGCCCGGCAGGGCGGGTAGCTCCGGATTCTTGCGCAGACCGCTGCCCAGCAGGAAGATGCCTTCGCATCGCCTCAGAAGCAGGTCCCGCGCTTGGGCCACGGGGAGCGGGCGCACGGGCCCGAGGGAAGCGCCGGCCTGGAACCCCTGGATGTAGACCTGGCCCTTGCGGGCATAGGTCAGAATCCACAGCTCCCTGTTTTGCGCGAAAGGGGCGGCCTGGTCGGCGAGAATCTCCAGGTACTGCAATCCGGCCATGGGGATGGCGTGAGGCCGGGACAGACCGTGCATGGCCGCGTGCGCGATGCGCAGGCCCGTGAACGAACCCGGGCCGCGCACGCAGGCGATGCCCGCCAGGTCGCGGGGCCGGATGCCGCGCGACCGCAGCGCGCGTTCGATGGCCGTGGGCAGGTGGCGGATGGATTGGCCCGGGCAGAGGATTTCCTCGCAGAACATGACCTCGCCGGCCGAACCGAGAACGACCTGGATGCGTTCCTCGGCGCAGTTCAGCACGAGGCGGGGGCTATCTGAAGTGTCTGAGGATATCATTGAACGTGGCCAGGATCATGAGCATCAGGAGCAGCATCATGCCGATTTTGAGCGCCGCCTGCTGCACCTGCGGGCTCAAGGGACGCCCGGTGACGGTTTCCAGAAAGAAAAAGAGGATATGCCCGCCGTCGAGCACGGGGATGGGCAAAAGGTTCAGGATGCCCAGGTTGATGCTGATCAGCGCGGTCAGGGCCAGCAGGTTGATCAGGCCGTTTTGGGCTTCCTTGTGGATCATCTCGGTGATGAGGATGACCCCGCCCATGTCCGTCAAGGGGATGACCCGTTCAATGAGCTTGACGATGCCCATGACCATGAGGCCGCTCACTTCCCAGATCTGGCGTCCGCCCTGGACTGCGGCTGCGAAAAGGCCCAGTTCGCGGGTCAGGACTTCGCCCTTGGGCGCGATGCCGAGCATGGGCATGGTTTTGACTTCGCCGAAAAGATTGCGTTTTTCCTGCAAGCGCGGAGTGACGTTGACGGAAAAGAGTTCGTTGCCGCGCATGAGGGTCAGCGACATGGCCCCCCCCCGATTGGCTTCGATGCGTTCGACCAGGTCTTCCCAGACAGTGATCTCCACGCCGTCGATCTCTATGACCTGATCGCCGGGCACGATCCCGGCTTCCTCGGCGGCGCTCGAATTGGTCACCTGTCCGATGACCGGCAGCAGCTCCTGTACGCCCTGACTGTAGGCCAGGCCCCAGAAAATGAGCCAGGCCAGCAGGAAATTGAAGACCGGACCGGCCAGCACGACCAGCATGCGCTGCCAGGGCGGACGGCGCGAAAAGGATTCCTCGGGCTCAAAGCCTTCGGGAAGCTCGGCGTCCACTGTTTCGCCTACAAGCTGCACGTATCCGCCCAGGGGAAACGCGCAGACCCGGTAGTCGGTCTTGCCGCGCGTAAAGCCGAAGAGCCGGGTCCCGAAGCCCAGGGAAAAGACGCTCACACCCATGCCCATGCCGCGCGCGACCACGAAGTGACCCAGCTCGTGAAAGAAAATCAGGCCGCCCAGGACCACCACCACCGCCAGAACGCTTGTTACCATTCGCCTTTTCCTATGGCCTCTTCCGCCAAGGTTCGTGTTTGTCTGTCAAGGTTCAAGATGTCCTCCAGATCGTGCATGCAGGTCAAGGAATGTTTGGCCAGCATCCGTTCGATGAGGCGCGCGATGCCCGGAAAGGAGATGCGTCCGTCCAGAAAGGCCTGCACCGCGATTTCGTTGGCGGCGTTGAGCACCACCGGGTGGCCTGGTCCGGCGTCGAGAGCCCGGCGCGCCAGATCCAGGCAGGGGAAGCGCTCGGTGTCCGGGGCTTCGAAGGTCAGGGTGCCGATGCGCGCCAGATCAAGGGGTTCGAGGTCGATGCGCAGTCGCTTGGGATAGCCCAGGCAGTACCCGATGGGGATTTCCATGTCGGGCATGCCCAGATGGGCCAGTTGCGAGCCGTCCTCGTATTCGACCAGAGAGTGGACGATGGACTGCGGATGCACGACCACGTCCACTTCGCCGAGCGCCGCGCCGTAGAGATGCACGGCTTCGATGATTTCAAGCCCCTTGTTCATCATGGTCGCGGAGTCGATGGAAATTTTTGCGCCCATGGACCAGTTGGGGTGTTTCAGGGCCTGGGCCGGGGTGACGGCTTCTATCTCGCGCAGGCTCTTGGTGCGAAAAGGTCCGCCCGAGGCGGTCAGGATCAGGCGGCGGGCCTGCCTGCCATCGTGACCGGCCAGGGCCTGGAAGAGGGCGTTGTGTTCCGAGTCCACGGGGAGAACGACGGCCCCGCTGGTCCGGCAGGTCTCGCGGAACAGGTTTCCGGCCAGAACCAGGGCCTCCTTGTTGGCCAGGCAAAGCACCTTGCCGGCGCGTGCGGCAGCCAGGGCCGGAACCAGCCCGGCCGCTCCGACCTGGGCGGCCAGAATCAGGTCCGCCTCGGGCAGGGTCGCCATGGCCGTGTAGCCGTCCTGGCCCACAAGGATGCGCGGGCGGTATCGCGTCGGAAGCAGCGCTCGCAGCTCGGCGGCCTTTTCGTCATCGAGGACGCCGAGGTAGTCCGGGCGCAGCTCCGTCGCCTGCCGGGCGAGCAGCTCCATGTTCCGGGCCCCGGCCAGAGCCACGACCTTGAGGTCGTCCCTGTTCTTGGCCACGACCTTGAGCGCGCTCGCGCCGATGGAGCCAGTGCTGCCTAGAATGGCGAGCGTGCGCTGGCCGGAACGCTCGAAAATCGGTGAAAAGAGACCTGAGATATACTTCATGGCGTGGGCTAGGCGAAAAAGTGGAACAGGGCGGCCAGCCCGCAGTACAGGGGCAGGGCGAACAGAAGGCTGTCGATGCGGTCCAGGATGCCTCCGTGGCCGGGGAGGATCTTGCCGGAATCCTTGATCCCGCGCCAGCGCTTGAGGGCGGATTCGAAAAAGTCGCCCAGCTGCGCCGCGATGTTCAGGCCCGCTCCGAGCAGGGCGAAGCTCGTCCAGTGCGCGGTCCCCAACGCGAGGCCGATGATCGTGCAGATCAGGACGCTGAAGCAAAGCCCGCCCAGGCTTCCGGCCCAGGTCTTTTTGGGGCTGATCGACGGCCATATCTTGGGGCCTCCGATCAAACTGCCCGCGTAGTAGGCTCCGGTGTCTGCGGCGAAGGTGGTCAAGAGCACCAGAGCGATCTCCGGGGCGGAAATGGTTCGGAAGAGGCGCAGAATGAAGGGCAGATACAGCAGCCCGAAAAGAAGGATCTGGCTGTCCGCGAAGGCTTGCGGGGATTTGCATCGGTCGTGGGCGATCAAAAATGAAACGGCTGTCCCCAAAAGAGCCGCGCAGACCACGGCCGCCGCGGACCAGGTCAGAGGGGCCCAGACCATGGCCAGCGCGAAAACAAGTCCCAGGATCTTCCAGAATGGCTTTTCCGCGCCCGGCCAGAACATGGCGTAGAATTCCATGAGCCCAAGACAGGCCACCACCGTTATGGCGATGCTCAGGACCGGGTCGCCGCTGAAAATGGCCCAGCCCAGGAGCGGCAGGAGCAGCAGGGAGGTCAGGACTCGCTTGAAATGGGGACTCTTCATGCCTCGCTCTCTCCGGTGTTTCCGAAGCGGCGCTGCCGGGAAGCATACTCTGCGAGAGCGGCGTGCAGCTGCGGGGCGTGAAAGTCCGGCCAGGCGGTCTCTGTGAAATACAGTTCGCTGTAGGCGCTTTGAAACAGCAGGTAGTTGCTCAGCCGCAGTTCGCCGCTGGTGCGCAGGATCAGGTCCGGATCAGGCATGCCCGAGGTGTAGAGTTCGGATGCGAACATGTCCTCGGTCAGCCTGGAGGGATCGATGCGCTTGTTCATCAGGGCCTGGCAGGCGCGCAGGATTTCGAGCCTGCCAGAATAGTTCAGGGCCAGGTTCAGATTCATGGCCGTGCAGCCGGCTGTTTTTTCCACCGCATGGCGCAGCGCCTGGCGGGTGGCCAGGGGCAGCTCGTCCAGGTCTCCGAGGATGTTCAGGCGAATGGACTGCTCAAGCAGGGAAGGGAGTTCCCGGTTCAGGAAATCCTTGAGCAGGCCGAACAGGAAGCCGACCTCCTGCTTGGGCCGCGACCAGTTCTCTTTGGAGAAGGTGTAGAGGGTCAAGAAGGGAATGCCGAGCTTGCGGCACTCCCTGACGATTTCGCGGGCGGTTTCGGTGCCGGCCTTGTGTCCGGCGCTGCGATCAAGACCTCTGGCGCGGGCCCAGCGTCCGTTGCCGTCCATGATGATGGCGAGATGGGTGAGGGGTGGCATGGATAGGATCTAGATCTCCATGATTTCCTTTTCTTTCTCGGTCAGGACCGCATCAGCCTTCTTGACGAAGTTGTCGGTGGTCTTCTGCACTTCGTCCTGGGCCTTGTGCAGGTCGTCTTCGCTGATTTCCTTGGCGGTGTGCATTTTCTTCAGGGCGTCGTTGACGTCCCGACGCACGTTGCGGATGGCGACCTTGGCGTCCTCGGTGTATTTCTTGGCCATTTTGACCAGGTCCTTGCGGCGTTCCTCGGTCAGGACCGGTATGTTGATGCGGATGGCGCGACCGTCGTTGATGGGTGTCAAGCCCAGGTCCGACTTCATGATGGCCTTCTCGATGCTGTTGAAGGCGTTGCGGTCCCAGGGCGCGATGGAGATGGTGCGGCTGTCGGGGATGGAGACGGACGCGACCTGGTTGAGCGGGGTCGGGGTTCCGTAGTATTCGACCCGGATGCTGTCCACCAGGGCCGTGGAGGCGCGACCGGTGCGCAGCTTGGAGAAATCCTTTTCCAGACTGTCGATGCTTTTCTGCATCCTGTTCGTGCAATCCTGAATGTGCTTTTCCATGTCATTCTCCTTGAACGATTGTTCCGACTTCCTCGCCTCTGACCACGCGCTGGATGTTCCCGGGTACGAAGAGGTTGAAGACCCCGATGGGGAGCTTGTTGTCCATGCACAGCGATATGGCCGCCGAGTCCATGACCCGCAGGCGGCGCTGCAGCACGTCCAGATAGGTCAGCTTCGTGAACATGACCGCGTCGGGGTGTTTTTCCGGGTCCTTGTCGTAGACGCCGTTGACCCTGGTCCCTTTGAGGATGGCCTCGCACTTGAGCTCCATGGCCCGAAGCGCCGCCGCCGTGTCGGTGGTGAAGTAGGGGATTCCTGTTCCGGCCGCGCAGATGACCACGCGCCCCTTCTCCAGATGGCGAATGGCTCTGCGCCGGATGTAGGGCTCGGCCACTTCCTTCATGTCGATGGCGGTCATGACCCGGGTCGTGATGCCCAGTTTTTCCAGGGCGTCCTGCACGGCCAGGGCGTTCATGACCGTGGCCAGCATGCCCATGTAGTCGGCGGAGGCGCGGTCCATGCCCTTGGAGGAGACGGACACGCCTCGAAAAATGTTGCCGCCGCCGATGACCAGGCTCAGCTGGACGCCAAGGGAGGCCGCTTCTGCCAGTTCGCGACAGATGGACTGGATGGTCTGGGGTTCGATGCCGAAGCCCTGCTCTCCGGCCAGGGCCTCTCCGCTCAGCTTGAGCATCACTCTGCCGTATCGGAGTTTCTCCATTGCTAGGTACCTCTGGGTAAGCGGTGAACGAAAAGGAGGCCTGGGCGTCCTGACCTCCTTCTCGGATGATCCTATATCCATTTCGCGCATCCGCTGCAACAGCGCGGGTGCTGCGCGACGAAGACGGGGCCCGGCGATCTGAGGGCCAAAAAAAAGGGCCTTGCGGCCCTTTGCCTATGCGCCGATGGCGAACCGGAAGAACCGGGCGATGTCGGCGTTTTTCCCAAGAAGGTCCTTGATGGTCTTCTTGTCGTCCTTGATGAAGACCTGCTCGCGCAGGCAGACTTCCTGGTAGTACTTGCGGATGCGGCCTTCGACGATCTTCTCGGCGATCTGGGCCGGTTTGCCTTCTTCCTTGGCCTGGTTCAGGTAGATTTCCTTTTCCTGGGCCAGGGTTTCGGCAGGGATCTGGTCGGGGGTCACGCAGACGGGATTGGCCGCCGCGATCTGCATGGCGATGTCCTTGGCCAGTTCGGGAGTGGCCGCGCCGGTCAGTTCGACCAGGACGCCCAGCTTCTTGGTGGAGTGGACGTAGGTGCCGATGGCGCCTTCGCCGGAAAGAGCCACGTAGGCCAGGCGGCCGACCTGCATGTTTTCGCCGATCTTGCCGATGAGTCCGGTCAGGTCGGAGGCTTCCGCGGGGAGCGCTTCCACGTTGTCGGTCTTCTTTTCCAGGGCGAGGGCGGCCAGGCCTTCGGCCAGGGCGATGAACTCCTCGTTCTTGGACACGAAGTCGGTCTCGCACTTGAGTTCGCTCATGGCTGCGGACTTGCCGTCAGCGGCGACGACGACGGTGACCAGGCCTTCGGAGGTGGCCCGACCCGCTTTCTTGGCGGCCTTGGACAGCCCCTTTTCGCGTAGCCAGGCAATGGCCTTTTCTTCGTCGCCATCACATTCGGTCAGCGCTTTCTTGCAATCCATCATGCCCACGCCGGTACGTTCGCGCAGGTCCTTAACCATTGCTGCGGTGATGCTCATCGTATTATACCTCTTCGTCTGTATCTACGGATTCGGGCTCGGCGGAACCGGCCGGGAGCTCCACTTCGGGAACCTTGTTGGTCTTGGGCTCGACCGGGGCGTCCTTGGCGCTGGCGGCGCCTTCGATGCACGCGTCGGCCATGGCGCCGGCAAAGAGCTTGATGGCGCGGATGGCGTCGTCATTGCCCGGGATGATGTAGTCGATCAGGTCGGGATCGCAGTTGGTGTCGACCACGGCCACGATCGGGATGCCCAGCTTGCGGCATTCCTTGACCGCGATTTCTTCGCGGTGGGGATCGATGATGAAGGCTGCCGCAGGCGGTTCTTCCATGTCCTTGATGCCGCCCAAGGTCAGGTTCAACTTGGTCACTTCGCGTTCCATGCGCACGACTTCCTTTTTCAGGAAGCGGTTCACGGAGCCGTCCTCGAACATGCTTTCGAGTTTCTTCAGGCGGGTGATGCTGGTGCGGATGGTCTGGTAGTTGGTCAGCGTGCCGCCGAGCCAGCGGTTGGTGACGTGGAACATGCCGCAGCGTTCGGCTTCGGTCTTGATCACGTCCTGGGCCTGACGCTTGGTGCCGACGAAGATGATCTTGCCGCCGCGGGCGACGGTGTCGGCGATGAAGTCGTGGGCCTTGCGGTACAGCTTCACGGTCTGCTGCAGGTCGATGATGTGGATGCCCTTGCGCGCGCCGAAAATGAAGGGGCGCATCTTGGGGTTCCAGCGGCGTGTCTGGTGGCCGAAGTGCACTCCGGTTTCCAGCATCTGTTTCATACTGACATAAGCCATGTTGGGTCTCCTTGGTTTTTTTCCTCCGTCCACGGGAGCCCGAATGGGCCAAACCAACGGCGCGGACGTGTGGAGTGTGATTGAGAACTGAAGTCCGTACGCGAGAGGTCCGGGCTTGGCAAGAAAAAAATCAGACCCGCGCGATGAGGGGGATGACTATGGGGTCGCGCTCCAAAACCTTGCGGAAGAAGCGGCGCAGGGATGAGCGGATTTTCTCCTCCAGCTTGTAGGCTTCGCTGCCGGGGTTGCCTTCCATGATGTCGAGGATGATGCACTTGGCGTCTTCCAGGATGTGGGCGAAATGCTGTTCGAAGATGAACCCCTTGGACTGGATGCTGGGGCCGAAGACGATGGTTCCGAATTCGTCCTGCACCAGCAGCACGATCACGAGGCCTTCCCCGCCCAGGATCTGGCGTTCCTTGAGCACGCTCTGCCCGACGTCGCCCACGCCCTTGCCGTCGACCAGGATGGATTCGGCGAAGACCGCGTCCTCCAGGCGGATACTGGTGGGAGAGAGGGTCACGGGCTGCCCGTTTTCCAGGATGATGGCTCTTTCCGGGGCGATGCCCCGCGACACGGCCAGCTCGGCGTGCTTGAAGAGGTGGCGGTATTCGCCGTGCACCGGCACGAAAAATTTGGGACGCACCGTGTCGAGCATGATCTTCAGCTCTTCCTGGTGGGCGTGACCCGAGGCGTGGATGGCCTGCACCTTCTCGTACAGGACGCTGGCTCCGTGACGGTAGAGGTCGTTGATGACCCGAGTGATGGCCCTGGTGTTGCCCGGAATGAAACGCGAGGACATGATCACCGTGTCGCCCTGGTGGATGTTGATCTGACGATGCTCGCACCGCGCCACGCGGCTCAAGGCCGAAAGGGGTTCGCCCTGGGAGCCGGTCAGCAGGATGACGATCTTGTCGTCGTCCAGGTAGGCCAGCTCTTCCATGTCGCACGAGTTTTCCCGGTTGAAGCGCAGATGGCCAAGATCTTTGGCGACCTCGATATTGGCGACCAGGCTGCGTCCGGTGAAGGCCACGCGGCGTCCGTGCTTGGCCGCGAGGTCGAAGATCTCCTGCATGCGCTGAATGTGGGTGGCGAAGAGGGTGACCAGGATGCGTCCCTTGGCCTCGGTGAAGACTTCGTCCAGGGAATCCTGGATTTCCCGTTCCGTCAGGGAGAAGCCTTCACGTTCGACGTTGGTCGAATCGGAGAGCATGAGCAGCACGCCCTGGCGGGCGAAATCGGCGAAGGCTTCGAGATCGGTGGCGTGTCCGCCCTGGGGATTGCGGTCGATCTTGAAATCGCCGGTATGCACGATGCGCCCGGCCGGAGTCTCGATGCCCAGGCCGAAGCCTTCGATGATGCTGTGGCAGACCGGCATGAAGGTCACGGCGAATTCGCCCAGATCGATCCGTTCCCGGGCGCGCACGGGGCGCAGATCCACATGGGATTCGAGGTTGCGTTCCTGCAGGCGTTTCATGGCCAGGCGCAGGGTGAACTCCGAGCCGTACAGGGGGACCTGCTGCAGGTAGGGGACCAGCCAGGCCAGGGCGCCGATGTGGTCCTCGTGACCGTGGGTCAGGATGATGCCCTTGAGCTTGTGCTTGCGGCTGACGATAAAATCCATGCGCGGAATGACCACGTCCACGCCGTAAAGGATGACGTCCGGAAACATGAGCCCGCAGTCCACCAGGATCATGCTCTGCTCGGTCTCCAGGGCCATGCAGTTCATGCCTATCTCTCCCAGCCCGCCGAGGGGGGTCAGGGTCACGTGCGATTCGGACATCAAGGGTCTCCGGTGTGTTGAAGTGTTCGCGATGCGTGCGCATCGTCACGGAAACTAAGGGAATTGGAAGCCAAGGACAA
>JBFWJY010000045.1:0-21236 GCA_050252955.1 Desulfomicrobium sp.
GGGGACCCACCCGATTCCATTCCGAACTCGGAAGTTAAGACCTCCAGCGCCGATGATACTGCCAGTCCACTGGTGGGAAAGTAGGTCGTCGCCAGGACCTTTTTTTTCTCTTCTCTTAGGATGGGGCTTAACAGCCGCCATCCTTTTTCATTTCCTGCCTTCCTCAACAGCCACTTCTTCGCCGCAGCAACGAATGGATGCCGCCTCCACGGGTGTCAGCATCGTGCAGCAGGTGTCTTTTTTTTAATCACACCGGGAAATGGGTACGCATCACTTGGCCTTGTCCGCGATCCCCCGCAGAGCTTCGGCCACATCCTGGATGATCCAGGACGGCGTGGACGCTCCCGCCGTCAAACCGATGCTTGAAAATTTGCCGAGATCGTCTAGGGGCAGCTCGACAGAGGTTTCGACGTGAACGGTGTATATGCCCGACTCCTGAGCTATTTGCGCCAAACGTCGCGTATTGCCGCTGTCTTTGCCTCCGGCGACGACAATGGCCTCAACCTTGTGCGACAACTCCCGCACTTCCTCCTGCCTGTCTTTGGTGGCCATGCAGATCGTGTCGAGAATGGTCATGTCGGCGTCGATATTCGCGACAAGGTATGCGCGGATGGCGTTGAAGAATTCCCTGTCCTGTGTTGTCTGCGCCGCCAGAAAATAGCTGGTTGAGGGATCGAGTTTTTTGCCTTGCAGTTCTTCGAGACTTTCAAAAATCGTGAACGTCGCGGCGTAACTCACCAGGCCGCGGACTTCCGGATGATCGCGTTCACCGAAGAGGAGCAGATGTTTGTTCTGCTCTGACTGCCGCTGAATGAGGACCTGGGCTTTCTTCACTTTTGGACAGGTAGCGTCCACGATGGCGATTTCTTGCCGCTCCAGAGCCTCTTGCATCTGCCTCGGGATGCCGTGAGCGCGTATCACGACGATGTCCCCAGCCTTCAATGGCTTGGTCCCATCCGTTTGCGATACGCCTTGGCTTCTATATCGGGCCAGTACCTGGGGATTGTGAATGATCGGTCCCAGCGTGTGGATTGCCGCCCCCCGGGGAGCGGTGGACAGGGCTTTGTCGAGCTTGTGCAGCGCCATATCCACGCCCATGCAAAATCCAGCCGTTTCCGCGACGATGAGTTTCATTGTTCCTCCGGTTGAGCCAAGCAGCTCTCAAGAATGGTGAATACGTCATCCCATGACGTGCAGAAAACGATGTCGCGGCGCAGCGCGCGCGCTCCGGGGAGGCCTTTCAGGAATCTGGGCACCAGGGTCCGCATTTTCAGGAGCCCGAGGCGATGCATGCCGTGCTGTTCATAGAGCTCCGAAAGTCTTCGAATCAGCGCGATCATCGACGTGCTCGATTTATCTTCCGGCGTCTCATTTTTGCGCAAGCTCAGGTATCGTGAAAAGATTGTCGGGTCGTTCAGCGCTCCGCGCGCGAACATGAGGCTGTCGACACCTGTTTCCGCCACGCACCTGAAACCGTCCTCGGCCAGGAAAAGGTCGCCGCTTGCGACCACAGGCATTCCGACGCTGTCTTTGAGTATTTTCAGATGCGACCAGTCGGCGTGCCCGGTGAACCCCTGGGCTCCGAATCTGGGGTGCATGGTCAACCACCCCGCTCCAAGCGCCTCGAGTTCCTTGGCCAGCGGCAGGTAGACCGGCTGGGCGACGTGCCACCCCAGGCGGATCTTGAACCCCACGCAGCCGGGCTCCGCGGCGGAGATCATGGCTTTGGCGAGGCGCAGGAGATGTTCGGGATCTTTGAGCAGGGCCGCGCCGCTGCCCGTCTTTACGACCTTGCGCACCGGACATCCGCAGTTGAGGTCGAAATAGCGGAAGCCTCTCTCTCGCAAGCGTTCAATGGACTTGACGAGAAAGGGCTCCTCGGACCCGAAAAGCTGTACGATCAGGGGGTTGTCCTGCTCGCACGTCAGCAACAGTTCATTGGTGCCGGGGCTTTGGTAGATGAGACCCTTGGCGCTGACCATTTCCGTCACGCCTGTGCGGCAGCCCTGTTCATGACAGAGGAGGCGAAAGGGAAGATCCGAGAATCCCGCAAGAGGGGCGAGCCAAGGTTTGTCCGGAGATATGGGGAAGAGGTGTGTGCTCATGGAAGATTTTATTGGGTTCGATTGCAGGAAGACTTGTCGTCGGAGGCGCAAGGACGGGCAATCGGCGTCCGAAGGGCAGGGATGCGCAGGCCTGGCAGCTTCTTTGTATTCAAACCCTGGCTTGGTCAAGGATGAGCTCGACCTCGTCGACACTCAGGCCCGTGGATTGAGCCAGGGCTTCTGCCGATTGACCGCGCTTGAACCCGCTCAGGATTGTTTGCCTTAGAAATTGCGGAGATTTGGTGAAATTTTCAGCCTGTTCGAGCAGGCGGCGCATTTCCACCGCCCTGTAGTGCAGTTTTTCTTCCAGAGCGGTCAGCTCCTCCTGGCGCTTGGTGAAGGTGCCGATGATTTCCTTTTCCAGGCGGGCGTTCATGTCCAGTTTTTGCAAGAATTCATCTTGCCTGTCCTGCAGCGAGCGCACCAGCAGTTCCGACTGTTTCAGCTTGTTGTAGAAAAAAACGGCGAGGGCGATGAGCACAATCTCCATCACTGTGGACGCGGCGAGAATCCAGTACGAAATTTCAGGGTTCATTTATACCTGCGTGTCAATCAGGTGACCCTGATCTGATTCGAATTCGGTTTCAGGACGATGTTTCCGGCGCTCTCCAAGATTTTGCTCCGGGGCCGTGTCGTTGTGCCCCTCGGGGTCCACCTCGGTATCGGCGGCGCTTGCCTCGCTTTTGGCGACCTGTTTTTTTTCCAGTCTTTGGCGGCGCAAAACGGCTTCCTGCGCCAAGGCCTGCTGCACTTCCGGATGCGCGAGCTGTGTATGATGGAGCTTCTGCGCTTCAGGGATCTGGCTGATCAAGGTCGAGAGGTTGAGGTTGTCGACCATCTATTTCACCACGTATTCTTCCAGAAGAATTTCCGACACCCGGCCGCTTTTCATGTTTTGATTGACGACCGTTGCGATGTCCGCTTTCAGCTTTTCGGATTCCTCCGGAGTGGCCAGGAAGGAAAGGGGCGAATTCTTCAGATAGCGATAAATACCGTCTCGGACAAACAGGGTTTTCGCCTGCAATTCCGCACGCATGACAGGAGTCGCGTGGGGTATGGAAAAGCGGCAGGTCAGGAACCGCGTCTTGCCGTCCAGGTCGTATTCGATGTGAAATTCTTCAAGAGAGAAGACATCCAGCTGTTCGGGCTCTGGAGTGGCCGTTTTTTCCGAGGATTCGTCCGTTGCGGGCGCCGAGTCCGTGCGGGCCGGCTGTTCTTCCGATTTTTGGGCTTCTGTGGCTTGTTCGTCGGGATAAGGCGGCCCGGATTTCATGAAGAAATAGGCCCCGCCGGACCCGAGCAAAAGGCAAAGCGCTGCCGCGATTCCGAAGAACCAGTATTTTTTTTGGCTTTTGGCGACCGGGATTTCTGAATTTTCGGGAGCGAGGGCCGTTGCCTCGGGTTCGGGAGCGGATTCGACGGGTTCTGGCTCGGGGTCTTCTTCCTTTTCCTCGAATTCGAGGAAAAGAGCGTCGTCCAGGTCGAGTTCGACTTTTTGCAGGCCCTTGGGGACGCTGTCCTGCAGGCGTTCATCGTCAAGGGCGACGTTGCTGTCGCCCTCGGGAGGGGTCTGGGCGAGAAGGATGAACCGGATCATGGGACCTGGGTCGGTCGGCAAGCGCAGGCATGCCGACCGGAGTGGTTATTCGAAGATTTTGTTGATTTTCTGCCCCAGAGTTTCCGCGGTGAAGGGCTTGACGATGTAGTTGGACACCTTGGCCTGTACCGCCTCGATGATGTTTTCCTGCTGGGCCTCGGCGGTGACCATGAGGAAGGGCAGATCTCCGAATTCCTCGCTGGCGCGCACTTTGCGCAAAAGCTCGATGCCGGTCATCTGCGGCATGTTCCAGTCGGAGATGATGAAGTCCACCTGGTCCTTGGTCAGGATTTCCCAGGCCGCGGTGCCGTCGTCGGCCTCGATGATGTTGTTGAAGCCGAGTTGCCTGAGAATATTTTTGATGATCCGCCGCATGGTCGAAAAGTCATCGACGATGAGCACCCGCATGTTCGTATTTACCGCCATGTATTCCTCCACATGAGCTTTTCGTGAAACCGACCAACCAGGTGATCAGTTGATGTCGCCGTATTCACGCGCAAACATTTTTTTGAGTTTTCCCAGTGCCTGGGAGTGCAGCTGGGAGACCCGGCCTTCGGTGATGTCGAGGGCCAAGGCCACTTCCTTCATGTTCAGTTCTTCCGTGTAGTACAAACTCAAGACCAGCTTTTCCCGTTCGTTAAGTCTATCGATGAGATGACCGAGCTTGTCAATGATGTCGTGGAATGCCACGGCGGCAAAGGGCTCCCGCTGATTGCGCCCATCCCCGGGCTGGTTCCATTGGTCCTGGATGGCATCGAGGCTGAGGATGATCTGCGAGTTCACCGCTTCGAGAGTCGCCTCCAGCTCGTGACGGTCCTGGCCTGTGAGCTCCAGCAGATCGTCGCGGGAAGGCGCATGCCCGTTTTCCTGCTCGAAGCCTCTGATGATCTGCTCGAGTTTTTTTATGCGTTGCCGCAGTCCTCTGGAGAACCAGTCCATGCGGCGCAGTTCGTCGAGCATTGCGCCTCGGATGCGGCTGTCGGCGAACGTTTCGAAACGGATGTTCAGTTCCGGCTGAAATTTTCCGAGCGCTTCCATGAGACCGAGCGTGCCAGCGCTGATCAGGTCCGACAGCTCGATGTGGCCCGGCAGCTTGGCCTTGAGATGCAGGGCGATGATTTTGATGCGGGGGGAAAAGGCGCGGGCGATGCCGTCCTTGTGCGCGGAATCCAACGCGGCAAAGGAAACCCCCGCCTGCTCTAGTATCGCCCAGGCCGGTTCCGTGACATTACTCCGCAAAGAGGAGCTTCTTCCAGAAGAACTTGATGTTCCCATCGAGATGGTCCTGCGGTGTCCATCGCATCAGGTTGCGGGCGACGCGCTGCATCGCCTGGGAGGCTTCGGATTCGGGATTTTGACTGCAGAACGGCTGCTGATCGATGACGGCCTGACGCACGGCCTTGTCCTGGGGAACGGCGCCGACAAAATCAAGGGAGACTCCGGTCAGGAAATGGTCGCACGCGTTGTACAGTTTGACGAAGATATCCTTGGCCGATTTTTCGTTCTTGGCCATGTTCACCAGGATGTGGAATTTGTCCACTCCGTGACGGAGTTTCAGGACCTTGATCAGGGCGTACGCGTCGGTCAGGGATGTCGGCTCCGGCGTGACGACCACCAGACGCTCCTGGGCCGCAAGGTTGAAATAGAGCACATTGTCGTTGATGCCCGCGCCCGTGTCCACGATCAAGAAATCGATGCTGTCCTCCAGGACGTCCATGGCTTCGAGAAGTTCGAGCTTCTGCCCCGTGGACAGGGAGAGCATCTCGCTCACTCCGCTGGCGGCGGGCAGGATGGAAAAGCCGTGCGGTGTGGGGTGGAGGATGTCGCTCAGGGACACGCCCTCGTGGAAGACATGGAAAAGGTTGCGTTCCGGAGTCAGGCCCAGCACGACATCCACGTTGGCCAGCCCAAGGTCCGCGTCAAGGATGACGCATCGCCGGCCAAGCTTGCTCAGGCACAGGGCGAGGTTGACGGAAACGTTCGTTTTTCCAACGCCTCCTTTGCCGGAGGTGACCGAGATTACAATGGGCAGAGATGAGCTCATGCTGTGTCCGGGATAAAAAATGTTTAGTTGGTCGCTGCTGGCAATTCGTGCCGCAGCAGGAGTTTCCAGACATCCTGGTCCCTGGGCTCGGCCAGGGAATTTTTCAGATCCGGTCCTACGGAAAAGAGCGAGATCGGCAGCCCCGTGTTGTTGGCCTGATTGATTATTTCCCCATAATTACAGGCTTCATCAAGCTTCGTCCAGATAATGCTGGCCGCCGATCCGGAGCGGAATCTGGATACGAAGGAGTCCATCTGCGCAGGGCCGAAAAGCGGACTCAAAACCAGATGCGCGTGACAACTCGGCAGGTTCCCCCCCGACACGTCCTGGAGCCAGGCGTCGAGCTGCTGTCTGGCGGGAAGACCCGGCAGATCGAGGAGCACGAGATCATGGGATTTGGCGTCGCGCTCCAGACTCTCCCATTGGCCCGAGTTGTCGAGTTCCCGGTAGGACAGCCCTGAAAGCTCCGTGTAATGGCGCAGGTACAGGCGGCCTTTGCCTTGGGAGCGGTCGGCGTTGACCACCAGGATGCGCTGCCCCGGGTTTTTTCTTTTCATGGCCAGGGCCAGTCGCAGCGTGGTGCTGGTCTTGCCGCTGCCGAAAGGACCGGTCAGGAGATGGAATTTGTGCGCCCAGTCCGTCTCGAACCAGGGGGACAGGGAGATCATGCCGTTCATCACGGACAAGGTCGGTTCGTCGGGCGCGTGCCGAAATTTTTCCCACAGGTCGATGAGGACGTCCTCCTTCACGCCTTCGCGGTCCAGATATTCGAACACAAGCTGCTGGCGGGGAGTGAGCTGGCGCATGTCCATCTGCGGTTTCAGCACGGCCATGAGCTGCTTGCGCAGCCTGGTCCATTCCTCGCGCAGGCAGCCCGCATCGTCCTGGGCCAGGGGCATGGCGATCTCCGCCGTGGAGGGCATGCGCGTCTGGGGCACGTCCAGGGCGGCCATGATTTCGTAACAGACCACGCCCTTGCGGTTTTGTTTCTGGTTGCTCAGGATGATGGCGTCCGGACCGAGTTCGCTCTTGATCCGGGCCATGATTTCAGAGGTGCTTTTACCGGTGAATGTTCTGACCTGCATCTTAGATTTCCACCATGGCTACGGATTCGAGTCTGATGTCCGCCGGGATTTCCGCTTGCGAAATGACAGGCATGGTCGGCAGAAAACGGGCCAGGAGCTGTGACAGGTGCTGGCGGATGAGCGGGGATGTCAACAGCACCGGCTGTCCTTCGGCCACGATGCCTTTTTCCGCCGCCTTGTTGATGGCCTGGATGATCTTGTGCGCAAGACCGGGTTCCATGGCCAGGTATGAGCCGTTGTCCGTGCGCTTGATGCTCTCCTGGAACGTGTTTTCTATGGCCGGGGCCAGGGAGATGATGGGCAGCAGATTGCCCGAGCCCAGGTAGGGCTTGATGATGGTGCGGGCCAGGCGCTGGCGCACGAATTCCGTGAGCTGGTCCGCATCCTTTATGGAATGGCCGTAGTCGGCCAGGCATTCCACGATGGACAACAAATCGCGGATGGACACGTTTTCGCGCACCAGGTTCTGCAGCACTTTTTGCACCGTGCCCAGGGAGAGCGTGCTCGGCACCAGCTCTTCCACGACCTTGGGCGCGCGCTGAGACAGGTTGTCGAGCAGGGCCTGGACTTCCTGGCGGCCCAGGAATTCGTGCAGGTTCTGCTTGAAGACCTCGGTCAGGTGCGTGGCGATGACCGTGGACGGGTCCACCACCGTGTAGCCGGCCATGACCGCCTCGTCCTTCTTGGCGTCGGGAATCCACAGGGCAGGCAGATTGAAGGCCGGCTCCAGGGTCTCTATGCCCTTGATGGCGTGGCGCGCGTCGCCGGGATCCATGGCCAGGAAGTGGTCGATCATGATTTCCGCCGATGCCACCCGGTTGCCCTTGATCTGGACTACATACTCGCCGGGCTTGAGCTGGAGATTGTCGCGCAGGTGCAGGGAGGGCACGATGACGCCCATGTCGAGGGCGAACTGGCGGCGGATTGAACGGATGCGGGCCAAAAGGTTGCCGTTCTGGTCTTCGTCCACCAGCGGAATGAGCCCATATCCCACCTCCAGTTCCATGACATCCAGCGGCAGCAGGGCCTGCACTTCTTCGGGGCTGTCCGGAGCGCCGCCTTTTTTCTTCTTGCCGGTTTCGGGTTCCTTGTTTTCAGCCTTGATGCGATCGGAGAACATGGCCACCAGAAAGAGGGCGCCGGAGAGGATCATGAAGGCCACGGTAGGCATTCCGGGCACGATGGCAAAGAGCAGCAGGACGCCCGAAACCAGTCGCAGGGCCTTGGGATGGTTGGTCAACTGGCCGATGAACTCCTCGCCCATGCGCGCTTCGGACGCGGCCCGGCTGACGATCAGGCCGGCCGAGGTGGACGTGATGAGCGAGGGGATGGTCGAGACCAGTCCGTCGCCGATGGTCAGGAGCGAGAAGGTCTGGGCCGCTTCCATCCAGCCCATGTCCTTCTGCAGCACGCCGATGAAAATGCCGCCGACGATGTTGATGAAGGTGATGAATATGCCCGCGTTGACGTCACCGGCCACGAACTTGCCCGCGCCGTCCATGGCTCCGTAGAAGTCGGCTTCGCGGCGCAGGTTTTCGCGCTGTTTGATGGCCTGCTGCTCGTCGATGAGGCCGGCGTTCAGGTCGGCCTCGATGGCCATCTGCTTGCCGGGCATGGCGTCGAGGGTGAAGCGCGCGGCCACTTCGGCGATGCGCGTGGTGCCGGCCACGATGACGGTCTTGTTCAGGATGAAGAGGATCAGGAAAATGACCGCGCCGATGGCGAAATTGCCGCCGACCACGAACTGGCCGAAGGCTTCGATGACCTTGCCCGCGGCCTGGGTTCCGGTGTCGCCGTTCAGCAGGATGAGCCTGGTCGAGGCCACGTTCAGGGCCAGCCGCAGAAGCGTGGTCACCAGCAGGACCGACGGGAATATCGAGAATTCCAGGGGCGAGGTCATGAACATCGAGGTGATGAGGATGACCAGTGAGAAAGAAATGGAGAAGGCCAGAAGAATATCCAGGACAATGGTCGGCAGGGGCACCAGCATGACAAAGAGGGTCATGACAACGCCGCCGGCCAGGAGGAGATCGCCCTGGCGGGTGAAGCGCTTGTAGTTGATGGTCATGACTTCGCTGCGTGTAGCCATTATTTTGACGTCCTTGGCGTGGTGTTTTTAGTTGGACCGTTGTCTGGTTTTGTAAATCTGGGCCAGGATGGCGGCCACGGCCTGGTAGAATTCCTCGGGGATCGTGTCGCCGACTTCGATGACCTTATACAAGGCCCGTGCCAGGGGCTTGTTCTCGCGGATGGGCACCCCGTTTTCCCTGGCGATGTCCTTGATGCGCTGGGCGACGGGACCCGCGCCCTTGGCCAGCACCAGCGGCGCCGGCGCCTCCATGGCGTTGTAGCGTATGGCGATGGCCAGGTGGGTGGGGTTGGTGATGACCACGTCGGCCTTGGGCACGTCCTGCATCATGCGCCGCATCATGACCGACATCATCTTCTGGCGTTGCTTGTTTTTTATGGCGGGATCGCCCTCGGCCTGTTTGCGTTCGTCCTTGACCTCGCTCTTGGTCATTTTCAGATTTTCCTCGTAGTCCCATCGGGTATAGAGGAGGTCGGCGACGCTGATCAGGATCATGGGCGTGAGGGCGTAGTAGAACATGGTCTGTCCGGCACCCAGTACATAGGCCGCGATGCTCTCGGCCGTTTGATAGAAGAGCGGGATGACCTCGCCGAAGGCCCGCTTGAGCACGATGTAGGGTCCCAGGGCCACGGCGGCGGCCATGAACACGCTCTTGGCCAGGCGGACAAGGGTCTGCTTGCTGATGAGGAGCTTTTTGAGACCCGAGACGACGTTGAACATCTTGAATTTCGGCTTCAGGACCTTGGGCGACCAGAGCTTGCCGACCTGGAGCCGCACGGTGAGAAAGGCGGCCGCCGCGATGACCAGCATGACGGGAAGGACCATGATCGAAATGCTGTAGATGCAGTCCTGAAAGAGGACGTAGACCGATGCGGGGGTCAGCTCGAAGACGAAGCCCTCCGTGAAGAACCAGTGCATCCGGTTTTCGATTTCGGTGCGAATGGTGCCGAGGTAGAGTTGCAGCATGAGCAGCCCGAAAAGCAGGGTTATGGGCTTGGGCAGCTCCTGGCTTTTGGGGACATTGCCTTCGTCGCGGGCCTTGTTGCGGCGTTTGGGGGTGGCTGTTTCGGTGCGGCTTGGATCGTGCTGTGCCATGATGTCCTAGCGCATGGCGCCGATGAGTTGGGAAAAGAGCAGGGGCATGCGGGACACGAAGCCCTCCATGTGCAGGCTGATGATCTCGAAGATGATGCCCAGGAACAGAAAACCGACGCTTATTTTTATGGGAAAACCGATGATGAGCACGTTCATCTGCGGGGACGCCCGTGAAATCAGGGCCAGGGCCAGGTCAACCAGCAGGATGGCGGCGATGACCGGCGCTCCGATCTGGATGGCCAGGACAAAAATCTGACCCGAGAGGGTGAAAATCTGATGCACCAGGCGCGGGGTGATGAGGATGGCGCCGGGCGGAAGCAGCTCGAAGCTTTTCATCAATCCGCTCAAGAGGTAGAGATGGCCGTTGATGGCCAGAAACGTCAGCAAACTGACCATGTACATGAAATGGGCGGTGACGGCCTCGGACGCGCCGGAGTCGGGGTCCACCACGTTGACCATGGCAAAGCCCATCTGGAAGCCGATGAGCTGGCCGCCGGTCTGGATGGCGGCGAAGATGAAGCGGATGACCAGGCCCAGGATCAGGCCGAGCAGGAGTTCCGCGCCGAACATGACGGCCAGGGCGAAAGGATGGCTTGGCAGCTCGCCGCCGACGAGGGGCAGTCTGGGCCACAGGGCCAGGGTCAGGGTCAGGCAGAGGGCGGCCTTGGCTGTGGCGGGCATGGTCTGGCCGCCGAAGAAGGGCATCAGGAACAGGATGAGGCTGATGCGCATCAGCGCGAAGACGAAGGTCAGGAAGACCGCGGGATCGAGGGAGAAGAGGTCCATGGAGACGCAAAAGCAAAACGCGGACCAGAATACGCCCAGGCGGCCGGCTTTTCCTATTCGCCTCAGATCATGCCCGGCCAGGACTCCAGTTGCCAGCGGCGCAGGGCGTTGAACATGTTGGTGCGGATGCGCTTGTCGCCGCCGCACAGCGCCAATGCCTGATTCAGGGTCTGGCTGCGGGCGGTCTTGTCCTTGGATGGGCAGTCGTTTTCCCACACAGGGAGCTTCCATTGCCGACAGGCCTGGGTGATGGTGGCCTTGTCCAGGAGGAGCAGGGGGCGGATGAGGGTCAGCTTGCCGCCGAAATAGGATTCCTTGGGCACCAGTCCGTAGATCTTGCCGGTGTTCAGCATGTTCATGAAAAAGGTTGAGACCAGGTCGTCGGTGTTGTGCCCCAGGGCCAGGTGGGTCAGGTTATAGCGCTGGCAGAGATCGAACAGGCGCTTGCGGCGGTGCCAGGCGCAGAAAAAACACGGGGATTTCTTGCGGTTTTCCGGGGAGTGGGCTCTGGGGCCGAAGTCGGTGGTTTCCAGGTGTCCGGCCACTCCGTTCTCGCGCATCCAGTCCGCCAGGGGGGAGTGGGTCGTGGGGTCGAAGCCGGGATTCAAGTGGATGACGAAAAGTTCGATGGGAAACGGGATGATGCGCTGGCGCAGAGTCATGACCTTGAGCATGACCCAGCTGTCGATGCCGCCGGAAACCGCCAGGCCGATGCGCGCTCCGGGCCAGGCCATGCCGGTCTGCTGCATGATCTTGCCGGCCTGCCCGAGGCAGGATTGCTGCGCGAACTTGAGTCTGCCCCATTGGGCCATGATGTTGTCCTGTGGTGCGTTGCGGGTTGATGGGCGATTTTCGCCCCAGGGGGTTTGACAGATTCGTGACGGGTATTATGAGCCCCTCAAGAGCGCAGGGCAATACAAAGCGCGGCTCGCCCTGTAAAGGGGCTGGGCCAGGGATGTGTGAATTGTGAGTTGACAGTGTCTGAAGGTTATGCGTAGCGTGAAATGTTATTCCCGACTCGACTTTTTGGGCTAGGCGGGATTTTTGTCGTTTATTCACACATTCATATACATTTTTCGGAGGTGCAATGGCCAGAATAACCGTTGAAGATTGCTTGGAAAAGGTCAACAACAGATTTCTGATCGTGCAGATGGCCATTAAGCGGGTCAAGCAATATCATGAGGGATACGAGCCACTTGTTGCCAGCAAGAACAAGGAGATCGTGACCGCCCTCAGGGAAATTGCCGAAGGAAAGGTTCTGCCCGACGTGGAACGCGTCGAGGATCTGGGTTTTGAAGCTGACGATCAGGATGAATAATGGCTGACAAGCGTGATTATTATGAAGTGCTGGGCGTTGGCCGCAGCGCCTCGGCGGACGAGATCAAGAGCGCCTACCGCAAGATGGCGCTGCAATTCCATCCGGACCGCAACCCCGACAATCCGGAAGCCGAGGACAAGTTCAAGGAAGCTGCGGAAGCGTACGAGGTGCTGGGGGACGCGTCCAAGCGCGCCCAGTACGACCGCTTCGGGCATGCGGGCATGAACGGTCAGGGCTTCGGGGACCATTTCCATTCCTCCGAAGACGTGTTCAGCGCTTTCGGTGACATTTTCGGTGATTTCTTCGGGTTCGGAGCCGCCGCCGGAGGACGTCGCCGTCCCCGGGCCGGAGCCGACCTGCGCTACAACCTGACCGTGTCTTTCCGGGATGCGGCCAAGGGCGCCGAAGTGGAACTCAACATTCCCAAGAAGGAAGTTTGCTCCGAATGCTCCGGATCCGGTTCCGCCCCCGGACATACTTCGGAAACCTGCCAACATTGCCGTGGCCAGGGGCAGGTGACCCAGAGCCAGGGCTTTTTCCGCATTTCGGTACCCTGTCCGGTCTGTCGTGGTGAAGGAAAGGTCGTCACCCATCCGTGCGCCAAGTGCCGCGGCCAGGGCATCGTGCAGATCAACAAGAATCTCAAGGTGCGCATCCCCGGCGGCGTGGACAACGGCAGCCGCCTGCGTCTGCGCGGCGAGGGCGAGCCCGGCGATTTCGGCGGACCGCACGGCGACCTGTACGTGGTCATCTACGTCGAAGAGGACAAGATATTCACCCGTCGCGGGCAGGACCTGGTCATCGTGGCCGACGTCTCCATAGTGCAGGCCATACTCGGGGCCAAGATCGAGGTTCCGACCCTGGACGAGCCCGTGACCCTGGAAATTCCCAAGGGCACGCAGTCGGGCAAGATCCTGCGCATCAAGGGCATGGGCCTGCCACACCTGGGCAGCACCCAGAAGGGCGATCTGCTGGTCGAGGTCTCGGTGCGCATTCCTACCAAGGTCACCAAGAGGCAGGAAGAGCTGTTGCGCGAATTCGACAAGCTCGAAGAGAGCCGACCGTTGAACAAGGTCAAGGATTTCTTCAAGAAAGCCATGGGTGATTGACCTGCACACATGAATCGAACAGGCCGGGGGCGCGCGTTCCCGGCCTTTTCTTTTGCGGAGGGCAAGATGGATGAGAAGCTGACGCATATCGACGAGGCCGGGAACGTGGTCATGGTGGACGTGGGCGACAAGGCCGACACCAGGCGCCGCGCCGTGGTGCGCACAAGGGTCCTGTTGAACGCGCATACCTTCGACCTGCTGACGAGAAACGCACTGCCCAAGGGCGACGTGCTGACCACGGCCAAGGTGGCTGGCATCATGGCCGCCAAGCGGACCTGGGAACTCATTCCCATGTGCCATCCGCTGTTGCTCTCCAAGGTCGACGTCCAGCTCACTCCCGTGCCCGCCGACCGGGCCATCGAGATCGAAGCGGAAGCTCGGACCACCGGGCCGACCGGGGTCGAAATGGAAGCGCTCGTGGCCGCCCAGGTCGCTGCCATGACCATTTACGATATGTGCAAGGCCGTGCAGCGGGACATCGTCATCACTGACTGCCGTCTGACGCACAAAAGCGGCGGGAAGAGCGGAGAGTTCAACGCCGCATGATCCCGGTCCCGAATTCAGGCATTCATGGCGCGCCCCGGTTCCTCCCCGGCGCGCCTTTTTACGTTCATGGCACCCTGCGGCCCATGAGCCGCGCAACCTTCAGCAATACAAGGAAAAGATAGACGTGACGACAGAGAACATCATCAAGGACACTTCCGCCAATCCCGCCCCTCTGGGGCTCATCGGCTTCGGGATGACCACCATCCTCTTGAACATCCACAATGCCGGGCTTTTCCCCGTCAACTCCATGATCATGGGCATGGGAATTTTCGTGGGCGGCATCGCGCAGATCTTCGCCGGCCTGCTGGAATCGAAAAAGAACAACACCTTCGGTTTGACGGCTTTCACGGCCTACGGGTCTTTCTGGCTCTCCCTGGTTGCCATCTGGGTGCTGCCCGCCCTGGGGCTGGCCGAAAAGACCGACGAGACGGCCATGGGGCTTTACCTGGCCCTCTGGGGCTTTTTCACGTTTTGCATGTTTGTGGGCACGTTGCGCCTGAACCGCGCCCTGCAGGTTGTCTTCGGCACCCTGGTCGCGCTGTTCTGGCTCCTGGCCATCGCAGACCTGACCCACATCGTCGCCTACAGGACCGTCGGCGGATATGTGGGCATCCTGTGCGGCTTTTCGGCCTTCTACACCTCCATCGCCCAGGTGCTCAACGAGGTCTATGGACGCACGGTGCTGCCTCTGGGGCCGGTTTCGCGTTCCTGAGCGCGTCCGTTTGTATGCATGCACAAAGGTTGGCCACATCATGGCCAGCCTTTTTTTGGCACGAAGCGGGCGTTTGATCGACGGCATCGGAAATGACGGTTTGCCGTGACCTGGAACCTGGTTTGACGGCGATCTTGCCAGAGTCGGCATTCCTGTCTTACAAATCCCCGCATGTTTTGGAATCATTGCCGGGAATCGGGCACAAACCGCTATTGCCTCAGCCGGTTGCGAGAAATGTGGGCGTCTTTTTGACGAAAGGGCGCGCCTACATGTCCACTGGACTCGAAACGAGGTTCGCATGAGATTTTTCAGCACGGGTATTTCTCTGAGAACTTCGATCCTTCTGCTGCTGGTCAGCGTCGTCCTTCTTTCCACCGCTCTGGTTGGCTGGGTTTCGTTTTCGGGGAGCCGCGAGGCGGTAAGGGACATGGGGCTGCGACTTCGCAAGGAAGTCTCGCATCGCATTTCGGAGCATCTGCTGGATTTTCTGCGTCTGCCCCATGAGATAAACCACGGCAATGCGGCGGCCTTGCAGCAGGGGCGCATATCCGCCGAGGACCCCGATCTCCTGATTGAGCGGTTCGCCGAGCAGGTGGCCTTTTTCCCCTCCGTGTCGAGCATCTATTTCGGCAACGCGCGTGGAGGCGTGGCCAACAGCGGTCGGGACCCCGAGCACGACTCCCGCTATGTGATCCGCACCGACGGTTTCGAGGCCGGGACGTTCCGCAAATACGCCCTGGACCCCCATGGAAGGCAGAGCGGGGAGACGGCCAGCGCGGCTGGCTTCGACGCCAGGACCAGGCCGTGGTACACGAAGGCTCTGGCCGCGAACGGGCCGGTCTGGAGCGACGTTTACGTACTGTTCACCGGACAGGGGCTGGCGCTTTCCGCCAGCCGTCCCGTGTACGACAGCCATGGCGTTGCGCTCGGCGTGGTGTCGGTGGACGTGTTTCTGTCCCAGCTGACGAGGTTTTTGCAGCGTCTGCGCATCGGCAGCACGGGAAAGGCGTTCATCCTTGATCGTTCCGGGCTGCTGGTGGCCGGTTCTGGCACGGAACCGCTCTTTGTCCCGGCCCGGGACGGGAATCCCGGTCGTCGGATATCGGGGACGCAGAGCAGGGATCCATTGGTGCATGCCGCAACAGAGGCCCTGTCCGCGCGGTTCGAAAATCTTGAACTGGTCCAGTCGGAGCACCACTTTGATTTTTTGGACCGTGGCCGGCGGTTTTTGGTCACGGTTTCGCCGTTGCGGGATCCTCTGGGCATCGACTGGCTTATCGTCGTCGTCCTGCCCGAATCCGACTTCATGACCCGAATCGGGGAGAATGCCCGCGCGACCACGATAGTCATGCTCGGGGTCCTTGCGCTGTCGCTTCTGGTCGGGACGGCGCTGGCCCGCAGGATCGCCGCGCCCATCACCCGGCTCGATGAGGCTGTGGACCGTTTGGTCGGCGATGCGAACCCGGAAATGATCGACAAGACATCGAGGTTTGTCGAAGTTCAGAACCTGACCAGGTCGTTCAACCGCATGGCGTCACGACTTTCCCAGTCCATGCAGGAGATGAAGCGGGAATTGGCGGAGCGGCAATGGGCCGAGGCGGCTCTCAGTGAGAGCGAAGCCCGGTATCGAACCCTGGTCGAACTGGCCGTGGACGGCATTCTGCTCGGTTCGCACGAGGGCGTCATCATCGGCGCCAACCAGTACATGTGCGATCTGACCGGCCTCAAGCGCGAGGACATGCTTGGCATGCACGTCAGCGCCCTGCCGTTCAGAACTGAAAGCCTGGATCGCGAGCCGTTGCGTTTCGAGCTGCTGGAACTCGGGGAAATCGTGCAGAAGGAACGTGTGCTGGTTCGCCCGGACGGTACGGAGATTCTGGTGGAGATGCGCAGCAAGATGATGCCGGACGGAACGTATCAGTCCATTTACCGCGACATCACCGCGCGCAGTCAGGCGGAGGCCGCCCTGCGCGAAAGCGAGGAGCGCCTGCGCATGCTCAGCGACAATCTGCCCGGCGGACTCGTGTATCAGATCGAGGTGGATTTGGATGGACGGGAACGCAGATTCTCCTATATCAGCGCCGGGGTCGAATCCCTTCATGGTCTGAGCGTGACGGACGTGCTGGACGACGCGTCCGCGCTCTATGCGCAACTTCCGGAACCGGACCGGGAGCTGTTGGCTGAGCAGGAGGCCAAAGCTCTGTCGGCCATGTCTCTTTTTCATGCGGAAGTGCGCTTTCGCATGCCCTCGGGCAAAGTCCGGTGGAGCTATCTGGCCTCCGCTCCGAGACGGATCGGTGATCGTCTGCTCTGGGACGGAGTCGAGATAGACATCAGCGAACTCAAAAAGACCGAAGCCGCCTTGCTCGAAGCCAAGGAGGCCGCCGAGGCGGCCAGCCAGGTCAAAACGGAGTTCCTGGCCAACATGAGCCATGAGATCCGCACGCCCCTCAACGGCATCCTCGGCATGATGCAGTTGTTGCGACAGAGCAGTCTGGAGGAGGAGCAGCAGAAGTATGTGGAGCTCTCCATCACCTCCGCCGTGCGGCTGACTCGCCTGCTGGCCGACATTCTGGACATCTCCCGTATCGAGGCCGGTAAAATGAGCCTCTTCGACGCTCCTTTCAGTGTTGCCGAGATGGTCGACTCGGTGGTGGCGCTTTTCGCCGCCCCGGCTCAAGAAAAGGGCCTGTCGCTCCGATGTTCCATTCATCCCGGTCTGCCGCCCATGTTTGTCGGCGACGAGGCCCGCGTGCGGCAGATTCTTTTCAACCTGGTCGCAAACGCGCTCAAGTACACGGAGCACGGTGAGATCAGCGTGGAATTGTTCGCCCAGGATTCGGATCTGTGCCGGTCCGGGTGCGTGTGCATGCGCGTCGCCGATACCGGCGTGGGCATTCCCGCGCACATGCTTGAGGAAGTGTTCGAGCCCTTCAGGCAGGTGGAGGGGTCCCATACCCGCAGTTACGAGGGCGCCGGACTTGGGCTGGCCATCGTCCAGCGGTTGGTGGATCTCATGCGGGGGCAGATTTCCGTGCAGAGCCGGCCCGGCGCGGGCACCGCCGTTCTGGTCATCCTGCCCCTGCGCGCCGCCAGCCGGTACCACTACCCGCAGGACGGCGCGCAGAGCGTGGCGGTTGCGCCCGGACTGGGTTTGCGTATTCTGCTGGCCGAGGATGAGGCCATCAACCAGCTGGCCACGCGCACTCTGCTGGAAAAAGCGGGGCACAAGGTGTCCATTGCGCAGAACGGCCAGGAGGTGCTGGAGCTTTTGCGGGAAGAGGATTTCGACTGCGTCCTCATGGACGTTCAGATGCCGGTCATGAGCGGCATAGAAGCCACCCGCCGCATTCGCTTTTCGCCGGAGCTGGCGGCCAGGCGGGACATTCCCATCATCGCCCTGACCGCCCACGCCATGAACGGAGATCGCGAGTCCTTTCTGGAGGCGGGAATGGACGACTATCTGTCCAAGCCGGTCAGCCTGGACGATCTGGCCAAAGCCATCGCCAAACTTGGCAGAAGGCCGTTCCCGGGAAGCGCATAGGCGGCTGCCTTTTCCGCCTCTTCAATGAAAAAGCCCTCGCGGAAGGCGGGGGCTTTTCATTGAAGAGCGTGATCTCGGGCTTACCAGATCCGGCGCACCTTGACCCCTTTACCCGCCATGTGGTTCTTCAGGTCCGTGACCGTGTATTCCCCGTAGTGCACGATGGAGGCGATGAGCGCGGCCGAGGCCCGGCCAGTGGTCACGGCGTCGACCATGTGCTGCGGGTTTCCCGCGCCGCCGGAGGCGATGACCGGGATGCGCACGCTGTCTGTGATGAGGCGGGTCAGGGTCAGCTCGTAGCCGTCCTTGGTGCCGTCGGCGTCGATGGAGTTGACGCACAGTTCGCCCGCGCCCAGGCGCTCCACTTCCTTGGCCCACCACAGGGCGTCGATGCCCATGTGCTTGCGGCCGCCGTGGATGACGATTTCATAGCCGGAAGGGATGGTTTCGCTTTTGGGTACGCGCAGCACGTCCATGCCCACGACGATGCACTGCGAACCGAAGGCCGCCGCGCCCTCGGAGATGATGTGCGGCGTCTTGACCGCGGCCGAGTTGACGGAAATCTTCTCCGCTCCGGCCAGCAGCACCTCGCGCATGTCGGCCACGGTGGAGATGCCCCCGCCCACGGAAAAGGGGATGAATATCTGGGAGGCCACGGCTTCCACGACCTTGAGCATGATGCCCCGGCCTTCGTGGGAGGCGGTGATGTCGTAGAAGACGATCTCGTCCGCTCCTTCCTCGTAATAGCGCCTGGCCGTCTCCACGGGATCGCCGATGTCGACGTTGCCTTCGAATTTTATGCCCTTGGTCAGCTTGCCGTTCCTGACATCGAGGCAGGGAATGATGCGTTTACTGAGCATTGGCCGCCTCCCTGCAGTATTCGTAGAAATTGGAGAGCATCCTAAGCCCCGGCCGCCCGCTTTTTTCCGGATGGAACTGGGCCGACCACAGCCCGTCGCGGCCATGCACGGAGCAGAACTCTTTGCCGTAGTACGTCGTGGCGATGACATATTCCGGGGCGGGGTTTGGAAAGTAGCTGTGCACGAAATAGAATTCACTTTCGGCGGAGATGCCGTCGAAGAGCGGGCAGTCCTTTTTCAGGCTCACGGTATTCCAGCCCATGTGCGGGATGTTGATGGGCGCGCCGTCCTCTTCGGTCAGGTCCGGGGTGAACATGTCGCAGCTGCCCGGAATGAGGCCCAGGGTCTTCGTATCGTTCTCCGGGCTGTATTCGAGCAGGATCTGGCAGCCCAGGCAGATGCCCAAAAGCGGCTTGCCAGCCGTCACCTCGCGGGCCATGACCTCGCGCAGGCCGGATTGGCGCAGGTTGGCCATGGCCGATCCGGCCGCCCCCACGCCGGGAAAGATGAGGCCCTGGCACCCCTCGATGACGTGCGCGTCGGCGGTGATGGTGCACGGAATGGAAAGGTAGTCGAGGGCGCGTTTGACGCTGGTCAGATTGCCGGCCTTGTAGTCAAGGATGGCTAGCATGGGGAGCTCCTGTAGCATGGGTGAAAGGAAAGGAGGCACCTTAGCCAAAGACCATGCAAAAAAAAAGGGCCGGGAGGACGATTTTCCCGCGCCCGTGTCCGGGGGCCCGGCAGCCCTCCGCCGCCTTGCCGAGGCGGTGGTTTCGGGCTAGGGGCGGAGCAAGAACATCTTGAAGGGGGGAGAGTATGATCATCATCACCGGCGGCGCCGGATTCATCGGCAGCGCCATGGTCTGGGAGCTGAACCAGCAAGGGTACCGGGACATCGTCGTGGTCGACAATCTGGCTTCCACGAACAAGTGGCGCAACCTGGTGGGGCTGGCCTATCATCGCTATATCCAGAAGGACAAATTTCTGGACCTGCTCAACACCAGGTACATGGAAGGGCGCATCGAGGCCGTGATCCATCTGGGCGCCTGCTCCGCGACCACGGAAGCCGACTGCGACTATCTCATCCGCAACAATCTGGAATATTCCAAGGCCATGTGCCGTTTCGCCCAGGAACGCAACGCCCGTTTCATCTACGCCAGCTCCGCGGCGACCTACGGCGACGGCAGCCGGGGCTTCGACGACTCGGACGATGCCATGGAGGGGCTGCATCCGCTCAACATGTACGGCTATTCCAAGCATCTGTTCGACCTCTGGCTCAAGGGCGACAACCTGCTGGACAAGATGGCCGGGCTCAAATTCTTCAATGTTTTCGGCCCCAACGAATACCACAAGGACGACATGCGTTCCGTGGTCTGCAAGGCCTTCACCCAGATCCGGCAGACGGGCAAACTCAAGCTCTTCAAATCCTACCGCAAGGAATACGCCGACGGCGAGCAGCGCCGCGACTTCGTCTACATCAAGGATTGCGTGAAGGTCATCGACTGGTTGATCCGGAATCCGGACGTGGGCGGCATCTTCAACGTGGGCACGGGTCAGGCACGGACCTGGAACGACCTGGCGAGGGGGGTGTTCGCGGCCATGGGCAGGGAGCCGCAGATCGAATACGTGGACATGCCGGACACCCTGCGCGGCAAGTACCAGTACTACACCTGCGCAGACCTGACCAAGCTCGCCGGGCGGGGCTGCGACGTGGATTTCAGACCGCTTGAGGACGGGATCACGGACTATGTGCAGAATTACCTGATGCACGGCTATTCACACCTGACGTCTCGGTACTGACCTTCGCCGGGGCATCAACGCAAGACAGGCGGTCAGGAAAATTCCTGACCGCCTGTCTTGCGTTGATGGCTATGCGTTGATTTCGACTGATGTGCCGGGTTTTGAGTCTCGCGCGGCAGTTCAGGCACTTTTCCGGTGCCATGAAGGCTTATCCACAAAGCCCAGCAGCGCGTCTATGGACAGGTCTTCGTCGAGCAGGGGCCAGTGGATTCCGTAACCCGAGGGCGAAACCTCGAAAGTGCCGCGTTCCCCTGGAGAGGCGTTGGCCAATAAAGGAGAAATGGCCTTGAGGGCGAATTTTTTGTGCTCTCCATCGATACGTAGCAGCAGATTGTCCGTTTCGAAGCGGATATCGTCAACGACGTGTTTTTTCATTTCTCCCACCTTGGAAAAGTTCCCACTGTTTTTCAATATATTCAAAATCCTAAATCCGTGAAAAAGTTGCATTGAATATACAGTTTTGAAACATTTTGAACTTGAAATAAATCAATGATATCGGTATATTGAACTTGCTTTTCCTGAATGATTTTTAGCACCCATTGGGTG
>JBFWJY010000046.1:0-20139 GCA_050252955.1 Desulfomicrobium sp.
TTTGTGTTCTGTTGTGTGGTAACAAAAGAACTACTACAGAAGGAGGATCCCCTCAATCAAAATATTCAATTATTCTCGATAGATTTCTTTTTCAGCGACTTTACTAACAACCCCGAAAGTCGAGTCAGTACGAGGATGATGTACGTTCTCATTTTCTACTCCGTAGCGGGTACCCGCAGACGCAACATGTATCCGTAGTTGGATTTTGATGTGCCATACACCTTGGGCAGACTGTCGGTTGCTTTTGAGTTTTCCAGACACAAATCCCGGCGCATGACGTCACTGCCAGCGCGACAAAGGCCACAATCAGGTTCACTGCCGTCTCCCATTATTTTTCGCGCGCCTAACATGGATTGATCGTCCGGTCAGCAAGAAATATTGTCAGACAGATGCCCTTCTGATGGATGGGAGCGGGATGGCGTTAGACAAGGGGTTCAATGCCCGGGATTGTCGTGGGATTTTTAGGCTGAAATTTGGAAGGATTTGAGTACAGACCGGCGGGCAGTTTTTCACGATAAATGAGAAAACAGGAGGCAGCACGAATTCTCATTTATCGTGACATAAATTCTCATTTGTCGTGCGCGCTCACACTTGTCGCCTGAAAAGCGTGGCAAAATGTGGGCGGGTCTGATGAAGAATGTGATAACGAGCTTCTGAAAAAAAGAGGGGGGTCGGACTTTTACATCCAACCCCTTGATTTCTTGTGGCGCGCCAGGGAGGACTCGAACCCCCGACCGATTGCTTAGAAGGCAATTGCTCTATCCGCCTGAGCTACTGGCGCGCATATGAGGAAAGCCTTGTTATTCAAGGGCTCCGTGGGCGTCAAGTGTTTTGTGGGGCGTGGCGCTTCCCGGGGCGTTTTCGCAGCGTCCGCCACCGCATGGGCGTCTGGCCGCGGCCGGGGGCGGCAGACGGGTCGCGGGGCTTTTTCTGTTGCTCATGACGCGGGAACCTTCTATGAATTCTCTTCGGATTACGGCGGCTTCCTGTGCCGCCGGTTGTTGCTTGCCTCTTTTTCGCACTTTATTTCCGCCGAGCATTCATGACCTTCGCCACCTTCGCCGAATTCGAGGCCCATCTGGACGGCCTGGGCCTGTTCTCCATGCAGCTGGGCCTTTCGCGCATGCACGCGGCCCTTGGGCTGATGGGGCTTGAGCGTCTGCCCGGGACCGTGGTCCATGTGGTCGGAACCAACGGCAAGGGTTCCACGTCCGGGTTTCTGGAAGCCCTGGCCCGGGCCCATGGCCTGGCCACGGGGCTCTACAATTCGCCGCATCTGGTCAGCGTGCGCGAACGCATCCGGGTAGGCGGGCGCATGCTTTCCGAGGACGAGTGGCTGCAAGCAGCCAACGCGGTCATGGACCGGTGCGCAGGCGTGGGGCTGACCTATTTCGAGCTGTTGACCGTCATGGCCATGCACATCTTCGCTTTGGCGAAACTCGACCTGATCGTCCTCGAAGCCGGACTGGGCGGCACTCACGACGCGACCTGCGCCGTTCCGGCCGATCTTGCGGTCCTGACCCCGGTGGGGCTCGATCACGAGCGGATCCTGGGCCCGGCTCTCGTCGACATCGCCCGCGACAAGGCCGGGGCCCTGGGACGCTGTGCGGCCGTGACCGGTGCGCAGGCCCCTGAAACGCTCGAGATTTTGCGTCAGGCCGGGAGCAAGTGGCCGTTCGTGGAACTGAGCGCCTGCCGCGTTCCCGAAGGATTTCGATTTCCCGCGCGCAACATGCTTCTGACCCCCGCGTCCCTGCCCGCCCATCCTTCGTATCAGCTCGCCAACGCGGCCCTGGCAATCCTGGCCTGGAGCCAGCTGGCCGAGGCGCGGGGCTGGCAATTTGACGCGTCCCTGTGTACACAAGTCCTTGGCAGGACGCGGTTTTCCGGGCGTTTTTGCCGTCATGGCCGGATTCTGGTGGACGGCGGCCACAATCCCATGGGTCTGTCCGCGCTGTGCGACGATCTGGAACTCAGCGGAGAGCATTTCGACCTGCTCGTTTTCCAGGCCATGCGCGACAAGACCCTGGAGCCCGCCATCCTGCGCCGCCTGCAAGCCCTGGCGGACAGGATCGTCATCCCCGCCCTGCCTCTCGAGCGCGCCTTCGAAAGCCGCGAGCTGGCGGCGCGATTCGGCTCCGGAGCCACGACGACGCAGGATTTGAAAACGGCTCTGGCCGGAGAGGGCACGGTGCTGCTGTGCGGCTCCCTGTACCTGGTCGGGGCCTATTACGAACTTCATCCGGAACAGCTATCGTAGGGAGGTCCGGTGTCATCTCTTTTCAGGCATATCCCTTCCGTGGACCGTTTTCTGCAAGAACTGGAAGGGGATGAGTCCCTGGCCGGGCTGCCGCGTCAGTTGCTCAAGGATCTGCTGACCGAGTTTCTGGACCTCTGCCGCGAGGAAATCCGCGCCGGGGTCATCACGGGCGAAGGCCAGCTGGCCTTGGACGTTCTGACGGCCAGGGCCGGGGCGTATGCGCGCACGCGCTCAAGGCCGCATTTCCGGCGGGTGCTCAACGCCACGGGCGTGGTCATACACACCAACCTGGGCCGTTCCATCCTGGCCGAGGAGGCTGTGGACGCCGTGGCCGAGGGCTGCCGCCACTACTCCAACCTGGAGATGGATCTGGCCACGGGCCAGCGCGGCAGCCGCTACTCCCACGTGGAGAAGCTGCTCTGCCGCCTGACCGGGGCCGAAGCGGGATTGGTTGTCAACAACAACGCCGCCGCCGTGCTGCTGGTCCTCGACACCCTGGCCAAGGGCCGCGAGGTCGTGGTTTCACGCGGCCAGCTGGTGGAGATCGGCGGCTCGTTCCGCATTCCCGAGGTCATGAAGAAGAGCGGAGCGGTGCTGCGCGAGGTCGGGGCCACCAACCGCACCCATCTGCGCGACTACGAGGAGGCCATCGGCGCGGACACGGCCATGCTCATGAAGGTCCACACCTCCAACTACCGCATCATCGGCTTCCACAAGGAAGTTGACCTGGCCGAGCTGGTGGCCCTGGGCCGCGAAAGGGGGCTGCCGGTCTACGAGGATCTGGGCAGCGGCAATCTTTTCGATTTCTCCCCCTACGGCCTGATGCCCGAACCCACGGTGCAGCAGGTTTTGAAAAGCGGGGTGGACGTGGTCACCTTCAGCGGCGACAAGCTGCTCGGCGGTCCCCAGGCCGGAGTCATCGTCGGGCGGGCCGAGCATATCGCGCGCATCAAGAAGAACCAGTTGAACCGTGCCCTGCGCATCGACAAGATGACCCTGGCCGCCCTGGAGGCGACTCTGCGGCTGTATCTCGACCCTGAACAGGCCCGGCGCAGGGTGCCGACCCTGGCCATGATCACGGCCGGAGGGGAAGAGCTGCGGAGCAGGGCCCGGAGCCTGAGGCGCAAGCTCGCAAACGAGCTCGGCGATCTGGCCACGGTGAGCCTGAGGCCCGGACACTCGCGCGTGGGCGGGGGCTCTTTCCCGGAGCAGGACCTGCCGACGACGCTTGTCGGCGTCGTGCCCGCGGGCATGGACGTGGAGTCTTTGCGCCAGGGCCTTTTGGCCACGGAGTGGCCCCTGATCGGGCGGGTGGAGGACGGTGCGTTCTGTCTTGATCCGCGCACGCTTGCGGCTCAGGAATACGGACTGGCGGCCGAAGCGCTGAAGGCGGTGCTGACCGGGACGGCGGACTGAATGTCGACGACGCGGACATCCCGGCGTACAGCCGCCCTGGGGGTGTCAGGAGTGCCTCTTGAACAAACATCGCGCCTTTCCAATCCGGAGCGCGCATGAAGGAGAATATATGACCACGATCCCGGTACGGCCTGAGATGGAGGGGTTCAAACCCTATTCCCCCGGCCTGTCCATCGACGAGATAAAGAAACGCTACGGGCTGGCCCGGGTCATCAAGATGGCCAGCAACGAGAACCCGCTGGGGACATCCCCTGTGGTGCTGGAGCGGCTGGGCAAGGCAAGCCCCCTGGCCTTCCGCTATGCCCAGGCCGGCTCTCCGCGCCTGAGCGAGGCGGTGGCCGGGCATCTGGGCGTGAACCCGGCCTGCGTGGTCGCGGGCAACGGCTCCGACGAGATCATCGACCTGCTGCTGCGCGTGGTGGCCCGGCCCGGCGTGGACAACGTGGTGGCCTTCAGGCCCTGCTTCAGCATCTACGACGTGCAGTCCCGGCTGTGCGGAGTGGAGTTTCGCCAGGTCGATCTGAACCCGGATTTCTCCTTTCCCTTCGACAAGCTCACGGCGCTGACCGACGAGAACACGGCCCTGGTCTTCGTGACCAATCCGGACAACCCTTCCGGCCACGCCTGCCCGGCCGCCGATCTGGTCAAGCTTGCGGCCATGCTGCCCAAGCGCGCCCTCCTGGTGGTGGACGAGGCCTACATCGATTTCGCCGATCCTCTGGACGTGTTTTCCATGCTCCCGCATTTCGGCGCGATCCCCAATCTGGTCATTCTGCGCACTTTTTCCAAGATGTACGGGCTGGCTGGACTGCGCTTGGGCTACGGGATCATGCCCGAGTGGCTCTCCGACCTGTTGCTGAGGGTCAAGCTGCCCTTCAGCGTGAACATCCTGGCCGAGCAGGCGGGCCTTGCCGCCCTGGAAGACGACATTTTCGTGTCCGAGACCCTGCGCACGGTGAGCGAGGGCCGCAGCCTCCTGGAGCGGGAACTTTCCGCCCTGGGCTGCAAGGTCTGGCCTTCCCAGGCCAATTTCCTGATGTTCGAACCGCCCATGGACGCCCGCGCCCTGTTCGAGGCGCTGCTCGAGCGCGGGGTCATCATCCGGCCTCTGGCCAGCTACGGGATGCCCGGAAAGCTGCGGGTCAGCATCGGCAACGAAGAGGAGAACCTGGAATTTCTGGCCAAAACAGCGGAGGTGCTGCGTGATTACCATCGTCACTCTTGATGGACCGGCCGGGGTGGGCAAGACCACCATCGCCCGTCGGTTGGCGGATCGTCTGGGGATCGCCTATCTGGACACCGGGGCCATGTTTCGTTCCGTGGCGCTTTTTTTCGGGGAGGGAGGCTGGGAGATGCCGGTGGACAAGCTGGTGCCCGAACTCAACCGCCTGGATTTCGACCTGGAAGGCGAGGGCATGCGTTCCGAGCTGCTTTTGAACGGGATGCCCCTGGCACCGGAGATCCGCAGCGAGGAAGTGGGGCTTTGGGCATCGCATCTGGCCCGGATTCCGGTGGTGCGGGATTTTCTGCGCCGCAACCAGCAGGCCCTGGGCCGCATGACCTCGCTGGTGGCTGAAGGCCGGGACATGGGCAGCGTGGTCTTTCCTGGCGCCCGGCACAAATTCTTCATGGACGCCTCCATCGACGTGCGCGCCAAGCGCCGTCACGCCCAGCTTCAGGCCATGGGCATGGAAGAGGACCTGGAGCGCATCCGCGCCCAGATCCGCATCCGCGACGATCAGGACCGCAACCGCGTGGTCGCCCCGCTCAAACCGGCCCTGGACGCCGTGATCATCGACACCAGCGCCCTGGACGCGGACCGGGTGCTGGACCGGATCGTGGAGCTTATAAAGGAAAAAGGTTTCTGGGAGAGCTGAGAATCGACGCAGGATTGCACCGCATGACGATTTTGAAGGGGGCGTGAAGACACGCTTCACCCTTCAAAATCGGTCAATCAGATCGCTCAATGCGCCGGGCGGAAGCGCGATGCGTCGGAATGATTCATGAACGCTCCGCCTTGATCTCGTCCCACAGCCTGTCCATCTCGGTCAGGGAAAGTTTGTCCAGTTCCAGGCCGCGCTTGCTGGCCAGTTCTTCCATGGCCTCGAAGCGCCGCAGGAATTTGGCGTTGGCCACGGCCAGGGCCGAGTTGGCCTTTATCCCCCGCCTTCTGCCGTATTCCACCAGCGAAAAGAGGTAATCCCCGAACTCCTCTTCCCTGGCCGCCTCGTCGTCTCCGGCCAGGGCGGTCTGCAGCTCGTTCCATTCCTCGGCAAGCTTAACCTCCTGATCCGCGTCCGCGGCCCAGGTGAAACCGGCGCGGGCGGCCTTGGAGTTGATGCGGTAGGCGCGCAGGAGCGGGGGCAGGCTTGCCGGCAGGGAGGCGAACACGCCGGGGTCCTTGTCCTTTTCGGCCTTTTCCGCTTTTTTGATTTTCTCCCAGTTGCGCACCACCTCGTCCACATCGACGGCCTTTTCCCCATAGACATGGGGGTGGCGGCGGATCATCTTGGCCACGTTGCCACCCAGGGCGGACTGCAAAAAGCCCGGGAGCTCCCGGTCATGGCAACGGCCGATGAAGAGCAGCAGGAAGAGCACGTCGCCCAGTTCCTCGGCGATCTCGGCCTTGTCGTCCTGGCGGATGGCCTCCACCAGTTCGAAACATTCCTCGATGAGGTAATCGCACATGGTCCGCGGGGTCTGCTCCTTGTCCCAGGGGCAGCCGTTCGGCCCGGTCAGGGTGTCGATGACTTCAAGTATCCGTTCGAAATTATTCTTTTCCACCAGGAGTTCCTTTCATTTCGCTGAGTTTTTCCACGACCCGCCGCTCCCATTCCTGTTGCAGTTCCCTGCTGCGGAGCAGGAACTGGTCGCGCATGTCCTTGGGCAGGGCGCCGGAGAGCGTGGTGTTGAAGGTGTTGACGTAGGGGACGATCTTCGATTCCGTCAGCAGTGCGGCTTTCGGCGGCAGAAACGCGGTCAGGGCCAGGACGATGATGCTGCACAGGAGCGCGCCCTTGAACAGGCCCAGGGCGCCGCCGCCGATGCTGTCCAGCCATCCGAGCATGATCATTTTGAGGATCTTGCGGATCAGGCTCGCGCACAGGAAGACGACGGCCACCACGCCCAGGAAGATGCCGAGATAGGCCGCGAGGTTGGCCATGCCCGGACCTCCGAGGAGGTCTTCGAGCAGGGGGGAGAGCCGGGCGTGATAGCTGTTGGCCAGCACAAAGCCCAGGATCAGGCCCAGGATGGAGGCGAGCTCCTTGATAAGTCCGCGAAAGATGCCGCGCAGGCCCAGGAAGCCCAGAATGACGCAGAAAACGATATCCAGAGTGTTCATGCCGTTATCTCCGACCGATGCGTTGTTGTGAAGGTCGGCTATCACAAAGGGAAACGACCGGAAAGGGCGGGGTGGCCATGACCTTGACAGTGAACCATGCACCTCGTAGACACGAAACCTCGGCTTGCCCGGACTTTTCCGAGGGATTGGAGCCATGAAACACGACGAGGTGACAATGTACGATATCAGATTGGTGAAATTGGTGAACGGCGACATGATCCTGGGCAAATGGAACGAGGAGAAGGGGATCATCTCGGACCCGGCCATCCTGCAGACCATTCCCACGCAGCAGGGCGGCATGCAGATGCTCCTTTTGCCCTTCGGCTACCCCTTTGACCAGGAGATGACCGGAGAGATCGAGCTCAAGCACGTCATTTACCAGTACAAGACCGTGCCCGAGGAACTCAAGACCAAGTATCTTGAGGCGACCACCAACCTGACCCTGTCCGCTCCCGGCGGCCTCGGCAATCTGGGCGGCATGGGCGGCGGTGTTTCCGATTTCAGCAAATTCCTGAAAAAATAACGCAGCAGGCGCTGCCGGGAAAAGGGTGGCCTTCCACCCTTTTTTTTTCCGCCCGGCCCGGCGCAACGGCAAGGACTCGATGAAGGCTCTGCTTCCCCTTTTCTCCCGCCCCAGTCATTACCTCGGCACCGAGATCAACAGCGTCCACAAGGATCCGGCGACGGTCCGGGCCCATGTGGCCCTGGCCTTTCCCGACCTGTACGAAGTGGCCATGTCCTATCTCGGACAGAAAATCCTCTACGACATCGTCAATGCCTGCGAGGACTTTTACGCCGAGCGGGTTTTCGCCCCCACCGAGGACGTGGCGGAGGTGCTGCGCGCCAACGACGCGCTCCTGGCCACCCTGGAAAGCGACACGGCGCTCAAGGACCTGGACGCGGTGCTGTTCAGCATCACCCACGAGCTGTGCTACACCAACGTGCTCTACATGCTCGATCTGGGCGGCATCCCCCTGCGCGCGGCGCGGCGCGGCGACGGCGACCCGCTGGTCATCGCGGGCGGCGGGTGCACCTTCAACGCCGAGCCGCTGGCCGCGTTCGTGGACGTCATGGTGCTGGGCGACGGGGAAGAGATTCTGCTCGAGATGCTTGCGCTCATCGCGCGGGGCAAGGACGAGGGCTGGAGCCGCGCCCAATTGATCCGTCGCCTGGCCGAGGTGCCCGGCGTGTACGTGCCTTCGTTTTTCGAGGACGACGGCAGCGGAGCCATGCGCCCGACGTTGGACGCGGCTCCCGAGGTCGAAAAGCGCATCGTCATGGACATGAACGAGGTCTCCTTTCCGACCCGCCAGATCGTGCCTTTCGGCAAGCCCGTGCACGACCGATTCTCGGTGGAAATCGCGCGCGGCTGCACCCGAGGCTGCCGCTTCTGTCAGGCGGGCATGATCTACCGTCCCGTGCGCGAGCGCGAGGTGGATGTGCTCGGTTCCATCATCGATCGCGGTCTGGCCGAAACGGGCAGCGAGGAATTGTCGTTCCTGTCGCTCAGCACCGGAGATTTCAGCGCCCTGGAAGCTCTCTTCCTGTCGTCCTACAGCCATTGCCGACAGGAGCAGGTCTCCATCTCCCTGCCGTCCCTGCGCGTGGGCTCGGTCTCCGAAGATCTGATGCGGCTCATGGGCAAGATACGGCACACGGGCATGACCCTGGCTCCGGAAGCGGGCACCCAGCGCCTGCGGGACGTCATCAACAAGGGCGTGACCGAGGAGGAGCTGCTCGACCACACCGGGAAGGCCTTCCGGCTGGGTTGGCAGCAGGTCAAGCTGTACTTCATGATCGGCCTGCCCACGGAGGCCCGCGAGGATCTGCACGGCATCCTCGATCTGTGCCTGAAGGTCGCGGCTTCCGCCGGAAAAAACGTCAGACGCCTGCAAGTCACGGCGGCGGTGTCGCCTTTCGTGCCCAAGCCGCACACGCCGTTCCAGTGGGAGCGGCAGATCACCATGGAGGAGATCGAGGAGAAGCTGGCCTATCTGCGCACTATTTTCCGACCGTACAAGAAATTGAAGCTCAAATGGCATCATTCGCACATGACATGGCTGGAAGGGGTTTTCTCCCGTGGCGACCGGCGGCTGTCTCCGGCGCTGGAAGCGGCCTACGCCAAGGGCGCGCTCTTCACCAGCTGGACCGATCATCTGCGCCTTGAGCCATGGCTTGAAGCCTTTGCCGAGACCGGCGTCGACGCCCAGGCCTATCTCCGGGAGCGGGACCCCGAACAACCGCTGCCATGGGACCACCTCGCCTCGGGCGTGAGCCGCAAATTTCTGCTGGCCGAACGCCGTCGCGCCCTGGAAGAGGCGGGGACCCCGGATTGCCGTTACGAGGCGTGCCGGTCCTGCGGAGTCTGCACCCTGGACGGGCGGAAGTCCGAGCTTGCGCGGCAGGCCGCGGAGCATGAGATCGTCCCGGTCATCAACCGCGCCAGGCGCGATCAGGAACATGCGGTGAGCGAGCCGGAGGAGAGACCCTCGGGCCCGTCCGCCGACCTGCACAACAAGGAGCAGCGCTTCCGGCTGTGGTATTCCAAGACCGGCCCGGCCATGTACCTGAGTCAGCTCGAACTCCAGCGCATCTTCGAACGCGCCTTCCGCCGGGCGCGCCTGCCCCTGGCCTTCAGCAGCGGCTTTCATCCCGCGCCGCTCCTGTCCTTTGCCCGCGCTCTGCCTGTGGGCGTGGGCAGCGTCTGCGAATGGATGGACTTCTTTGTGCGCGAACATCTGGATGTCTCGAATCTCTCCGCGCTGCTTGGGTCCGAGCTGCCCCAGGGCATGCGCGTGATCAAGGTCGAGGAGCTGGCCTGCCAGCGCAAGGCCCCCATTGCCAACAAGGAGCGATTTTCTCTGAGCTTTGCGCGACCGGAGGATGCCGGGCGTTTCGCGGATCGGCTGCCGGGCTTTCTGGAAGCCGCGCAATGGCCGGTGCCGAAGCTGACCAAGAAGGGCGAGCCCGGAGAGGTGGATGTGCGCCCCATGGTGCGGTCCATCGCCGCCGGCGAGGACGGTTTTGTCATTGATTTCGACTGGGAGCCGCTCTATGTCAGCCCGATCTTCGTGCTGCAGGCCGTGGACCCGGAATTCACGCTGCTGCGGGGTCGGCTGATCAAGACGGCGCAGTTTTTTTGAGGGCGCGAAAAGAAAAGGCGAAGCATGTGCTTCGCCTTTCGAATTGCTTTCGGGGAAGAGTTACTTCTTGACCCGTTTTTCCCAGAGCTTCATGTCCTGCATCTTTTTGCGACGGTCACGGGCCAGGGATTTGGCGACCAGGGACGTGCCCTTCTTGTAGCCCCATTTTTCCCGGTATTCCTCGGGAGTGAGACCATGGGTGGCCAGGTGGCGCTTGGTCAGCACCTTGAAGGACTTGGAGCACTCCATGCAGATGATGCTTTTTTCGCGAATGGCTTTTTTCGCGTCATCAAGCGACAGGACTGCTTCGGGTTCGGCCTGGTTTCCTTCGGCGACATTCTTGATTCCTTCGGTAAGGGAACGAATCATGGACGTCAGCTCTTCCTCGGTCATGTTGCGCACACTGGCTTGTGCTTTGACGATTTCGAGCGCTTGTTTTACATAATCTTCCATGTGTAACCTCCAACTATCGCGTATTTGTAATTGGCAGTATTAGTTTTGTTCAGCAATTTTGTCAACACGTGACGATTGTTTTTGGTGATACATAAAAAAACGCATACACGAGTTCTGTTCACTCACGAATATTAATTGAAAATCACGCTACAGGGAGAAGAAAATGGCGATTCCGCACAATGCCTTGAACGACATGGCTCAGGTTTTTCATTTTGAATTCTGGCTTCGGTATTATTTCATTCAGGAAAAGGACGGGGAACTTTTTATTGAGTTGACCGATGAGCAGGCCAAGCAGATGCAGGCCAAATTTCCGGATTTCTGGGAGCTGGTGGAGAGCGTGCAAAATCGCCCCCTGTCCCCCGAATTGTCCCAGCAGTCGGTGGTCGAATTTCTTCAGGTCAACTTCGAGGGCAAGAAATATCCGGCCAACACCGTGCTCAAGGTTTTGGACAGCAAGGATTTTTCCGTGGAGATGTATCTCTTCAACACCTGGGTGGATTTGCATGAGGAGCAGCTCATGCAGAAGATCTTCGGCTTCGATTACTGGATGCGCATCTACGACGAATGGAAATCCACGGAAAAGGGCCAGCAGCTGACCCAATCCCTCAAATTGCAGATGCAGGGCGAGCACGGTTCCGTGAACTGACGGGAATAGTATCGTCAAGCATGGGTTTGTCCGGGACGAGGCACGTTGTCGTCATGGCCTTGAGCCCCGCCGGGACTCCTTCACCGGCCTCGTAGAGCCGCATCGTCGCGTGCCGGCGCGGAGGACTCGTCAAGCCCGTCGGGCGACGATGCGACAAACGATGCCCGGCTCAGTCAGACAGCCGACGAGGCTCAAGGCCATGACGACAACGTGCCTTGAGCCGTAGCGGAACGTTGTTGTGGTGAAGCCGATGCTGGACGGGCAGACATCGCCTCTTTGGAAGAGCGATGGCGGTGATGAAGAAAGAAGCCCCCGCAGGCAGTGATGCTTGCGGGGGCTTTTGCGGTGCGTGAAGAGGCGGCGGCTATTGAAAGAGCGCCCCCTGGCTGGCGAAGAAGACCTTTCCGGGCGCGCCTGCGCCCAGGGTGTTTTTCTCCGCCGTCAGTTCCATGCGGTACCCGAAGGAAATGTACAGCGGGCCGGACGAGCCCAGGGATTCTGGGGCGAGGTGGAACTCGAAGGGCACGCCGTTGTCGTGGTCCAGGGCGGCGGGCAGATACAGACGCAGGTCCTTGGCCAGGACGCGGCTCTGGTCGTCGCTCAGGTAGACCTGCATCCACAGGTCCTGAATCCAGGTGGCCCACTCCGGGATCGCGCCGGCCACGGGTTTGGCCGTGCCGGACACGACCAGCCTGTTGTCCTCCAGACGGCTGGTGTACGAGAACTCCCAGTAGCGCATGGGCAGGGTTTTCTCCTGGCCCAGGGTCCAGGGGTTCTTGTCCAGATGCACCACGCTCAAGTGCGCGCAACCGGCAATGAACAGGGTCGCCATGAAAATAAGCATCAGCCGTGGACGCATCGCCGCCTCCTTGCGTTTCATCACAATGTCGGATTGCCCCGCACTATCATTTCGGCCAGGGTCAGATCAACCCGGGGCAGGGCGCGGATTCGCCTGGGGCCGACGAACTGCACTTCGAGCTCCATGAGCCGTGTGTACAGGGCCGTGCGGTCCAGCACCGGAAAGGACTCTTTTCCGGCGCAGAGTTCCTGGCTGCGAAAACAGCCCGGAAAATCCACCGTGCGGCCGTCGGGATAGCGCAGCCGGTTGGGTACGCCGTGCAGCCTGCAAATCATCAATCTGTGGGCATAGACGCCGCAGCGTCCGTCGTCGTTGAGCGGGCACATGATGGACGGCCGTTCTCCCCGGGACAGGGCCTCGGCGGCGTCGCGCACATAGGCGCGCGAGCGCTCCTCGTACAGGGTCCGGCGCGGCTCCGGCAACTCGGAGAGGCCGTGCAGCAGGTAGGCCCATTCGATATGGGTGTGATGCTGGAAAAAACTGGTGCAGCAGTTCTGCGGGCACTTGTCGCAGGTCAGTCCCAGGGCCTGGGCGTGACCGGAATATCGGCTCTGCATGTCGGCATAGAGGACGGCCAGCTTGCGGAAGGCCTGGGAGGGAAGGAGTTTTTTGATCACGGCTGGTCCTGTGCGGTTCGGGATAGGGCCTCGATGACGGCGAGGCAGGATTGTTCCGGGGTCGCCTGGTCCGTGCTCACCGTGAGCTGGGCGAAGCGTGCATACAGGGGGGCGCGTTCGTCGTAAAGGTCTTTGATGGTCTGACCGGGCCCGATGGCCAGGCCCCGGGAGAGGGGGTTGGTCAGCCTGCCGGCGATGGTGGCGTATGAGGATTCGACGTAGACGATGCGTCCCTGGCCCTGGAGGTGGTTCATGGAGGCTTCGGAATAGATCACGCTGCCGCCCGTGGCGATGACGCACTGCTTGAGATGCAGGCGGAGAATCTGCTCGGCCTCGGCCCGCATGAAGGCCTCAAGGCCCAGATGGTCCTTGATCTGCTGCAAGGGCGCGCCCCACCAGGCCTCCAGGAGCAGGTCCGTGTCCACGAAGGCCCAGTCGAGCCGCCTGGCCAGCCGTCTCCCCAGGGTGGATTTGCCGGCCGCTGCCATGCCGATGAGGATGATGTTGTCGAAATCCATGTGCGATCCGTTGGAAAAAAATCAAGCCCGAGCATCACGCCCGGGCTTGCTTACATACGGAAGACGCCTGCCTCTGTCAGCCCCCGAGATAGGCCTTTTTCACGTCGGGGTTGTTCATCAGCTCCTTGGCATTGCCGGAAGCCACGATGGCCCCTGTGTCGAGCACGTAGCCCCGGTGCGCGAACTGCAAGGCGATGCGCGCGTTCTGCTCGATGAGCAGAAGCGTCATGCCCTGGGAATTGAGTTCCTTCAGGGCCCGGAACATGTCGTACATCAGCAGCGGGGCCAGGCCCATGGAGGGCTCGTCGAGCATGATGAAGTTGGCTCCGGTCATCAGCGCCCGGCCCACCGAGAGCATCTGCTGCTCGCCGCCGGACAGGGATTCGCTGCGCTGCTTGCGACGTTCGTAGAGCCTGGGAAAGAGGTCGTAGACCCTCTTGAAATCCACCTGGATCTGATCTTCGTCCTTGCGGGCGTAGGTGGCCAATTGCAGGTTTTCCTCCACGCTCAGGTTGCCGAAGATGTGCCGGCCTTCGGGGGACAGGGCGATGTTGAGATCCTGAACGACCTTGTGCGCTTCCGTGCCGATGATGCTTTGGCCCTGGTAGAGGATGTCGCCCTGGGTGATCTTCGGGCCTTCCGGCGGCGGAACGCGGGTGATGGTGTGCAGGGTGGTCGTCTTGCCCGCGCCGTTGGCGCCGATCAGCGTGACGATCTCGCCCTTGTCCACGGTGAAGGAGATGCCGTGCAGGGCTTCGATATTGCCGTATTTCACGTAGAGGTCTTTGACTTCGAGCAGCATTATATATTCTCGTCTCCAAGATAAGCTTTGATGACTTCCGGATTGTTCTGAATCTGTTCCGGAGTTCCTTCCGCGATGGTCACGCCGAAATCGACAACCTTGATCCAGGAGCACAGCGACATGACCACGTCCATCTGGTGTTCGATCATCCAGATGGCGATCTTGAATTCACGGTGGATCCAGCCGATGAGCTTGATCAGGTCGGTCACGTCGGCGGAATTGAGGCCCGCCGCGGGCTCGTCGAGCAGCAGCAGGGACGGGTTGATGGACAGGGCGCGGGCGATTTCGACGCGCCGTTGCAGCCCGTAGGGAAGGTTCTTGGGCCGTTCCTCGGCGAATTGACGCAGGTCGAGGGCTTCGAGGATTTCATAGCCCCGGTCGGCGATGCGTTTCTCGTTGGCCATGTAGCGGCGCGTGCGCAGAAACGCGTCCACGAGGTTGTAGCCCAGGTTGTAGTGCTGGGATATCTGGATGTTCTCGAGCACGGTCATGTCGTGCCACAGGCGGATGTTCTGGAAGGTCCGCGCTATCCCGAGGGACGTGACCTGATGCGGCTTGAGGCCGGCCAGGGATTTGCCCTTGAAGACGAGGGAGCCTTCCGTGGGCGAGTAGAATCCGGACACCAGGTTGAAGACCGTGGTCTTGCCCGCGCCGTTGGGCCCGATGAGGGCCATGAGCTCGTTTCCTTCGATGGATATGTTGAAGTCCGAGACCGCGCAGAGGCCGCCGAAGGTTTTTGTCATGTTTTGAATCTGCAAAAGGGACATAGAAGCTCCGGATGATGAATGCGTTCGCTTTTCGCTGTTTCGCGCGTGTTACTTGAAGGAGTAGAGTTTCTTGAGCCTCGGGAACACGTCGGACAATTCCCGGTTGCCCATGATCCCTTCGGGGCGGAACTGCATGAGCAGGATCAGGATCAGGGGGATGATGACCCATTTCCAGACCTGGCTCAGTTCATAGCCGTCGGGAAGCAGATGCGCGTAGTGCAGCACGGAATCCATCCATGGAATGACGAACCGCAGGGACTCCAGGAGCAGGGTGAAGAGGATCGCGGAAATGACCGAGCCGCTGAGCGAGCCCATGCCCCCGAGATAGACCATGACCAGGCATTCCGTCGATTTCAGGATTCCGAAGGAGTTCGGGTTGATGTAGCCCAGGATGTGCGCGAAGAGGCCGCCGGCGATGCCGGCCAGGCCGCTGGAAAGCATGAAGGCCACAAGTTTCATCCTGTTGGTGTTCACGCTCATGATTTCCGCGGCCACCTCGTCCTGCTTGATGGCGATGATGCCCTTGCCGTAGGTCGAGGAGACGTAGCGGCGGATGACGAACACGGTGCCGAAGGTGAAGACCATGACCCACAAGAGTATCCAGGGGATGTCGTAACTGTCGGCCATGGCGAAGAGCACCTTCTTCATGCCCATGAACCCTCTGGCGCCGCCGATGGCGTCGATGTTGATGATGGTGCTGATGATGATGAAGTTGGCCGCGATGGTGATGATGGCCAGGTAGTCGTCGCGGGTCTTGAACGAGGGGATGGCCACCAGCACTCCTGCTATGGCGGCCGCCGCTCCGCCCAGCAACAGGGTCGCGGGGAAGAGATAGACCGCCGTTTCCGGCGGCAGGAGCGCCGCGCCGAAGACCTTGTCGTCGGTGAAGAGCATCACGTTGACGATGGATGTGACGTAGGCGCCCACGGCCATGAAGCCGGCGTGTCCGCAGGCGAATTCGCCCATGTAGCCGTTCACGATGTTGAAGCTGCTGGACAGGATGATGTTCACGCCCATGAACATGATCACGGACTGGATGTAGAGGTCGATGTATTCCTGATGGGACATGAACACTATCACACCGGTCAGCGCCAGCAGGAGCGTGGGTACGGTTAGTTTTCGCATTGAATTCCTCGAGTGCCAAGTGAAAGAGAAGAGAACGCTCGATCCGATTGTGTATCCACCTTCATATCTTGGTCGTGCCCGCCACTCCGAACATGCCCGTGGGCTTGATGCACAGGATGATCATCAGGATGGCGAAGGCGATCAGATCCCGGTAGGTCGACGGAAAGACGGCCACGACCAGGATCTCCACGAAGCCAAGAAGAAATCCGCCCAGGAAGGCTCCCCGGATGTCGCCGATGCCTCCGACCACGGCGGCGATGAAGGCCTTCCAGCCGATCATGGCGCCCATGTAGGGGTCGAGGATGGGATAGGACAGGGCGAAGAGCAGGCCCGCCAGCCCGGCGAAGGATGAGCCGAGAATGAAGGTGAAGACGATTACCGTATCGATGGGAATGCCCATCAGCGGCACCGCGAACTTGTCATAGGAGATGGCCCGCATGGCCATTCCGATCTTGGTTTTGGTGACGATGAACTGAAGGAAGGCGAAGACCAGCACGGCGGAGAAGATGACGCCGATCTTCAGGTTGGTCATGCTCAGATCGCCGAAGCTGTAGACGCTTTTTTCGATGAGTTCGGGAAAGCTTTTGCGGCTGGCGCCGAGCAGCGCGAGGTTGCCGTTTTCGAGGATCAGCCCGCACATGAGGGCGGTGATGACGACATACAGGCGGTGCGCGCCCTTGCGGCGCAGCGGGCGGTAGGCGATGCGCTCCAGCGACACGCCCACGACGGCGGTGAGGATCATGGTCAAGGGTATGACCAGGGCCAAAACCATCCAGCCCGGGAGCGAGAGCGCCATGCCCAGAATGGCCGTTGCGACGAAGAAGGCGATGTAGGCGCCGACCATGAAAATATCGCCGTGCGCGAAATTGATCAGCCGCAACACGCCGTACACCAGCGTATAGCCAAGCGCGATCAGGGAGTAGAAGCTGCCCCACTGAAACGCGTTGAAGAGGTTCTGGATAATACTTGCGAGCACGAGTTTTCCCCTATGAGTCCAGTGTCCCGTTGACTGCTGTTGACGATGAGAGGCCCGGATGGACCGTGAAAACAAAAAAAAGTGCGCGGGGGCCGGCCCCCGCGCACCTGTGCCTGCTGGCTACGGGCAAACGGATTTGGTGAACACGAATTCGCCCTGGTCGCTGATCTTGACGACCACGGCGCACTTGATCGGGTCGCCTTCGGCGTCGAACTTCATGTTGCCGGTGATGCCGGGGAATTCGGGGATGGCGGCCATGGCGTCGCGGACGGCCTTGCGGTCGGCGCGGACCTTGCCGGACAGCCCGCCGGTGTTCTGGATGGCCTTCAGGACCAGATTGGTGGCGTCCCAGGTCAGCGCGGCCACGTCGGCGGGCTCGTAGCCGTATTTTTCCTTGTAGCGGTCGATGAAGACTTTCGTCTCGCCCGTGGCGCCGGCGGCGGCGTAGTGGGTCGAGAAGTACTGGCCCTTGCAGTCGTCGCCGCACAGGGCCATCAGCTCGGAGTTGCCCCAGGCGTCGGCGCCCATGAAGGGGTTCGTCCAGCCGAGGTCATGGGCCTGCTTCACGATCAGGGCGACCTCGTTGTAGTTGTTGGGCAGGAAGATGAAATCGGGCTTGGCGGCCAGGATGGTGGTCAGCTGGGCGCTGAAGTCCTGGTCCTTGGAGGAATAGGATTCAAAGGCCACCACGGCGCCGTCGCCGTTCTTGGCGTTGAAGTTGTCACGGAAAATTTCGGCCAGCCCCTTGGAGTAGTCGTTGTCCAGGGCGTAGAGCACGGCGGCCTTCTTGGCCTTGAACTGCTCCATGGCGAAGTCCACGGCCACGGGACCCTGGAAGGGGTCAAGGAAGGCGGCGCGGAAAACCCAGGGGCGGTCCTTGGTGGTGTCGGGGTTGGTGGACCAGGGGGAGATCATGGGGGTCTGGTTGTCGTCGCAGACCTGACCGGCGGGCACAGCCTGCTTGCTGGAATTGGGGCCGACAATGGCCAGGACGTTGTCGCGTTCGATGAGCTTCAGCGCCGCGGAAACGGCGGATTCGGCCTTGGATTCGTTGTCTTCGTAGATGAACTCGAGCATGTACTTCTTGCCGCCGACTTCAAGGCCTCCTGCGGAGTTGATGTCTTCCTTGAGCATTTCTCCGGCGAATTTGGATTCCTCACCCACTTTGGGGATGTCGCCGGTCAGCGGAATGTTGAAACCGATTTTGAGAGTCTCGGCTCCAGCCGCCGCGGCGAAGAGCAGCACGCATGCCATGGCAAGTAAAACACGGGCGGATTTCTTCACAAACAACCTCCATGAAGTAAGTGTTACAAAGTGATGGTTTTCTTAATGGAGAAAACCAAAAAAAGAAAGTTATTTTAGGGGCGTGCAGGTTAATCGATAAAATTGCCGGCCCCATGAAAGAACGCCGTGATTGCGCACCTTTAGGTCTGGGTTGATTGTGCAATCATCATGCCTGGTTACCATTTTGGAAAGATTGGTTGCAAAGCGAGGGCGCCGGAGCCCGGCGAGCGGGGGATGGGCGCGCTCCTCGCGCTCGCCGCCAAGGGGGGGGCGCCTGCGGGTGTGATGTCGAAATTGTCAAACCCGAGGCAAAGGGCAGGGATGCGATTTACAAATTTGTATAATATGCCGGGTCGGGCGCGGGGAAGAAAACCTTGCCAAAGGCCGGGGGGGGACTTAGAAACCATGGTCCTGTTCGACGATCACGGGAAGGGGAGGTGTCCATGACGGAGCGGGTGCACAAGATTATCACGGACCATGCCCACGACGGCGCGGTGCTGCGAAAGGCTTTTTTCGCCGACCATGCCGCGCAGGTGGCGGAGGTGGCCCGGGCCATGGCGCTCTGCCTGACGGCGGGCGGAAAGATTCTCTTCTGCGGCAATGGCGGCAGCGCCGCCGACGCCCAGCATTTCGCGGCCGAACTGGTCAACCGTTTCATGATGGAGCGCCCTCCGCTGCCGGCCATCGCCCTGACCACGGACACATCCGCCCTGACCGCCATCGGCAACGACTATTCGTTCGACCGGATTTTCAGCAAGCAGGTCCAGGCCCTGGGGCGCGCCGGGGACGTGCTGATCGGCATCTCCACTTCCGGGAAGAGCGCCAATGTCAACGAGGCGCTGCGGGTGGGCCTGGAGAACGGCCTGATCACGGTGGGCCTGGGAGGAGGCGGCGGCGGGCCCATGCTTGCGCACTGCCATCACGCCCTGATCGTGCCGGATGCCAGGACGCCTCTGGTCCAGGAAATCCACGGAGCCATCGGCCACCTGTTGTGCGGTCTGGTGGACTACTATCTGTTTGAAGCGGTTGCGGAGCTCGAACCCTTGCCGGGTTCGGAGCAACCATAAGGAGGAAACATGCCCATCTTCGAATATGTCTGCAACGCCTGCCACAAGGAATTCGAGGAAGTCATTCTCGGCGGGGAGCAGCCCGTCTGCCCGGCCTGCGGCGGCACCGACACCACCAAACTCATTTCGCGCGGCGTATTCAGGACCGGAGGCCCCATCGTCATGGGATCTCCCAGCGCGAACGCCATCACCACCAGAGGCAAGAGCGGTTGCGCTTCCTGCACCGGCGGAAATTGTTCCAGCTGCGGCTAACATTCAAGGATTGATTTGATGAACACCATTCGCATCGCTACCCGGGGCAGCAAGCTGGCCCTGTGGCAGGCGCATCACATTTCCGGCCTGCTTCGCGCCCAGTATCCCGGGCTGACCGTTGAACTGAACATCATCAAGACCAAGGGCGACAAGATCCTCGACGTGCCCCTGGCCAAGATCGGCGGCAAGGGACTTTTCGTGAAGGAGATCGAGGAGGCCCTCCTGGCGGGCGAGGCCGACATCGCCGTGCACTCCATGAAGGACGTGCCCGCCGAACTGCCCGCGGGACTGAAGCTCGGCATCATCCCGGAGCGCGAAAAGCCCACCGATTCCTTCTTGAGCGTCGACTATCCCGACGTGGCCTCCCTGCCCGCCGGGGCCCGGGTCGGCACCAGCAGCCTGCGCCGTCAGACCCAGCTCATGGGGATGCGCCGGGATCTGTGCATCCTGTCCCTGCGCGGCAATCTGGACACCCGGGTGGGCAAGCTCCTGGCCGGGGAGTTCGACGCCATCATCGTGGCCACGGCGGGCATGAACCGCCTTGAACTGTCCGCCCCGCAAATGCGGGAACTGGCTCCGCCCGTGTTCTACCCGGCCGTGGCCCAGGGGGC
>JBFWJY010000047.1:0-19726 GCA_050252955.1 Desulfomicrobium sp.
TTAGGCAGAAAAACGCCTGACGAGGCTTATGCCGATCGGATGCCTCAGGTAAAATTGGCGATGTAAGAAAGGCGGAGATTCCACTTAAAAATCAGGCGAATCTGTTCAAACAAACTGAGCCACTTCTTATCATGCCGCGAATTTTACAGCGAAACCACGTAGTTTTTCAGGCGCGATGCATGATCAAAGGCCCTCGAAAGCGTTCCGGGCAATCCGGCATGACTCTTGTTGAAACCCTTGTCGCCATGGCCATTTCGGGGCTGATCGCCAGCGCGATCTACTCCCTTTTCCAGACGCACCACCGCATTGCCGTCAAACAAAATCAGACCTCCCTCATGCAGCAGGAACTGCTTTCCGCCATGTCGCTCATTTCCGAAGAGTTGCGCATGTGCGGCTTCTCGGCGCAAGGGTCGCCGGACTTCGGCTTCGCACACAGACCGGGAACAGGCGAACCGGACTACGGACGCATCACCACGGGGGCAGCGGTCTATTGCAGCCAGGACTGGAACGCGGACGGAATCGCCAATGAAAACGGCAGCGGCAGCCTGCGCGAGCACGCGGGCTTCAGGCTCAACGTCGCCAATGACGGCTCCGCCAAGAAAGTCCCCGACAATGTGCTGCGCAAATACGACACCGGGGCCGTGCACTGGCAGCCCTTCAGCACCAACATCGGCGACCTTCGCTTCACCTATCTCGACGCGGGCGGCGCCGTCATCACCGAACCCCATGAGCACACGGAGAAGATCCGTGGCGTGCGCGTGATGATCACCGCGATTCCCGACCCGTCCCATGCCCGCTTGGACATCGGCAATCGAACGCTGTCCACCACAGTCTGGTGCAGGAACACGCACATGGAAAAAATGCCGTGAACCACGGCTACACGCTCCTCGAAACCCTGGTCGTCCTGGCCATCGCGGCCGTGTTGGCCGGAATCTGCGGCACGGCGATGCTTGCCGCCCTTCCTGGGGCCGAAGTGAACCGCGCGGCCAGGACTGTTGTCAGCATGTGCCGACACGCCAGATTCGAGGCCATCAAACGAAACGCACAAATCCGCTTTCAGTGCGACACGGAGCAGAATGCCTGCGAAATCAGGGTACGCAGCGACAACACTCTGCTGCGGCGCTTTGACCTCTCGGACTTGAGAGACCAGATCGCCCACGCAAAATCCTTCACCACCCATTTCAATGGCCTCGGTAGGGCTTCCGTGGGCGGGTCCGTCGTCATCCAAAACAGCACAGGACTGTCGCGCACGGTGAAAGTCCGACCATCGGGCAGCGTGGTCACGGAGTAACATGGCGGATGGCCTGCCCTTCCTTCACACGATCGCCTGTGAAAAAATTGCGAAAAAAGAGCCTTGCTCGGCAATGGCGCGAAATCCGGCGGGCCCAAATGACTGAAATATCGTGGCTTCCCTTTCTCGCGAAAATGAGGCCGTTCCGCAGCGCCGCCTCCACAGAGCCTCCACGCCAGACCGGGCGTTCGATTTCTGCTCCGCAGGCTCTGACCCGCGCGTCATGGCAAGAAAAATCCGCTCCCGGCTTCACGCTCATCGAAGTCCTGATGGCGGCGGCCATTCTGGCCATCGGCTTGATGGGCGTGGCCTCGGTCATTGCCCGGGCCTCGGTGCAGGACGTCCGCGCCGGACACGTGTCCCGTGGAAGCTTTCTGGTGGAGGAATTCCTGGAAAACGCTTCGCGCGCCCAGTACTCCGCCCAGGCGTTCCGATCCCTGGCGGACACCGCCACAAGCCGCGTCATCGACGGCGTGCGCTTTTCCATGAACTGCACCCTGGCAGACAACACTCCCCTGGAGCGGTGCAAGGAGATAACTTGCACCCTTTCATGGGACAACAACGGCGCCAGCGCACGGTACGTCCATGTCCTCTCTCCAAAATTCTAGGCCCTTCCCGAAAACCCGTCCGGGTCAGTCCGGCATGGTCCTCATCGTGGCCATCATCTCCCTCGCCCTGCTCGGAATCATGGCCATGGCCGCCAGCGACACGGCGCATCTGAACATCCTCATGGCCGCCAACGGCCAGGATGCCAAAGCCGCCTTCTTTCTGGCGGATTCGGGCGCGAACGCGGGCCAGGAATATCTGGAAAACGCCATCGCCGCCGTCAATTCGACCTTTTGCAGCAACGCCACCAACGCTTCGGACTGGGAAGACAGTCGCGACTTCAACCCGGATGACTTCCCCGTCACATGGCACCGCCATGGAGCAGCGGCCACGCATGTGCGGGCCGGCCTCATCGAAACGGGCCTGATGCCGGGCAGCGCCATGCAGGCCGGGCCGGGGTACGGAGGCGGCAGGGGCACCTACAGCAGCTACCTCATCCGCTCGCGCAGACAGGGGCCGCGCAACAGTGTGGCGGAAGTGGACCTTGGCTGGAGGCACGTCAACCAATGAGCAGGAAAATCGCAATTGCGATCTGGATAGCCGCCCTCTTCCTCCCAGCCCCTGAAGCGGGAGCGTATCGGCCTTCCGATTTCCACTGGCTACCGCCCTTCCTGGCCATGGAAGAAAAGCCGTCGCTGACCTTCATTCTGGACACCTCCGCGAGCATGTTGGAACGGGCGTATTCCGATCCGTTCAACGGAACGCGAGAGTACTATGGATACTTCGATCCTCGCGCTTCATACAGTTACAATGCCGAAAGCGGCACGCCGCATTTTTTTGTGGATACCACGGGAGAATGGAGTGGAAATTTTCTGAACTGGGCGGCGATGCTGCGCATTGATGTAGCGCGCAAGGTGCTGACCGGCGGAAAATTCGATGACGGGAGCGACTGCTATGCATCTGAACCGCTTGGCCAAAGGGCAGTGGCGTTGACCTTTAACGCCACAGAACTGGATGACGGCGTGACAGTCATGCGTGGCAAGGTCTCCATCAGGGCCAGGGATGACGAAGGGCTGATGCTCGTGGCCGAACCTGATTCCGATGAGCGCTACGACTTGCGCCTCAAAGGCAAAAGTGAAAGCGGTCTCCTGCAGGCCATGAGGCACACGGCCCGCGTCGCGCTGTTCACCTTCGAAGACGGGAGACATCCCCAGTTTCCCATGACCGACAACGCTACCGAACTCGAACGGATCATAGACCACGTGAACTCCGTCACTCCGCAAGGTGTGGCCCCACTGGCTAAAACCCTGCACAAGGTTTACGACTATCTGCGCCATGACGACGGGGGAGGTTCAAAGACTGACGACCCTTTTTACTTTCCGTCCAAAGGACAAACGGTTCCCTGCACCAAACAGAGCGTGATTCTGGTCAGCGCCGGGGAAAGTTCCAGCGACCACGGCGTCCCCGCCGGATTCAAGAACACGGCCGCGATAAAACGAAATGATCAACACTACGTCCTTGGAGAGGACGGAAGCACCTTTCTCATTGACGTAGCCTACCTGGGACACATCACGGACTTGCGTCCCGAAGACGGCATGGACGGACTGCAAAATTGGAACTTCTACGCCGTCTCCGTCGCCGACGGCCCGGGCTATCTCCTGCAAGATGCCGCTCGGCATGGGAAATTCAGCGATTTGGGCGGCAACAACCTCCCCGACCTGGACGAGGAGTTCGATACCGACGGCGACGACATGCCCGACAACTATTTTTCCGCGCAGTCTGACCTGAACCTGACAACATTCCTGACCCGAGCCCTGCTGCCCGACTCTCCGGCAGTCGCGTCCGGCACGGCCACAGCGGTCTCGGCCCAAACGCGCAGCGGCGAAGGGGCTGCGTATCAGGCGGTCTTTTTCCCGCCCGGCCGGACAAACCAAGCAACCCCGCCCTGGTCGGGGGACGTGCACGCCTATCTGTTGGATGCTCAAGGCAACCTGCGCGAAGCCAATACGAGCGCCGAGGGCGACGAGAAAACCGCAGGCAGAGTCATCGAATTCACCGGAGGAAAAATTTTCGTCCATACCGATGCAGATGACAACGGGCTCATTGAAGAAGGAGAAAGAAACGCCACGGCCCTGGACGGCCTGGACGACATCAATTTTCTGTGGTCCGCAAGCGACTGGCTCAACGGATTGGACGACGAGCAGGCGATCACGCAGCGATCGTGCTACGCATCCGCCGCGCCGAACCGCTATATCATGACCTTTGTGGACATAGACCAGGATATGGTGGTGGACGAAGGCAGGGGAGAAATCCAGGATTTCGCCCTTCCGGGCAACCCTACGGAAGCAACACTCAACTCGCCGGATTATTTTTTCAACTACCTGACCCTGTACGAGTCGGCTTCCGGGACGATGGGGCTTGATTCGGAAAGTCCGATCCTCGCACTGCCAGAAAATTATTCCTGGAACTCCTCTACGCCCCAAGAGGGATCGGCCAAGCTCCAAGTGGACTTCATCCGTGGAAAGGATATCGATGGCAACGCGACCCGAAGCCGCACGAAAGAGGGAAAACCCTGGCGGCTGGGCGACATTGTCTTCTCGTCCCCCACCGTGGTCGGCAAGCCTGCCGAAAACTATCACCTCATATATAATGATGCGACCTACGAAAGGTTCCTGAAAAAATACCTGGGTCGACGCCAAGTGGTCTACGTCGGAGCAAATGACGGAATGCTGCATGCCTTCAATGGCGGCTTCTGGAACGCCGGAACCCGCACTTTCGACAAAAAACGTGATGACCGGACCGAATTTGAACTTGGCCAGGAACTCTGGGCCTACGTGCCTTACAACCTGCTTCCGCACCTTGGGTGGCTCATGCTTCCGGAATATGGCGAAAACCTGCATGTCGCCTACATGGACCTGACGCCCAGGGTTTTCGACGCCCGGATTTTTGTCATGTCCGACGGGGTCACATCCATAAACGAAGCCAAATACCCCGGCGGATGGGGCACGATCCTGGTCGCGGGCATGCGCATGGGCGGGGCGGCCATGCAGGTGGACATCGACAAGACCGACGGCGACGCTTTTAAAAAGGGCCTCGACCGCACCGTGTCCTCGGCCTACGTGATCATGGACGTGACCGATCCGGAATCCGAGCCAGGCGTGCTGGCTGAAATATCGCTGCCAGGTCAGGGGTTCACGACCTGCATCCCTGTGGTCATGCCCATGAGCAGCCCCAATGCCAAAAATGCGGACGAGAACAAATGGTACCTGGTCTTCGGCTCCGGCCCGGCCGACGCCGCCGGGCGCGCGGACAGGAGCAAGCTCATGCGCGAAAGCAGCGACCAGCCCGGCAAGCTCTTCGTGCTGGACCTCAGCGCCCTTTATGTGGAAAAAAGCGTCAAAACCTTGGACGGCACGGGCCGAGCCTCGTCAAAAGGCGACGCTTTCGCCTTTGCGGAGGAGGGATCGTTCATCTCTGCCCCCGTGTGCGTGGATCTGGACATCCCGTCCAAAAGCGGAGCCGGAAAATTCGGTACCGACCTTGTCTACTTCGGCACCGTGGCCGGGGATTCGGCCAGCCAGGCGGGCAAGCTTTACCGGTTGCGAACCGGCAATGGCCCTCCCGAGAATTGGCAAACGTCCACTCTCGTCGATGTTGCGGAACCGGTCAGCGCCGCGCCCTCGGTGGCCGTGGACGAAAGAGGCGGCCTCTGGATATATTTTGGCACGGGTCAGTTCGCAAACCGTGACGACATGCCCCAAAACACGGCCATGAGTTTCTATGGCATCCGGGAGCCGGAAACCGACGGGGTCAGAAATTGGGAAGAAGTCAACCCCACAAATCTTTTTGACAGCGCCGGCATCCATGTCTCGACCGGGTCGTGCGGCGAGGGGAAATATTCGAAGGCATGCGTTGGCATAACCCAGTCAAATGAAGGATCGAATGCGACAAGGGACTGGGCCTGGCTGACCAGCAGCGTTGAAGCGGCCCCCGGATGGAAGCGGAAATTCCCGAGTTCCGGGGAAGTGGTCCTTGGTCCGTCCGCAGTCCTGGGCGGGACGGTGCTGTTCACAACCTACACTCCGTCGGACACAGTCTGTTCATCAGAGGGAACGAGCCGTCTCTGGGCACTCTACTATAAAACCGGCACCCAGTATTTCTGGCCCGCGCTGCAAAACCCTGTCGGAAACAATGTCCCATACCTTGAACTCGGCTCCGGCCCGACCGCGAGCCCGACCCCGCACAGTGGCGAAAACCCCACCATCACGGCGCTCACCCAGTCGACCACCGGCGACATTTCGGACACCGACATCGACGCTCCCCTGCCCTTCAAATCAGGCTGCCTCTTCTGGCGAAAAAACGCGAACTGAACAACGGCATAATGTCAGGCCGCTTGTAAGCCTTGACAACTCCTGCTCAGCAATTCGGAAAACCGACCATCCCCCTGCCAGCACCTGACACCAGCAACAAAGCCGCCCAACCGCCTCTCCGTCATTCTTTACTGATCACCACCCAGGGCATCGGTATTTTTTTGAACATCTTCACGTCGGCATACTTTCTGCTGTTGATTAATCCTAAAGACCACTACAGGAAGAGCATAGTCTTTGACACCGTTAAAATACGACATTATGGTAAAAGAAAGCTGAATAGATACTTACGCACGTTATCCGAGCAAAAAAATTTTGCGCACACAGCCTTCATCGAAGCGCAATTTTTGTCATAAGAATGTCAACACAAAGATAAAAATATTTCTTACTCGTGAGCGCATGTTTTTTCACTTTTCGCGACAAATCGACCGCTCTTCACAATAAATGACATTTTTTGACAAATATCGGCAAATTATTGGCAACGCATGGCGACACCCAAGCAAACTTGCCGCATCAACACAACATAACCGCCTGTGATTTCAAGACCGACAAAGCTGGCTAACAAAGCGAGGCTGACTTGCATCCGAAACATAAAAACCAAGACGGCGTAACTTTGGTGGAATTGCTGGTCGTGGTGGCGATTCTGGGGATATTGGGAGGGATAACGGGATTGTTCCTTATGAAATATCTGCCGGAGCACAACTTGAGATCCGCTGCGAGCACGCTTTCCCAGGACTTAAGACAAGCGCAAATGGGTGCATTGAAAAGGCTTCGTCCTTGGGCCGTAAATTTCAACACAGGCACACATGCTTATCAAATTATTGATTTCGGCCCTGACCGTAATTCGGGGGGCGGAGATGATATCATTGTTAAAACAGTCAATCTCGTGTCGTACGATGGAACAATTCGATTTGAAGCAGGGACGGATGCGCAGGCACAATTCAACGAAGATGGAATGGGAGCAGGCACCACGCAGATCGTGTTAAGCAACAGCAGAGGGACAACAACCACTATAAGCATCTTACGCACTGGAGCTATACGTGTACAGTAACAGATCCCATATCAAGCACGCTCAATGCTCTGGATTTACTCTCGTAGAACTGCTTGTTGTGATAGTCATGTTTGGAATCCTCACAACAGCTGGATACAACCTTTTCAAAGAACAAACAAGGATTAACCTAGCACAGCAGAATCAACTTGAAATGCAAAGCAGCGCACGAGCTGCCTTACAGGTCTTAATACAAGCATTCAGTCATGCTGGGTTTGGATGCAGCGAAAATATCTCAGGAACAAATGAACTCGCAGGAGAAGACTCATTCATAATACATAATCCCGTTCAAAATTTTACGGGTAACAATCCAGATAGAGTCACGCTTATATATGGATTTGAACATATAGCTACGACAACAGCTTCAATCACCGATACGAACGTAATTCCGATTGACAACTCTACCAACATTGGAACTACTGACTATTCAAAATATATATGTTTTTATCCATCACTAACTCCAAACTCATTCTATACTGTCACAGCGAAAACTTCAAACACAGCGACTATTGACAGTAATCTCTCTTCGTTACGAAGCAACACAAAAGTTTTTCGGGTAAATCCTGTTGAATTTTATGTAAACGCCAATGAGCTCCGACAGCGCTTTGTCGAACACCCGACAGGTCTGGAGGAAGTTTTAGTCTATGATGTGCAGGACTTTCAAATCGCATACACAGAGGATGACGAAGACCTCGACGACGTGCTAAAGTGGAAAGAAGATCCCGACAACCCAGAAAGCGTCAAGGCTGTATGGATTTACATGATTCTGCGCACTCGAGAAATCGAACCAGGTCATCAGGAAACCCGCACGTTCCGATTACCATGGGATCCTGGAGTCACTTTTGAGGGATCAGATCTACCGGCAGGATTCCACTATCAGGAATTTCAAACACAGGTTTGGTTGCGCAATGTCAGTTCATAAAGATCAAAAAGGTTTTACCATTGTCGAGCTCCTGATTGCTGCAATCATCATTGCCGTTGGAATTTTAGGATGGGCGAAAGCACAGGATGGAAGCATCAAAGGCAGGGCTGTTAGCAATGGGATTACCACCGCGTCGGAACTGGGCATGGCCAAACTTGAACAACTCGCGCTGGAATGCCAGGACAATGCGGCAGCCGAGCCTGCCGGCGGCCCCGAAGACATCATCTCGCAGGGTGTGCGCTACGAGCGAACGTGGACAATCGAAGCTGATGAAATCCTTGACGGCGTCAGCTTATGGAAAATTGAAGTTACAGTATCTTGGAACCACTATGGACCCACGGCAATACAATATCAACGCATCGTTGTAGGCGGTTGACCCATGCACAAAGAACACGGAAGCGCGCTAGTCCTTGCACTAGTGATCATGGCTTTGCTTGCTGCGGTAGTCATTGGATTGAGCAGAAATACAGAAATTGACCTTTTTGTCGGCAGAAATGTGCGCCTTATGAAGCAGGCTTTCCTCTGGAGCGACAGCGGCCTGGAAATAACAGAAGAAATAATCGGATTTTCTGAATATACAAGGGGCGATGACGAAAACTCCACTTTCCCCGAAGACGGACCAATCCTCTTAGGTGGTACTACTTTTTCTGTAGAAAATCCAGGGGCCTCAATTTACAACGCTAATTCATCCACAGTCAATCTTCTTGTAGATGGTAATATCGCATCCACTGTCACAATCAGATATCTGGGATCGCTTACATCCGATGGAACATCGATCATCTTTGCATCGGGCTATGAAGGCGTTGGAAAAGGTGTAGCTGGCGGGGGAGCCATGGCTCGCATATACAGCCTCCAGTCTACAGGCAATTCCGACAATGAGCAATCACGAAAACAATCCGCCGAAATTTACCGATCCCTATCCTCAGGAAAATAATGGAGAAAGACATGAATAAAATAGTCCTGACATTCTGCCTTGCATTTATTCTTTTTGGATCGGCGCAGGCACAAGAAGAATCATCAAACGCTACCGAATCCGCCTGCCCAGGCACTTGGACCCTCTCCAACCCATCAGGATGGGTGATTACGAACGAGACGGGGACAATACTCCCACTTTCAACCAACACTGTCGTCCTTGGATGCAACAAAACACCCATTTCGCTAGAGAGTGATCTTGAGGGAGTCTCAGTAGACGTTGTGTGCGCGCCATCTCCGGTCGAAAGCGGACTGGCCGACATCATAACTATCACCATTGTATGCAAATAGCATCATCGACAGCTCGGCTGGAAGGAGTAACGAGATGAAATATTATTCAATTTTTGCGACAGGGCTCTTGGTTCTTTTGGCCATTGCCACGCCCGCGACTGCTAAAAAACCAGCCCAAGTCGAAGCTTTCAGTTGCAACAACTACGCACTTACTCCGCCATTTCTAGCTGACGCTGTAGCGCCTTCAACTACACTAATTGTCGACTCTTCTGGCAGCATGAATGAGCATGCCTATCGAGAATCTCAGGTAGCCTGGAAAGAGACATCAACTTCCACATCCAGAAGAGCGTTCAAAGGGTATGATGAGACAAATTCATACTATGGATTTTTTGATGCAAATTCTTACTACGCTTACACCTCTACAGATGGAGGTTATTTTTATATAAATTCGACTGGTAGTTGGAGCGGAAATTTTTTGAATTGGGCATCAATGCACAGAACAGATATTGTTAGAAAAGTTCTCACAGGAGGACCGTACGACATAACGACAGGAACGTATAAAGTATCGAGAACAGACGGAACATCTGGATCGGAATACAGAGGAATGTACCATGTTCATGATAATGCCTTATCTACTAGCAAGCAAACGCCGTATACAGGAAAAATTGGATTAGAACAGTCGAAAGATAATGATTATTTAAAAGTATACTCAATGACAGAAACTGGCTCAACATGGACCAAATCATCAACAACAGCGCTTGGATCATTTACTCTCCGAGTCAAATCGGACAAACAGTACGGTCTTCTCGACAGATTTGGATATCGTATGAGACTGGCTTTATTCCGCTATGACGACGACGGCTCAAACAACAATGGCGGAAAAATATTAAACTACATGACATCTGACCCAGTTCAGATCTCTAATATAATAAACAACATAGACACACTCACAATGGACAGCTGGACGCCATTAGCCGAAACATTTTACACAGTTGTCGGATACATTCAGCAAAGCAAAGAAAATGCCAATGGCCCAAAATATGAAAGTGATTCTTATGATATAGGCAAAACAACAACGCCAGATCCGTTCTATTTTAGCGATTTAAAGCAAAATGTTCACTGCACACAACAAAATGTCATCCTCATAACCGACGGTGAATCAACGCAAGACCAGAACGTCCCAGATGATTTTAAAACAACGGATGCAGACAAAGGCAATAATGATGGCGCTTCTTATCCCAGTAGCGGCAGTGGCTATCTCGACAACATAGCATACTGGGCACACACGACAGATCTTCGCGACGACCTTGATGGCGTCCAAAATGTTAACCTCTACACGATTTACGCCTTTGGAACCGGCAGCCAACTACTCAAAGATGCAGCCAAGTGGGGTGGCTTTATTGACGAAAACGACAATGGACAACTCGATTCTGGCGAATGGGAAAATCCGGAAACCGGCGAACCCAACAATTATTTTGAAGCGGCCTCCGGAGAAGAGCTTGAAAACGCTCTTGTGGTCGCCTTCAGCAGCATTTTAAATCGAGTATCTTCTGGATCAGCCGCCTCCGTTGTCTCTACTTCTCGCAAAGGCGAAGGTCTATTGTATCAAGCTGTATTTTGGCCACAAAGAAGCGACGGAGACGGAAAAGAGATTTCATGGGCTGGCGATGTATACGCATACTGGCTTGATAACGAAGGCCTCATGCACGAAGATAGCAATTCGAATGCCAAACTAGACAGTGCAGACAAAAAACTTACAATATGGTATGACTCTACAGAGCAAAAAGCGATAGCATGCATCGGCGGAGAGGTTATCAATGGGACATGCACAGGCATTGGCAGCGCAGATAAAGACATTACATCCGTACGACACGCATGGTCGGCAGCAAAATGGCTAAATCAAAGCGTACCACTTCCCTTAGTGCAACGTGGCACATACGACTCTGGAAACAACGAGCGTTACATAAAAACATGGAAAGACGACGGCAACGGCACAGTCGACAAAGATGAATTTATTTCTTTCACTTCGGCCAATATTGACTATTCGTACTGCCCTGCAGAAGTTGTCGATTGGATACGAGGCGACGATACAGTTTCAACAAGCTTCCGTTCGAGACAAATTAAAATAGATACAGACTACGATGAATCCGAAGACACTACTGTAACATGGCGTCTTGGAGACATTATAAACTCCTCCCCGACGGTAGTAGCCGCCCCAGCAGAAAACTACGATCTTCTCTGGGAAGATCCTTCTTATACGCCATTTTATAAAAAATACAAAGATCGACGCATCATGGTTTATTTCGGAGCTAACGACGGCATGCTTCACGCAGTAAACAGCGGTTTTTACAGCCCGAAAGACAGAGCATATTATACACACCTTCATTCCAATGGGACCTACGACAACAGCCAAGGATTTGACCTTGGAGCGGAAATGTGGGCTTATGTCCCCTTCAATCTTCACCCGCATTTGCCGTGCCTGACTGACAAAAAATATCAGCATCAATACTATGTAGACCTGAAGCCAAGAGTCTTCGAGGCGCAAATATTTGGGAATGACGTCGACCACCCCAACGGGTGGGGCACCATACTCGTGACCGGATTCAACTTTGGCGGAGATGGCCAACAAGACCTTGTTCACGAAGGCCAATATTTTGGATCTTCCTTCTTCATATTTGACATCACCAACCCTGAAAAAGAGCCCATCTTTCTGGGAGAATTCACCTACGATGGCGAGTATACAATGGGTTTTGCTCTTAATCAGCCAACACTTGTGGCAGTCAAAGATTCCGTTGGTGACAAACACTGGTACATGCTGTTTGGCACCGGCCCATTGACTGCGGCGGGTTCCAGCACCCAAAAAGCGCAGGTCATCGTTGTACCAATCGCAAAATTGGTAGACAAAAGCACCAATACCGCAAATACATCATTTTCACTTCGCCTAGCCAACGACAAAGACAAACCCACCATGGACAAAATGGGCGTCCTTCTCTTGTCTGACTCAAACAGCGCCATGGGTACAGGCTTTGTATCTGTCGACTATGACTTCGATTTCTTCATTGACATGATGTACTACGGAACTGTTGTCACACCAAATAGCGGAGTCATGACAGGCGGAGTACATAGACTTAAGATAGAAGCAGAGCCCGACCCAAGCAAATGGGAACGCAAAGAGATGACCGATACAGAAAGACCGCTTACTGGCGCACCCAATATTGGATTTAAAGACAAAAATGTTTGGGTTTATTTCGGTACTGGAAAATTCTGGGACGTATCAGATAAAACCGATTTGAGAACACAGTGGATGTACGGCATCATGGAGCCAAAAAAGACAGGCAGCACCGCATACAACTTTAGCACAATACCAACCGGAAATCTGATGGATGTCACAGGTATACAAGTCAAGAATGACGGACTTGGCACGCTGGTTTGCAACAGCAGCTTGGGCGATTGCCCTCCGTCCACGGTCACAACTGTTGAAGAATTGGCAGAATATATTCGTGTAACAACCAGTATTGACGGATGGAAGCGCGCATTGCCCAACGTTGGCGAACGCGTGGTAGGCCAGCCAACTCTTTTTGGCGGCCTTACCAATTTCACCACATTCACGCCTTCCAGTGACTATTGCACAGCAGAAGGAGCAAGCAAACTTTACGCGCTTTATTATCTGACTGGAACAGCCTGGAAGGAAGACGTGTTCGGCGACAGCACCGCAGAGTTCGTCCCGTTCGAAGTCGATTTGGGTAAAGGAATGGGAGTCTCACCCAGTCTGCACCTTGGCAGCGAAGAAGGCGTCAGGGCATATGTACAGACAAGCACCGGCAGCATCATCGAAATTCATCAGCCTAACCTGCCGATACCTAACGTCAAGTCCGGTCGCGGAGGTTGGCACACGTTTGAAGTGGAGTAACGTTCATTGAGCCTGCGGCGAGAGGCTGGCATCGTGAAGATGCCAGCCTCAGTCTCATTTGACTTTGCCCCGCCCTCTCCCTATCAAAGCCCCCATGCCCCTCCATTTCCTCGACCGCTTCACCCCCCGCGCCTATCCCCGCACTCGCATCTTCACGGCCGCCATTGTCTGGTCTGGGGTCGGTGTGTTTCTTGTCGTCAAGGGGTGGTATTTTTTTCGGGGGGGATCTCAGGGAGGGTTCTTCGCGACGCTCGCGGCAGGGGCGATCCTGGGGTTGCTCAAAAGCAGGTTTGTCCTGGACAGGGTGGCGCGGAAGATCATTGCGCGCATCGGGGCAAAGCCTGCCCGGGCCTGCCTTGGCGGCCTTTTTTCCGTGCGGAACTGGCTGCTCATCGCGGTCATGATCGTCTTCGGGAGAACCTTGGGAGCGCTACCCCTCAACGCGGCAGTGAAGACCGGGCTGTACGTGATGGTCGGCTTCGGACTGGTTTGCTCCAGTCGCTTGCTCTGGGATGCCTGGAAAAAATCACCTGCCCAGACGCTGTAGAACCCCATCGACCATGGCGTCAGGCCCTTTCATGCCCGGCCTAGCGAGCATTCCCTCGACCACAGCATATCCATAGCCCACATCCGCCACGCCATGAGCGTCGTCGCCGTAGGCGACGCCTATTCCAAGCTTCGCCGCCGCGTCCAAAATCGGAGCGCACACATAGGGTTCGGGCTGGCCCTTCAGCAGTGCCCGCGCATTGATATCCAGAATCGCGCCGACGTCTCGAATCCGTTCCAGATTGCGCATGACCCGCGCCCAGATTTCCGGCACGGACAATGTGCGCAGGTAGTCGGGATCGTGCAGGCGAATGAGGTCGAAATGGCCGACCACCTCCGGTCGCAAGGCATCAAGCATTTCACACTGCGCGTCGAGATAGGCGGCGTACAGCCCGACCATCCCGCCGCATCGCGACCTGGCCTGCTCGTAGAGCTCCCCGGAATAGTCGAAGCACGCGCCGCCGACGTGGTGCACCGAGCCCACCACGTAATCCAGCCCGTGATACTGCCGCAACTTGGCCACCCACGGAGCGCAACCCGGATACCATTCGCTTTCCATGCCCACCAGAATTCGCATGCGCTCCGCGAACCGACGCGCAAGCCTTCGGGCTTCGGCCACATAAAGGGCGAACCGCGCCTCCATCCACCCTGCCGAGCGGCCCAGGGCGATTTCATCCGGATACAATCCGGCATCGTTATACGGCGGCATGTGCTCGCTCAACCCCACGCACTCAAAACCCCTCTCGTGATAGGCGGCGACAATGTCCGCCAAGGTATCGCGGGCATGGTCGCAATACTGGCCGCTGTGCCCGCCGTGCAGGCTGGACTTTCTCACGACGCGCCGCCCATTTGTCCGCACAGGACCTCGACATCCTTGGGAATGGCCGCGCTCAAGACGTCATGGCCCGTTTCCGTGACCAGCACATCGTCCTCGATACGGATGCCCCCGAAACCCAGGTAGTCATCCAGTGCTTCGTAATTGATGAACTCCGCCAAACGCCGCTCTTCCCGCCATTGCCCGATGAGCGCGGGGATGAAATAGATGCCCGGCTCAACGGTCATGACGAAACCGGGCCGAAGCCTGCGGGCCATGCGCAGCCCGGACAGGCCGAACTGGCCAGCGCGCCGGAACTCATCGTCGTAGCCCACGAAATCTTCGCCCAGTGCCTCCATGTCATGCACATCGAGCCCGAGCATATGCCCCAGCCCATGCGGAAAAAAGAGGGCGTGCGCGCCGCTGGCGACGGCCTCGGCCGGATCGCCGCGCATCAGCCCGAGATCCGACAGCCCCTGGGCCACAACCCGGGCGGCAGCCAGGTGGCATTCCACAAAGGGCACTCCGGGGGCCATGCGCGAAGTGCCCTCGGCCAGGGCTCGGAGCGCGATTTCATAAACATCCTTTTGCCGGGCCGTGAATCGCCCACTCACGGGCAGGGTCCGGGTGATGTCCGAAGCATAGCCCAAAGGCGAAACCACGCCGGAATCGGCCAGCAGCAAATCACCGTCCGCCAGGATCTGATCGTGACTGTGGTTGTGCAGCACCTCCCCGCGTCGGGACAGGATCATGGGGAACGCTTCCCGGCTGCCGCGACCCAGGATGAAGCCCTGCATGTGACCGTAAAGCTCCATTTCCGCGACTCCGGGACGACAGGCGTCCATCAGGAGGGCGTACATCTCAGCGGAGAGCGCGACCGCGCGGCGGATCTGGCCGATCTCCTCCGCGCTCTTCACGCTGCGCAATTCCACGACAGCCCGGATCAGGGCGGCGGAATAGCCGGCCTCGACCGCCTGCGGAGCAACGGCCAAAAGGCGCGACAACAGCAGGGTCGCGTCACCCTGGTACGAGGGAAGATAATGGACGACCCGGCCTCGGGCATGCCGCACCGCATCCTCAAGCTCGCCCATGCACCCGCAGGCGTCGATTCCGCAACGGCGGGCCAGTTCCGCAAGACAAGGGGCCGGTCCGCTCCAAATGGTGTGCTCCATGCCCGGATCGGGGCCGAAAAGCGTTTCGCGACCGCTCTGGCAATCAAGAAACAGGCACAGGCCCGGCGCGTCCAGGCCCGTGAAGTACAAAAAAGATCCGTCCTGGCGGAAAGGAAAGGCGTTGGCGCGGTAGTTCATGCCGACCGAATCGTTGCCGGGCAAAAGAATGCACCCGCCGCCGACAAGGCGCATCAGCTCCGCGCGGCGGGCGGCATACATGGAGGAATCGAACATGGAAGACTCCTGAAGTGACGAGGATGATCGGGCCGAAGCGCTGAAGGCCAAGCATGCCGGCTCCTTGCCTTGTTTGGCGCCCGTGATTACCTAAGGGCTTCGTATCGGGACGAACCCGAAACGGCAAATCTCTTTTTCCACGGAGACGCACATGCACTGGGTACTTCTGGCCAACGGGCCCCTGACTCTCTCGCCGATCATCAGACGGGTCATTTCCTCCGCCGAACGGCTGATCGGCGTCGACGGCGGCAGCAGGCATTTGCGCCCCCTGGATGTTCGGCCCCACCTGGCCGTGGGCGACATGGACTCCATTCCCCAGGATCTGCTTCAGGAATACCGGCGGACGAACGTGGAACTGCATCTGCACCCACCCAAGAAAGACGCCACGGACTTGGAACTGGCCCTCGAACTGGCCCTCGCGCGCGGCGCGTCCAGCATATCCATCCTGGGCGGCACCGGCGGACGGCTCGACCACACCCTGGGCAACCTCTTTCTCCTGTCCCGCTGCCTGCCCACGGGCATCCCGGCTTGCATCATGGATCAGGAGCAATGCATCCATTTGACGGACCAGACCTTGACCCTGACAGGGGCCATCGGCGACACCCTGTCCCTGCTACCGGCCACTCCAGAGGCAAGCGGTGTGAGTCTCGCGGGGCTTGAATACCCGCTCAGCGAAGCGACCCTGACCTTTGGCACCAGTCTTGGCATGAGCAATGTCTTTGTCAAAACCGAGGCCACCGTGACCCTGCGCAGCGGGCGGCTGTTCGTGTTTCACCTTTTCAAGCCCTAAAACTTCCCACAGGGCGCCCGCCCCTAATCGGCGTCTGAGGGACGGACACGGACTGGCACGGAGCGCGGGAATCTCGGCTTGCGCGGACGCAAAAAAAGGCTTCGTGCATGCAAAATGCAGAAGCCTTCCCACCCGAAGCGCGGCATCGCCTCGTCGGACCCTTCAGAGGGAGCTGTCCAGCACCATGTTGTCGCGGTGCACGACCTCCTGATGCGGACAGGAACCCAGGATCTTTTCGATCTCGGAGCTGCTCAGCCCCTGGATTTTGCGCAGTTCAACGGCCTTGAAATTTGTCAGGCCCACGCCAACGGCTCCGCCATCCAGGCGCACGATCCTGACCAGGGAGCCCATGCCGAAATTGCCTTCCACCCCGGCGATGCCCGCTGCCAAAAGACTCTTGCCCTTGCCGGTCAGGGCGCGGGCCGCTCCATCGTCGACCACGATGGTTCCGGCCGGGTCCAGGTGATAGGCCAGCCAGAATTTGCGGCCAGACAACATCTTCTGCGTCGGCGCGACCCAGGTGCCCAGATCTTCCAGGTCGAACACCCGCTCCAGCACATGCTTCTGCCTGCCCGAGACGATGAGCGTCGGGACGCCGATGCTGGCTGCGCGACGGGCGGCCAAGAGCTTGCTGAGCATGCCGCCGGTCCCCGCTCCGGTCTTGCCCCGGCACATGGACTGCAAATTGAGTTCGGAAATAGCATCGATGCAGGGCACGAAGCTGGCGTCCGGGTTTTCCAGCGGATTGTCGTCGAAAACCCCGTCGGCGGAGGTCAGGTTGATGATCACATCCGCCCCGACCAGATTGGCGACCATGGAGGAAAGGGCGTCGTTGTCGCCGAACTTGAGTTCCTGCACGGCCACGGTGTCGTTCTCATTGACGATGGGAATGACTTTCCAGTCCAGCAGACGGCACATGGTGTTGCGGGCGTTCAAGAAGCGCTCGCGGCTGCGCAGATCGTCCTTGGTCAGCAACACCTGCGCGGTGACCTTGTCATAGTGGGCGAATGCCTCGTCGTAGCTGTGCATCAGTCGGCTCTGGCCCACGGCGGAAGCCGCCTGCTTGTGGACCATGCATCCGGCGGCCCGCTCCGGGCCCAGGACGCAGCGCCCGGCGGCCACGGCCCCGGAGGTGACCAGCACGATTTCCAGGCCCCGGTCGTGCAGCCCGGCGATCTGATCGGCCAGACGATTCACCACGCGGGGATCAAGCCCCTTTTCGGTGGTCAAGACGGCGCTGCCGACCTTGATGATGACCCGCTTGGCCTTCTCCAGAATACGGCGGCGCTGCTCACGCCATTCAATCGATTGTTCCATCCTCGGTCTCGTCCTTGACGGTCTGCGTATGCAGGGCCCACATGGCCTCAAGCACCTCGGCCACTCCGGTTTCATCCAACGCCGACATGAAGTACACCTTGAGCCCGAGGCGGTCAAAGGCCTCGCGCACCTCGGCCAGGCGCTGCTCGTCGGCCAGATCGACCTTGTTGACCACGCGCATCTGCGGCTTCTCGGCCAAAGCGGGATCGAACTGCCGCAACTCGTCGTCAAGAATGTGGAACCCGGAAAGCGGATCGTCCACGTTCACATCCTCTATGCTCAGGATGTGCACCAGAAAGCGCGACCGCTCCACATGGCGCAAAAAGGTATGTCCCAGCCCAAGGCCCGTATGCGCGCCCTCGATCAGGCCGGGGATGTCCGCCACCACGAGCTTGCGCTCCATCTCGTCGATGACCACGCCCAGATTGGGCGAAAGGGTGGTGAAGGGATAGGCCGCGATTTTGGGCCGTGCCGCCGAAATGCGCGAAATGAACGTGGATTTTCCCGCGTTGGGCAGCCCCAGAAGACCGACATCGGCAAAAACCTTGAGTTCCAGGCGGATGTATTTTTCCACGCCCGGCTCCCCCGGCTGCGCGAAACGCGGCACCTGCATGACCGATGACTTGAAATGCGCGTTGCCCTTGCCGCCCCGGCCGCCCTCGGCCACGACGATCTCCTGGCCGTCCCTGGTGAAGTCGGCGATGAGACGCTCCCCTTCCGGGGTCTCCTCGAAAACCTGGGTGCCCACCGGCACCTCGACGATCCTGTCCACCCCGGCCCGGCCGTAGCAGAGCCGCCCGCTTCCGGGCTTGCCGTTCTCCGCCTCCTGAATGGAGGCGTGACGATAGTCGTAAAGGGTCAGCAGATTCGTGCTGGCCCGGAAAATCACGTCTCCGCCCTTGCCGCCATCCCCGCCGTCGGGACCGCCCCGGGGCACATATTTCTCCCGCCGAAACGACACGCTGCCTCCGCCGCCGCTTCCGGAACGGATGATGATCTTGGCCTCATCTACAAATCTCATGTTCTCTCCAGGTCCGTGGCGAAAAGCCGCCGGACAGCAAAAAAAGCCGCCCAAGAGCACTCTCTTGAAGCGGCTTGAAAAAGGCTTGCGCGGGACAAAGCCTAGACGGCGGGAACGATATTGACCCTGGTCTTGACCTTGTTCTTGCGGGTATATTTTTCAAACTTCACCACGCCGTCGATGAGCGCGAAAAGAGTGAAATCCTTGCCCACGCCGACATTGACGCCGGGATGAACCTTGGTGCCATGCTGGCGCACCAGGATGTTGCCCGCCAATACCGTCTGGCCTCCGAACTTCTTCACGCCAAGTCGCTGACCGGCACTGTCGCGTCCGTTGCGTGAACTACCACCTGCTTTTTTATGAGCCATCTTTTCCTCCCGACACTAGGCCTGAATGGATTTCACTTTCAGGGTGGTGAAATCCTGACGGTGTCCCTGTTTTTTACGATAATCCTTGCGGCGTTTCTTTTTGAAAATGATGATCTTCTTGTCACGACCATGCTCAACCACTTCGCACTGCACGGCTGCGCCGTCGACAAAGGGCTG
>JBFWJY010000048.1:0-19017 GCA_050252955.1 Desulfomicrobium sp.
GAGCGAAGCCGAATCTCTTGTCGTACGTCGCGCTGGCACCTTCCTTCTCGGTGTCGGCGTTATCGAAAATGCTGACGTCGATATCAAGGCGCACCCAGTGCTCTTTCTTGTTGTCGTCCCTGGTCATCTCAATGATCTCAGGCTGCATTCCGGTCTTCTTCCACAGTTCGACCGAGCAGCGGGGCAACTGGGCATCCAGGTCAGTTTCCAAGGCGATCCGTTGAAACCGTTGCCGCAAAATCTCGGCGGAAGGAACGCGTCCAAGGCCAAGGCTGGTCGCGAAGAAATCGTCGCCGTAGTACTCACGAACATGGTCGAAATCCGTTTTGCCTTGGCACATGAGGCCGGCCAATGTGCGGAAAATTTCACGCTCCTTGATCTGCGGAGCTTTTCCAGGCCCAAGACGGTCGACCAGTGTATCCAGGCCGCAAACTCTGGTCATCTCGCCGATCAGAGCCAGGCCGACATGACCAATGTTGTTTCCTTCGTTTCGCTTGATATCGGTGATGAGCATTGCAGACTCCTGTCGCACCCAATGGGTGCAAAAACTCATTCAGGAAAAGCAAGTCCAATATGCCGGTATCATTGATTTATTTCAAGTGCAAAATGTTTCAAAACTGTATATTCAATGCAGCTTTTTCACGGATTTAGGAATACTAATCAAATTGTTGGTAGAGAAGGATTTGTGTACCAGCAAGGTTGCCGAACGGTTGTTTTCAAGCGGTGACAATGTTTTTAAGTGCGCCGTTTTCTGAAGGGATGCTTGAATGAAGCACAGGCTTGTATAAATCTATTTTGTATTTCACTGCTGTAGACATATTCCTGTTCAATTCCAGATGGTCGTCGATGTGAGCCTACAATAGCAATGTCACAAATCTTATTTTTTAACGTCAACGGTTCCGGCATGGGCCACATGAACCGCTGCTTGGCTTACGCCCTTCGATTGCGCGACCGGGCTAATGTCAGCTTTTTTTCCCTAGCCTCCGCCGTAGAAATGATAGAGTCCATGGGATTTGAAGCCGACTATTACGTTTCCCACTATTGGTCCTGCAATACGTCATACGACTGGAACCAGGAGCTTGCCGTGCGCTTCGGGATGATGCTCGAACGTGTGCGGCCCGATGTTGTTGTTTTTGACGGCACCTGGCCTTTTCAAGGATTCATGGCCGCATGCAAGGCTTACGGAAACCCTGCCATGGTTTGGTCCAATCGGGGATTGCTGAAACCCCAGGTCAAGGCGGTCCCTGTGGACGAAACGGCATTCGATCTGATCATTGTGCCGGGCGAACTGGGGGCTTCTTTTGGCGAGGAGGCCTTGGAGGGTGGAAGGAAGAGGATTGTCGTCCCGCCGGTTACGGTGCTCAATGACGCTGAGCTGATGGATCGCAACGCCGCCCGTGAAGCGCTTGGCCTAGCGCTTGATGGTCACTACGTGCTGTTTTCTCTTGGGCCGGGCAACCTCAAGGATGTCAGCGGGATTGGCCATGATCTTGTCCGGCGGTTTGCAGCGGCCGGGTTCCAAGCGATCTGGGCGCGGGCTCCAATCTCTGTGCGTGATGCGGAGTTGCCGGAAGGGGTAAAATCTATTTCGGTTTATCCGTTGGTTCGCTATCTGAGGGCCTTTGACACTTTCGTCGGCGCTGCAGGCTACAATACCTGTTGCGAGGTGGTGCAGGCGCAGGTGCCGAGTTTGCTGGTTCCCAATACCCTGCTTGTGGACGATCAGCTTCGGCGGGCGCTGCTGGTTGCCGACAACGCTCTCGCAGTTGTTTCCGCATGCGAAACTGATGCGGAACGCGAGCAGGCGGTGGGGCAGATGCTTGAGATGATGGCTGATTCAAAGATTCAAGCGCCTTCTATGCCCATGAACGGTGCGGCCATGGCTGCGGAAGAAATTCTTGCATTGGCCATTCGTCGGAGTAAGCGATGACGCTTGTGCAGGAAACCGAGACGTTGCGTGCCCGGCTGAGGGAGTGGGCCAATGACCCGGAATGGGCTTTGCTAGTACGCTACGAGTTGCTGCCCCAAAAGCCTGCGCCGGTCTGGCATCGCCGCGTTTCGCACAAAGTCGGGCGCTTGCTTCGCGTGCTGGGCTTGAGCCGATCCCGGTATCTGAAACAGCCGTGGCACTCGGGCCTGAAGCATGTGCAGCACCCCCCGCAGGCGAGGCCCTTGCTGATCTGGTCCGAGGGGCATGACCGTCAGTTTGTGCGCGATGCGTGCGCGGGGATGCAGCGTTTGCTGGTGGATCGCCCGGAATTTTTGCCGGTCCTTGTGACCGATGTGGCGGAGTTCGCCTTTTATTCCCGTTTGGGATGGCTGGTCGAGTATCTGCCCGAATTGCGTGGAACAGGTCCGTCCTATCGCGAGAGAAAGCGGCGCTATCTGGCTTGGCGGTATCGTGACGCCCTGGTGGTGCCGTTGTCGGCTGGGTTGGCGAACGCGTCGGAATGGGAACAGGTGCTCTGGATGGACAGAGCATGAGGATCGAAGAAGCGTGTTGAACACGAGTGCTGATATTGAGTCGATGCGTGACTTGTCCAGATGGGGACGGCCAGTGCATAGCCACGCCGGTCTGGATGAATTCCTGACCACGCAGTCACTGCAAGATGGTATTCACGCAATTGCGTACTGCGGCGTTTATCTTGAATTCAACCTGCATCGCCGTGCCTCGAAGTCCATGCTGGTGTTTTTCAATGCGGCCTTGTCTTCCAGAACCTCAGACGTAAAGCTGCCCGTATTCTCCGGGACTAGAGCGACGAATGCCACGGATGCCTGTGTGCTCATGGTCAGCGATCCGGGGTTGTATCTGGATGGGGATATCCGTCTTGCCTGGTATGCAGGCGCATCGGGGATGCGCTTGCAGGAAGATATCCCCAAGGTGCTGCGGCACATCCAGGACATCCTGTCGATAGAACGTGTGGTGCTGTACGGGGCGAGCGGGGGCGGCTTTGCGGCGCTCTATTATGCTCCTTTTCTAAAGAATGCCATCGCCGTGCCCTGCAATCCTCAGATAAATCTGCTTATTTATTCCTGGGATATTCTCGGGCGCTATCTGAGGTCGGCTTATGGTTACAAGGGCGCTTCCTCTGCGTTTGAGAGTGCCGACATATCTGATAGGCCAATTGTCAGGATTACAGCCGAGCACACGGGTGGCGCGCGAATCGTGTATCTTCAGAATGTTTTGGACGCACGGCATTTCAACCGGGAGTTTCTGCCCTTTCTGCACGATCAGGGCTTCAGTAGGGGCAAGGGGTTGGTGGAAGTCCATTCCGATCGTCTCGTCTCGGTCTGTGGCGACAACTGGGGAGAGGGGCACCGCGCTCCGCCTGCGAAGTTCGTATACGACCTTTTGCACAGTCTGACCAAGCCGGACGGATGGAATCGACTTCCGGATACAATTCCGGCCCTTTATGCACTCACGGCAAACCGGTTTCGGCAAGTCGTGCTCAAGCTCGAGAATGGCGCCTTTACAGCCCAGGCAGTGCTGCATGAACCACGGGGCGAAGATGAAATTACCATGGTGCTTTACAGGGATGACGTCGATATTGAAACCATCCAGGTAGCCAGCGCTGAATTTGGGCGATTTTCCTGCGCAGCAGACAAAGGCCGGTATTGTGTCGCTGCCAGGGTTGCACGGGATGATTCCCCGGCGGACAAAACCTGGAGGGCGCGATTGATGGGCTTGTTCCGAACCAGAAACGTTTTTGACGAGATGAGATCTCGGGTAGTCGTGGTCGCCTGAGTCATGCCGGGAAAAAATCGTTACGCAATGCTGACCGTCGATACGGAGGCTCTGCCCAGACGCGCGGCTGAAGATCATGTGCAAAGGTTGATCTGGGGAAAGCATGGAAATGCCACGGCCGGGATTCGAGAGATGTGCCGGATCGGCGACGAGGTCGGGGCCAGACATGTCTTTTTCGTAGATGTTTGCGGCGCGTATGCTTACGGGGATCAGGTCGCCGAAGTCGTACGCTGGCTGGACCGGACCGGGCAGGACGTCCAGCTGCATGTTCATCCCGAGTATTTGCCGGAAGAGTTCTGGGTGGAGCACGGGTTCGAGTATCGGCCCAGATTCATGAACCAGTACGGCCTGCCCAAGGCCGAGTTCACTCTGCGTCATTTCGGCAAGTTTATCTCAGATATCACGAGCAAACCCCTGCTGGCGTTTCGGGCCGGTTCTTTCCGCTGGAACGCCGCGACTCTTCGCGCGCTTCGTTCCACAGGCATTGCGCTGTCCTTCAACAATTCCATGAAGGCGTTCCTGGACGGTGTCTGTCCTTACGGCGAACCGACCAACGCACCCTTTGTCTGGTCGAATGGGATCATCGAAGTCCCCGTTTCCGAAAGGAGGCCGTTGCCGTTTTATGACGGGCTTGGCTGGGAACGATTGTCATGCCCCTATTCGAACTCATTTTTTGCGCCGCCATGGCGGATGTTCTGGCCATTCACGCTCGGTATCGAGAGTTCGTTTTTGGTGCTGCTGATGCATTCATGGAGTCTTTTGCATTGGGATGAAAATGGCCATGCGCAATATCGCAACGATGGGCGGATCGAGAGCTATCGGCGGTTGGTCCGCAAATTGTCAAAGGACTACGACATCATTACAACCCGCGATTTTCTGGATTTGCATGCGTGTGGAAAGATCAAGACAACACATTCCGTAGATATGGCGCTGACAGAACTGAGAATCCCGGACAGTCGGGGAAAGGTGATATCGTGATTTTTGAGTATTATTTGTCGTTGAGTCGCCAGATCACGGGTGCGACGCTTTCATGGCAGTTGCGCCAATCAAGACTGTCTGAGCCGGCATTCAATCCGATTGCCGACCGGGTGCTCTATGTTCCGGCGAGCTGCCTGCCCTACCATATCAGCGGATACACCACGCGCACGCAGGCCGTGATTCGAGCATTGCGTGATGCAGGCACTGACGTCTGCGTCATGACGCGTCCGGGTTATCCGTGGGATCGCAATGACAGATGTTGCGATGCCGCCGGGAGCCGGACGCTTGCGGGTGGCGTGGAATACCGCCATGCGCGGCGTCCATTTAATAACGTGCCGGTGCTGGTCTATGCCTTTCTTGCGGCTAAACCCATCATCAGGCTGGCAATCCAGGAACGTGTGGCGGCAATCCATGCGGCATCGAATCATGTCAATGCGTTGCCCGCGCTCTTGGCGGCCAGAAAGCTGGGCATACCGTTTCACTATGAGATGCGAGGGCTTTGGGAACTGACACGCATTTCCCGGATGCCGGAATACGAAAGGTCGCAGGCATTCAGGCAGGGGCTTGAGCTGGAAGCGCTGGTTGCCCGCAACGCGGACAGGCTGTTCGTGATTTCAGAACAGCTCGGGTGCTACGTGCGGGAGAACTGGGGAGTCCCGGCTGAGCAGATGTCCCTGCTTCCCAACTGCATCGACCCTGGCGAAGTTCTGGCGGCTGATCCCGCAATGGCCGAACCGAACACCATCGGCTACGCCGGATCGCTAATCGTTTACGAAGGACTGGACACACTGCTGGAAGCTACTGCGATGCTGGTGCGGCAAGGCAAGGCTGTTCAAGTCAGGATCGCGGGCGAAGGAGAGGCCAGACGAGATCTGGAAGCTTTGTCGGCTCGTCTGGGCCTGACGCAGCAGGTGCGGTTCCTGGGGCGGATGGAACCGGCCGCGGCTCGGGAAATGATCGGCTGCTGTTCCCTGGTCTGCCTCCCCCGCAAGCCCTTCAAGGTCTGTGAGATCGTTCCGCCCATCAAATTGGTGGAGGCCCTGGCCATGGCCAGGCCCGTCATCGTGCCGGACCTGCCCGTTTTCCGCGACGAACTTGGGGCTGACCCTGCGGGTTGGTTTTTCCGGGCGGGCGATGCGGCCGATCTGGCGGCGGTGATCGAAAAGGCGATGCAACATCCCGCCGGGCTGGCCGAGTTGGGCGCAAGGGCCCGGGAATATGTGCTCGCGCACAGAACCTGGAGCCGTTTTGTGGGCCCCGTGGTGCAGCCGTACGGCCCAAGCGAGGCAAAGCCATGCTCGGTCTGATCGCCCGCAAGTTCAGCTCCACGTTCTACAAATATCCCCAGGCACCAACTGTGGCCGAGCGAAAGGGGGAATTTGCCAAACTGAAGGTAGCCCTCATCACCGACCACCTGACCGAGACCTGCCTGACCTTCGAATGCCGGGTCAGAAACGTCACGCCCCGGAATTTTCGGGACGTGCTGCGTTCCTGGCGGCCGGACTTGCTGCTCGTGGAATCGGCCTTTCACGGCTCGAATGGATGCTGGCGCTACGAGCTGGCCAAACAGCCGTTCTGGATGCGTTGCATCAAGCCCACTGTCATTTTTCGCGTGCTGGAATGCGCCCGCTCCATGGGCGTGCCCACGGTGTTCTGGAACAAGGACGATGGCGCTTATTTCGATCATTTCATCGATATCGCCAAGGGCTTCGACCATGTCTTCACCACGGACGAGTGCTGTGTCCCGCGTTACCGTGCGATCGTGCCCGCAAGCACGACCGTCAACACGCTCATGATACCCTACCAGCCGGCTTTTCACTCTTTCGACGGGTTTGATTTTTCAACCCGCACGGCCTGCTTCACGGGCAGCTATTACCGCAAGATCCTGAACTATCGGCGTCATTATCTGGACATGCTTTTTCAGGCGGCCGAGAAGGCGGAGGCGCGCATCGATGTTTTCGACCGCAACCACGACCGTTTGTCCAGGCGGTTCGAGTTCAGCTTCCCCGAGACGAGCGCTGTCAGGGTGCATCCCCGGGTGTCGCACTGGGAAACCGGCCGCCTGTACAAGCGCCATGCCCTGTCCATCAACGTGAACTCCGTCACGGACTCCGAGACCATGTGTTCCCGCCGTCTGCTCGAAATCCTTGCCTGCGGCGGCATCGCCATGACCAACCCCAGCAAGTGCGTGACGAAGTATTTTGCTCCGTACTGCCAGATGGTCTCGACCCCGGAGGAGGCCCGGGAGGTCTTTGCCCGCTTGCACCACGGCCCAGGCAAACAGGATTTGGAGCGGGCCGCCGAAGGGGCGCGATATGTGCGTTCCGCCCACACGTGGGCCCATCGGGTGAAAGACATCTGTGAAGTGGCCGGAATCTGAGGAACGTGATGCAGTTTTTCGCATTGCTGATGGAACTTGTTTTCTATGCCCTGATCGCCTGCTTCGCGGTCTACGTGCTGCTGGAACTGCGCATGGTCAGGGTGTCCAGCAGGGCCCAGCGGCGCAAGTTGTCGGAGATTTCCCTGCGTCCCGAAGGGGAAGAGGACTTTTTCCCCCGGGTGGGCGTTTTTCTGCCGGTCTGCAATGAATCCGGCGTGATCAGGCGCCTCATCGATGCGGCCTGCCGGCTTCAGTATCCACCGGAAAAACTGGAAATTGCGGTGCTGGACGATTCATCGGACATCACCAGTGACCTGGCGAAATCCCTGGTGGAAGATTACGCCGCGCTGGGCGTGAACATCCACTATCTGAAACGGCGTTCGCGCCGCTGCTCCAAGGCGGGCAACCTGAGCTACGGCGTGGCCCAGATCGACGCCGAATTCCTGGCCATTTTTGACGCGGACTTCGTGCCGCCGCCTGATTTTCTGCTCAAAACCATCCCCTGCTTCAAGGACCCCGATCTTGGCTTCCTGCAGACCGGCATCGACTACGAGAACCGGAACGCATCCTTTCTGACGCAGTTCCAGGCCATGGAGATGGGGCATCAGCAGTTCGTCACCGTGGGTCTGAGCGAAGAGGGCAACATGGCCTCCTTGAGCGGCAGTTCCTGCGTCTGGCGCCGGGCCTGCATGGAGTCCATGGGCGGCTGGAAAGCTGCCACGGCCACCGAGGACGTGGACATCGGCTACAAGGCGCAGCTTGGCGACTGGAAATACGCGTACCTGAAAGACGTGGTGTCCATGTCCATCCTGCCCGAAACGGTCAGCGCCTTTCGGGTTCAGCGCGAGCGTTGGGGACGCGGGTTGATCCACAGCGCCTTCAGGCACGTGGGCGGCATGTTCAAGAAGAAAATGCCTCTGCTGAAGCGCATGCACGCCGTGTCCATGATGTTTTCGTCGCTTCTGCTGGCGTCCATCTATTGCCTGTTCCTGCTCAGTCTGCCCCTGACCCTTTTCATGCAGTTCGAGGGCGTGGGCTTTGTGCTTGCGGCCCTGGCTTTCTTCGCGCTCGTGGCCGTCTGGGGTTTTGCCAACATCGTCGGGTCTCCCCTTTGGGATGATTTCGCGGGAGGCAGGGGGGTTCTGCGGACCTTTCCTTACGTTTATGTCTACGTCAGTCTTTTCCTGCCCATGGCCCTGTACTATTTCGTGGGTGGAATACGCGCCGCACGGGGGGTGTTCGAGGAATTCAACCGCACGCCCAAGTGTGAGGACGAAGACTGCGTAGAGCGCCCGAAGATTGACGCCTGGCTGTACCGGGGCGAGATTTTTTCTCTTGTCTATGCCGCGTTGACGACGGTTGCGGGGATGATCACGGGAAATGTCGTCCTGCTGCCCATCAGCGTCACGGCATGTCTGGGCTTCGGGATGATCCTGCATTGGGGCAGGCGGGACGGGAGGGCGCATGACAGGGCGAAATGACGCAAACGCGCGCCGCATTCTGATCACCGGCGCCACCGGGGCCATCGGGGCTGCCCTGGCTGGGGTGTATGCAGCACCGGGCATTGTGATGCTCCTGCAAGGGCGCAACATCGCACGACTTGAACAGGTGGCGGGCTTATGCCGGGCCGCGGGCGCAACCGTGCTCACGCAGGCCTGTGATGTCCGCGACGTGCCCTCGATGAGGCGCTGGCTGGATGGAGTCTGTGGAACAGAAGTGCCGGACCTGGCCATTCTTGCGGCCGGGGTGAACACCAATGTCGGCCCGGGTGGCGAACCCGAGCCTTGGCAAGAGTCCGAAGCGCTGATTGACGTGAACGTGAAGGGCACCATGGCCGTCATTGCCGCCCTGCTGCCGGGCATGCTCGAACGGGGCAGCGGACAGATAGCGATCTTCAGTTCCCTGGCCGGGTATTTCGGCCTGCCGCTGACGCCATCCTACAGCGCCAGCAAGGCGGCCCTGAAGGCCTACGGCGAGGCGCTCCGGGGCGGGCTGGCTCCAAGGGGGATCCGGGTCAACGTGATCATGCCCGGCTACGTAAAGTCCGCCATGTGCGACCACATGCCCGGCCCCAAGCCCTTTCTCTGGCCTCCCGAGAGGGCTGCGAAGTACATCCGCCGGGGCCTGGAGCGGGACAGGGCGCGCATCAGTTTTCCATTTCCCCTGAACTGGGGAACCTGGTGGCTGGCGGTGCTGCCGGCTGCCGTTTCGCTCCGCATTGTGTGCTGGCTGGGCTATGCACGCTGATTACGCGCTGTTTGTCCCGGTGGCTGCCGCCATCCTGAGCGTTGTCGCGACCGCGGCCCTGGAGCTGTTGCTAAGGCCCAGGCCGTCGTTCGCACGTCCGGTCAGAGCCTGGGCCCTTCACGCCGGGGTGGTCTGCGTCATGGCCGGGATGCTGACGGCCCTGCTGGGCAACCCCTGGCTGGCAATGGGCTGCGTGGTGGTGCTTTTTCTCATCCTGGTGCTGGTCAACAACGCCAAGGTCGCATCGCTGGGCGAGCCTTTCGTTTTTCAGGACTACGAATATTTCACGGACATGGTCCGCTACCCGAGACTCTATATCCCCTTTTTCGGGTGGGGGAATTTTCTGGTATCGGTGGCTGGCGGCCTTGGGCTGCTGTATTTCGCCTTCAGCGGAGCCGGACCCTTGCTGCGCCATGACTGGGCGAGCGCCATTCCCGCCGGGGTGGCCTGCATGATATTTGGCGCGGCTTGCGTGTGGGCCGCCGAAAAACGTCCCGTGCGCGTCAGCTTCGATCCGCTCGGCGACCTCGGCGCCCTGGGATTCGTAGCCGGCCTCTGGCGGTACTGGGCGTTGAGTCGCAAGCTTCCTGAGGTGTCATCGCCTTTCGACGGCCTTGATTCCAGGCCTGTCCGGTCGCTCCGGACAACACGGAAGGCTTTGCCGCACATGGTGGCGGTCCAGAGCGAATCGTTTTTCGACCCCAGACGATTGTTTCCCGCCATTCGGCCTTCCGTGCTGGCGGAATACGACAGGCTCAAGGCGCAGTCCCGGGCATGGGGAGCGCTGCGCGTTCCCGCCTGGGGCGCCAACACCGTCCGCTCGGAGTTCTCGTTTTTGTCCGGGATCGACGCCTCCCTGCTGGGGGCACATCGTTTCAATCCTTACAGGGCCTTGGCGCGAGGTTGGAAGATCGCGACGCTGGCCGCGTTTCTGCGCTCGCTCGGCTATCGCACCATCTGCATCCATCCGTATTTCAGAAGTTTTTACCTGCGCGACAAGGTTATGCCGCGCATGGGGTTTGACGCATTCCGGGGGATAGAAAGCTTCACGGGTGCCCGGTGCTTCGGGCCGTACATAAGCGACATGGCTGTCGCCGACATGATTCTTGAAACCCTCAAAACCGCCTCGGTACCGACGTTCATCTTTGCCATCACCATGGAAAACCATGGTCCGCTGCATCTGGAGACGGTCGGTCAGGCCGATGAAGGGGAGCTGTACAGTTCTGCGCCGCCAGAGAACTTCGAGGATCTGACGGTGTTCCTGCGCCATGTCCGCAGCGCCGACGCCATGATCGGGACCCTCGCCGCCGGGGCGGCCGCATGCGACCGGCCCATGGAACTGTGCTGGTACGGCGACCACGTGCCCATCATGCCGAAGGTCTACACGGCACTTGGAAAGCCCTGCGGGGATGTGGAGTATGTGTTGTGGAACAGCGGCCGGTCGGGCGCTGCGGCGTATCAGGACGCAGGTGTGGACCAGTTGGCCATGAAATGGCTCGCCAGTGCGGGATTGATCGGCTGAGGCCTGCAAACCCTGTGTGGAGGTGATTGCAAACAGCCGTCATCCCCTGAAGAGGGGATCCATGCCTTAATTGCCCGCCTATCCAGACTGGGAACACGTTCGCGTGAATGACTCCGGAAAGATAATTGAAAACAAACCAAGGTGAAAGAACCATGTGTAACATTGACTTGCTGACAGCCATTCACGCTGCCTTGGCGGCGGGGAAGGTCATCCTTGAAATCTACGCGTCCGCGGATTTCGGCATCGAGACCAAGGCGGACAAATCTCCGCTCACCCTGGCCGACAGGGCCGCGAATGCCCGCATCCAGGAGCTGCTTGCCGCCACCCCTCACCCTGTGCTCAGCGAGGAAGGCAGGGACATTCCGCATGAAGAACGAAGGATGTGGTCTACATTCTGGCTCGTCGATCCGTTGGACGGCACCAAGGAGTTCATCAAGCGCAACGGCGAATTCACCGTCAACATTGCCCTGATCGAAAACGGCTGTCCTGTTCTGGGCGCGGTGTACGCACCGGTCCTCGACACGCTCTATTTCGCCGCAAAGGGAGCGGGGGCGTACAAGCTCGGCACGGCCTCGGCGTATGTCGGAAGGTCCCTGGATGAAGTGGTTGCCGCCTCTGTTTCCCTGCCTTGCGCGCAGCCGGAAGCCGGGGTCTACACCATCGTCGGCTCCCGCTCACACCAGACACCGGAATTTGCCGCCTTCGTCTCCGCAAAAGAAAATGAGCACGATCGCGTCGCGGTGCGCTCCATCGGCAGTTCCCTGAAGATCTGCCTTGTCGCGGAAGGCTCGGCCGACGTTTATCCCCGCCTGGGCCCGACCATGGAGTGGGATACGGCGGCGGGGCATGCCGTGGCGGCCTGTGCGGGCTGCGTGGTTGTCAGGGTCGACACAGGGGAGCCCCTGACCTACAACAAACCCAGCCTGCTCAACCCGTTCTTTATTGTCGAAAGACGCTGAGCGGCCTCGAGAATGCCTGAAATTTTGTAAGCAGTCTGATTATTCAAAAAGTAGCAAGCGCTCTAACCGGACGCAACCAACACGAACATTTCATGGGATAGACAATGTACAGCGAATCACTTCTCGTCCATTTTCAGCGCGCCGAGGCTCTGCGCGCAGAGGCCGTTGATCTCCCTTCGATCAACCTGAAGACCCGCCAGCTCTGCGACCTCGAACTGCTGCTGAACCGTGCGTTCTTCCCACTGAGTGGCTTCATGAACCGGGCGGATTACGAGAGTGTCCTGTCGGACATGCGATTGGCTTCGGGGGAGCTTTGGCCAATGCCGGTCTGCCTGGATGTTTCCCCGGAGGAGGCAGAGACACTGCAACCCGGTCACAGGCTCGCCTTGCGTGACCAGGAAGGTTTTTTGCTGGCCGTGCTCAACGTATCCGATATCTGGCAGCCGGATCTGGTCCGTGAAGCCGAGGCAGTATACGGAACCTCGGACCCGGCCGCACACCCCTCCGTGCGTTTTCTCCTCTCCAACAGCGGCAGATTTTACGTCGGGGGCAACCTCGAAGGTCTTTCTCAGCCATTGCATTTTGATTTTCAGGACCTCCGGATGTTCCCGTCTGAAATGCACCGCCGCTTTTCACAGAATGGCTGGCGCAAGGTCATCGGCTTTCAGAGCGAGCAGCACCTGCACTGCGCCCACAAGGAGATGATCTCCCGGGCGGCGCGCGAGGTCGGGGCGTCCATCCTGCTGCACCCGGCCGTGGGCGTGCAGTACCACGGCGATCTGGACCAGTACACATTGATACGATCCTACCAGGCCTTTGTCCGTCAGTTCCCGCGCAACATGATCAGCCTTGGGCTGCTGCCTCTTTATCAGCGCAAGGCCGGCCCGCGTGAGGCCCTGCTGCAGGCCATGGTCCGTCGTAATTAGTCGACCCTGAAAATGTGACAACAAACTGAAATTAATTGAAATTTACTCGGAAATAACGTATTTCGAATAACCAGTAATGCAGTAAAAAATGCATTTTTCTGGTCGAAATCACTCCGAGGTTATCAACGATGCAGCCCAAAAAATCGGACCGCCAGCGCAGCTTCCTTTGCCCGGATCTGCTTGATCAACTTGATCCTCGAAACCACCTTCTCGGATTGGCCAAGGTCATCCCGTGGCAGGTGTTCGAGGACAACTTCCGACCACTTTATGCTGCTTCCGGTCGCCCCGGAAAACCTGTCCGATTGATGGTCGGTCTCCTCATTCTCAAGCAGCTTGAAAACTTGAGTGATGAGCGCGTTGTCGAGGCTTGGGTCCAGAACCCGTATTTCCAGGCCTTCTGCGGCCAGCAACGGTTCACCTGGAAGCTGCCCTGTGATCCGTCAGAGCTGACCTATTTCCGACGCCGCATCGGAGAAGACGGAGTCCGCAAGATCTTCGAGGTTTCCGTGACCCTCCACGGTGACAGGGCCAAAGAAGCCGAGGTCGTTGTGGACTCAACCGTGCAGGAAAAGAACATCACCTTTCCCACGGATGCCAAGCTCCTGACCAAAATTGTGACGCGGTGCCACACCATGGCCAAGCTGGAAGACGTCAAACTCCGGCGCAGCTACCAGCGCGAAATCAAGTCGCTGCTGCGGACCATCCGGTTCAAATCAAAAGGTCGCAGACAGGGCGAATCCCAGCGGGCCGTCAGGCGTTTGCGGACCATCGCCGGCATCCTGGTCCGCGAACTGAAACGCAAGCTCTCTCCGGAATCGCTGGTTATCCATCAGCAGGTCTTGGACCTTTACGATCGCGTGCAGCGCCAGCAGAGATCCGACTCAGGCAAGATCTACAGCCTCCACGAACCCGGAGTGTCCTGCATCAGCAAAGGCAAGGCCCACAAGAAATACGAATTCGGTGCCAAGGCATCCGTGACCGTGACCAAGACCAGCGGCATCATCGTCGGTGCCCTGTCCTTCCAGGACAATCCTTTCGACGGTCACACGCTGCCTGCGGTTCTGTCTCAAGTCGAAAGCATCGTGGGGCAACGGCCGACCATGGCGATCTGTGACCGTGGCTACCGCGGCAAGCACAAGATCGGCGTGACCAGCATCGAAATCCCCGAGTCAGGCAATCGGACGAAAACAGCTTCCGACAAACGTCAAGCCAGAGAACGGTTCCGTCGGCGTGCGGCCATCGAGCCAATCATCGGCCACCTCAAAAACGACCACAGGATGCTGCGCAATTATCTCAAAGGCCAGGTCGGCGACTCCGTGAATCTGTTCATGGCCTGTGCTGCGTTCAATTTCCGGAAGTTCATCCGGATTCTGTGTTTTTTGTGCCTCAAATTCCTTGGGCACATACTTCGACCCAATGTTCAGACCGTACAGGCCTGTGCCTGACGTGGCGTTTTAACAGTTTTTCAGGATCGACTAATTACGGCTGTACCCATTTCGTGGTGGCGCAGGATCAGGCGGACCCGTTTGCCGAAATCGGCGAGACCTTCTATCCCAAGGGCGCGGCCCAGGAACTGGTGCGCGCTCACGAAGGCGAGACCGGCATCGCCATGATCCCCATGCGCGAGATGGTCTATGTCGAGGAGCGGGCGCAGTACCTGCCGCAAGACGATGTGGAGGAGGGCATGAACGTGCGCGCCATCACCTCGCAGGAGCTGCGGCACCGGCTGGAGCACGGCATCGAGATCCCTGAATGGTTCTCTTTTCCCGACGTGGTGGAGGAATTGCGGCGGGCTCATCCTCCGCGCAGCAAGCAGGGCTTCACCATTTTTCTGACCGGGTTGTCGGGGGCGGGCAAGTCCACGGTGGCCAAGGTCCTGCTGGCGCGCTTCCTGGAAATGCGCGACCGGCCGGTGACCCTGCTCGACGGTGACATCGTGCGCCGTAATCTCTCGTCCGAGCTGACCTTCTCCAAGGAGCACCGGGAGCTCAACGTCCGGCGCATTGGGTTTGTGGCCAGCGAAATCACCAAGAACGGCGGCATCGCCATCTGCGCCCCCATCGCACCCTACCCAGGGGCGCGGGAGCACAACCGCAGTCTCATCAGTCAGGTCGGGGGGTTCGTGGAAGTCTTCATGAACACGCCACTCGAGATCTGCGAACAGCGCGACAGGAAGGGACTTTATGCCAAAGCCAGGGCCGGACTCGTCAAGGGCGTCACGGGCATCGATGATCCCTATATCACTCCGGCAAATCCGGAGGTGACTATCGACACCTCCGAGATGGCCCCGGCAGAAGCGGCTCAGGTTATTTTGCTTTTTTTGGAGGAGCAGGGGTATATTCGGTAGGTAGTTTGCAGGCTGATGTTGACTTCTGGCCAGGGGAGGGTGACCTGCCCCGAATCCTCGCGGCATCAAAAATGATTTTTCCAACGCGCCCTGATGACGCAGAGGCGCAAAATGGGACGGCCCGGTTTCGGTGGAAACCGGGCCGCTTACTATATTGTCGGGTTGAGTGGGTCAGTTAGTTTGATAGGACTCGGTGTAGGAAACTTCCCGCATGCCGGTCTCTTCGTCCAGCTCCACGAGAGTAAAGGCGCCAAACACTCCGGGTTCGGCTTTAATGAAGTACGCTTTTCCGGCCGTTGTCTCCAGGACCATGGAGTCTAAAGTGTTGTTGATGAAGTCGTTGACCAGCAGTGTAATGGTGTTTTTCCCGGGGTCTGCCTGCACGGCGATGTAGCTCTTGTTGATCAAAACGCCCTTGGTCTGGTCGTTTATGTCTACTCGGACCTGGCTTCCACGACTCAGAAGACTGTCGGGCCTGAAAATGTAAAGAAGGGACTTGCCTTGCAGAGTCTCGGTTTTTGTGAAGGGAGTCGTGGTGACGCAACCGGCGACCAGAAGAATAAGCGCACACAAGATGAGAGTTCGAAATTCGGAGAATAAGTGCATTGTTGCCTCGCTCTTAGGGGGTTAATTTGCAACAGCATCAGAAGTCCAGACCAATCTTTTCAGTGCAGATCTTGAACGATACCGTGGAAGGACAAATATTGCAAATTTCTGAGATCTTCCGTTCGGGTGGTTTATTTATAGGCGCTCTAAGACCCCCATCTCCCGATAATTTCAAACCATTTATATTTTGTTAACGACCTGGGAGGCAATCTTGGCGGTGAGTCTTTTTGCATTTTATTTCAATTAAATACGTAATTTAATCCGAAGTTTTAAAAATTGACTATCATTAGTTATTTTTATATATTTAAAAATTAGTGATTAAATAATTTTACTTGTATAGTAGGTTATACAAGTAAAACCTACTCAATTTTTGGGACCAGCTATAACAAGGGAGTCCATCCACGAATGAGCCTGACCGTTGTCATCCGAATCGACCGCCGAGACGCTGGGGAATACTCTGGGCAACGCTCCCATGATCACCGAATTGGGACTAAGGAGCACCCGATTCCCGGTTATGTGGACCAAAGCAGGACGCACCTTAACAGCACGTTTTTGGTTGCTCCTGAATGCTCTGGGATGCACCTTAAAAATGAAGCCCTCAAGCACAAGGCCAGGGAACGCGCAGCGCTTAACTACGCCAAGGCCCTGAAGTCCAAGGATCCTCAGTCCATCAAACTGGCTTGGAGCGCGAAACAAGCGTGCAGGCAAAAGTATTCGCGAGGTGACGTCGTGGCGTACTCACTCCTGATCGGATTCGGATACGAAGCGCAAAAAATTATCGATCAACTGGAATACACCGAGCAAGATCGTCTATTTGTGCAGGCTGTAATGGACGTTGCCCATGCCATGGATGTCGAGGTCGTTTCATTGGTGGTGCATCGGGATGAAACTGCGACGCACTGTCAGGCTCAAACGACAGCAGTGACGTTCAAAGGTTCCAAAGTCAGGATGCAACCGAGCGACTGCGCACGACTCCAAGACATTGGTGCTAGGCCATTCGCGCATCTGGGTATCAAACGAGGGATTCCAAAAGCAGAACGCCAATCCAAGGGTGATAAATGGAATAAAATTAATCATAGAACAGTGAAGCGATTGCACGAGGATCTTCCCCGAGAAATTGCCCAGAAAGAGCAAGAGTTGGCTATGGTTCAGGAGGTGTACCAAAAGCAGCAAGCCAAGCTCGCAGTCCTGATGAAGGAATACGAGAATGCTCAATCGTTATTGCAGGAGATAGTCGCCGAGGTGGAGCGATATCATAATATCGAGGGAGAGCTAAGGGCCTGGGAAGAAGCAGTGGCAGCCCGAGAATCAAATCTCGAACGGGAAATTGAGCCGGTCCGGTTAGAATTGGCTGAAGTTAAACGGAAAGCTGAATTGTGTACGGGAGCTCTTGATGAATTGATATTCTATGCTGTGCAGGCGGACCCTGATCTGGCCAAGGAGCATTTGGATCCATATGTGGAGCGGCGAATAAAGCAAGGTTTCAACTACGAAGAGATTAATGATGCCGTAGTAGGGACGATGGTTGAGAATCAGATTGGCGAAGCCTGCAGACGAGTTGAGGAAAGGCTGAGTCATGATTCGGAGCAACTGCAACCAAAAAAATCTGGTCCCAAGTTGGGATTCTGACCTGCCGTGACGCAGGACCCGAGGAGGGAACGGTCTGCTTCAGACGTTCCTGCGGCCCCCCGATCCCGTTGAAGTTCCCCTCAAGTGAAACTTCCAGCTCAGATATCTTTGGCTGGCGCATCCGGGGATCGTAAGTTATCCAGATAGTCGGCCCAAGCCTGCATCATTTCCTTTCTTTTGGCCAGAAAGCGAGTCCGGTTATACGCAGTCCCCAGGGCATCGGGAACGCGGTGCGCAAGCTGGTGTTCAATGACCACCGGATCAAAGCCCAGTTCTTCATGCAACAGGGTCCGCGCGGTTGCTCGCCAGCCGTGGCCGGTCAGTTCGGTCCTGGTGTCGATGCCGAGACGCTTGTACGCTGCGTTGATGGCGGATTCGGACATTGGCCGGTCTGCCGTGCGTCCTCCAGGAAATACGTATTTTCCGTGGCCCGTGATCGGCCTGAGCTCATCCCTCAATATCTCCAGCGACTGGCGAGACAACGGAACGTGATGAGCTTCCCGCATTTTCATTTTTTCCCCAGGGATATTCCACTCGGCCTTTTCGAGGTCCACTTCCGACCATTCCATTTTTCGGAAGGTCCCGGGCCTGACGAAGACCAGGGGAAGCAGGCGTAGTGCGGCGGACACAATTTGTCCGCCGGTGAAGGCATCTATGATGCGGAGAAATCCGGCAACCTCACCAGGAGTGGTCGGGGCCGCCATATGTGAGGGCGTCACGGGCAGCAGCGCGCCCCGCAGCGAAGGGCTGGGGTCGATGGTGAGGCGGCAGGTCGCCACCGCGTAGCGCATGACCTGGCTGATGTTTTGCAATGCCCGGTGAGCGGTTTCGATGGCGCCGCGCTTCTCTATAAGCTGAATGACCCGGAGGATGTCCGCAGGCGTGATTTCAGTGACAGGGTTCCTCCCTATATAAGGATAGATGTTTTTCTCAAGCCGGGAGACGACTCGGGCTTTATGCGCAGGGGCCTTGTTTACGAAGTGACGGCTCGTCCATTCTTCCGCGATGGCCTGGAAAGTGTTCTCCATGGCCGTCATGGCCTCGACTTTAGCCCGTTTTTTCTCAGCCGCCGGATCCTTGCCGGAATTGATGGCGCGCTTGGCTTCGTCGCGCTTGTCGCGGGCGTCTTTCAGTGACACGACCGGATAGCGCCCCAAGGATAGCTTTTTCTCCTTTCCGAGATAGCGGTATTTCAATTTCCAGGCCTTTCCACCGGCAGGTGAGACTTCAAGATACAGGCCGCCTGAATCAGCGACTTTGTAGGGCCTTTCTGACGGCTTTAGTGCCTCAATTTGTTTGATATTTAGAGCCATATGGTTCCCGTGTTCAATGGGTTCTGGGTTCGGTTCCTGTATATGGTGGGGGCCGAATTTGTATCGACGGGGGCTTTTTGGGGGCTTGGTCCGAATTTGGCCCCCGGACGGAAGTTTACACAGATTGAAGGGAAATGAAAGCAGCTGAAGAGACGGATGTGTAACTGCTTGAAATAATGGAGTGTAGGTGGGGTGAAAACAAAAAAAAGCCCGCAAAAGCGGGCTGTTTTTTGTGTTTTGGTAGCGAGGGAGGGAATTGAACCCCCGACACTGCGGATATGAGCCGCATGCTCTAACCGTCTGAGCTACCTCGCCGTGTTCGCTTTGGGTTGCCCCGAAAGCGAAGTCGGTTAATATAGAGGGGC
>JBFWJY010000049.1:0-18545 GCA_050252955.1 Desulfomicrobium sp.
GCTGGTGCTCGGCAACTACCTGACCCCCAACCTCATGGGCGGCAAGAACTCCCTGTGGTTCACGGAGCAGATCTACAACCAGTTCATCGCCAGCTTCAACTGGAACCAGGGCGCGGCCTTCGGCTTTTTGCTGCTGCTCCTGAGCTCATGCATCATCTGGGTCGGGCTCAGACTTTCCGGCCAGCGTCTGGGCGAGGTGGCGTCATGATCCGCTCCCTGCCCAGATCCCGCGCCTACGACCGCGCTTTCGTGGTTTTCATCCTGCTGTATTTCATTTTTTTGTTCGCGCCGCTCCTGGTGACCTGCGTGCTGGCCTTCAACAATTCCGATTTCCCGTCTCTGCCCTGGCGCGGTTTCACCCTGGACTGGTTCTTCTCGGCCGGGCCCAAAAGGGTCGGCATCTTCGAGGACGCCGACAACCTGCGCGCCATCTGGGTCAGTTTCAAGACCGCCTTGTGGGTCTCGGCCTCGTGCGTGGTGGTGGGAGTCTGCGCCGCGTTCCTGTTCGAGCAGGAAAATTTCAGGGGCAAGAACTTCCTGTATTTTCTGATGCTCGCCCCTCTGGTCATTCCGGGCGTGATCCTGGGCATCTCCATCCTGCTGGGGGCGACCACGGCGGGCATCTATTTCGAGGACCACTGGAACCTGGACATCGAACTGTTTAGGCCCAGCTTCTGGCTGGTGGTGCTGGGGCAGTTTTCCTTCATCACCACCTTCGTGACCCTGGTGGTTTCGGCCAAGCTGCGCAAATTCGACCATTCCCTGGAAGAGGCGGCATTGAATCTCGGCGCGACCCGCTTTGAAGTCATCTGGCACATCACCCTGCGCTATCTGCGCTCATCGATCATCGGCTCCGGGGCCGTGGCCTTTTTGATGAGCTTCGAGAATTTCAACACCACCCTCTTTCTGGTCGGCTCACAGCCCACCTTGCCCATCAATCTGTATCTCCAGGTCCGCGACGGCTCCACGCCGGTGATAAACGCCATCTCGCTCCTGCTCATCGTCGGCACGTCGGTGCTGGCCCTGACCAATCTGTATTTCGATCGCAAGGAAGCGTCCTGATGCAAACGCCCCGTGTCCGTCATGCTTTCGACGGACACGGGGCGTTTTTTCGGGATCAAGCCGGAACGCTGCCTAATCCGTCCTGATCCAGCGCGCCACTTCCAAAAACACCGCCCGGGAGTGCAGCATGGCGACGTGGCTGACCGGCCCCGTCTGCTTCTCGCTCCAACCCGGGGCGCCGCAGCTCAGGGCCGAGTTCGGCAGCACCATGTTGTCCGCGGGGGAATGCAGGGCCAGGCGGCGCACATGCGCGGGCAGGGGCAGATTTGTCACCCGGCGCACGGTCTCGCCCCTGTATTCGAGGTATCTGCCAAGCGAGGACAGGGCGAAGGGGGAGAGCTTGCTCCCCGCAAAGGGCGTGCCCATGGTGACCAGACTCCTGATGCGACGGCGGTCCGTGTCTTCGAGCTGGGTCAGCGCCTCCCACAGCAACAGACCGCCCATGCTGTGCCCGACCAGATGCACGTCCCGGTCCGGATGCCGGGTCAGCAGGTCTTTCACGTCGTCGCGCACGATGGCCACGGTTTCGTCCCACTGCCTGCCCCAGCTCCCGTAGGACACGCAGGCCGTGGAGAAACCCCGCCCGTGCAGCCAACGGCGAAAAAGAACCCAGGCGCTCTGGTTGTGAAAGAGTCCGTGGACCAGCACCACCAGATCCCGTCCGTTGGTGGGATTCTTCCACAGTCGCGGATACAGGCCCAGGGGATGCAGGATCAGGATCACGATCTCGCTGGCCACGCTGCGCAGAAAGGTTTGCGCGGCCAGGGCCAGAAAGGGCGGTAGCGGCTTTCCCGACTGATTGCTCTCCTCGTAGCAGAACAGGGTGTAGGTCAGCAGGGACAGAATCAGGGTCGTGACGAGGACGAGCGAGAGAAGGAACAGGATCATGGCAGCACCTTGGCCCGGAATTCGGGGTCGTTGTGGAGATGGCGGACGAGCTTGCGGTGACCGGCCGGAAAGGCCAGCTTCAGGACTTCGGACCACCGGGCCCAGCGATGCTCCTGGGCGTCCTGGAGGACGAGCTCTCCAGGGTCCGAGAGCAGGTTCACGCTGAAGGCGTGCAGGGTCACGCGGTAGCGGGTGAAGGAATGCTTGAAGGAGGCGATGGGCAGGGGATGGTTGACGGCCAGCCCCGTTTCTTCCAGGTATTCGCGGATCACGGCCTGGGTCGGCGTTTCGTCGTTTTCCACGACTCCGCCCGGAAACTCCCACAGGTTGCCCCAGACGTCGTCGGCCCGGCGTTTCTGGGTCAGGATGCGGCCGTCGTGGATCAGGACGCCCGTGGCCATGGATATGTAAATGGGTGAAGGCGCCTTGACGATGACGGGGCGTTCCTTCTGCACGCCGCGTGTCCTGGCCAGGCAGCGTTCGGCCAGGCAGCACCCGGCGCAGTCCGGGTTGCGGGGGGAACAGACCAGGCTGCCGAATTCCATCAGCGCCTGGTTGAAGTCCCTCGCCCGTCCCCGCGGTAGCAGGGCTGTGACGGATGCGTCGATTATTTCCCGGGCCTGGCGCGATTTGACGGGCAGCGCAATGTCGTACAGACGGGTCATGACCCGTTCGACGTTGGCGTCCACGACGCATTCGTCCCTCTCGAAAGCGATGCTGGCGATGGCTCTGGCCGTGTAGGGGCCGATGCCCGGCAGCGCCTGCAAGGCCTTTGGGGAGGATGGAAGGACCGCGCCATGCAGCTTGACCACTTCACGGGCGGCCCTGTGCAGGTTGCGGGCCCGGGAATAGTAGCCGAGCCCTTCCCAGAGCTTCAAGACCTCGTCCTCCGGGGCGGCGGCCAGGCTTTCCACGTCGGGGAAGCGGGCGATCCAGCGCGTGAAGTAATCCACGCCGCGCTCCATCTGGGTCTGCTGAAGCATGATCTCCGAGATCCAGACGTGATAGGGGCTGTAGGTCTCGCGCCAGGGCAGGTCGCGTTTGTGGCGGGAAAACCAGTCCAGGAGGGCTGTTGCGATCCGCGTTTCCGGCGCGGCGTCGGAGACGGGCGGCAGGCTCATGAGGACTTTCCGTGGTTCGGGTTGGAGGCGGTTTGCCGGGAGTGAAAACATGAAATCCGAGATTTTGCTTTGGTCGGCGGCAGCCGTGCTGTCAAGGCCGGGGCGGGCCTGAGTTCTGGAGGCTTGATGCTGCTTGCCGATTTTGTCTGCGAGGAACGGCCATGATTTCCGTCGCCTTGCCATGCTACAATGCCCGGGACAGTCTGGGGGTCTGCCTTGAAAGCCTGCTGGCCCAGACCTGGGAGGACTTCGAGGTCGTGGCCGTCAACGACGGTTCCACCGACGCCACCCTGGACGTGCTGCACGAATTCTCGGCCAGGGACGACCGCATCCGCGTCTTCGACCGCCCCCACGAGGGCGTGGCGCCGGCCATGAACTTTGCCGTGGAGCAATGCCGGGGCGAGTACGTTGCGCGCATGGACAGCGACGACATCTGTCTGCCCGAGCGACTGGCCCTGCAAAAGGCCCACCTGGACTCCCGCCCTCATCTTGGCCTGGTTGGCGGGCTGGTGCGCTTCGGAGGAGACCGCGAGGCCGGGAAAGGCTACAAGGCCTACGTGGACTGGACCAATACCCTGGTCTCGGAAGAGGATATCTCCCTGTCGCGCTTTGTGGAATCTCCCTATGCCAATCCCAGCATAATGTTCCGCAAAGAACTTGTCAGCCGGTGCGGCCCGTTTTATGACGGCCCGTTTCCGGAAGATTACGAATTTCTGTTACGCCTGATGGCCGCCGGCGTGCGCATGGACAAGGTTCCCCGCGAGGTGCTGATCTGGAACGATCCGCCTTCCCGGCTCACGCGCACGGACCCGCGCTACGATCCCGACGCGTTCTACCGCACCAAGGCCGTCTATCTGGCCCGGTGGCTGGCGTCCAGGGGGATCGGGCGGGTGTCCGTCATCGGCGGCGGACGCATCACCCGGCGTCGGGCCCTGATGCTCGAGGAGCATGGCATTGTCATCGAGCGCTGGCTGGAGGTCGATCCCGACAAGATCGGCCAGCGGGCCAGCGGCCGTCCGGTCTGCTCGTGGCGCGAAGTGGGCGCTCCGCAGGGGGAATTCCTCCTGTCCTACGTGGGGACGAGAGGGGCGGGGAGGCGCATTGCCTCCGAGCTCAAGGAGAAGGGCTGGATCGTCGGAATACATTTTCTGCTGGCCGCCTGAAGGGTCGGCATCACACTTTTACACGATGAGGAAAAACTATGGATATGATGAAATTCGCCAAGGATATCGAAGCGGTGTTGAAGAAGGTCGCCACCGAGAGCGAGCCGGTTTCTCCGGCCACGGAAGACGGCGCCATCTGGGGCTTTGAACTGGGCGAGGACGCCAGCGGATTTCTGTCCCTGGAATCGAACCAGGGCACCCTGGACGTGCCCACGGTGACCGTGTCGTTGTCTCTGGGCTCCATCGAGGAAATCAGCAAGGAAGACCTGATGGACCTCCTGATCATCAACGGCGACCTGCTCGGCGCGTCCCTGACCATCACTCCGCCCCTGGGCGAGGAGCAGGAGGAATTCCTCATGCTCCAGACCAAGTTCGTGGCCACGGATTTCTCCGAAGACATGTTCAACAAGTCCGTCACCTCGCTCATGACCCAGATGTCCATCTTCTTCGAAGCGGAATAATGTCCAAGATCACTGTTCAAGCCGTTTCCAAGGCCTATTCCGGAGTGGATCTCTTCCAGGGGCTGTCCATGGAGGTCCATTCCGGAACCAGGCTCGCCCTGGTCGGCCCCAACGGGTGCGGCAAGTCCACGCTTTTAAAGATCATGGCCGCGGAGACCGAGCCCGACTCGGGCAAGGTCGTCGTGCCCAAGGGGTCCCAGATCGGTTTCGTGCAGCAGGAGCTGGGCGCGGTCGATCTGGTCAAGCCATTGCAGGATTTCGTGCTGGAGGTGCTGCCCTCGTGGGGGGAATTCTGGAAGCAGTGGCGCGCGGCCCTGGAGCGGAACGACGAGAGCGCCCTGATACGCCTGCACGACCGCCAGGAGGAGCTGGAGCATCAGTACGGATACAACCCCGAGCACAGGGCGCATGCCATCCTGTCCGGCCTGGGCTTTTCGCCGGCGGTCTTTTCCCGGCCCGTGGGAGAGCTGAGCGGCGGCTGGCGCGAGCGGGCCAAGCTGGCCCGCGTGCTGGTGGCCGGGGCGGACATCCTCTTTCTGGACGAGCCCACCAACCATCTCGACCTTGAGGCTGTGGAGTGGCTTGAGTCCTACGTGCTGAGCTTCGAGGGCGTTCTCGTCTTTGTGGCCCACGACCGCTATTTTTTGGACCGGGTCGCGAACAAGGTGCTGTTTCTCGGCGGGGAGAAGCCGTTGCTGCGCGACGGCAATTTTTCCCAGTTTCTGGAGTGGAACGCCGAGCGGGGCGAGCAGATCCGGCGGCAGGCCGAAAAGCTGCGCACGGAGATCGGCAAGAGGCAGGCCTTCGTGGACCGTTTTCGGGCCAAGGCCACCAAGGCCAGGCAGGCCCAGAGCAGGCTTGGCCAGATCGGCAAGCTGCAAAGCGAGCTTGAGACCCTGACCCCCGAAACCCGCGCCCGTACCCTGTCCTTCAGCTGGCCGGAGCCCGAGCGCGGAAATCAGACCGTGCTCTCCGCCGTGGAACTGTCTTTTTCCTTTCCGGACGCGGCCCTTTTTTCGGATTTGTCCTTCAACATCTACCGGGGCCAGAAAATCGGGCTGGTCGGACCCAACGGTCGGGGCAAATCGACCCTGATCAAGCTCATCACCGGTCAGCTGAAGCCCAGCCGCGGACGGATCAGCACCGGGTCGAGCATCGTCACCGGCTATTTCAGCCAGCACCAGACCGACATCGTGCGCCCGGCCTTCACGGTCATGTCCGAGGTCAAGCGCCTGGCCGCCCCGTCCTGCACGGACCTGCAACTCAAATCCGCCCTCGGCCTGTTCATGCTCGGAGAGCGCTACTGGGAGAAGAAGGTCGAGGATTTGAGCGGCGGGGAGAAGAACCGGCTGGTGCTGAGCACCCTTTTCCTGAGGCGGGCCAATTTCCTGATTCTCGACGAACCCACCAACCACCTCGACATGGAGAGCCGCGAGGCCCTCATGGACGCGCTTTCGGCCTATCAGGGCACCATGCTGGTGGTCGCCCACGACCGCTACCTCCTGAGCGAGGTGGTGAGCGAGATCTGGGAATTGCACGCCGACGGCATAGAGGTGCACCAGTGCGGCTTTGATGAATATCATGCCCGCAAGAAGGCCCGCGAGGCCCAGGAAGTGGAGAAGGCCGAGCCAACGCGCGTGGTGCGCAACGAGCAGAAGCTCAAGAAGCGCGAACAGGCCGAGATGCGCAATCGCATCTACCAGCAGCTCAAGCCCCTGCGCAAGAAATACGAAAAGCTCGAAGCGGAGCTTGAGGCCAACCTGGCCGAGCAGGAGATGGTGGAAACGCGCTTGGCTGACCCGGCCACCTATGAGGACGTGCCCCTGTCCCGCGATCTGGGACAGCGTTTCGCGGCCCTCCAGAACAGGGCCGAAGAGCTGATGTCGGACCTGGCCTACCTGGAAAAGGAGTTGCAGGACCTGGAAATTCAGAGGGACGCGTGACCGGGGACGTCATCGCCGTCGTGGCCGCGGTCATTGTCCGCGAGGGCCGGTTCCTGGCGGCCAGGCGGTCCTTGTCCATGTCCGATCCGGGGTTCTGGGAATTTCCGGGCGGCAAGGTCGAGGAGGGGGAGACGCTCGAAGAGGCTTTGATTCGTGAACTGGATGAGGAATTATCCATTGCACTGGATGCTTTTTCCCTCTGGAAAGTAAAGGAAAAAAAGGTTAAGGGGGGTGCAATTCGACTCTTCTTTCACCTTGTGACGGAATTTTCCGGCGTACCGACGCCGCGCGAAGGCCAGGAATTGGCGTGGATCACATGTGAAGAAGCCCGGGGGTACTCTTTTCTGCCGGCTGACGAGGAGGTTCTGGCCGAACTCGCCACATGCCGAAACGATGCCCCACCAACGGAGCCACGATAGCGTCTGGTTGCTCATGTTTCCGACCCAACTTCTGGAGGACATTCATGCCTGTCTTCATCTATAAGGCAAAATCGCGCGGCGGCAGATCGGTCAAGGGTGATCTGGATGCTCCCAGTCTGGAATTCGCCGAAAACATCCTGCGGCGAAAGGGTTACGGCAACATCCGGGTCAAGCCGAAGCCCAAGGATCTGCTGGAGGGCACCTTTCTGGAAGGCGGGGTGTCCGATCGGGACATGGTCGTCTTCAGCCGCCAGTTCGCGACCATGATCAACGCGGGCGTGCCCATCCTGCAGGCCCTGCAGATCATGTGCGAGCAGACCGAAAACCCCAAGCTGCGCCGCAAGCTCTACGCGGTCAGAAACGACATCGAGGGCGGCAGCTCCCTGTTCGAGGCCCTCAAGAAGCATCCCGACATCTTCGACGCCCTGTACTCCAACATGGTCAACGCCGGTGAGACGGGCGGTATTCTGGACCAGGTTCTCTTGCGGCTGGCCGAATACATCGAGAAGGCCGCCAAGCTCAAAGCCAAGATCAAGGGCGCCATGATCTATCCCGGCGTGGTCGTGACCGTGGCCGTCGCGGTCATCGCGGTCATCCTGATCTTCGTCATCCCGACCTTCGAGCAGATGTTTTCCGAGGCCGGCGGCGCGTTGCCCATGCCGACCCAGGTGGTCATCGCCATGAGCAACTTCGTCATCAACAATTTCATGTTGCTCGTGGGCGGCATCATTGCCGCCTTCGTCGCCTTCAAGTTTTTTTACAAATGGGAGCGGGGCAAGATTCTCGTCGACCGCTGGGTGCTTTTCCTGCCCGTGTTCGGGCCCCTGCTGCGCAAGGCCGCCGTGGCCAAGTTCAGCCGGACGCTGGCGACCATGGTCTCAAGCGGCGTTCCGATATTGAACGCGCTCGACATCGTTTCGCGCACCTCGGGCAACAAGACCGTTGAAAAGGGCGTGCTCGAAGCCAAGAAGTCCATCGCCGAAGGCCAGAGCCTGGCCGAACCCCTGGAGGACACCGGCGTCTTTCCGCCCATGGTCATCCACATGATCGCCATCGGCGAAACCACGGGCGCGCTCGATTCCATGCTCACCAAGATCGCCGATTTCTATGACGACGAGGTCGATGTGGCCGTGGACGCCTTGACCTCCCTCATCGAACCCATCATGATCGTTTTTCTGGGCGTGGTCGTGGGTGGACTGGTCATCAGCATGTACCTGCCCATCTTCTCCATCGCCGACACCGTAGCTTAAGTTCAGGGAGTCTTTCGTGCGTATTGCCCATTTGCTCCAGCGGCGGGAACCTTTCCTGTCGCTGGAGTTCTTTCCCCCCAAGGACCGGGCGCAGTGGCCCGGTTTTTTTGATGTCGTGCGTCAACTCAGGGAGCTCGCGCCCCTGTTTTGTTCCGTGACTTACGGCGCCGGCGGCGGCACCCAGCACAACACGCTGGAGATCGTGACCCGCATGAAGCAGGAATACGGCCTGGAGCCTTTGGCGCATCTGACCTGCGTCGGAGCGGACCGGGCACGGCTTGGTTCCTTTCTGTCCGGTCTGGGCGAGGGCGGAGTGGAGAACGTGCTGGCCCTGCGCGGCGATCCGCCCCGGGGCGAGACATCCTTCACCCCCGACAGCGAGGAGTTTCAGCACGGCAGCGACCTGGTCTCCTACATCCGCGGCGAGTTTCCGCATCTCTGCATAGGCGTTGCGGGCTATCCGGAAAAGCATCCCGAAGCCCCGAGCATGGAGGATGATCTGGAGCGCCTGCGGCACAAGGTCGGCTGCGGAGCCGACTTCGTCATCACCCAGCTGTTTTTCGACAACGACAGGTATTTCGATTTCGTGGACCGGGCCCGGGCGGCCGGGATCGGCGTGCCCATCATTCCGGGCATCTTGCCGGTCCAGAATCTTGGTGCCCTGAAACGCATGCTGTCCTTTTGCGGGGCGTCGGTGCCGGAAGGGTACATGAGCGACCTGGAGCACGTTCAGGCCGCCTACGGGGAGAGCGGAGTGCGTGGACTGGGGCTGGGTTACGCCAAAAACCAGATCCGAAATCTGCTTGACCGAGGAGCCCCCGGAGTGCATCTCTACACTCTTAACAAAGCCGATACCTGCCTGGAAATCCGAAAGGATTTTCCTCGTCGGGATGGGTCGAAGTAACATATTCTGGAGGCGATGATGAAGAAGATCCCCGTAGTGGCCGTGGTGGGCGCGACAGGCGCCGTGGGCAGAGAGATGCTTGATACGTTGGTTCGCCGCAATTTTCCCCATGCGGAAGTGCGGGCTCTGGCTTCGTCGCGTTCCGCCGGGACCAAGGTGGAATTCGGCTCGAAAAAGCTGACCGTGCAGGAATTGACCGAGGAGTCCTTTGCCGGCGTCGATCTGGCGCTTTTTTCGGCCGGGGGGACGACTTCCGAGAAATTCGCCCCCTGCGCGGTCAAGGCCGGCTGCGTGGTGGTCGACAATTCCAGCGCCTGGCGCATGGACCCGGCCGTCCCCCTGGTCGTCCCCGAGGTCAATCCGGACGACCTTGCCTGGCACAAGGGCATCATCGCCAACCCCAACTGCTCGACCATCCAGATGGTGGTGGCCTTGAAGCCCATTCACGACGCGGCCCGCATCACCCGCGTGGTGGTATCCACCTATCAGGCCGTCTCCGGCACCGGCCAGAAGGCCATCGTGGAGCTGGAAAGCCAGGTGCGTCAGCTTTTCAACGGCCAGGAAGCCACCAACGCGGTCTATCCGCACCGCATCGCCTTCAACTGCCTGCCCCAGATCGACGTCTTCCTGGACAACGAGTACACCAAGGAAGAGATGAAGATGGTCCTTGAGACCAAGAAGATCATGGGCGACGATTCCATCCGGGTCACCGCCACGGCCGTGCGCGTGCCGGTCTTCTACGGGCACAGCGAAAGCGTGAACATCGAAACCGAAAAGAAGATCACCTCCAAGGAAGCCCGCGCCATCCTGGCCCAGGCCCCCGGCGTGCGCGTCTTCGACAATCCGGGCGAGAAGATCTATCCCATGCCCATTGTCGCCGCGGGCGAGGATGAGACCTTTGTGGGCCGCATCCGCGAGGACGAGAGCATCGAGAACGGTCTGAACATGTTCATCGTGGCCGACAATATCCGCAAGGGCGCGGCCTTGAATGCCGTGCAGATCGCGGAAGCGCTCCTGGAACGGGGCCTGCTGCGCGTGTCCTAGCCTGTGCGCGTTTTTTCGGTCCGCACGCCCCGAACCGTCATACGGCTTGGGGCGTGTTTTGCGAGAAGCGGGCGCGGTCCCGGTCTTTTCAACGTGATGGAGGGGGGAAATGGTCGAAATCGGAAACGAAAAGCTTTTCTGGGAACGCCTGCTGGCGCTCCCGCGTCCCGGCGAGGAGAATTTTCTGGCCTTCTACGATCACCGGCTGGGGGCGATTTTCACCAATCCCCGCCTCTTGCTCATTCCCCTCGACGACCATCTCGTGCACCGCGGCGACGGTGTGTTCGAAGCGCTGCGCTTCGAGGATGGAGCCATCTATCAGCTGGAAGAGCATCTGCGCCGTCTGGAGCGATCCGCCGGGGCCATCGGCCTTGGCCTGCCGATCGGACTTTCCGGGCTGGACGACCTGATCCGCCAGGTCTGTCTGGCCAGCGGCGCCGGCGAAGGCAATGTCATGGTCTTTGTGGGGCGGGGGCCGGGAGGCTTCACTCTGGACACGCGCGAGTGTCCGAGTCCGAGCCTCTACATCGTGGCCAAGCGCTTCGCCCGCAAGCCCGAATCGTTCTGGCGCGCCGGGGTCAGCGCGGTGCGGACGCGCATTCCGGCCAAGCAGGGCTGGATGTCCCAGATCAAGAGCGTGAACTATCTGCCCAACGTGCTGATGAAGAAGGACGCGGTGGAGCGGGGAGCGGACTATCCCCTCTGCTTCGACGCGGACGGGTTTCTGGCCGAGGGGTCCACGGAGAACGCGGTGCTGGTGGACAGGGACGGGGTTTTTGTCGTGCCCGAGCTCAAGAACGCCCTCATGGGCACCACCCTGAAGCGGGCCATGAGCCTGGCCGAAAAGTTCATGCCGGTCGCCACCCGCCTCGTGCCCGAATCAGAACTGTACGACTGCCGCGAAATCATTCTTCTGGGCACGAGCATCGATGCGGTGGGCGTGGTCCGCTACAATGACCGCGTCATCGGCGACGGCCTTCCCGGCCCCGTCAGCCTGCGCCTGCGGGAACTGCTGGTGGCGGATCGCAAGGCCCATGGGCAGCCGCTAGCGGGGGCGTCCTGAACGTCATGGAAGGCTCTGGCGTCCGTATCGCTCAAAGTCCGGGCACGCCCTGCCCGTCTGCGGGTCTGGCCGGAGTGACGGGCATCACCACGGCGGCAGTCCCACGCGGGCTGCTTCAAGACGGCCGCTCATGAAACGCTCGATTTGCCTCTTCAACTCGAATCGTGCCTGGGGCGGAGGCGAGCAGTGGTTTTTTACCCATGCCTTGCTTCTGGCCGAACGCGGGTGGAAAGTTTGCGTTGTGACCCACGCCTCGTCAGTGCTCGGGGACAGGCTTTCGGCGCATCCGCACATCGATGTTCTGCGTATCCCGATTGGAAATCTCAGTTTCTTGAATCCCTTCGTGTTGGCGCGACTCGTTTTGTTCTTCAGGAAGAACGAGGTGCGCAGCGTCATTCTGGCTTTGCCTTCGGATCTCAAATGCGGCGGCATCGCCGCGCGCTTGGCCGGCGTCCGTGACATCATTTTTCGGCGAGGTCTGGCTTTGCCGACCAGAGACTCCCTGTTGAACCGGTTTCTTTTCAGCCGCGTGCTGACGAAATTGCTCTGCAACTCGCAGCATACCCGCCGCATGGTGCTGTCCGCGAATACGAACCTGATGCCAATGGAGCGCACCTTCGTTGTCTATAACGGCATCGATTTGCCTGCCTTCGACGCTTTGCCGGGGCAGCCGTTGGTTCCTGGCCCTCGCAAGGGCGTCGTTATCGGTTGCGCGGGGAGATTGACCGAGCAGAAAGGTCATAAATACCTGATAGAAGCGACGGCGCTGCTCAGGAAACGAGGTCTGGATGTGACGGTCCTGCTTGCCGGAACGGGTGAACGTGAACGGGAACTGCGAGACCGGGTCGCAATGCTCGGCTTGAATGATTGCTTCCATTTTCTCGGTTTTATCGAGGAAATGAAGCGGTTTTACGCGTCCATAGATATTTTCGCCCTGCCTTCTCTTTGGGAGGGCTTCGGATATGTGCTCTCCGAAGCCATGAGCATGCGCCTCCCTGTCGTCGCTTTTGAAACGAGCAACATCCCTGAAGTCGTGGCGCACGGGCTGTCGGGTACCCTCGTCCCGCCGCGCGATGTTGCCGCCTTTGCCGATGCGCTGGGAAAATTGGCGCAGGACGACGCCTTGCGTCTTCGCATGGGACAGTACGGACGAGAGAGGGTGGAGTCGGATTTCACCTTGGCAAAAACGTTTCATGAATTAGAAAAAGTCTTGTTGGCCTAAACGCTGACGGATCGGTTCGTCCCTGAAATTCAAGACATGGAGGGAGTCGTACCCCTTCGATCCCATGTCCGAATCTTTTTCGACCAGTTCATGGAGGTTCATATGGCCAAATCCACCACCGCCGAATGGTTTCTGCCCGAGGATCAACGCAAGGCCCTGTCCGTCTATCTGAAGGATTTCAAGGAAGCCGTGCCGGTGCATCTTTTCGTGAAGCCGGGGCAGAACGACGCCTACGCGGACTTCGCCCACAGCCTCATGAAGGATCTTGTCCGCCTCACGGACAGAATCACGCTCAGCCTGCATTCGGATGACGAAAAAGCCAACGCCCGATTCGGGGTGAGCCGGTTCCCGACCCTGCTCATAGCTCCCGAAAAATATTCCATCCGTTTCACCGGCGCTCCTGCCGGCGAGGAAGGGCAGGCCTTTCTGCATGCCCTGATGCTGGCTTCCACGGGGAACAGTTTCTTGTCCGCGCAAAGCAAGGAACTGCTCAAGGAACTGGATGAGCCCCGCCGGATCAAGGTCTTTGTCAGCCCCACCTGTCCGTACTGTCCCGGGCAGTGCGTCAACGCCATCAAGACGGCCATCGAGAAGCCCCTGCTGATAGGCGTCGAGTGCGTGGAGACCGGGGAAAATCCGGAGTATGCGGAAGAGTACTCCGTGGGCTCCATTCCGCACACGGTGTATGACGACGAAAAACTGTCCACCGTGGGCATGGAATCGGAAGCGGCCTTCGTCCTGCAACTCGTGACGCTCAAGGCGGCCAGGGACATGGCCCGGGAGCGCGACGAGGCCGGGATGGAAGCGAGTCGTCACGACGTGGTCATCATCGGTTCCGGCCCCGCCGGACTCACGGCCGGGATTTACGCCAAACGGGCCGGGCTCGATGCCGTGGTGCTGGAAAAAGGCATCATCGGCGGGCAGGTCAGCGTCACTCCCGAAGTGGAGAACTATCCCGGCTTCCTCAACATCGGCGGGAAGATGCTCATGGACATGATCCACGAGCAGGCCAAGCAGTACGTGGACGTCGTCACCGGCCAGACGGTGGAGGAGATCAAGATCGGCAGGGATCTGGAGGTGTTGACCCAGGATCGCCTCTATGTGGCCGACGCCGTCATCTACGCGGCCGGAGCGTCCTGGAAAAAGCTCGGCGTTCCCGGCGAGGACCGCTTCATGAGCAAGGGCGTGTCCTTTTGCGCCTCGTGCGACGGATTCATGTTCAAGGGCAGGAAGGTCGCCGTGATCGGAGGGGGAAACACCGCCCTGACCGACGCCCTGCACCTGAAGAATCTGGGAGTGGATGTGTTCATCGTGCATCGCCGGGACAGCTTCCGGGCCGAACAGCACCTTGTGGATTCCGTGCTGCGCGAGGAAATTCCGATCCGCTGGAGCAGCGTTGTCGAGGAAATCGGGGGGAAAGAGGCGCTATCGTTCATCGCCGTGAAGCATTTGAAGACCGGTGAAACGGAGAGGGTCCCCGTGGACGGCGTCTTTTTGGCCGTCGGCATCGTGCCCAACGTCCAGGCCGTGGCCCATCTTGGCCTGGCTTTGGAACCGGGCGGCTACATCCGTGTCGACAGAAGCGGACGCACCAGCATTCCGCGCATCTATGCGGCTGGCGATATCACCGGCGGGGTGCAGCAGATCGTGACGGCGGTCAGCGAGGGGGCTTCGGCGGCGATGGCGGTCTTCGAGGACCTGACCAGACGCAGGTCCGAACAGGGATCTCCAAGGGCGTGAAAAAGGCCCCGCAAGGGGCCAAAAACCGGACGGCTCAGGCTTCCGGACCGGCGCTGAACAAATAGCGCAACCCCACCCCGTACCCGTCCGTGGAATCGGGCAGGTTTTTTTTCCAGATGACCTTGGCGTAATAGCAGGTTTTCGGCGCCTGACTTTCAACCGCCGCGCCGCGCAGTTCCTCTTCGCGTCCCAGGACCTCGATGAGCAGATTGGCGCCCAGCTTTGGCGGCGGATAGTCGAGCTCCAGGTACATGCCCGTGCTGCTGTAATTGATCATCCGGGCCATGCGGCATTCTCCCTGCTCTCCGGCGCAATAGCGAATAACGGCTCTTTGCGGGACGCGATCCTTCACCCGGCTTTCCGTTTTGTTCCTGCCTCTCATACGCACCTCGTCCTCTCTCTGGGTGGGTTTCCCTCAATATACCTAATTTTGTCCAAGTGGAAAGCAATTTATATGCCTATTGGTGAGTATATTGATTTCCCGCAGTGCTTACGTGTTTGTCGCCCTGTTTCGGCAGGCGGCGCAGGAAAAATTTCTTTTTTTCTAGGATTCGAGCCCTTTTTCGCGTCGAATGCTGCCACGAGTTTTGAAAGCGGATCTTTATATTTCCAGTGATTGCGAAGCGTGGGAAATGAGGGGTGCAATGGAGGTGGCGGTCTTAAAGTCTTTTCCGGAAATTCCGGATTTCAGGGCGCGCGGTGCTGAAAGGAAAAGTGGATGCCATCGGGCACCACGCGGGCGACCTTGTCGCCCGGGAACTGGATGGTTCGACCACAATTCTTGCGCACCCAGGCCGTGTCGAGGAGCAAAAGATGGCTTGCCAGCGCCTGGCCCGGCCCCATGGCGTCGAGGACGGCCTTGTAGACGCGCAGGCGCGCCGCCTGATGCGCGCCGAGTTCGGACGCGCGCAGGAGGTAGTCCTTGATGGGCGGGGAGAGGGGGGGGAGTTTGTCGTTCCAGTACGCCCCGTCGATCCGGGCGAGGGTCCACAATTGCCGGGCTGTCTCGACAAAGGATGGATTTTCGCGGCGCAGCAGCGGCAGGATGTCGTGGCGAACCCGGTTGCGGGTTCGGTCCGTCGCGAAATTGGATGGATCCTCGCGCCATGCGGCGCCGGCCTCGTCCAGGAAAGATCGCAGTTCGCTTTTCCGCCAGTCGAGCAGCGGCCGCAGCAGGCGGCGTTCATGGTCCGCGCCCGGCATTCCGCCCAGTCCGGGCCAGCCGGCGCCGCGCAGCAGGCGCATGACGATGTCCTCCGCCAGATCGTCGCCATGGTGGGCCGTCACGATCCAGTCCGCCCCCGCGTCGCGCAGCGCGGAATGCAGAAAGGCATAACGCGCCTTGCGGGCGCACTCTTCCAGCCCATCTCCGGACGCGGTCCGCAGCGAGGGCACGTCGAGCCGCGTTGTCCGGCAAGGAATATTCAGCTTGTCGCATGTTTCCATGGCGTGAGCGAGTTCCTGATCCGATTCCGGTCGCAGGCCATGGTGCGCGTGGGCCGCGAAGAGGGTCAGGTTCAGGGGGGCGCGCAGCAGGTGCAGCAGGTGCAGGAGGGCCGTGGAATCAAGGCCCGTGGAATAGGCCACCAGCAGGCGCGACCCGCGCAGGTCCACGCCCAGGCTTTCCCTGCAAAAGCGCGGGATGCCCAGGCAGCGCCGGGCCAGAGGCCGGGAAAGGTCCTGCAGTCGCATGGCTTGCGGGGTCAGAGAGGAATGTTCAGGTCTTTGAGCAGATCTTCCAGATAGGAGATCATGTAGCCCTGCTGCTCGGGAGTGGCGTAGGCGATGCACGCGCAGCGCAGGATGCGCTTGGCTCTGACCAGCAGTTCGAGGCGGACCCAGTCGCGGCCTGTCTCCACGGCCATGTAGAACGGGCCGCACTCGGCGGCGTGTTCCTGCTGCATGGGCGAAAGGAGCCTGGGGGGGAGATGGAAATGGTAGAGGTGCTCGATGCTCAAAAGCTCCTGCTCCTTGAGCCAGTTTTCGAGCTTTTCCATGTCTTCCGGAGTGATTTCGTCGATGACGAATGCGCGCATGGGATTCTCCGTTATTCGCCGCCGCTTTGAATTTTGCGGTCCAGATGGGCGTCTTCGGGGACCGCTTCCTCGTCCAGGTTGAACATCCGGCGGGCGTTGTGGATGAAACGCTGGGCCGACCCCTCTTCCTGGGAGCGGCGTTTGAGGTAGCTGATGGGTTCGTGATAGATCTTGTGGCACAGCGACTTGGCCAGCCGCTCCATGATGGCGACGGTCTGCGGGTCCGGATCGGGGCCCAGCTGCTTGATGGACTTTCTGAGCTCCCGGCGCGCTATGCATTCGCCCTGGTCCAGCAGGGCCACGATGGTCGGCTGCAGCTCCAAGCCGTCCCGCCAGCGCATGAAGGCGCTGACTTCCTCGGCCACGATGCCCCTGGCCTTCTGCGCTTCCTGCTGTCGACCGGCCAGGTTTTCCTCGACCACTTCTTTAAGATCGTCGATGTCGTACAGATAGACGTTGTCGAGGCCGTTGATGTCGGGATCGATGTCCCGGGGCACGGCGATGTCGATGAAAAAGATCGGCCTGTGGCGGCGCTTGCGCAGCACTTCCTTCATGTCCTTGGCGCGGATGATGGCCGTGGGCGAACCCGTGGAGCTGATCACGATGTCCGTCTCCAAAAGCGCCTGATGCAGTTCTTCGAAGGGCATTGCGCGGCCCTTGAACTGCCTGGCCAGTTCCTCGCCCTTGGCCAGGGTGCGGTTGACCACGGTGATGTCGCGCACGCCGGCGGAAAGCAGATGGGTCGCGGCCAGTTCGGCCATTTCTCCCGCTCCGACCAGGAGGGCCCGGTGATTGGTGAGATCGGTGAAGATCTTGCGCGCCAATTCCACGGCCGCGTAGCTAATGGACACGGCGCTGGAGGCGATGGCCGTCTCGGTGCGCACCCGTTTGGCCACGGAAAAGGCCTTGTGCAGCAGGCGGTTCACTATGACCCTGGCCGCGCCTTTCTCCACGGCCTTGCGGTAGGCGGTCTTGAGCTGCCCCAGGATCTGCGGCTCGCCCAGGATCATGGAGTCCAGGCTTGAGGCCACGGTGAAGAGGTGGTTCACGGCCTCTTCTCCGGTGTGGCAATAGGTGTGGTTGTGGAGGTCGGCCGCGGGCTGGGCGCAGTGGTCGGCCCAGAAGCGCAGGATTTTGGAGCGCATGTCGGCATCGCGCGATCCGACGACCAGAAATTCGACGCGGTTGCAGGTCGAGAGGATCATGGCTTCGCTCACGGCTCCGCCGTCGCTGACCAGTCCGGCGGCGGCAGGGTCGCAGTCGGACAGGGCGAAGCGTTCCCTGATGTCCACGCCGGCGGTTTTGTGATTCAAACCTACGAGATAGATTTCCTGATTCATGGGGTGATGATGTCTAGAGATTACTGTCTAAAGCTGTGGTGTGACGGCAACAGGAAGTTGACCCCGACCAGGGACACCAGACAAAGGATGAAAAGTATTATGGCGGTCTTGGCCGGTTTGCGCCCACGCCAGCCCAGAACCATGCGCTGATGGAAGAGCAGGGCGAAAAGGGACCAGATCACGATGGTGATCAGTTCCTTGGGGTCCCAGCTGATGACCTTCTTCCAGGTGAAGGAAGCCCACAGGAAACCGGCCAGCACGCTTATGGAGTACAGGGGAAAGCCGATGCACACGGCCCAGTGGTTGGCTTTGTCGAAGGTTTCCAGGGAGGGGAGCTCCTTGGAGAATCCGGGGAGCTTGGCCTTGGTTTTGATCAGCCGCTCCAGATGCAGATAGGCGAGCCCCGCCCCGAAAGCCATGGCGATGAGCGCCAGGGAGACGAAGATGGTGCCGACGTGCAGGCTGAACCACAGGGCGCTGAAATGCTCGGGCACCGAAAGCACCTGGGTGCGCACGGCCAGAGAGGAGGAAAAAAGGATCAGCGCCAGCGGGGCGGTGATCATGGATAAAAAGTCGTGTTTGAGCTTCCACCAGAGCACGAAAAAGATGAGCACGAAGAACCAGGCCATGAGGCTCATGTAGAACTGACCGTGCTGCAGGTTGGCCGCTCCGACTTCCATGAAACGCAGGCCGAGGTCCACGGTGTGCAGGGCGAAAGCCGCCGCCGAGGTCCAGGCCGCGATCCGCTTCAAGGCCGGGCGGCGAAGCGCCAGGCCCAGGGGATAGGAAATGGATCCGGCCAGGTAGAGCAGTGCTATGATCAGTTCAAAAAGTCGGGAAGCAGTCATCACACCAGTCTCCGATTCTTGGATGCAAGTCTGTGGGGAGC
>JBFWJY010000050.1:0-17767 GCA_050252955.1 Desulfomicrobium sp.
GAGCTTGTGAAGAGACAATTGTCCTTCAGTTAAAAATTTTCAGGCCGAAAATTGCGTAGTTTTTTGAAAAATATGCTTGGAAAGCAGAACTCACAAATTTAGCAACACCTGTTCACGGATTCAGGATTAATTAAAAATGACAGGTTGTTTTCCAGGTGAGGCCGGGATCCGGTTATGCGTTTCTCTTCCCTACAATCAGGAGCGCGACTCCGCCTGCGAGGGCGATGGCGCCCATGATCGGGGGCAGGGGGATCGTCCGCGTTTTTTCGGCCGTCATCTGGAGGGGCCCAAGATCGACGACTTTTTCCTGGGTCGTGTAGGTGATGCCTTGATATGCAAAGGCCGCTATCCCGAGGACGATCAGCAAGATTCCTACTATGCTTAATTTTTTCATAATGACTCCTGTTTGTTGCAATGAACTAAGCGTTATTTGACCTTCATCTGGTTTTTGACTTCCTTTACGCCGTTCACGTCGGAGGCGAGTTTTGTGGCCAGACTGGCTTCCGCCTTGTTCTTTGCCTCGCCTGTCAGCGTGACTACGCCGTCCACGGTTTCGACCTTGGTTTTGAGGGCGCTGGTCGAGCGGTGATAGAGAAGCGTCATTTTGACCTGGGTGGTGATGGATGCGTCATCAATGGTTTCGCTGATGGTTTGCTTTGTGTTGTCGCCCTTTTCCTGAGCCTTCGCCACGGTCATTTCATTCTTGACGTCCTTCACGCCGTCGACGTCCATGGCGTATTCGGTGGTCAATTCCTTTTGAGCCTGACTGGACGCCTCGCCCTTGAGAGTGACGATTCCGTCTTTGACATCAATCTGTGTCGTTGTGGGACTGACGCTGCGGTGAAACAACAGTGTCGCAACCACATTATCAAGAACCCAGGCATCGGTTTTGGCTATGGGTGATTCGCCTTTGAGTTCGAGTCTGTTGTCGACGCTTTTGACTCCGGGAAGGTTGCTCACGGCCTCTTCGGCCAGTGCTTTGCGGTATTTTCCAGAGACAATGCCTGTCATGATGACGGCGCCGTCTTTGGATTCAATGGTGATGTCATCATCCTGCAGGTATTTTTTAAATACATGCGACTGTTTGGCGGATGCTTCTATCTCGCGATCCGATTCGGCGGCCTGCAAGGGCATGGCAAGGACAAATAGCGTCGCCGCTGCGAGGAGCAGGGACCGAAGAAGAGATGTTTTCATGAAAGTGCGACCTTTGTGTTGAATTTTACGGAACAAGGGGCCCGAAGAGCGCGCACGCTCTCCGGGACTTTGTGTTCCAGTGTGTCGGAGAATCGTGACCGACTGGGCGGCACGAATGGAAGCTAGTCTTCCAAAACCTTTTCCGTTTGACCGACTTTTTTCTGGATTTTGCCAGCTACCTTTTCCGCGAGTCCTTCCGCTTCAAGGGATGGATCGTCGATGATCTTTCCGACGGTTTCTTTGACTCTGCCTTTGGCTTCATGGAAAGCGCCTTTCGTCTGGTTTTTTGTGCTGGATTTCATGCATTTCTCCTGTTTTTGTATACCATTTCAAATTCTTCCCGCGAATTCACAAATCCGCATTTTCTCGATGAAATGAAGAACGACGCGTTTTTCGAGGGTACGATGGGTAACGCAACGAACGTGCCAGGCGTGGCGAAATTGATTTTTATTTTAATACTTTGATTATAAAGGATAAAATATTGAATTTTTAAGATTGGAGAAGGTTCTGGAGTGACTCTGTCCGCCATATATGGCGCAACTGTAGAATGTCGTGAATGATGATCTGGCGTATTCGAATTTATGATTGCATAGTTTAATGAGATCAAAGTATTATAAATGTATCAGTCAAAAATTTCGCGAGAGGGTAAATGGTCATATTTGAGGAATGATTAACTGATATTTTGCATGAAAGATCTGTTTTGCATTGTGCTATACCCAAGGTCGCTGGGCGTTTCACGAAGTCCAAAAAAATTCCCCCTCCCGGCTTGCGTGAGGCCAGGAGGGGGTATCTTTGACTCGCGGTTGGGCAGCGCGCATGAATGGAGGATCGAATGTTCGGACCCCAGCAAGGATGCGTTATGAAACACCATTCATGCGCGTTGTCCAACCGCGAGAAAAATCTTGGCTCGAAAAGCTGTTCCTCCTTGCCGATCGTTGTTCATGTTTGAACGAGTGGCATGCGCGTCACTTCCGGCTGTCTTTGCGGTCGCGCAGAAGACGAATGACTTTTTCCGCCACGGCGAATCCCAGGGCGACGTTTGAGACCGCTCGCAACGCGCCGGATATGAGTTCCCGATACTCGATATGGACCAGGTGCCGGTGAAGATCGCAGCACAAGCCAAGTCTGGCCTTGTCATCCCGAATCAGGCTCAATTTTTGGTCAAGAAACATGTCGCATCCTTTTTGAGTTCAGCCATGCTCTGGTCAAAGGCCAGCGGACCTTGACCCAGCACTCGGCGCAGACGGAGAAAGGCGGTCGCACCCGCCGCCAGGCTGGCCAGCGTGGCGGCCGCTAAACCGTACATCCGCCATTCAATCGGCAACTCGGACACTCCGGTCAAAACCAGCAGCACGAGGCCGAGCAGGGAAAATACCACGCCCTGGCAGACCAAGATCAATGCCTGCGCAAAACGGATTTTGGCCTCGCGTAATTCCAGGGCCAGCAATTCCAGGCGGTCCTGAAGAATTTGGGTGGCAACCCCGCCGAGGCGGGTTGCCGTGCCAGAGAATCCGGAAATCCCCGTTGTGAGCCTGTTCACGTTATTTCCTGGTCATCATCCAGCCCAGGAGCAGGCCGGAGATAAAGGTTCCGCCGATGACATAGTATGGTTTGAGGTGAATGAATTCGTCCGCTGACTGCACTTTGTCCATGACTTTGCCTTCCAGTTCATCAAATTCGCCCTTGGCTGAGTCCAGACGATCCTTGAGCATGGTTCTGGCCGCTGTAATGCGTTCGTCAAGTTCTCCTGCAGTCGCATCCACGAGGGCTTCGGCATGTTCCATGATGTGGCGCATTTCCTTGGTCATGTTTTTTTTGTTGTCGTACGTATGGGCCATTTTGATTGTCTCCGTTGCCTTGGGTCTGAAAATAATTTCGGAATCGGTCGTTCTATCATGAAACATCTGTGTCAACAGAACAGAATGTGCTTCTTGATCTTTATTCACGTATCAGCGTTATGATAAGATCATTTGACAACAAGATCATTCTTGACGGACCTCACGCCATCAACATTTTCTGCAAGCTGTCCAGCTTTGGTGACGTTTTTTGGATAATCAACGAATCCGCTTAATTGAACAACACCTTTGTATGTCACGACTTTGATCTGCATTGATTTCAGCGAATCCTCATCAAAAATGGCTGCCTTTACTTTCGCAGTTATAGCGGAGTCGTCAATATACTGTCCTGTGCTTTCTCGTTTGCTTGTCCCGGCACAGCTCATGAGTGATGTTACAAGCAGTGTGCACAGAATCAATTTGAAAATATTAGCGAAATGTTCCATCGAGGTGTCTCCGTCGTTCATAGATAACATTGTGTTGGCGGCTCATGACTACTCGCTGCCTTGATTGTGTTTTGGTCAACGCGTTGGTTTGGTCGCGGTTTTCAGGCCGCATCCGCGTTCTCTCTCCTCATGCGCTTCAGGATTTCCGTCGCGACGATTGCTCCGGCTTCCCGGGAGCGGCGTGTCTTCGAGGAGGGTCCAGCGCTTGAATAGAAGAAGAGGAGATAGTTTGGCGCTTTGTTTCGAAAAGGCAAGCAATCCCTGCCTGCCTTCATTGAAAAACAAGGCGTCGTGCTACTGTCGGCTTTTTCGACCCACCCCAATCAAACCAAGCAGGCCTGCCCCGAGCAAAATCATTGTACTCGGTTCAGGAACCGGAGAAACATCATCCCCATTGGCCCGGATCATCCAATTCCCCGGAAAATAGAAGTTGTCGATGAGATCAAATTCGAGCTTTGCAGAATTTGCTCCAACCCAGCTGCGCTTCTTAGGATGATCTTGATCCAATCTCCCAGGGTAGTAGTTTGATGAATCAAGCTCTTCTTGGCTCGCAAAATACTCAAATCCAATAAAAAACGATCCTAAAACATATGTTCTCGGAACATTGAAAATATTGAAAATATCTGTATTTGCATTATCGACAATCACATCTGATGAGTAAAGAGCAATTCTGTCGATTGGTGATCCGTCATCATTTGGATCGTCCCAAACAAATATCTTAGAAACCATTCCGTTGTATATTTTCCCCCATGCTATTTCGATTGACGAAATATAGTCACCAGTGCCTGGTGTCGTAAATTGATTCATGTATGTCGTTTTTTCTAAACTGAATAAGCCTATCGAGTCTTCCCCTGTCCCGTCATCAATTTGATACGTTGCAGCATAGGCATTCATCGAAATAATTGTGAATAGAAGCAGTAAAATTATTGATTTGATGGGAAAAAATTTCACTGTGCGCCTCGTATGTTATTAAAATTTTGTTGCGACGCCATTTGCATATCGCCTTATTTCGAAACTCATAGCCATGTTGTGGTTCTCGAACGCTCCTTGGCTATGAAAGAGGCGTTCAGGCCGCATCCGCGTTCTCTCTCCTCATGCGTTTCAGGATTTCCGTCGCGACGATCGCCCCGGCTTCCGGGAGTGCTGTGTCTTCGAGGGCGGTCATGAGTTCTTCAAGCAGGTCGTTGAATCCTTCTTCTTTTTGACCGCTGAACACATGGCGCGCTCCGTTGCGCAGTCTCACGGAATCCACCCCGGTTTCGACCAGTTGCTGCAACAGCGGTTTCCAGGCCGCCTTTTCGAATTTTTTCAAGGCCATTCCAGCCAGCCAGGCGACGTCGGTGTTTGTGTCATCAAGCGCGTTCACCAGCGCGGGCAGTGATCTCTCATCGACGATCTCGCCGAGCGCTTTGGCGGCCCCCCACCGGGTCTGATCCAGCTTCGAGTGCGCAAGCGTATCCGAAAGGGGGATGACGGCGGAATCGCCCATTTCCACCAGCGCTATCCGAGCTTTTTGACGGATCAGTCCGTCCTTGCTGTCCATCATTCTCATCAGGGATTTCAAATCCGTATCGGTTGAATGGTGTGTGTCCATGGTTGCTCCCTCAATGTTTATGAACCCTTGAAAAGACGTAATGCGCGGTGCTGCCGGTCAATTGGAGAGACCTTTCACGCCTCATATCCGTCCCATCAGCAGCAGAATGAGCACGATCAAAAGGACCACGCCGAGGCCGCCACTGGGGTAGTATCCCCAACTTTTGCTGTGCGGCCATGTCGGCAAGGCACCGATGAGTATGAGAACCAGAATGATGATGAGTATGAGTCCCATGGATATTCCCTTCCTTGCCGGGCAAGGCGGGATCGCGCCCGAGTTGGCGCGCGATCCCGGTTTGTGCCGTGCGTGCGAGCTATTTGTTGAGCTTCGTGAACTTTGCGCCCTTCAGGGACGCATCGACCATCAGCCCTTCGGGATTGAACACAAAGGCCACGACAGGGTCTTTCAGCGACGTGGTGTCCAGCCTCTTGCCGCCTCCGACGTCGACGAACGCCACGTTGCCGGTGACGCCTATTTCCCAGCCGTCGATCTTTATGAAATCATCAAGAGCCTGCTGGGTCATGAAGGCGAGGATGATGTCCATCTGCTCCGCGCCAAAGGTGAATCCATAGGATCCGGCGATGAGATTGTAGTATCCGGTGGTCTTGCCGCCGGCGCGAAGGGCGCCTTGGCCGTAGGTCCCGCCAAGAACGAAGCCGGCCTTGGTGACGTCGGACATGATCAGCAGGGCTTTCGCCTCTTTGGCGATCTCCTTGCCGCCGTTGACCTCTTTGTAGAAGCGCTGCAGCGTCATGTCGGCATGCGTGTCGATCTCTTCAGCTGTTCGGGCCAGCGCGGCGCTTGCGAACATGCACATCATCGCCAGCATGACGAGGAGAAATATGCCGTGCGTTATGCCCGGCAGGTGCTTTTCAATAAATCCGTTCATGATAATTCCCTTGCGTGTGGCACAGTTGAAATCCATTATTTCTGATTACCGTAGATTCCGCCTGCGACTCCGCCCAGCGCGCCTCCTATCAGGGCGCCTGCTCCCAGCGAGCCGCCTGTCAGCGCGCTGATTCCAAGCCCGGCACCTGCGCCGATGGCTCCGCCGGACAAGGCTCCCTGCTGCGTGCGGGACATGTTTGTGCAGGCTGAAGCGCTGAGAAAAGACAAGATGATAAAGGCGAAAAGTAGTTTTTGCATATCCATTTCCTTAGTTTTTCAGGTTGGGTTTGATCATTTCATGCCACAGTACATCAAATACCAGCCTGCTTTCCTTGTCAGGATTCGATTCATAGTATGCGTCGAGCTTGGATGCCATTTCCGCCCAGCTCATGTTGTCAAACGCTTCGATCCAGCCTTTGACGAATTTGGACGGTTCTTCCGACCGTTTTGCCCGCATCTGGTATTCGAGGGCGATGGCTGTTCCTGCCCCGAACAAAAATGCCTTTTTTTCCGGGTCGGTCGACTTCATCCAGACATAACCATCGACGTCAGGTGATGGATTCGCTGCTGTGCCCTGGGCAAAACAGGAACTCGAGCCTGTGAAGAGAAGTCCTGTGAGTAAAAAAACGGACAAGTATCTCAAAATTTTCATATCCACCTCTTTTGTTATATATTGGGGGTGCATTGATATGAGCAATAAACGTTCCGTGGAACTTCCATGATTTTTATGATTTAGTGCTCTGTATTGTTTGCTTTAATTAATTTATTGGAAAAAAATTGCAGCAAGAGTCGTCCAACTGCGCCATCATATGTTCTGTATCCGCGATATATGACAGTCTGCATGCTGTTGGAGTATCGCTGGATGTACACCCGTACGAAGAGGCAATCTGATCAATATCGGAAGGTTGCGGCCAGGCCGGTTTTTCCGGGGATTTGCGCGGCCGGCATGACCAGAACCTGGCCGCCCATCTTGTCCACCAGTTCCCCCAGGTCGTCGAGCAGGTCGTCCGAGCTGGATTCGCTGATGTCGCTCAGTTCGTACGTGCCCGTGTCGCCCACGATTCGCCCGGCAATTTCGCGGTCGGAAGCGATCATGAGTTTCGACACCCGTCCGGCGGCCGCGCCTTTCACGACCTCTGCCAGATCCCCGCTGCCCAGTTCGCGAGACAGCGCTTCCCTGTATTCGTCGAGCAGCGAGTCCAGCCAGGTCCGGTATTGCGGTTCGAGGATGGCCCAGGCGCGCTCGCGCAGCTCGGAGTTTGTGAGCACAAAGGGGTTGCAATCGAGGCCTTCGTCCATGAGGAACGGGTTGTGACTGATGCTTCGGAAAAGATGATGATGCTCCGGCAATGCGGCCAGGAGCAGCGGCAGCCCTGAAGGGCGCGAGTGATGCTCAAGCACTGCGCGATCAACGGATCGGAAGAAGCGCTTCGTGTCCTTTTCGGCTTCGTCCTTCTTGCCGCCCTGGCCGTGTCGCGTGGGACCGCTTCTGCCTTTCACGCCGCCGTACGAAGCCACGGTCTGATGCGCTTCGGTCAGTTCCTCGCCGAGAGCCTCGGTGAGTGTCTGCGGAACTCCCCGGACGGGCTCGATCTTTTCCAGCGTGCCCAGGTCGCCCTCGAAGAGCTGGATTTTGTTCAAGCTCAGTCCGAGGATCTGGTAGCGGCCGACATATTGCAGAAAACGCCGCAACGGTTTGAGGTGAAAGCTGTTGGCCACGACGGCCAGTTCGGCCACCGATCGCCGCAGCCGGAACACCCGGAACATGCCCGCGCCACTCAAGACGACGAGTCCATCCAGCGCCTGATTCCAGAATTCGCGATCAAGCCCCAGAGCTTCAAACGGTTCCAGAAAGTGTCTGGTCTCGGGTTCAGGATATTTTTGCCTGAGCGACGATTCCATGATTTTCAGGAGATTGCGGAATCTGATCAGATCCTGCTGGTTGCCTGGGCCATGCCGATGCGTCGGCTGATACAGGGACAGGCACGGAGGTTGGTGTGGGGCCGTCAGTTCGGCCAAAGACTCGATGGTGGGTGACGATCGTATTTGTGACACGAAGTATCCTCCTGTAGTTGATTCAATCATTGCTGGGTTTCAGGGAGTTTCCTACGCGACAGCCAGCCTTACCTTTTTGGAAAGATGTGGAACGGTCCCGGCAATGCTTCGTGATTGTCGGCGGTTTATTTGAGGGGCGAAATCTCGTCACGCTCGATCCCGAAAGAGTACGAAAGTAGACTCGCAACTCCCGTGCCGGATGCGTGTTACGATTTATATTGATGCAACTGGCTTACTCTTATGGAGTATATTGTTTTGGAGGGTCGCCGGTCAGGTGAAATCCGTCAGCGGGATTCGTCAAATTCAGCGCAAGCGTCGTATATGACAGTCTGCTCGCGCTGGGGGGGCGAGAAATGTCATGGCGAGTGTGGCGTATGGCTTTGCCGGTGGTCGCGGGCCGGGGTGGCCCGCTTGTGCGGCGCGAGAACTGGGCGGTTTGTGGCGTGATGAAGGCGTTTTATGTCGTGTTGCGATTGATTCCGAGCTTTCTCATGCGGGCGCGAAGCGTGCTCGGGTTGATGTCGAGGATGGCCGCGGCCCCATTTTTTCCTTCAACGCGCCAGTTCGTTTTCTGGAGCACATGGAGGATGTGGTCGTGTTCCAGGTCCGCCAGGGCCTTCAGGTCCGAGCCGGACTCCGCGCTCGCCGTGAGCGGCATGGTGAAGTTGTCCAGGATTCGAAGCGAAGATCCCTGGCTGATTATTACCGCCCGTTCGATCACGCTTTCCAGTTCCCGGATGTTTCCGGGCCAGTCGTAACTCTCCAGCGCTTCGAGGGATTCCTTGGGAATGGTTTCGATCCGTTTGCCGATCTTCTTGTTGAATTTGGCGACAAAAAAATCGACGAGCAGGCGGATGTCGTCCTTGCGCGCCCTGAGCGGCGGGATCATGATGGGAAAGACATTGAGCCGGTAATAGAGATCCTGGCGAAAACTGCCCTTCGTGATTTCCTCTTCCAGTTTGCGGTTGCTGGCCGCGATGATGCGCACGTCGACCTTGATGGTGCGCGGGCTGCCCAGCCGTTCGAATTCGCCGTCCTGAATCACCCGCAGGAGTTTGACTTGCAATTCTATCGGCATTTCGCCGATTTCGTCCAGAAAGATGGTGCCGCCGTCGGCCAGTTCGAAGCGTCCCATCTGCCGGGCGCTGGCTCCGGTGAAGGCCCCCTTTTCCCGTCCGAACAGCTCGCTTTCAATGAGATTCGCCGGCAAGGCCGTGCAGTTGATGGTGACCATCGGTCGATCCTTGCGCAAACTCCGGGCATGGATGGCCCGGGCCACGACCCCCTTGCCGCTTCCTGTCTCGCCTTGGAGCAGCACTGTGGTGTTCTGGGGCGCGATCTGTTCGATCTTGTCGAAGACGCGGGCGATGGCGCTGCTCTGACCGATGATCTCGCCAAAGTTGAACTTTCGGGCAACCTCGTGCTGAAGGTAGATGTTCTCGGCCAGGAGGCGGTCTTTGAGTTCCTTGATTTCCATGAAGGCCCTGCGCAGGGATTCTTCCGCATCTTTGCGCACGGCGATTTCCTGCACAAGACACTCGTTGGTCAGGATCAATTCCCGCGTTCGGTCCGCGACCTTGCGTTCAAGCTCGTCATGCGCGTTTTGCAGCTCCGTCTTGAGCTGATTCTGCTCGGTCACGTCGATGATCATGGAGCGGATGACGCCGTGAATTCCTTCGACCGGATCCTTGGCGATGCTCCGCAGGCGGGCGAGAAACTTTTCCCCGTCCGAACTCTGCAGCCAGATTTCGCAGATGTCGTCCCCTTCCCTGCTCAGAACGTCCGCGCAGTGCTCTGAAAACACCTCCCGTCCACCCGCGTCGGCAATCCACAGGCTCATGGGTTTGTTCAGCACGTGCTGCCGTTCAAGGCCCAGCAACTGGGCGCCCGGCAGGTTGACGCTGCGCACCAGTCCCTGCGGATCAAAGGAAAAATAGCCTGCTGGAGCGAAATCATACAGCTCGGCCAAGGCGTTGCGCGATGCCTCCAGTGATTCCTGAACTTGACGAAGCTCCTCGTTTTGTATCTCCAGCTCGACCTGGTGAACCTCAAGCTCCTGCACAAGCCGCTTCAACTCGATTTCAGGCCGCAGGGGATGCGTGGCCGCATTCTCGACGCGCCTCGGTTCATTCTCAGGCCGCGTCAGTTCGGGCGCGATTTTTTTCCGGTTTTTCGGTGTGCTCATGATGATTTCCATTCGCCAAGCCGAAGCCGCAGCTGGTCATTTTCCTCGCGCAGTTCCCTTTCGAGTTCCTTGGCCGCGGTGATGTTCGTGAAGGTCATGACCAGACCCGCGATGAGATCGTTCATGGTCCTGTAGGGCATGATGCGCACCGAATACCAGCGGCCGTCGGCGGTGGAAACCTGTTTTTCCGAAAATGCCAGAGTTCTCTGCACCTCTTTGGCCTGCTCCGACATTTCGGGGTAGATCAGGTCGTTTGCGATATCGGAAAGGGGGCGGCCCACATCGCCGGGAATGAGCTTGAAGATCTTGTTGGCACCGGGAGTGAAGCGCCGAACGTGGAGGTCGTTGTCGAGGAAAATCGTGATGATCTCCGTGCTGTTGAGCAGATTGCGCATGTCGTCGTTGATCCGCGCCAGCTCGTCCATCTTTGACTGCTGCTCGGCGTTCACCGTCTGCAATTCCTCATTGAGTGATTGCATCTCTTCGCGAGAGGTGGTCAATTCCTCATTGGTGGACTGAAGCTCCTCGTTGGTGGACTGCATCTCCTCGTTGAAGGATTTGAGCTCTTCCTGCGAGGCCTGCATCTCTTCCCTGGTGCTCCGAAGCTCTTCGCGGCACCGATGCAGTTCCTGCTCCAGTTCAATGGCTCTGCCGGACGAGCCAGACTTTGAACGGGAGACTCGCTTCTGTTTCGGAGGGGTCGCCACATCGGTGAAGATGATCATGACCATGCCGCGCAAGGCCTCGGGGTCTTGGATTTCCTGCACGGTGAGGTCCACGGTCTGAACCGCCTCGCCCTCTGTGATCTTGAGCCCCTTGACGGTGACGGCCTCCTTTTCTCTGAGGGCCTTCAAAAAGGCGGTCCCCAGGTCAAAACGCAATCCTTCCCGAGCCATGGCGTGAATGTTCCAATTGACCTTGCCTGCGGCGGGTTCAAGGTATTTACCCGTTCTGCCGCTGATGTAGAGGATGTCCCCCTTGTTGTTGACCAGCACGGCCGGCGGTGAAAAGCGCTGCAACAGCACCTGGTCCGCCAGGGACTGAATATTGACCGCCGGCTTGAGCATTGTGGTCTCCCGTGAAGCACCCGGCATGGCCGGGATGTGTGATGATGGAAAAGCGAACTTAGAGGGTGTCAGCATCGATTCGCGACGCCGGAACAGCTTGGATTTGCTGTCTATGGGCACGAAGAGGTCGGTGCTGCTGTTGATCGCCTCCGAACTGCCGAGAAAAAGAATTCCCTCCGGATTGAGACTGTAATGGAAGAGCGAGAGGATTCTTTGTTGAAGTTCGGGCGTGAGATAGATCAGCAGATTGCGGCAGGTGATGACGTCGAGCTTGGTGAACGGCGAATCCATGATGACGTTCTGCGTGGCGAAGGTGATCATCTCCCGGATCTCCTTTCCGATCCGGTAATTGTGTTCGTCCTGCACGAAAAAGCGGTCCAGTCGCTCGGAAGAGACATCCGCCGCGATTCCAGGCGGATAGATTCCGTGACGGGCCTTGTCGATGGCGTCCGTGTCCAGATCGGTGGCAAAGATGCGCAGCTTGATGCCCGACTCGGGCGCCAACTGCTCCACGGCTTCCCTGAAGGCGATGGCCAGCGAATAGGCTTCCTCCCCTGTGGCGCAGGCCAGACACCAGGCCCGCAGGGTGCCGTTGACCGGACACGCCTTCAGAAGGGGCGGGAGGGCGGTGTTTCGCAGATGCTCCCATGCCTCCGGATCGCGAAAAAAACTGGTCACTCCGATCAGAAGCTCCCTGAAGAGGAGGTCCGCTTCCTGGGAATTATCCTGGAGAAAACGGACATAGGACATGATCCGGTCGATCTGGTGAATGCTCATGCGCCTTTCGACGCGGCGATACAGCGTGTTTTTCTTGTACTGGGAAAAGTCGTGGCCCGTCTTTGCGCGCAGCAGGAGGATGATTTTTTCGAGACCGCTTTGGGTCTTGTCCTCAAGAGGTGGGGCGAAGGAGGATGCGACCCTTTCATGCCGGATCAGGCCGAGGAGCTTTGCGGACAATTCTTCCACCGGGGCCACCAGGTCGGCCAGACCGGCGTTGATGACGTTTCTGGGCATGCTGTCGAATTTGGCCGAAGCCGGATCCTGAGCCAGGACCAGTCCCGCCTTTTCCTTGATGGCCCGCAGTCCGAGCGTGCCGTCGGAGCCCATGCCGGAAAGAATGATGCCGACGCTGCGCTCCTGCTGGTCCTCGGCCAGCGAACGGAAGAAAAAGTCGATGGGCAGGCGCAGGCCGCGAGGCGCGGCCGGTTTGAACAGATGCAGTACCCCGTGCAGGATGGACATGTCGTGATTGGGCGGGATCACGTACACGTAGTCCGGTTCCACCGGCATTCTGTCCTTGACCTGATACACCGGCATCGCGGTGGCGCGCTGGAGCAACTCCGGCAAGAGGCCTTTGTGCGTCGGATCCAGGTGCTGGACAACGACAAAAGCCAGCCCGCTCTTTTGGGGCACATGCCGCAAAAATTGCTCCAGGGCTTCAAGTCCTCCCGCGGAAGCTCCAACGCCGACAATGGGAAAAGGGGGGAGCGGGGAAGCAATCGTTGGCGGCGTGGATTCGTGCGTTGTGACAGGCGAGTCGTTGCGCTTGTTTTTTGACTTCATGATCATGTTTTTATGGCATAATTTTCTAGACTGCGCCAACGCTAATTTTCAATGTAAGAATTCAGTCATTGCTATGATTGAAGCTTGATTTATTGTGAAAAGAATGTCTTCGCATTTATGTATGACATGAGGATCTGGTTCATATATGATTTTTTAGAATTCAAGTGCCTACAATGAAATGTTTTTTTGATACCCTATCTTTTATTTGTGTGTGAATATTACATATCTACTTTAAAATAAAATATATTGTTGGAACGGTGGCTCGCGAGACCGTGGGCATCATCTCCAGCCCGGCCTCCATATTTCACGGTTGCGGCGAATGCGACGGATTTGGTTTGCAACCACGTTGCCCCTGTCTGCTCGGAAGATTAATTTTGTCCATATAATCAGTATATTGTAAAATATGTATGCTGGAATCGTCTTGGCGCGATCGTTGCTCAATCAACGTGTTGCTGAGCCGAAACGCTCCGCGACTTTCGCATGTTCGATTTTTTGATGAATCGGCAACACATATCCGAACATGGAGAACTGATGTTATTGCAGAAAGTGAACAAGCGGCATGCTATTTTTAACACTCTTTTGGTTTCCAGGGATAAGGGACAGTTGCCTTCGCTCAAATTTGATTTTCCGCAGCATGACAAAAAATGGCGGATCGCCGGGCGCAATAAGGGATTCGGAAGGATCGGTTGGGCTTTGTTCTGGGGTCTTGGAATTTCAATCCTGATTTTCACGGTGACCTTTATTCTGCCGCGCCAGGTCTGATGCAGTTCCGCTTTGGCGTGAATTTGAGAGTGCCTCCATGCGATCAATTTTTTCGTCCACCAGACAGTACAGATACAGCTCAGGTTTCAGGAGCCATGCCTATGTCAATCACTGAGCGTGACCTTTGCCGCGAAACGATACGAAGAACCCTGAGGCAACGCGCCAAAGACTCCTCAGACGTCCTCGACATCGCCAAGGCGACCTCTGAGATATGGCTGTTGATGTCGGCCCGGCTGACGCCTGTGATTGGCGGCAAAGGCGTCGATGCCATTCTCAGGCGATCCCTGTATCTGGCGAGCGCCGCCTTCCCATGGCTGGCAAGCCCGGATGAGCAGGTGGACCACGAATCCCTTCCCGCACGAATCAGCGTGCGTTTCGCTGGCCGCGACTCGGCTGTGGCGGAACAGGCCAGCTGTTCTCTTCTGATAACGTTCACCGAATTACTCGCCACCTTGATAGGACATTCCCTGACCAAACGCCTTCTGGCTTCGGTCTGGGTTGCCGCGTCACCGGTGGTGGAGCAGGAGAAGATATTGTGAGCCGAAAAGTAGGCATAGCCCGCCTCGCCACCAGCGTTTCAGGACTTGATGCGATTCTCGGCGGCGGCGTCCCCGAGTTTTCGCTCAATCTCATTGTCGGAGCCCCGGGCTGCGGCAAGACGACGCTGGCGCATCAACTCATGTTCGCCATGGCGACACGGGAGCGGCCAGCGCTCTTTTTCACCGCGCTCGGCGAACCGGCCATGAAGATGCTACGCTACCAGCAGCAGTTTTCGTTTTTCGATCCGGACAAGATCAACGAGTCGATTCGCTTTGTCAGCCTGGGGGACGACGTCGCGACCGGGGCGTTCGCGCAGGTCTTGAAGCGAATCACGTACGAGGTCGAAAACACCGCCCCGGCACTGGTCTTCGTCGATTCGTTCCGATCGGTCATGCTGGATGCGCAGCCTCAGTCCGAGGGGCCAGGCAGTCAGCAGCAATTCATCCAGCAACTGGGCATGCATCTTTTGGGATGGGAGACGACCACCTTTCTGATTGGCGAGTACACATCGCCGACAAGTCCGCCGCCGATCTTCACCATGGCCGACGGGCTCATATCCCTTGAACAAAACGTGTACCGCAATTCGATGGTGCGCAAGATTCAGATCATGAAAATGCGCGGGCAGGCCACCCGTCCTGGGATGCATACCTTTCGCATCACCAGCGACGGGGTCGTCGTCTTTCCGGCGGTGGATGTCCGTGACGACCCAAGCTGCGCGACCATGACCCACCCCGAGCCGCGCACGCAGAAGCGTCTGGCCATGGGCGTGCCGCGTCTAGATGAAATGATGGGCGGAGGTTTGCCTTCGGGGTATTCGCTCCTGGTCGCCGGGCCGTCCGGTTCGGGCAAGACCATCCTGGCCACGTCTTTTTTGGTCGAGGGGGTGCGCAGGGGCGAGCCGGGCGTGATTGTCGCCTTTGAGCAGACTCCGAGCCAGTCCCGGACGCGCACCATCGACGATCTGGTCCGGGCCGGGAGCATCGGCCTGATCAACACCCGTTCCCTTGATCTGTCCATGGACGAGGTCATACAGCACCTCATCACTCTCATCCACAGCATGAAGGCGACGCGCGTGGTGATAGATTCGTTGTCCGGCTTCGAACTGGCCGTGGCCCCGACTTTCCGCGAGGATTTTCGGGAGTCGCTGTTTCGCATGATCGCCGCCTTGTCCAACCTCGGGGTGACGGTGCTCATGACCTCGGAACTTGAAGACAGATACACGGATCTGCGTTTCAGCCCCTATGGATCCGCATTTCTCACCGACGCGATCATCGTGCAGCGCTACATCGAGGTGAAGAGCTGTCTGAAGCGGGTCATGGCGGTCGTCAAGGTCCGCGCCAGCGCCCACAGCAATGAACTGCGGGAATTTGAAATCGACGACGGCGGCATTGTCATCGGTAAGACGTTGTCCGAGTACGGCGGCATTTTGAGCGGAAGCCCGGCGCTGACTCAGGCCTCCACCGCCCAGGATCGGCCATGATGGGCAAAGCGGGTTTGAAGTACAGGCAATACACGCCCAAGCGTTCGCTCAAGGGGGATGCATGCCCGCTGCCGTCGAACGGCGAGACGCAAGCTCTTTCCGGAACCACGCAGGAGGTGGGCGATAAGACGGCGCGAAAATCTGAATCAGATGGGCATGGCGAGGAATTTGCCGACAGGTGCGAGCGTGTTTTCCGTCTGAGCAACAAGGCGCTGCAACCACGCAAGAATGCGAAAAAGGCCAAGGCCGAATTCAGTGCGGAAATGGAAACCTCGTTGCGGGAAGCGAACGAAAAACTCGTCATCGCCTCTGTCAACGCCCAAGTGATGACCGAGGCGATCGAGAGGATCATGGTTCATTTGTCCCACATGGCTGAGCACGATTTGCTCACGAACCTGCCGAACCGGGCGCTTTTGGCCGACCGCCTGGTTCAGTCGATCCTGCTCGCAAAGCGCCACGGCAGCAAACTGGCGCTGATGTTTCTGGACATAGACCATTTCAAGCGCATCAACGATTCCATGGGGCATGCGACCGGGGACAAGTTGTTGCAATCCGTCGCAAAACGCCTGCAGGCAAGCGTCCGCACTTCGGATACGGTCAGTCGTCATGGCGGTGATGAATTCGTGATTCTGCTTCCGGAAATCGGCGATATGCAAAGCGTCACGCATTTCGCTGAAAAATTGATCAAAAGCGTGGGCGAACCCCATTTCATTTCCGGGCAGGAACTCCGTGTCACCCTGAGCATCGGCATCAGCATCTGTCCGGATGACGGCGTCGATGCCGACGTGCTGATGCGCAACGCGGACATGGCGATGTACAAGGCCAAGAGGTCCGGCCGCAACAGCTACGAGATATTCACTCCAAGCATGGGCACCCGTTCAGTCAAGTACACTCCTGGCAGGTGTTAGAGAAATGCTCCCCAATCGTTGGACAGGTATGATAGCTTAACCTCACACAAGGAGAATCATCATGTCCAAACGGAAAAACACGCCCCGGCGTTCAAAGCGAAAGTCGCCCTCGCGGCCCTTTCGGGAGAGAAAAACATCGCCCAGCTCAGCGCCGAACATGGAGTGCATCAAACGCTGATCAATAAATGGCTCAAGCAGCTCAAAAGCGAAGCTGGCGACATTTTTTCCGGTGCAAAAACGAGCACAGACGTGAACGCTGAGAAACAACTCCATGATCTGCACGCTAAAATTGGCCAGCTAACGGTGGAACGTGATTTTTTAGTCAAAGCCTGCGGCCGTTAAGTGCTTCCCGCAGTCGAGAGAAAATTGAGCTAGAGCACACGGCGCTCAGTATCAATCGTCAGTGTATGTTGCTTGGTTTTTGATGGCTTCATGAATTCCACATCAAACGTCGAAGAACCACAAAAAAGAGGCCGGTTTCCAGGGATGGGTGACCGGCCTGACAATTTCGCTTCACATCGCGACCTGTTATTCGGCCTTGGGAGCCTTTTTACGCTTTTCCCACAACTTCATGTCCTGCATGGTTTTTCGGCGACTCCGAGCCAAAGATTTTGCCACTAGGGACGTGCCTTTCTTGTAGCCATATTTTTCCCTGTACTGATCCGGCGTGAGTTTGTGTGTCGCCAGATGCCGCTTCGTCAAGACTTTGAATGACTTTCCGCACTCGCAGCAGGTGACGCTTTTTTCTCTGATGGCATTTTTGGGATCGGCAGCTGGTTCGGTTTCGACAGCGGGTGCGACACCTTCAGCGACTCCCCGAATGCTGCCAGCCAAGGCTTTGATCATGGATGTGATCTCATCCTCGTTCATGTTACGCACAGATGCTTGGGCTTTTACGATTTCGATTGCTTGTTTAAGAGAATCTTCCATGCTGACTCCTGATGATTTTGGATAATGCCGTTACTAACAATCAAGCATAAATCGTACATATGTCAATAGTCACGCATTAAAATTAATTTCCAAAAGGAATGCATGAGATGCGTATTCGTAATGCCTCCACCTTCACCACTGGAGCATATAAATGCTTTTCGACGTAAATGACAGGTTGAATACTGGAGAGGCTAAGAAGTGGCCCCGGAAATTTGTACAAGCCTTTAGGTGGAAACTCTGCTAGTCCCGACCCCTTCAAACGCAAATGATCAGGGAGCAGAGAATGACGAAGAAGACGAGACGGAAGCATTCAGCCGAGT
>JBFWJY010000051.1:0-16911 GCA_050252955.1 Desulfomicrobium sp.
GCGGGGTGTCCGGCGTTGATGTAGCGCAGGAGGCCGCGTTCGCGGTCGAGGCGGGCGAATCCGGCCGTGATGTGGGTGCCGCCGGTCAGGATGCGGCAGAGCACGCTGTTGATCATGGTCAGGCTTTCCGCCGGGGAATTGACCGGATTGCAGTTCTGGCTGAGCAGGGCCTTCAGGGCCGAGGTGATGTAGGACGTACCCAGGTCGTGCCCGCTGACGTCGGCCACGATGTAGTCGAAGGTCGTGCCGCCGACATGCAGCACGTCGTAGAAATCTCCGCCCGCTTCAAGGATGGGTTCGAAGCGCACCGCGAATCCCGCCTCGGGCAGTTCGCCGGGCAGCACCAGCAGAGCCTGCTGCGCGTCCTGGACCTGGGCCAGGCGCTGGGCCTGGGCCTCGATGAGGGCGCGGTAGGTGAAGCGCAGCTTCAGGTGCACCTTGACTCTGGCCAGGACTTCCGCCTTTTCGAAAGGCTTGGAGATGAAATCGACTCCGCCGACCTCAAGCCCCCGGACCTTGCTCGACGTGTCGGTCAGGGCGGAGATGAAGATGACGGGGATATCGGCTGTCTGCGAATGCTGCTTCAAGAGTTCGCAGGTCGCGTAACCGTCCTCGCCGGGCATGAGCACGTCGAGGAGGATGAGATCCGGAAGGTGCTCCGCGGCCAGCGCCCTGGCTTCGGGGCCGCTGGTGCAGGCCAGGGTGTGGTACCCGTTTTTTTTGAGCACGATATCGAGCAGCTTGATGTTCAGGGGTTCGTCGTCGACGAGGAGGATGCGGGGAGTGGAGTCTTTCACTGTGCGCGCCGTGCCGTAAAAAGGTGATGGTTGTCATGGTTTTGATAGCTGAAATCACCCGGAATGCAAAGGTCGCGGGTGCGAGCGGGGGATGTCCGCGCTCCAGGGAGGTCTTGCCGCCGGGAATCGCGATATATATGTCATGACCGCCTGGAAAGCGGAACCGTCCTCGCGCCGCGGCCCGTCCGGGGAGAAATTGCGGGAAGTTGCAAAAAAATTGCGCAATATGCAAAAGAGGTGTTGACAGGAGTCAAAAAGCGAAGATATATGCGGCTCTCCATTTAGGTGCGTAGCTCAGTGGGAGAGCACTTGCTTGACGTGCAAGGGGTCAGGAGTTCGACCCTCCTCGCGCCTACCAAAAAAGAACTCATAGGGAGGCACAAGCCTCCCTATCGTGTTTGTGAGGCAGGGCATTATGGTTCAGATACAAGGGCAGGACGTTGAGGTGCAGGCTGGTCAGACATGCGCGGATGTGTTGCGCGCGGTTCTGTCGGGCAAGAAGATGAAGTCGGTGGTGGCCTGCGATTGCGATGGCGCCCTGATCGATCTGTCTCGCCCGGTGCCCGTCGGAACCACCGTCATGGAGCCCGTGTTTCTGGATTCCCCGCAAGGTCTGAAGGTGTTGCGCCACAGCGCGGCCCACGTCATGGCCGAGGCGGTCAAGGAGCTGTTCCCCGGCGTCAGGGTGACCATCGGTCCGGATGTCGAGAACGGCTTTTATTATGACTTCGATTTCGAGCGCCCGTTCACGCCCGACGATCTGGAGAAGATCGAAGAGCGCATGTCCGCGTCCGTGGCCGCGAACCGGCCCTTCTCCCGCGAGGAGATGAGCGCGGATGAGGCCAAGGCCCTGTTCGCCTCCATGGGCGAGACCTACAAGCTTGAGATCATCGACGATCTGGGCGCGGAGCAGGTGTCGGTCTATCGTCATGGAAATTTCGTGGATCTCTGCCGCGGCCCGCACCTGCCCTCCACGGGCTTTCTGCAGGCCGTGAAGCTGACTTCCGTGGCCGGCGCATACTGGCGCGGAGACTCGAACCGTCCCATGCTGCAGCGTATCTACGGCACCGCCTTTGCTTCGCCCAAGGAACTCAAGGCCTACCTGCTCATGCTGGAGGAAGCCAAGAAGCGCGACCACCGCAAGCTCGGGCCCCAGCTCGACCTGTTCAGCTTCCACGAGCGCGCCGGCGCGGGCATGGCCTACTGGCACCCCAAGGGCGGTCTGGTGCGGACCATTCTCGAGGATTTCGTGAACAAGGAGATGATCCGGCGCGGCTACGGCATCGTGCGCACCCCCCAAATTTTGAAGCGCGATCTGTGGGAGACCTCCGGCCACTACGCCAACTACCGTGAGAACATGTACTTCACGGAGATCGACGAAGTGCCTTACGGGGTCAAGCCCATGAACTGCGTGGCGCACATGCTGATCTACAACACCAGCCAGCGCAGCTACCGCGATCTGCCTGTCCGCCTGTTCGAGTTCGGCGTCGTGCATCGTCATGAATTGTCCGGCGTGCTGCACGGCCTCATGCGCGTGCGCCAGTTCACCCAGGACGACGCGCACATCATCTGCCGCCCTGACCAGCTCCTGGACGAGATCAAGGGCGTCATGAAGTGGATTCAGGATCTCATGGGGGTCTTCGGTTTCGAATATTCCATGGAGATCAGCACCCGGCCCGAGAAATCCATCGGTTCCGACGCGGACTGGGAGCGCGCCACGAGCGCCCTCATGGACGCCATGGGCCAGATGGAGCTGCCGTATACGATCAACGAGGGCGACGGCGCCTTCTACGGTCCCAAGATCGACGTCAAGCTGCGGGACTGCCTGGGCAGGCAGTGGCAGTGTTCGACCATCCAGGTCGATTTCACCTTGCCGGACCGTTTTGACTTGTTATACGTGGGCGAGGATGGCGAACGGCACCGCCCGGTCATGGTGCATCGAGCCATCATGGGCTCGGTGGAGCGTTTCATCGGTATTCTGACCGAACATTTCGCCGGAGCTTTTCCGGCATGGCTTGCACCTGTCCAGGCGCGTATCCTGACAGTGACCGACAGCCACGACGAATTCGCCCGCACCTGTCAGGATGCGTTGCAGCGGGCGGGAGTTCGCGTGGAGCTCGATCTGCGCAACGAAAAGCTCGGATACAAGGTGCGCGAGGCGCAGATGGAAAAAATTCCGTACGCGCTGGTGATCGGGGATCAGGAAGTCGAGCAGGCCTGCGTCAACGTGCGCATGCTGGGCGGCAACAATCTGGGCGCGATGCCCATCGACGCGTTTGTCGACCTCTTGCGGCAGGAATGCGAAAAACCGTTTAAACATGGAGGAATGAGATATTCTTTCAGCTGCTAAGGCCCGCCGGAACAAGCAAATCAGGGCCAAGGAAATCCGGGTTGTAGGAGATGATGGGAATCAGCTGGGTATAATGACCGTGCCCGAGGCCTTGGAACAGGCCGAGGAAAAGGGTCTTGACCTGGTTGAGGTGGCGCCCAACGCCAAGCCGCCGGTCTGCAAGATCATGGACTACGGCAAGTACCTCTATGAGGAAAAGAAAAAGTCGCAGGAAGCCAAGAAGCGCCAGACCCAGATCCAGGTCAAGGAAATCAAGTTCCGCCCGCACACCGACGATCATGACTTGATGACCAAGATCAAGCATATCAGGCGGTTCATCGAGGACGGAGATCGCTGCAAGGTGACCGTGTTTTTCCGTGGCCGCGAAATGGCGCACAAGGATCGAGGGCAGGTCATTCTGGACCGGATCGTGGAGATGGTCTCCGATGTGGCCAAGGTCGAGCAGACTTCCAGGGTCGAGGGCCGGACCATGTTTCTCCTGCTGTCAGGGCTTCCCAAGAAATAAGCTCCCTCTGCCGCCTTTTTTGAAAAATTTCCCGCCACTTCGGCGGGAGGGAGCAGTATTGCCGGCCGTTCACGCGGCCATTCAAGTCTGTTTGAGGAGGAACTATGTCAAAGGTGAAAACCAACAGAAGTGCGGCCAAGCGCTTTCGGGTCACGGGCACTGGCAAGGTCAAGAGAAGCCACGCCAACATGCGCCACATCCTGACCAAGAAATCCGCGAAGCGCAAAAGGCAGCTGCGTCAGTCCACCACGACTGCCCAGTGCTGCGTCGGCGCGATTCGTCGCATGGTACCGTACATTTTCTAGTTTCGGCATTGTGCCGGGACGGAACGACTCAGCGCATAGTCATTTCCCACTATGCCTGATTGCGAAAGGAGAAGATCATGAGAGTAAAAAGAGGAAAGACAGCCCACAGAAGGCACAAGAAGTACTTGGCCCTGGCCAAGGGCTATCGCGGAGCGCGCAGCAAGCTGTACCGCACCGCCCGTGAAACCGTCGAACGCGCCTTGTGCTTCGCGTACCGCGACAGAAAGCAGAAGAAGCGCGCATTCCGGAAACTGTGGATCGTACGCATCAACGCCGGCGTGCGTGAATACGGCCTGACCTACAACCGTTTCATGCATGGTTTGAAGCTCGCCGCGATCAACCTCAACCGCAAGGCCCTGGCCGACATGGCTGTCTATGAAAAAGACGCCTTCGCCGCCTTGTGCCAAATGGTAAAATCAAAGGCGAACTAGTGGCTAACGATATTATTCGCAAGCTTGAAAGCCTGGTCCCGGAGCTTACCGAAGCCCTGGGCCAGGCTTCTTCATTGGAAGAGTTGGAGGAACTGCGCGTCCGTTTTCTCGGGCGTAAAGGGCTCCTGGCCGACCTGATGTCCGGCTTGACCGCGCTGGTCCCGGAAGACCGCCCGGCCACAGGCAAGACCGCCAATCAGGTCAAGGCCGCCATGACCACCCTGCTGGAGAGCCAGGTCGCGACCTTGAAGGCGCGGGCTCAGGAGCAGGCTCTGGGGGCGTTCGACGCGTCGATGCCGTCCTGGCAGCCGGATCTTGGCTCCCTGCATCCCGTGACCCGCATCACCCGCGAGATCTGCACGGTTTTCACGAACCTCGGATTCGAAGTGGTGTCCGGCCCGGAAGTCGAGAACGACTTCAACAATTTCGAAGCGCTCAATCTTCCCCCTGAGCATCCCGCCCGCGACATGCAGGACACGCTCTACATTTCCGATTCCATCCTGCTGCGTACCCACACGTCCCCCTTGCAGGTGCGGACCATGCTCTCGCGCAAGCCGCCGCTCGGGGTCATCGCTCCGGGCAAGGTCTATCGCCGGGATTCGGACATCACCCATACGCCCATGTTCCATCAGGTCGAAGGGCTGCTGGTGGACACGCACGTGACCATGGCCGACCTGCGCGGCATCCTCACGGCCTTCGTGCAGACCGTGTTCGGCCATGATACCCGCGTGCGCTTCCGGCCGAGTTTCTTCCCCTTCACCGAGCCCAGCGCCGAAGTGGACATCAGCTGCGTGATCTGCGGCGGCAGCGGTCGGGTGGGCGGCGAACCCTGCCGAGTGTGCAAGGAGACAGGTTGGGTGGAGATCCTGGGCTGCGGCATGGTCGATCCGGCCGTGTTCGAGAAGGTCGGCTACGACCCGGAAATCTACACCGGCTTCGCCTTCGGTCTGGGAGTCGAACGCATCGCCATGCTCAAGTACGGCATAGGCGACCTGCGCATGTTTTTCGAGAACGATCTGCGCTTCCTCCGGCAGTTTGCCTGAGCGGACATAGGATTTCATCATGCTTTTGAGTTTGAACTGGTTGCGGGAATTCGTGCCCTATGAGGGCGATGCGGCGGCGCTGGCCGAAAGGCTGACCATGCTGGGCCTGGAAGTCGAGGAGATCGCGAATCCTTTCGCCGGGCTGGCCGGGATCGTGGTCGGCTATGTGCTCGAGCGGGCGGCGCACCCGTCCTCGGACCACCTTTCGGTGTGCAAGGTCGACATCGGCACGGGCGAGATCCTGGACATCGTCTGCGGCGCGCCCAACGTGGATGCCGGCCAGAAAGTTCCGGTGGCTCCTGTGGGAACGGTCATGCCCGGAGGCCTGGAAATCAAGAAAGCCAAGCTGCGCGGCCAGCCATCCTGCGGCATGATCTGTTCCGAGCGTGAACTGGCTCTGGGCGACGGCCACGAGGGCATCATGGTCCTGGACCAGAATCTGCTCCCCGGAACGTCCATTTGCGACGCCCTGGGACTCGATCAGGTCGTGCTCGACGTCAGCATCACGCCCAACCGCGCCGACTGCCTGTCCGTCCTGGGTCTGGCCCGGGAAGTGGCGGCGGCCTTTGATTTGCCCTTGAACATCCCCCGGGTCGAAGTGTCCGAGAGCGGCGCACCCTTCCAAGGCTTCGCCATCGAGCCCGACCCGGAGCTTTGCCCCCTGTATCAGGCCCGCCTGATCCGAAACGTGGCCATCGCCAAGAGCCCCGATTGGCTGCGGTATCGCCTGCTGGCCATTGGACTGCGCCCCATCAACAACATCGTCGACGTCACCAACTACGTGATGATGGAGTTCGGGCAGCCCCTGCACGCCTTTGACCGCGATCTGCTGCGCGGCGACCGCATCCGGGTCGCCCGGGCCAGCGACGGCATGACCCTGACCACCCTTGACGGCCAGGACAGGGCGCTGACCGCCAAGGATCTGCTCATCTGGGACGATGAACGTCCCGTGGCGCTGGCCGGGGTGATGGGCGGCGCCAATTCCGAGATCGCCACCGGGAGCGCGACGGTGCTGCTGGAGAGCGCCGTCTTCGATCCGGCCTCCATCCGCAAGACTGCCCGCCGCCTGGGCCTGTCCAGCGATGCCTCGTACCGATTCGAGCGCGGCGTGGACCAGATCGGCAACACCCTCGCCATGAACCGGGCGGCGAGCCTCATGGCCGCCATCTCAGGCGGCGCCGTGGCGCCGGGCGTGGCCAAGGCCGAGCCCTGTCCGTTCAAGTCCCGGATGATTTCCTTTTCTCCCGACAAGGCAACGAAGCTTCTGGGCGTGCGGATGTCCCCCGAATTTTGCCGGGACACCCTGGTCAGCCTGGGTTGCGAAATCGTCGCCGGCGAACCCTGGCAGGTCAAAGCCCCGTCCTTCAGACTGGATCTGGAGCGCGAGGTCGATCTGATCGAGGAAGTCGCGCGGGTTTACGGCATGGACCGCATCGAGGCGGTGCTGCCCACGGTCACGAAGAGCCTGGCTGATCTGGACAAGGTCGATCCCACCTACGCCTTCCTGAATCAGGTCAAGGATTGGGGGCGCGGCGCCGGTCTGGCCGAAGTCGTCAACTACAGCTTTGTCGGCACCGCGGACCTCGATCGTTGCGGGCTGCCTTCTGAAGGCCGGGTGCGTATTTTCAACCCGTTGAGCGAAGAGATGAACGTGCTGCGCACGGAACTTGCGCCCGGACTGCTCGGCTCGCTGCGCCAGAACATGAGCCAGGACAACACGCGCATCCGCATCTTCGAGGTCGCGCACTCTTTCGCGCAGGACCCCGCCAGCGACACCCTGACCCGGGAAAACAACCGCCTGGGCATCCTCTTGCACGGCGGTCGCTTTGCCGGGCGCTTCCCGTTCCCGGAGGGGCGCTTCGAGTACGCAGACATCAAGGGCCTGGTCGAGCATCTGCTGCTGACCCTGGGAGTGGGCGCCGCCGGTTTCGAGCGCGGAGGGGCGCATTCCTATCTGGCCCCGGAGATCCTGGTGCGCGCAGGAGACGTGGTCGTGGGCAGGGTCGGCATGATCCGCGAGGATCTGGCCGACGCGTACCAGGCTCGCGGCGAGGTTTGGTACGCGGATCTTGATCTCGACCTGCTCATGGGGTTGCGGGGAAGCGTCGCGTTCAGACCGATTCCGAAATTTCCGGTGGTCCGTCGCGACATGACCCTGGTCGCCGCCGGGAATCTTGCAATCGGGGCCGTAATTGATACGGTCAGGGCAATGCGGGAACCGCTGCTCTCCGATGTCTTTTTGGTCGACATCTACGCGCCCGAAGGAAGCGGCGAACGCAATCTGACGTACCGCTTTGTGTACCGCCACGCGGAACGTACCCTGAAAGACAAGGAAGTGGAAAAGGTCCATCTTCGCATCAGTCAGCATTTGGTCGAAAGTTTGCCTGTCCGATTCTCCTGACAGGCTTCGCGGGCCAGGAGGGAAGGTGCTCAAACCCGTTACGCCCGACACGGAAAAACGCTTGCGCATAGGACAGGTTGCTCGCCGGATCGGCGTGGAGCCCTATGTGCTGCGTTTCTGGGAAGAGGAGTTCCCGCAGCTCAAGGCTGCCAGGACCGCCAAGGGGCAGCGCTACTACACCCGGGAGCATCTTCGCGTACTGGAACAGATTCGGCATCTGCTCTACGAGGAGAAGCTGACCATCAAGGGCGCGCGCCAGAGGCTTGAAAATGCGGCGTCGGTCCGGGCTCCGCTGGACGCGATCCGGCATGAACTGGAAGAGATTCACCGCCTGTTGACGGAAAAGCCCTGACTTGGAGAACGGTCAGGGTTTTTTTTGGCGAAAGGTCGAGCCATCCATATGTCTTTACATGCCGAATCCGACACCGTAGCATCCGTTTTTGACCGGATTTTGTTCCACACTGAAAAATGTCCTGAAGGAAGGCCGTGCTGAAAGTTTATGCCGACAAACAGGGAAGAGCCGTTTTCCATTGTCCCCACTGCGGTTTCATGACCGAGTTCGACGCTTCCGCCTACCGCAATCGGGACAGCCGCATCAAGATCAAGTGCCGCTGTGGCGAAAGCATGGTCATGCTGGTCGAGTTCAGGGAGTATTATCGCAGGCTGGTGTCCCTGGTCGGGTACTGCCGGGTGCACAGGACCGGACAGGATCTGGAGATGAAGGTGCGCGATCTGTCCATGAGCGGGTTGTCCTTTTCCCTTGAATCGGCTGCCGGGGACGAGACCGAGGCTCCTGTCGAGGTGGGGGACGTGATCACCGTGCGGTTTCGTCTCGATGCCCCGCCCGAGAATCTCATCCAGCGCTTGGCCGAGGTGCGCAATATACGGGGCCAAGCCATCGGCGCCAAATTTTCCAAGAGCGAGTATGACAAGGAACTCGGGTTTTACCTCCTGCATTGATTTCGCGCGGAGTGACACATGAGTACGAATCATGATTCCGGCAGCGGCAATGGCGAAGCTTTAAACCCCATTGTCGAGTTGCTGGTCCGGGAAGGACGCCTGACGGCTGAGCAGGCGAGCTACGCGCGCCGGGTCGGCTCCCGGCTGCATATGAGCAAGCCCTTGTGCGATGTGTTGAAGGAGCTCGGGTACGTATCGGATGAGCAGGTCCGCCAGACCATCCGCCGCAACCAGGGCGAGCTTCGCATCGGCGATCTGCTGAACGGTCTGGGCTACCTGACGGATGACGAGCTGAACCGGGCCCTGGCCCTGCAGATGCAAGGCGGGCGCCAGCAAAAGCTCGGAGACATTCTCATCCAGCATAAATTTTTGGCGGACGAGAAGCTCACGGAGATCCTGGCCCTGCAACTTGGCCTGCCGGTGCTGGAGCTGACGGCCAAGGAGCCGGACCCTGGCCTGCTCAGCCGCGGGCCGGTGGAATATTATGAGCAGTATCGTTTCGTGCCCTACGACATGCTGCAGGACGGCACGGTGCGCATCGCCTTCGTCGATCCGCTCGATCCGCGCAGCCTGGATGCGGCGCGGGATTACTTCGGCAAGAACATCGTCGTCTGCATCACCCGGGCCAGCCAGCTCGACGATGTGCTGACCAAGCGCAAGGAAGAGCTGCGCATCGGCGGCGGAACGGATCTGAACCGGCTGAACATCGTCGAGATCGCCAATTCCATCGTCGTCGCCGCGTTCAAGCGCGGAGCCAGCGACATTCATGTCGAACCCATGTCCGACCGGTTGCGGGTCCGTTTCCGCGAGGACGGGGTCATGGTCCACTTCCGCGACTATCCCATCGGAGCCGTTGCGCCCCTGGTCAGCCGTTTCAAGATCATGTGTGGCGCGGACATCGCCGAGAAGCGGCGGCATCAGGACGGACGTCTCATCTTCAACCACATGGGCGTGCAGATCGACCTGCGCATGTCCTTCTACGTCACGGTGTACGGCGAACAGATCGTCATGCGCCTCTTGAAGAACCAGGAAGAGCTTCTGCCCATGCACGAGCTGGGAATGCTCCCGGGCATGCTTGGCCGCTTCATGGAAGAGGCCCTGGATGCGCCGTCCGGGGTCATCATGGTCACCGGGCCCACGGGTTCGGGCAAGTCGACCACGGTGTACAGCTGCATCAATTACCTGAACCGTCCCGAAGTGAGCATCATCACGGCCGAGGACCCGGTGGAATACAAGGTGCGCGGCATCGGGCAGTGTTCCATCATGCCCTCCATCGGCCTGACCTTCGAGGAGACGCTGAAACACATCGTGCGCCAGGACCCGGATATCGTGGTCATCGGCGAGGTGCGCGACCATTTTTCGGCGGAGATGTGCATCCAGACCGCCCTGACCGGGCACAAGGTCCTGACGACCTTTCACACCGAGGACAGCATCGGCGCGCTGGTGCGTCTGCTGGACATGGCCATCGAGCCGTTCCTGGTTTCCTCGACCCTGTCCTGCGTCCTGTCGCAGCGGCTGGTGCGGCGGGTCTGCCCGCATTGCGCCGTGCCCTACCAGCCCGACCTGAGCCAGCTGCGGCGCATGGGTTGCACATACGGCGACCTGGCCGGAGCCGAGTTCCGCAAGGGGCGGGGCTGCGCGGCCTGTCGCCACAGCGGGTACAAGGGCCGGCTGGCGGTGTACGAGATGCTCATCCCCGAGGTCTTTATCCGCGATGCGGTGTTGCAGCGCAAGACCACCCACGAATTGCGCGTGATAAGCCTGGAGAAGGCGGGCATGGTTTCTCTCATGGAGGATGGAATCACCAAGGCGGCTATCGGCATGACCACGGTGGAAGAGGTTTTGAGAACCCTGCCCCGAGTCCAGAAACCCCGGCCACTGGCCGAATTGAGAAGGATACTTGGAGTTTAGGAATGTTTGAAATCGCTTCCATCCATGACCGCGTGCGGGAGTATCTGGCTGAGCCCGGCAGCGATCTTCCTGTTTTCGACCGCACCGCCCTGCTCATTCATCAGGAGGCCTCCAAGGACGATCCGGATACGGACAAGGTCATCAGCCATATCGCTCAGGACCAGATACTGGTGGCCGAGGTGCTCAAGGTCGCCAATTCCTCTTTTTTCCGCGGAATCAAGAAGGTCAGCCGGATTCAGGACGCCGTGATCCGGATCGGCCTGCGCGAGGTGGTCAATTGCGTGATGATGGCCACCCAGCGCAAGAATTACAGCTCCCGCAACCCTTTCGTGCAGCAGTACACGGCCGCATTGTGGAAGCATTCCGTGGCCTGCGCCTATGGCGCGCAGTGGCTGGCCAAGCGCTGCAACCATTCCGAGCTCGCGCCCGAGGCCTTCATCGCCGGGCTGATCCACGACGTGGGCAAGCTGCTGATCCTCAAGGCCCTGGTCTCGGTGGGCGAGAAAGACAAGGACGCGCCCCGGATCACCAAGACCGCCGCCGACGAGTTCGTGGACACCATGCATCCCGAATGCGGCTTCCTGATGCTCGAAAAATGGAATTTGCCCGAAACCTACTGCCACGTCTGCCGGGACCATCATCGCCGGGACTACGACACGGGCGACACCCTGCTGGTCATAGTGCGTCTGGCCAATCTCGTGTGCAGAAAGCTTTGCATCGGGCTTCGCTCCGATCCGGACCTGATCCTGGTCACCAGCACGGAAGCCGGAATCCTGGGCCTGTCCGACATCACCCTGGCGGAACTTGAAATCGCGATGGAAGACCACGCGACCCACGCTGCAATCTGACCTCCACCAACACCAACCGCTCCAACGGAGACCCCACGACAATGAAGCTGGCGCAACGCATCACCCGTATCAAGCCTTCCGCGACCCTGACCATCAACACCAAGGCCCAGGAGCTGCGCGCCGCCGGTCGGCAGATTGTCAGCCTGGCCGTGGGCGAACCCGACTTCCGCACGCCCGAACATGTCTGCGACGCGGCCAAGGCCGCCTTGGACGAGGGCTTCACCCGGTACACCCCGGTGCCGGGCATCCCCGAACTGCGTACCGCGGTGGCCGGGTACTTCAAGAGTTTTTACGGCGTGGACGCGGCCATGGAGAACGTGGTCGTGACCAACGGCGGCAAGCAGAGCCTCTACAACCTGTTTCAGGTGCTGCTCGATCCCGGCGACGAGGTCATCATTCCCGCGCCGTACTGGGTCAGCTATCCCGCCTTGGTGCAGTTGGCCGAAGGGGTGTCGGTCTTTGTGGGGACGGAGCCGCAGAACAATTTCCTGGTCAGCGTGGAGCAGCTGGAAGCGGCGCGCACCCCGCGCACGCGCTGTCTGGTCATGAACACGCCGTCCAACCCCACGGGTTGCCACTACACCCAGGCGCAGCTCGACGCCATCGCGGCCTGGGCGGTCGAAAAAGGAATCTTCGTCATTTCCGACGAGATCTACGACCAGCTGGTCTACGCTCCGGCGAAACCCGCCTCCCTGGCCGCCTGGTGGCAGCGCCATCCCGAAAATTTCGCCGTGGCCAATGGCCTGGCCAAGAGCTTCGCCATGACCGGCTGGAGGGTGGGCTACACCCTGGCCCACGCGGATCTGATCAAGGCCATGACCAAGATCCAGGGACAGTCCACGTCCAACATCTGCTCCATCGCCCAGAAGGCGGCCCTGGCGGCCCTGACCGGCGGCTGGGGGTGTCTTGACCCCATGCGCGAAGCCTTCGTGCGTCGCCGTGACATGGGTCTGTCCATGATCCGTTCCTGGGGCCACGTGGTCTGTCCGGAACCTGCCGGGGCGTTCTATCTGTTTCCGCAGGTGGACTGGTACTACACGCCCGAAACGCCGGATTCCACAGCCCTGTGCGGGCTCTTGCTGGAAAAGGCCGGGGTGGCGCTGGTGCCCGGCGCGGCTTTTGGCGACGACCGCTGCATCCGCATATCCTACGCTCTGGACGATGAGACCCTGTCCGGCTGCCTGGAGAGGATCGGTCAGGTTTTGCACGGCTTGAGAAAATAACCGGAGGTGCCCCGTGATTGACCAGTCTTCCCCCTGGAAAGCTCTTGGCGGACATGTGGCGGAGGTCGCGCCCATGCGGGAACTTTTTGACCGGGATCCGGGGCGCTTCGACCGCTTTTCGGCGCAAGGCGCCGGTCTGTTTCTGGATTATTCCAAGAACAGGATCACGGACAAGACCATGGGCCTGCTTTTCGAACTGGCCCGCGAGGCGGACGTGGCCGGACGGGTGGAGGACATGTTTTCCGGCCAGCGTATCAACACCACCGAAAACAGGGCCGTTTTGCACGTGGCCCTGCGCGCGGACGCCGATGAGACCATTCTTCTCGACGGCGTGAATGTGGTTGAGCAGGTGCGCGGGGTTCTGGACCAGATGGATGCGTTCACGGCCAGGGTGCGCTCCGGAGAGTGGAAGGGCTTCACGGGAGAGCGCATCACGGACGTGGTCAACATCGGCATCGGCGGTTCGGACCTGGGGCCGCGCATGGTCACGGCGGCCCTGGACTTTTACCGCCGGCCCGACCTGAATTTCCATTTCGTGTCCAACATCGACGGCACGCACGTGGCCCAGGTGCTGGCTCGGGTGCGTCCCGAGAGCACGCTTTTCATCATCGCTTCCAAGACCTTCACCACCCAGGAAACCCTGACCAACGCCCATACGGCCCGCGACTGGTTTCTGCGCAGCGGCGCGGAAGAAGCCGACGTGGCCAGGCATTTCGTGGCCCTGTCCACCAACGAGGCCGCGGTCAGGGCTTTCGGCATCGATCCGGCCAACATGTTCGCCTTCTGGGATTGGGTAGGGGGGCGCTACTCCCTGTGGTCCTGTATCGGCCTGCCCATCGCCCTGGCCGTGGGCATGGAGAATTTCCGCGAGCTTCTGGCCGGCGCCCGGGACATGGACAGGCACTTCCGCACGGCGCCCTTCGAGGGCAACATCCCCGTGCTGCTGGCGCTTTTGGGCGTATGGTACCGCAACTTCCAGGGCTTCGAGGCGCATGCCGTGCTGCCCTATGACCAATATCTGGCGTTGTTGCCCGCGTACCTGCAACAGGCGGACATGGAGAGCAACGGCAAGGGCGTGACCCGCGACGGCCTGCCCGTGACCCACGCCACGGGCCCCATCCTGTGGGGAGAGCCCGGGACCAACGGCCAGCACGCTTTCTATCAGCTCCTGCACCAGGGCACGAGCGTTGTCCCGTGCGATTTCCTGGTCGCGATCAATCCGTTGCACGCAATCGGCGAGCACCATGCCATTTTGCTGGCCAATTTTCTGGCGCAGACAGAGGCGCTGATGCGCGGCCGCACCCGGGAGGAGGCGGAAAAAGAGCTGGCTGCCCTGGCACCGCAGGCCCGCGCAGCCCTGGTCCCGCACAAGACCTTCCCCGGCAACCGGCCAAGCAATTCCCTGCTTTTTGACCGCCTCACCCCGCGCGTGCTCGGCAGTCTCATCGCCATGTACGAGCACAAGATTTTCGTGCAGGGGGTCGTCTGGGGCATCAACTCCTTCGATCAGATGGGCGTGGAATTGGGCAAGCAGCTGGCGGGGGTCATCCTGCCGGAGCTGCGCGGGGAAACTCGGACAGTCCACGACTCCTCGACCCAGGGGCTCATCCGCCGCTGCCTTGACCGGCGGGAATCCAGGACCTAACACAGGACGTCCCGGGGCCACGAGCCCCGATCCGTGCCGGGCCTTTCGCCCATCCACAATTTTGACCTTGGCCAAAGCATGAAGCTCAATCCCTTTCGCGTCGATCCGGCCCACCCGTTCCAGCTGGTCAAGTTCCTGTCCATCAGCACGCTGGTGCTGATTCTGGGTTCGAGCAGCCTCATGTCGGTGTTCATGACCAACTACGCCAAAAGCGCCCTGCTGAAGAAGAATCAGGCCTTCGCCCGCCTGCTGGCGGAGAACCTGAACCATCAGATCTACAGACGCTTCACCCTGCCGGTGGTGCTCGGCTTCGGGCGCGTGGAACTCAAGCGCAAGGATCAGTACGAACGCCTGGAGCAGGTCATCGAGTCGACCACCCATTCGTTCCACGTGCTTGATCTGCGCATCTACGACGAGCAGAACGAGGTCGCCTTCAGCACCAACGCGGAGGAGGTCGGCAACAACGAGCTGGGCGGAAAGGCCGTGCAGGAAGGCATAGAGAGCGGCAAGGTCAGCTTTGAACTCTTGAATTCCTTGAGCATCTGGGATGTGATCGCCGCCTTCAAGCTCGAAGACAAGGATGTGGTGCTGCGCACGGTGTACCCGTTGCGCGCTGAGCGCGACCTGCGCTTCCGGGACCAGCCGGGGCCGCTGCTGGGCATCCTCGAAGTGACCCAGGACATCACCAGCGATTACGAAACCGTGCTGCATCTGCAGCGGCTGATCATCCTGACCACCTTTCTGGGCTCGGCTGCCCTTTACGGGCTCATCTTTTTTCTCATCCGCAAGGCCGACCGGGTGCTGGACGAGAGGTTGCGGGACAAGGACCGCCTGGAAAAGGAGCTGCTCCAGAACGAAAAACTGGCCTCCATGGGGCGCATGGTGGCCAGCATTGCCCACGAGATCCGCAATCCCCTGGGCATCATCCGCAGCAGCGCGGAGCTTCTGCTCAAACGCCAGAAGGCGGAGGGCGGAGCCAACGTCAAGATGCTGGAGGCCGTTTTCCATGAATCCAAGCGCCTGAGCCAGACGGTGAACGATTTTCTCGACTATGCGCGGCCCCGCCAACCCTCCCTGGAGGACGTGGATCTGGAGAAGGTCGTGCGTCATGCCGTGGGCTTTCTGACTCAGGAGGGCCAGGAGCACGGGGTCGGCGTGGAAAGCGGCCTGCCGGCGGGGTATGTCGTCCAGGGCGACCGGGACCTGCTCTATCGCGGCTTCTACAACCTGATCAGCAACGCCATCCAGGCCTGCCGGGAAGGCGGGCAGGTCAGGATCATGCCGCTCTGCCATGAAGGGCAGATGGCGGTGCTGGTCCAGGATACCGGCCCGGGTTTTGACTCCAAGCAGCTGGACCGCTACGTGGAGCCATTTTTCACGACCAAGGAAACGGGCACGGGCCTGGGCCTGGCCATCACCAGTTCCATTTTTCAGATTCACGGCGCGGAAATGATACTGCGGAACGGCCCCCATGGAGGAGCCGAGGCCCTGGTGATTTTTTCCGAGTCCTGCTAGCGGGTACCAGACATGGGCAATCACATACTGATCATCGACGACGAAAAGAATTATCTCCTCGTGCTGGAAGCCATCCTTGAAGAGGAAGGCTACACGGTCACAGCCTTGGGCGACCCGGTCATGGCCATGACCTTTCTCGACGAATCCGAGGTCGACGTGGTCATCACCGACATGAAGATGCCCGGCATGACCGGACAGCAGGTCCTGGAGACGGTGCGCAAGCGTCATCCGCATGTCCCGGTCATGATCATGACCGCTTTCGGGACCATCGACCGCGCCGTGGAGGCCATGAAGGGCGGGGCCTTCGACTACATCACCAAGCCTTTTTCCAATGACGAGATACTGCTCTCGGTGGGCAAGGCCCTGAAGCTTTCCCGCGCCGAGCAGCAGAACCGCCTGCTGCGCGAGAGCCTGGCCGAGAAGTTCGGCAAGGAGACCATCGTCGGCAACTCCAAGCCCATCCAGGACGTGCTGACCCTGGCCGGGAAGGTCGCGCCGACGCGCAGCAACGTGCTGGTCACGGGCGAATCCGGCACGGGCAAGGAACTGGTGGCCAGGGCCATCCATGTCGCCTCGGATCGCAAGGACATGCCTTTCATCTCCGTCAACTGCATGTCGCTCAATCCGGGCGTGCTGGAAAGCGAGCTGTTCGGGCACGAAAAAGGTTCCTTCACCGGCGCCACGGCCTTGAAGCGCGGGCGTTTCGAGCTGGCTCAGGGCGGGACGCTTTTTCTGGACGAGATCGGCGAGCTTTCCCAGGAGATGCAGGTCAAGCTGCTACGCGTCCTGCAGGAGCGGGTCATCGAACGGGTTGGCGGGACCGAGACCATCGCCGTGGATTTCCGCCTGGTCGCGGCCACCAACAAGAACCTGCAGGAAGAGATCGTGGCCGGCAGATTCCGCGAGGACCTTTTCTACCGCCTGAACGTGGTCAACATACACCTGCCGCCCCTGCGCGAGCGGCGGGAGGACATCGC
>JBFWJY010000052.1:0-15896 GCA_050252955.1 Desulfomicrobium sp.
AGGGCAAAATACCTTGCCAACTCCCTGAATTTCGCCTCCGAAAGTTTTGAACGAAAAATGTACTTATTACCATTTGGCATAACTAGATTTCTACCTCTTCTTAAGAGGCTAATCTAGTCAATAGCCTAAAAAAAACGGTATGATACGCCAAAAATGAAGCGGCTTCAGGCAGGGGGGCGCTCAGGTAGGGATTGCCGGTGTGCAGTATCCGCCTCTTGAACGTATTGGCATTCTGTGGGAATATGCGGTCCATGCGGAAATGCATGCGAGCGGGCCATAGGTTGCCTGCTCTGGAGGCCGGAGAGTATCGGAAAGATTTTAACTGATAAAAGGTTGAAATGTTCTGCGAGGATACGCCTGTAAAACATGACGGCGAGAAGCCTGGGGGCGGGCTGCTCCCGTGATTACGCAAGATTTTCCACGTGACGTCCTGGAGAGATGGATGCTGCTTGTTACGATAGGAGCGCGTTGCGCCGCAGGGGCGTAACGTGGGGCGATAGGATATGGGGGGGTGCGACTGCGCCGCTCGCGCAGACCGCATCTGAACAAACTGGCGGGTTTTTCCCTCTGTTCAAGGAGAGCTCATGTGTAGGAAGATGACTTTCAGGACGCTTCTTTGGATTCTTGCGGGATTGGCCATAGCGCCTACGGCGGGCGCTTTTGGCTGGTTGTGGTTTGGCAGGCAGGCGGAGACCATCGGGGTCCCGGATCTGGAGATTGCGGCGGCCGTGGTTCTCGCCGTGTTGATTTTGGTCCTGCTGCCGCTGATTTTTGTGGCGCAGAGAAAGGTCTCCGCGCCGCTGGGAGAGCTGCAGGAGAAGGCCGCGCGCATGTTGGATGGCGATTACTCCGTATCTTTCGCCTGTGAAGGCGGGGATGAAGTCGCTCAGGCGTGTTGTACGGTGGAGTCGCTCGTTTCCCGTCTGGTGCGGGATATGGGGTTTGCGCAAGGGGTGCTCAAAGGCATGGATTCTCCTTTTCTGGTGGTGGATGAGGAGGAAAAAGTCTGCCTGACCAACCCCGAGGTATTGAAGATGCTGCAGCACGAGGGGCGGCCGGAAGACCATTACGGCGAGAACATCTCCATCTTCTTTTACGGTGATGCGTCGCGTCGCTCGGTGTTGCGCGACTCGTTGGAGACGCACAAGGTCACGATCCGAGAGGTGGTGCTCACCGGCCGCAAGGGCGGCCAGCGCAACGTGCACGTCCACGCCAGCCCTTTGTTCGACCTGAACGGCAAACTGATGGGCGCTTTGTGCGTTTATCAGGACAGGACGGAGCTGCGCGCCCGCGAGGCGGAGATTTTGGAGAAAAACCAGGCTATTTCCAACGCTGTGCATGACTCTGAATCGGTTTCCATGGATGTCGCCCGGCGCGCGCAGGAGGTTGCCGAGCAGGTGGACGGCGCCAGCCACGAGGTGGACAAGCAGGCCCAACTCGCCACGGAGGCGGCCAGCGCCATGGTGCAGATGAACGTCGCCGTGTCCGATGTGGCGCGCAGCGCCTCGGCCGCCGCCAGACAGGCCACGGAGGCGCGGGACAAGGCGCAGGAAGGATCGAGCGTGGTGGATGAAGCCATGGCCGCCATCGCGGACGTGGCGCGCCAGTCCGAAGCTTTGCGCGAGAGCATGGGGGAATTGGGCCAGCGGGCCGAGGGCATCGGCCGGGTGATGAATGTTATCACCGACATTGCGGACCAGACCAACCTGCTGGCTCTGAATGCGGCCATCGAAGCCGCCCGGGCAGGCGAAGCCGGCCGAGGTTTCGCCGTGGTCGCCGACGAGGTGCGCAAACTGGCGGAAAAAACCATGCAGGCCACCGGAGAGGTGGGCAGCGCCATCCACGCCATTCAGGACGGCGCGCGCATCAGCGTTCAGGGCGTGCAGTCCGCCGTGGAGGCGGTGGAGCGCTCCCGCTCCCTGTCCGCCGCCTCGGGCGAGATGCTGGGCGCCATTGTGGAGCTGGTCAACGACACCACGGACCAAGTGCAGTCCATCGCAACGGCCGCGGAAGAGCAGTCCGCCACCAGCGAGCACGTCAACGCGGCCGTGGACGAGGTGAAAAGCATTTCTACGCAGGCGTCCCAGGAGTTGAGCAGCGCGACGCACGGCATCCATGAATTGGCTAGCCTGGCGGCCCAGCTCAAGGACATTCTGGAGCGGATCGCAAACTAACCTTTGTCCGTTTGAACAAGCGTCCGGCGTTTCAAAAAAGTTCCTGGAGAAACCGTGGGTTTCTCCAGGAACTTTTTTGTTTTACCCGCGGCGGCGCGGCCGTGGTCAAGGCGCCATTCCGCTCTTTGCCAAGGCTTTCAAAACAAAGCCGTCGAAATACCTTGGCGTCCTCAGGGGATTTGAACCCTCGTTGCCGGCGTGCTAGAATATAGATTGCGTCCCAGTAATTCAATTGCGCTGGCGTGTATGCCGATGCAGAGGCGTCCAGAGCGCCAGAGGTTACACTGTTTTTGTTGCCAGATTTGTGACCGAAGTTCGATTCCAATTTGGGCTTTGACTCTGATTATCATCAGAGATAACGCTACGATAGTGATGCGTGTCAAGTGAATACTCTGCCTATAAAAATGTTTAGTATAAAATTGTATCTATTTGAGTGGGGAGAGCAATGAAAAAAATTTCAGTTATAGTTCCAAGCTATAATCACTCTGATTACATTGAAGCATGCATGGACTCTATTTACTTTCAAGATTATCAAGACATTGAAATGATCATAATGGATGACAATTCTTCAGATGGATCTAAAGATATTATTTCGAATTGGATATCTCGAGTTAAGAATGAGAAAACATCCTTTGCGTCAAAGTACAATAGAGAAAAAGATGACATCGAAAGAATCCATCATCATCGTTATAATCGTTCCAAACGGAAAATTATTTTTGAGATAAACAAAGAAAATATTGGCTCCACCGCAAACTACAATAAAGGTTTCAGATTGGCGTCAGGAGAATATTGCACGTTTATCGCGTCCGACGACATTGCGCACCCACAACTGTTCTCCACCCTTGCCGAGCCTCTCGACAAGGATGAGGCCGATTTCGCCTATTGCGACATGTTTGTCGTTGATGACCAGCAACGTATTTTGCGCGAGTTTAAACTGCCCGACTACAGCTTTGAGCGATCGTTTTGCGATTGGTATCTTTGTGGAGTTGCGACGCTTTACAGGCGTTCTCTTCATGAAACATATGGGTATTATGACGAAACGTCCGCTGCGGACGACCACGAATGCTACCTTCGTTTCGCCATGAACGGGGCTCGCTTCAAGCACATCGGCAAAACGCTGTACAGCGTGAGAAGCCATGACCAAAGGCAAGTGGGGCTTCATGCCCCGGAGAGTTTCGACAAACTTCTGGAAGAATCCAAACGCCTCACGCTGAAGGCGCGCGAGTTTCTGGGCGAAAATGGCTAACTTTTTACCCGGGAATCTTAAGTAACTGAATGATCGGTCGATGAGGTTGATAGTGCTTTGCGACTTCTATCTTGAGAAGTCTTTTTATAATCACTTATGTTAAATGGATAAATGCTATGGAATCGATAAAAATCGGTTTGGTTGGAGCAGGTTACTGGGGAAAAAACCTTCTTCGCAACCTCAATGATCTAGGAGCGCTCACAGCCATATGCGATTGCGATGAGCGCACGCTATCGGCGTTTCGCGAACAATATCCAGGCGTTTCCACCTATTCTGATTATTCGGCAATGTTGCAGCAGGCCGATTTGGATGCTGCGTTCATTGCGACGCCCGCAGTTGAACACTTCGCTCAGGCCAAGCAAGCGCTGCTCTTGGGCAAACATGTCTTTGTTGAGAAACCGATGGTGCTCGACGAGGATAACGCGCGGGAGCTTATCGAGCTGGCCGACAGCAAGCGGCTTGTTCTCATGGTCGGACACTTGTTGCAGTTTCACCCGGCTTTTTTGGAGCTGAAAAGGATCATCGATGCTGGTGAACTCGGAAAAATCAATTACATCTGCTCCCATCGTCTGAATCTGGGCAAGATACGACGCGAGGAAAACATTCTCTGGTCGTTCGCGCCGCACGACATCTCCATGATTCTGTCCCTGGCCGGCTCCGACCTGGAATCCGTCATGACGGCGGGGGCCAACTATCTGCACCAGAAGATTGCCGACGTCACGACGACGCACTTGGAGTTCGCCTCGGGTATAAAAGCCCACATCTTCGTGTCCTGGCTGCATCCCTTCAAGGAGCAAAAGCTTGTAGTGATTGGCGATAAAAAAATGGCGGTCTTTGACGACACCTTGCCGTGGAGCGACAAACTCCTCATGTATCCCCATGAGATCCACTGGGAAAACAATATGCCGGTCCCGGCCAAAGCCAACGGCTATCGCCTTGCACTACCCAAATCAGAGCCGCTGAAGCTCGAGTGTCAGCATTTTATCGATTGCGTCGTCAACGGCGCATCCCCCCGCACCGACGGGAGAGAGGGGCTGCAGGTTTTACGGGTATTGAACGCCAGTCAGAAATCCTTGGTCGAAGAAGGGAAAAAGATATTCCTTTCCAACGGAGTGAACGGGAGCGCGTCCAGACAGGGGGGGGTACACGAGACCGCCGTCATCGATGCGGATGTCAGCATCGGTCGCGGTACGCGCATCTGGCATTTCAGCCATGTCATGTCCAAGTCGGTTATTGGGGAGAATGTCAATATCGGCCAAAACGTATTCATTGGCCCGGGCGTCTCCATCGGCGATGGATGCAAGATACAAAATAATGTTTCCGTGTATCCGGGCGTCACGTTGGAGGAAAACGTGTTTTGCGGCCCATCCATGGTGTTTACCAATGTTTTCAATCCCAGGGCCGAAATCCGCCGTATGGACGAAATGCGGAAAACCCGCGTCGGGAAGGGGGCGACCTTGGGCGCCAACTGCACGATCGTCTGCGGCAACGACATCGGCAAGTATGCTTTTGTTGGGGCCGGAGCGGTGGTCACGAGCAATGTGCCCGACTATGCCCTGGTCATGGGCAACCCCGCCAGGATTACCGGGTGGATGTGCGAGTGCGGCAACAAACTCAACGATGCGAATTGCTGCCCTGTTTGCGCCAAGGAGTACCCGGGCCTCCCCGTAGCGGACTGATTGGTTTTCGAACCCAATGGAGAATCGTCAAATGATCCCATTTATAGATATCAAAGCGCAACTTGCCCGCATTGAAGACGATATGCGTGGCCGTATCGACGCCGTCTTGAAACACGCAAAGTTCATCATGGGGCCGGAGGTCGCAGAGCTGGAGGCGGAGCTCGTTTCTTTTACCGGCAGTTCGCATTGCGTGACGAGCGCATCCGGGACCGACGCCCTCTTGCTCGCCTTGATGGCGCTCAAAGTGGGCCCCGGCGACGCGGTCTTCACCACGCCTTTTACCTTTATCGCCACGGCGGAGGTAATCTCTCTGCTTGGCGCCACGCCCGTTTTCGTGGACATCGAACGGGGGACATACAATATCGATCCCAACCGGCTTGATGAGGCCGTCCGAGCGGTCAAGGAAAAGGATGCATCGCTGCATCCACTGCCGGCGCCAGCCGTAACGGGCAATGGTTTGAAGCCAGCCGCCGTCATCGCCGTGGACCTATACGGCCTGCCTGCCGATTATAAGGCCATCAAGGCCATTGCCGCGCAATACGGCGTCCCGGTCATAGCGGACGCGGCGCAGAGTTTTGGCGCAGAGTATTGGGGGCGGAAGGCGGTCCGGGCGGCGGACATCGCCTGCACCAGCTTTTTTCCCGCCAAACCGCTGGGGTGCCTGGGCGATGGGGGCGCGGTTTTTACCGACAATGACGATTTGGCCGCAGCGTGCCGCTCCATCCGTTTGCACGGCGTAGGCGCACACAAGTACGACAATGCCCGGACCGGCTTGAACGCCAGGCTCGACACCCTTCAAGCCGCCGTTCTGTTGTCGAAGCTGAAGATATTTGAGGATGAACTGGAAAAACGGCGGGAGGTTGCCGCCATGTACAGCGCCAGGCTTGAACGGCTTGAGGGCGTTACGCTTCCTCCCCTGCCGCAAAATGTGACCAGCGCCTGGGCGCAATACACATTGCGAAGCCCCAGCCGGGACGCCATTCAGGAATCCCTGAAGCAGGATGGGACGCCCAGCGTCGTGTACTATCCCTGCCCGCTGCACCAGCAAACAGCCTATGCGGATCTCAACTATCAACCGGGATCGTTTCCGGAAGCGGAAGCCGCATCGCAAGAAGTTTTTTCCATCCCGATGCATCCGTATCTTGATGAGCGCACGATTAGCAAAATTTGCCAATGCATTCAGCAAAGCGAAATGCAAACAAAGTAAGTTCACATGTCAACGATTGATCTCGTCACAATTATTGGGGCCCGTCCGCAATTCGTCAAAGCGGCGACAGTCAGCCGGGCCATCAAAAAATACAATAGCGGCGCGCCCAAGGGCGCGCACGGGATCAAGGAGACGCTCATACACACCGGGCAGCACTATGACACATCAATGAGCCAGGTGTTTTTTAACGAGCTTGGACTGGACGAACCTCAACTCAACCTGGGCGTTGGCTCTGGCCCGCATGGTTTGCAAACCGGGCGCATGTTGGAAAAGATCGAGGAGGTCCTTTTGGAGTCTGAGCCGGATGCGGTTTTGCTTTACGGCGATACCAACTCCACGCTTGCCGGCGCGCTTGCCGCAAGCAAGCTGCACGTTCCAATTGTCCACGTCGAGGCGGGGTTGCGAAGCTTCAACAAAAAAATGCCGGAGGAAATCAATCGAATTCTTACGGATCATGTTGCATCGCTGCTTTTTTGTCCGACACAACGAGCCGTGGATAATTTGAATAATGAATCCATCAAGGAAGGCGTTCACTTGGTGGGCGATGTCATGTTCGATTCGATCAAGTTCTATCAGCCGGGACTTATCAATAGCTTTGATGCGCTGGAGAGCTTTGGCCTGACTCCGGGCGACTACATCCTGGCGACGGCCCACAGACCGGAAAATACGGACGACAGCGCCAAACTTTCCGAGATTCTTTCGTCTTTCGCCGAAATCGCGAAGACAACGACGCTCATTCTTGTGCTGCACCCCAGAACTGCGGGAAAGATGCAGGCCCATGGCCTGGCAAGTCCTGCGGGAGTCGTTGTTGCGCCGCCCTTGCCTTATTTGTCAATGCTGCAACTCATGCAACATGCAAAGGCCGTCGTCACCGACAGCGGGGGGATGCAAAAGGAAGCGTATTTCTTTGGAAAACCTTGCCTGACGATTCGAGAAGAAACCGAATGGCTGGAGACCATCGAAGTTGGGGCCAACACCCTTGCAGGCAGCTCGTGCAAGAAGATTCTTCATTGGTACAATACACTGATCTGCGGCGAGATTTCGTGTTCGAATTTTCTTCCGGTGTATGGCAATGGAAGTGCTGCAGAAAAAATAGTTGAAGATATTGTAGAGTTTTTTAGAGAGGCGAAGTGATCTTCATTTTGTACTGGCATATTCATTAAATATAGATAAACGCCATGTAGTTCTGAACGATGTAAAGATAGAGATAAGAAAACAACATGCAATCATACCACCAGCTTTCACCAAAGGATTTGCTGGAGTTAGGAAGAGCAATGATCGCCTCTGGGCGTATGGGGGAAGCCATTTCCGTCTGCGAATACGTATTGAATACGAACATGGAGCTCGCAGCCAACAAAAGCTTTTTATATTTTTTGGCGACTGTACTTTTAAGATCCGGAGACCCTGATCTTGCAGCGCGATGCTTAAGCAAAGTCAGTCAAAGCGCCTTTGAAGCGCTCCCTTCGAGTATTTTGGCTATTTTCACCGAATTGCAGCGAAAGCAGGCGTCTGCGGAGTCATCCAAAGATTTATCCTGCGTCTATTATGACAAAATCTATAGCGCCTCCGAAGAGTATCTCAAGAAAACAGGTGACTCCCAATATCTGCCTGTTTGGAAGCGTGTTCTAGCTTTGTTAAAGTCCATGGATGTAACTTCCATTGTGGACATTGGTTGCGGCCCTGGTCAGTTTGCAGAGTTCATCAAAGAGAATTTGCCGTACGTTCACTACACGGGCGTCGACTTTAGCAGTATAGCTATTTCTCAAGCTAAAAAAAGAGTTGATGATAAACATTTCGTTTTCTATGAACGTAATGTTGACGAGTTGGATTCATTGAATAGTTTTAAAGCTGATGTATTTATTTTTCTTGAAGTCTTGGAGCATATCGAGGCAGATCGCGCATTGCTTTCCAAGCTTCCTCCAAAAAGCGATGCTATTCTTTCCGTTCCTGACTTCGATTCTTTTTCGCATGTTCGATTTTTCAACTCCATCTCTCAAGCGAAAGAACGATACAGCCCAATGCTTTCTGTTAAAGAAGATTTTGAAGTTGAACTCAGTTCAAGCGCTACAATTTATCTTCTTTATGGAACAGTAAAAGAATTTGCATAATACTTGACTCCATTGTTGTAGGAGGTTTCCTGTGTTACAGATTGTCAAAATTATAGAAACAGCAACATCAAAAAAATATTCATTTCCTGGCGCGATGCAAAGTTGGTTATGTAAGCATGGCGTCCCAACGCTAGCGGCGTCGCTAGATTCCAACGGGAACAGGATGATGCTTCCCGTTGTTGCAGATGTACAACAACGGCGGCTGCAAGAGTTTCTCGACCGTTTTCAAAACAAAGGCGTTTATCAAGGCCCCTTCGATGCGGACGACCTTGAAAAATTGGGGATCAAGTCCACAACCTATCGAGCGAGAAGCATCTCCATGGAGTGCGCAGGCTCTCCCGCCGGGAGCGCTAGAGGTCCGTGGGACGGAAGCGAATTGTTCGGGTACACCAAGGAACGCTACAAATATCCGGACAGGGCGGAAGGGCCGACTCCCTGCGAACAGGCGGGGATTCCCGAGGAAGTAGCGTTCCAAAGCCTGGAGGCTCCTCCGGGCTGGCGGGAAGCGGCTTGGGTCACGGCATTTGAGAGCGATGGGGGAGAGATTCGAAAAAATACGAGTCTTCCGATCGCCATCACTCAGGGCGGCCTTCTTCTGCTGGGGGCGCCGCTTATCGACCTGGCTTGCCACAAACATTTTGTTTTTGCGTCCCAGCACTGCTTTGGATTCCCGGAGCGCCTCACCATGAGTTGGCGCAATGAGAAATGGCTTGTCAGCCAGATGGAGCAGGTTGCGCTGGCGGGTGGATTTCCCTTTCTCCGAATTCTGCCCTGGCCGCAAGGCAAGCGCAGCGCGTTCACCATTCGCCATGACTATGACCGGCCGGTTTCCCCGGAAAGCCTTGAGGAATTGCTGGCGTTTTACGCAGAGCATGGACTCAAGGCCTCGTTCGGGTTCAAACCCAGCTTGCTGGATGAAAAGGCGATCGCGATGGTTTTGGATGCGGGGCACGAGGTTGCGCTGCATACCGAATCCTCCCCATGCTCCGGCGGGCTTGCCCGTGAGGTCGAAGCGTTGCAAGCCGTTCAGGGGGTAAGATTATCCGGCATGACCGCCCACGGCGGAGCGGCTGATGTGGGGTTCGTCGGCGAAGACCAAGTGGCGGCGGCGGAAGAAGAAAATTTGCTGTATTTCGAGACTTCCTGCCGGGATACTTTTTTGCCGCACCAAATACTGCTCCACAGAAATGGCGCCTGTGAGTGTAGTTTTGTACTGGCCCCGGGAACGCACTTCTCGCTGGACACAGGGGCAAGGCCGGAAACGCACCGGGCGGATGAACTACTTGCCCAGATTCCATCGGCGCTCATGGAAGGCGGGCATGTCACCTTGATGAACCATCCGGATATCAACCGGGAGGCTTTCCTTGGTTTGTTCGAGCACCTTCCCCTTGCAGCGGCGTGGTTCGCTACGCATAAAGAGGCGCTCGAGCGCTTCCGTTCAATCATGTATGCCCATACCTTGAAAAGCGACCATGGGTTGCAACTTGTCTTTTCCGCGCCAAGAGATCAGGCGGCCGTCGTTCGCCTCAAGGTTCCCGGAAAAGTCGAAAAGGAACTTATCGTTCCTGCCGGTGAAACGCCGTACACTGTTCATCTTGCGGACTATGTTGCACAAGGCGCAAGCCCCGCGCAGAACCGGCGCTCTTCGGAAACGATAGGCGTGTTTGCCTTGAACGCGCAAACGGCCCGACATCTGGCGCAGGACACGCAGGTCATCCGCAAAGGCTCGGGCAACGCCAACATTCGAATGTTCTCCGAATCCATGCTGGAATCGGTTTTGCCAACGCCTGGAAACGACTGCTCTTCTCTCTATTATGTCGAGGAACAACGGCAATTTGATGCAATTGTCAATGGGCTTCCTCTCTTCAAAGGAGCATGGGGAACATCCTATGCTGCATGGCTCACCCGACTGCTCAAGCCGGGAGGCTCTATCTTCTTTCGGTTCAACCAGGATGATGAGCGGCGTGGTTTTTTGTCTCGAGAAACCATCCGAGACCTCTACGGGCAACAGGGAAAGGACATTGGAGAGGGCGGTCTTACGGAATTTCAATTGGTTTCGCCGGTCCAGGCAGGGCCTTCGGTGCTGGACTGGTTCATGCGCAACAAACACAAAGCCGTGTTGGATGATCTGCGCTTCAAGTACGCAGGAATTCAAGACCCGCGCCTATTCGATCCGCTGTACGCCGAGTTCTTGGAAGAACAACAGCAGTTTGATTCTTTTCTTAAAGAATGCGGCGCCCCTCGAGCTTATTTGGGACTCGGCGATGCAGGTCCAATTGCGGACGTTGACAAAGAGCTGGGCGACATTTTGCGCACCTACTCCTATTATGTCGGCGGGATACGCTACAAGGGCGCAGTCGTATCCCAGATCGTCAAAGACCTGCTTGGCGATAGGCGGCAATTGACAACACTGGACATCGGCGGGGGCATGGGATTGCTGTCAGCGGAAATGCTTTTGGATGAAAGTTTTGACGTAGCCAGGGCCGTTGTGCGTGATCTGAATTATTTCGCTTACGTACAGGCCGGGAACCTCTATTCTTTTTACAGGGAGCAGCTCAAAGGTAGATTTTTCTTCTCCTTTGGGGCTGGAGAGACGTATGCCTGCGACCACGCCAACGATGTCGTCACCCTGCTGGGCGCTCTTTTGTATGCGGACAAAGACGCCCAGCCGATCATACTGCAAAAGGCTTGGGATTCGCTCACTCCTGGCGGACTCCTCATCATACATGAGAACATGAAGAGCCCCACGTATCTTCGAGACTACAAATACATGTTCACGCCAGACAGGCTGGATAGCATGCTTAAGAAGTTCGGTCAGGTGCAATACTATCTGCCCAACGCATTGTTGCCAGCCACGGCTTTGGAGGCGAAAAAGATAACGGTGTTCCGCGTCATTCAAAAAGAACAAGGGACCCCCTTGAAATCCAAAAGAGGTTAAACCCGTGTCACTTACCGATATAAAAATTGTTTTTGTTCACTGGAATCCCTGCGTCAGAGTGCTCAAGATTGCTGCAGCCCTTCACAGTAAGGGCTATCATATCGATCTTATTTGCGGAAAATTGACATCGCAACCGCGGCTTTCCGAATATGTGGATAAAATATTCTATTACGACGAAGACGACAGTAAGCTTGCCCGCATATTTCAGGAGAATAGATGGGACCTCATCCATTGCCATAACGAACCCAATAAGCCTACGACAATCGCTTTAGAGAATGCGAAGGGCGCGCCGGTAATTTTCGATTGCCACGACTTTTCCGGACTGCGCGCGACGTTGGACAAAGAACAGGCCGAGATCGAGAGGCGGTGCTTCGAAGAGACGCAGGGGGTCATCCATGTAAGCGAGGGAATGCTCCAGGCGGCGGCGGAGCGGTATGCATCAGCCAAAGCCATGGTGCTCCCCAGTTACCCTCTCTTGTTTGATTTTGAAAGGAGACGTCTCCCCAAGCTGAGCGGCAACCACATGGTGTATCAAGGCGGGCTTCTTGATGCAGGCATTGTTCCGTATGAATATCGCGATTACCATCCCTATTTCGAAATGCTGGCCAAGGCCGGAATCACGGTGCACGCCTACGCCGCGAGCTTCAATCTTCGCGTTTTGAAAACATATCTCAAACTGGCCGAGGATTTCGACAATTTCATTCTTTACGAACCGTTGCCGTACAAAAAATTGCTTGAAACGATGAGCCAATATCAATGGGGCCTTGCAGGCTTCAACACGCGCGACATAACCGACAAAAACCGTATCCGTTTTTTGAACAACGCGCTTCCCAACAAATTGTTCGACTACATCTTTTCCGGCGTATGCCCCGTGGCGATCAACAATAAAACTGCAGGCTCCTGGTTGGAAGAGAACGAAATCGGCTACTACGCCAGAAATGACGAAGAGCTTTTGGATATCGTCCTGAACAGGCCCACTATTCCAGCGTTGGAAGACATCTCTTTTATTTCCATGGAAAAAAATATAGAGTTGTTGGAAACATTTTACACGGCCATTCTGTCCGGCGCCTCGTAGGTTGGATGTGAAAATGAAGACCATGCAAGACTGGCAGGACTATCTGTCGGCCAAATATTTTGCAGGGGTGGAATCAAAATTGACAACCTGGGCGGAAAATTTCGCTCACCCCCGGGACAAAACGGTCGTTCACATCCCGGCCCGCTCAGGCTCCGAGCGCTTGAAAAACAAAAATATTCTTCACCTCGGCGGAGTACCGCTTCTTGCCTACACGATTTTGGTGGCTAGGCAACTTCCCGTAGACAGGGTGATCGTCAGTACGGATAGCGCTGCATACGCCGCCATAGCCGAGCAATACGGAGCAGAGACTCCTTTTCTCAGGCCCAAAGAACTTAGCGGAAATGATATCCCCGCAGGCGTTGCAAGGGCGTACCTCCTTATGTACCTGCTCTCGCAGGGATATCCTCTTTCCAGCATTATCGATCTTTACCCAACATCGCCATTCCGCAATGTTGCGACACTCACTTCATACTGCGAAATTATTAAAAAAACAGGACATTGCTCTACAGTTGTGTCGCCGAATATTCAGGGAGGAGATATTTATACACATGGCGCAACTTGTGTGTGCGAAGGCGATCTCTTCAAACGAAGCGGAATTTATTCGTTCAAACCTCTCGGAAATTTTTTCGGAAGCAAAATAGATAATTACGAAATTCTTTATAAGTGTCATAAGGTGATATCAAATCCCATTGAAATGATTGACATTGATACCAAGTCGGATTTTGAATTGGCTCAACTTGTTGTCGAGAACAATCTATACGATTTCGGTGTTGCAATATGTTAGGGTTCCTATCGATTGGCTACTACGATTTACGGGAAAAAGCTCTCTTCACAAGCCGTGGCCTGCTCCGCAAACTCATAAGTGTCGCGTGCGCAGCCTCACAAGAGGCGGGCGTGTCTATTGCCGGAATTTTGACATCCAACGTACTGCCGGAGGATGTCGCGCGTTTGTTTCCTTCTCGGCTGCATGTGCCGCAGGGGGAAAGACAGTTGCGGGAAATACAATGCCTCAACCAGTATTTCGAAAAAGAGTCTCCAGCTGAAGAAACTGTCCTGGTCCTCCGTCCTGGGCTGGGGTGGATGAACAAAGGCAGGATATCGGATTTTGTCGAGCATGTGCGAAAACAGAACAGCCCGTACATTCTTTCGGCCAAGAAACTCAGCTCGTTGGAGAATCCTTTTTGGAATCTTCATGCTGCTCCATCGGAGTTTCATGAAGCAGGCTCCATATGGGAGCCCGTTCATTCTCATGTCCTTGTTCGAAAGGCATGCGATGTCTTTCCGGACGCCTACAAGTCTCCCTTGGCGCAGCGCAGTCAGGATTTGAAAAGCATATATAGCTACGACGGCGCATTATACGCCTGCAAGCCAGCTCGTGCGGTTACGCAAGATGGGCGGCTCGTCCGTCCCGATGTTTTTCTTGCGGGGCCTGCGGATATTGACGAAACGTGTCTGTATGAGAAATTGCCCATTTTCGAGATGAATGGTTTTTCAAATATTCAGGTAGAAGTCTTGGAGTCGATTCTGGATTTGTCCATGACTGAAGGTCAGTCTGCACAATAAGGAGGACTATATGGCTCGTGTCGCATTCATCACGTTCTACGATGAACACGCCGTAGGTATCAGGACGATGGGAAGCTATCTGAAAAGCCTTGGCCATAGTTGCCTGCTGGTTTTTGTAAAAAAGATGAGTTTCAGATTGCTAGAGGAAACAATCGAGAACAATACAAATTACATGGCGCTATGCACCGGCGCCTTGTTTGGGCATTGCCATGATGTTTCCCCCATCAGTACGAGCGAAGTTGCTGAAGTTTGCCAAAAATTGCAGGAGTTTCAACCGGATGTTGTCGGCTTTAGCACACGAAGCTTTTACGATGAAATAGCAAAAAATATTATTGGGGAGATCAGACGACATATCCCCAGTGCTTTTTTTGTCGCTGGCGGCTTCGGGCCGACATTGGCATATGAAAAGTGGTTGAATTATGTGGATATTGTTGTCCGCGGGGACGGCGAAGAGGCGATAGCCGATATTGCCGCCTGCGTTGATGAAAAACGAAGCCCCGAAGGGATAGCAAACACCGTCTACAAAAAGAACGGCAAGATCGTGTTGCAGGAATTGCGTCCTCCTGAGAGGCGTTTATCCAAGTATCCGCATCCTTTTTTTCCTTACGAGCATTCCATTTATATCGAACACGATGGCGACGCTTTCATTCATTCGTCAAGTACGGAGTACGACATCTTGATGGGGAGAGGGTGCGTTGGCACGTGCGCCTACTGTTCCGGCGGAAATTGGCGAACGTTATACAAAGATTACGACATAACCATGCCCCCTCGCCGCATGCGACGTGTCGAGGACATCATATCGGAATTGCTCATCGCCAAGGAAAAGGGCTACACCTCTGTTCGCATTCTTGATGAGTTCATGGTTGCGCCTATGGATGTCCTGAGAAGATTATTCGAAAGATATGGCAAAGAAATAGGTTTGCCGTTCGCCACTTTTCTCCATCCGAAAATCACGAGTGCTCATCCCGGTTTTCTAGAGTTTTTAGTCGAAGTCGGACTACGGAGCTCAGTCGTCGCCATTCAGACAGGCGATGAGAACTTTTCGATGGACGTATACAAACGTAAACAGAACAATGCGAACATCATCGCGTTTGCGGACAGCCTCAAAAAGGTTGGAATCTCCGTCGCATATCATTTTATCGGGGGAAATCCCATTCAGCCCGACTCTTCCCTTCAAGATAATTTCGACTTGATTAGGCGGCTGCCGTTTGAGCCTGGAAAAGACAACATAAATATTTTTTTGTTTGCGCCGTTTCCGCGGTCGCCCATCGTCGAACGTTTTGGAATGCAGAAACTCTCGGGCTACGACAGGAAGCGTTGGCATCTTGAGTCGTTGCAAATGACCATGAGAGCTTTTTGTAACGACGAGGAATTTGAGGATGTTATGAAAATTACAACGCCATCGGAACTGTACGCGAAGATGATTGATTTTTGTGCAGACAAAATGATTGCAGGCGAACCGGTCGGCTTAAATTTTCGCCTGCACGATGCCGTTGTCGCCAAAGTTCTTGAGAAACTCAAAGGGCGCTCCATCTATCTATGGGGCATGAGTGGCGGATATGAGAGAATAAGGGAGCAGTTGGGGGATGTCCTCATCGAGGCCGCGTTCGATAACGATCCCGGCAAGCAGGGGACGACTTCTTCCGAAGGCGTTCCGATTCTTTCCCCCGAGGCCTTGCCGACCATGGAGCGATTGCCGGTTGTTATCACCTCGACGTATTACAACGAAATAAAAAATCAAATACATGCAATGGATCCGAGCATCGCGACGATGTACCTATAGAGCATTTTAACTTTTATTTTGTACATATCCGCACGACTGAAACCAGCCCTGGGCGTCGCTTGCAGAAACGAGGCTCAGGGCTTTTCCCACGCCAACAGACAGCTCTTCATGAGTCCTGGTCTT
>JBFWJY010000053.1:0-15475 GCA_050252955.1 Desulfomicrobium sp.
GCGTCGAAGACGAGGGCGCGGAGGCGTGGCGCTTCTTCAGCACCCCCGCGGACCAGGTCCGGGCCGTCATCCGCGGCTGCGAGCAGCTCGGGATCACGTCCTACGCGATCCTGCACCCCCAGGACCGTTTCGGCACGGCCATGACCGACATCTTTCAGGAACAGGCCAGAATCCTGGGCGCGCGCGTCTCCACGGTCAGAGGGTACGACGTGCAAAACCCGCCGACCTGGAGCAAGGCCGTGGCGTCCATTCTCGGAGCCAGCGGCGCCAAGGACGCGCTCAACCCCGAGCCTCCTTTCCAGGCGGTTTTTCTGCCGGACTCTTTCTTCCGGGTGCAGCAACTGGCCCCGCTCTTCCATTATTACGAAGAAACCCGCCTCCTGCTTCTGGGCCCCCAACTCTGGGGGCAGAGCCTGCCCGAAGCCAATCTGGAGGCGCACTACTTCGACTTGACGATCTTCCCCGGAGCGTGGAGCCCGGACCTGACCTCCCAGAACGCCAAGAATTTCAAGCTCGGCATGCAGGAAGGCGGTGAGGAAGCCCCGGACATGTGGGCGGCCCTGGGTTACGATTTCGTCCGTTTCACCGCCCTGGTCGGAGGCGCCCATCGCTCCGTCGACGCATTCAACCAGGCGCTGGCCGAGGCAGCCAGCCGCATGCCGTGGACCCTGGCGCCCATGCACTGGGACGCCGGCCGGGCCTCCCAGGACCTGTATCTGTTTCAACCGGCGCGCGAGGGCCTGAGCCCGGCGGACCTGGACAAGCTCCGCAAGACCCGGGAGCAGAGGCAAACCCAGCGCGATGCGCGCCGAATCCAACTCCAGGACAAAAAGAAAGGATGAGCATGAAGATAAGCCCTGAAAAAGCCCTGGCCATCGCCACCCTGGCCAGGCTGGAAATCAGTCCCGAACAGGCCGTGAGCCTGAGCGCCCAGATGGACGACATCCTCGGCTACATGGACAAGCTGAACGAGCTCGACACCGGCATGGTCGAGCCCATGTACACCCCTGTCGACCAGCCCGGCTTCCTGCGCCCCGACGAGGTCAAAAAGGAACTCAGTCGCGCCGACATCCTGCGCAACGCGCCGGAAAGCGACGGCGAATACTTCATCGTGCCGCGCATCGTCTGAGCCCGGACGCATCCCGGAACCGCTCCAAGAGGAACCTTTCATGTCTCGAATCTTCTCTCATTCCCTGACCCAGGTGCGCGACCTGCTGCGCGCCGGAGAAATCTCCGCCCAGGACGCGACCCGCTCCTGTCTGGAGCGCATCGCCGCCACCGAACCGAGGCTTGACGCCCTGTTGCACGTCGCGGGCGAGGAAGCCCTGAGCCAGGCCTCGGCCATGGACAAAAACGGCCCGGATGCGCGCAAACCCCTGTGGGGAGTCCCGGTCATCATCAAGGACGTCCTGGCCACGATCGGCATGCCCACCACCTGCGGCTCAAGGATCCTCGAAAATTTCACGCCGGTCTACGACGCCCACTGCGTGACCCGTCTCAAGGAGGCCGGGGCCATCATCCTGGCCAAGGCCAACATGGACGAATTCGCCATGGGCTCGTCCACGGAGAATTCCGCCTTCAAGGTCACCAAGAACCCCTGGGACCCCGGCCGCGTGCCGGGAGGCTCCAGCGGCGGATCGGCGGCCAGCGTGGCGGCGGGCCAGTGTTTCGGCTCCATCGGCACGGACACGGGGGGCTCCATCCGCCAACCCGCCAGCTTCTGCGGCATCGTGGGCGTGAAGCCCAGCTACGGCCGGGTTTCCCGCCGCGGCCTCGTCGCCTACGGCTCATCCCTGGACCAGGCCGGTCCCATGACCCGCACCGTGGCCGACGCGGCGGAAATCCTTCAGGTCATCGCCGGCCATGACCCCAAGGATTCCACCAGCGTCAACGCGCCTGTGCCGAATTACCTGGAGGCGCTCACGCGTTGCGGCTCACTCAAAGGCCTGCGACTCGGGCTCCCTGATCAGTACTGGGGCGAGGGACTTTCGGCCGAAGTCGACGCGGCCTGCCGCAAGGCCGTCGCCCTCGCCGAATCCCTGGGCGCCGAGATCGTGCCCGTGTCGCTGCCGCATACCGAATACGCCATCGCCACCTACTACATTCTGGCCATGGCCGAGGCCAGCTCCAACCTCGCCCGTTTCGACGGCGTGCGCTACGGGCGCCGCAGCAGCGAGACCCACGACCTGGCCACCATGTACACCCGTTCCCGCTGCGAAGGCTTCGGAGAGGAAGTCATGCGCCGCATCATGCTCGGCACCTACGTCCTCTCAGCCGGATACTACGACGCCTACTACCGCAAAGCGGCACAGGTACGGCGCCTCATCCGCCAGGACTTTCTGAACGCCCTGGAGAAATGCGACCTGATCTGCGGTCCGGCCTGCCCGACCACGGCGTTCGCCATCGGAGAAAACACGGCCGACCCCTTGCAGATGTACCTGACGGACATTTTCACCATCTCCCTGAACCTGAGCGGACTGCCGGGCCTTTCCCTGCCCGTGGGACTGGGCTCGGACACCGGCATGCCGGTGGGGCTGCAACTCTTCGCGGGCAACATGGAAGAAGAAACCCTTTTGTGCGCGGCCCGGACCCTGGAAGCGCACCTACCCAAATTGCCCGAAACGCCGCTTGCTTAAACCTGGCCGGATCTTCCGGCCTTTTTTACATGCTTAACATCGCGATCGCACTGAGCGGAGGGGCCGATTCCCTCATGAGCCTGATCCTGCTCCGGGAAACCGGGGCCAGGGTCATGGGCGTGCACGCCCGCTTCACGGACGCCGACGACCCACAGCAGCGTGAACGCCTGGGCGGCCTGTGCGAAGATCTGGGCATAGCATTCCACCTCATCGACCTGCGCGCCGAATTCGAAAACCTGGTCATCGCGCCCTTTGTGCGCGCCTACCAGGCGGGGCAGACCCCCAACCCCTGCGCGACCTGCAACCCGGCCATAAAATTCGGGCTGCTGCGGGACCGGGCCCTGGAACTGGGAGCGGACCGCCTGGCCACAGGCCACTACGCCCGCCTGCGCGACACCCCCCATGGACCGGGCCTGTTCCGGGGAGCCGACGCGGCCAAGGACCAGAGCTACTTCCTGTGCAGGGTGCCCCGGGAGCGATTCAGGCATGTCCTTTTCCCCCTGGCCGAATGGACCAAGAGCGCCGTGCGGCAGGCCCTGGCCGAGCGCGGACTCACGCCTCCCGCCGGGCGGGAAAGCCAGGAAGTCTGCTTCATCCCCGCCGATTACCGGGAATTCCTGCGGGAACGAAAGGTTCGGCTCGGCGGACCCGGTCCCATCACCCTGGCCGACGGCACGATCCTGGGACGCCACGGTGGGCTCTGGAACCACACACTGGGCCAGCGCAAGGGCCTGGGCATCGCCTACAGCCAACCGCTCTACGTCACGGGCAAGGATTTCGACGCCAACCGTCTCGTCGTCGGCCCCAAGGCCGAGACCCTGGCGGCGGGATGCCGCACGGACACTCCGAACCTGCTCTGTCCGCCAGAATTCTGGCCGGCGGAGGTGCTCGCGCAGACGATCTACCGCCAGCCTCCGGAACCTGCCCGCGTGAGCGTGGACGATTCCGGCATGAGCATCGTCTTTGTCCGGCCCCGCGCCATCCCCACGCCCGGCCAGGTGGCCGCCGTGTACTCCGCCGAAGGCCGGATCCTGGCCGGAGCGGTCATAACGGAGGCCATCCATGCGGCGTGAACCCGGCCAGCTTTTCTTCCTGACCACCCAGGGGTGCAAGGTCAACCAGTATGAATCCCAGGCCATCCGCGAAGCCCTGGTCGCGGACGGGTTGATGGAAACCCACGATCCGTCCCTGGCCGACATCGTGCTCATCAACAGCTGCGCCGTGACGGAGCGGGCCGTGCTCGATCTCTCGAAGCTGGTCAAGGGTTTCGCGGCGGCACGTCCAAAACCGTGGATCGTCGTGGCCGGCTGCGCCGTGGAAGCGGATCGGGATCGCATCCTGGCCCTGGGCCTCGTGGACGAGGTCGTGGCGCAAAAGGACAAGGCCGCGCTGACCGCGATGGGCTCTCCTTCCGCCCCCTTCCCGGCGCTGGCCATCTCCGGCTACAACCGGGCCAGAGGGGTGATCAAGGTCCAGGACGGCTGTTCCCACGGCTGCACCTACTGCATCATCCCCTCCACGCGCGGACGCTCCGTCAGCCGCCCCCCGGCCGAGGTCGTCGCCGAGGCGTCGCGCCTGCTGGAATCCGGCATCCGGGAAATCTCGCTCTGCGGGATCAATCTGCGCCACTATGGCCGGGACTTGCCCGGAAAAACGGATTTCTGGGATCTTCTGGCCGAAGTGGACCAGGCCCTCTCCCCCCGCTGGGCGGGACGGGCCCGGCTGCGCCTGGGCTCCCTGGAACCGGGCGACCTGAACTCCAAGGCCCTTTCGACCCTTGCGGCCAGCCGTCTGATGAGCCCGCACCTGCACATATCCCTGCAAAGCGGCAGCCCGGAAGTGCTGCGGCGCATGGGCAGAGGACACTACGGGCCGCGGGAGGTATTCGCCTTTCTGAAAGAGCTGCGCGCGATCTGGCCTGTCTTCGGCCTGGGGGCCGACCTCATCGCGGGTTTTCCCGGCGAAACGCAGAACCATGCCGACGAAACCCTCGCCGTGGTGCAGCGCCTGCCCCTCTCCTACGCCCACGTCTTTCCCTATTCCGAGCGACCGGGCACCCCGGCGGCGGGGTTCAAAGGCTCCGTGCCCGGACACGTCCGCCGCGAACGGGCCAAGATCCTGCGCCAGGAAGTGACCCGGCAACGAGCCGGATTCCTGCGCGATCTGCTTCGGCGCCCGGACATGACCGTGGCCATGGAAGACGGCGGCACGGGCATGAACGAATTCTATGTCGAATGCACGGTCCGCGATGCCCCGCCCCAGGCCGGGGGATTGCTGCGCGTCACCCCCACGGGAACGACTCCGTCCGGGCTTGAAGTCAGGATTGTCGATGCCGGGAGGAAAGGAGCATGAGCGTTCCCGCGCTTCCCCTGCCGGGACGCACCTTTCTGTCGGTGCTCGGCGCGCGCTGGGATGCATTCTGGCCCACGCTTCGCCCACGGCTGGAGGAGCTTCTGGGCCCTGCGGACTACGAGTCCAGCCCCATCCCCTTCATCCTGACCAGCTATTACGACGCGGAACTGGACGCGCCCATTCACCGGCGCATCCTGTCCTTTGAACGCCCCCTGCCCCTGGACGGGCTGGCCGAGATCAAACTGGGCACCAACCGCCTGGAGGATGAGTGGACCCGGGACGGCAGGCGGCTTTTCAATCTCGACCCGGGCTACATCACCCAGGAGCGTCTGGTCCTGGCCACGGGCAAGAATTTCACGCACCGGGTGTACCTGTCCCGGGGCATCTGGGCCGACCTGACCCTCATCTATCAGGGAGGATGTTGGCGTGACCTGCCCTGGACCTTTCCGGACTACGCCACGCCGGAGATCAAGGCCCATCTGACCCGCATCCGGGAAATGTACCGGGATTCCCTCAAGCATCTAACAACACAAAAGGATACGCCATGCCAAAGAGTATGACCGGTTACGGCCGAGCCGGAGCCCAGGAGGAGGGTTGGACCCTGTCCTGGGAAATCCGCAGCCTGAACAACCGTCACCTGGATCTGAAATGGAAAATTCCCCCCACCCTCTATGCCCACCAGAAAGAGTGGGAAAACGAGGTGCGCGGGGTGGCCAATCGAGGAGGCGTCGAGCTGTTCCTGGGACTCAAGATCAACAACCCCGAGTTGCAGTCCTTGAGCCTGGACAGGACCATGGCGGCCGCCATGCTGCAGGAGCTGGAACGCATGGCCTCGGCCACCGGAATCTCCCATAGCCCGGACCTGAACCGCCTGTTGAACATCCCGTCCCTGTGGAAGGATTCGGGCGGCATCGACAACCCGCAGCTCATCGAGAGCCTGACCGCGACCCTGAAAATGGCCCTGGCCGATTGGGACGAGGCGCGGGTGCGCGAGGGACTGGCCCTGGAGGAGGATCTGCGCCAGCGTTTCGCCCGGCTGGCCGAGCTGGTGGAGGAGATCCGCCTCCTGGCCTCCCAGACCGCGGGCGAACGGTTCGCCCTGTTGCAGGAGAGGGTCGGCAAGCTCCTGTCCGACAGCGGCGTGCAGGTCGATCCGGACCGGATGCTGCAGGAACTGGCCGTCATTTCGGACCGGATCGATGTTTCCGAGGAACTGACGCGCCTTGAGATCCATTTGAAGGGCATCGACGGATACTTCAACCAGGCGGAGCCCGTGGGCCGCAAACTTGATTTCATGGTCCAGGAATGCTTTCGTGAGATCAACACCTGCGGCAACAAGAGCCAGAACACGAGCATCAGCCAGCTGGTGGTGACCTTCAAGGCCGAGCTCGAAAAATGCAGAGAGCAGATTCAGAACCTGGAGTAGCGCGTGGAAAAGAAAAAGCTCCTCAACATAGGCTTCGGCAACGCCGTGGTCATAAACAGGGTGGTGGCCATCGTCGGTCCGACCTCCTCCCCCATGCGCCGTCTGCGGGAGGAGGCCAGGCAGGCCGGTCGGCTCATCGACGCGACCCAGGGCCGCAAGACCCGTTCGCTCATCATCACCGATTCCAACCACTGCATCCTGTCCGCCATCCAGCCCGAAACCATCAGCCAACGCTTCACCGCCGGAGGCAGCGATGAATAACCCAGGCATCGACCCGGGCATGATGCTGGTCGTCAGCGCGCCCTCGGGCACGGGAAAAAGCACCCTGATACGGCGCCTGACCGAGGAGTTCAGCGCCTTCGCCTTTTCCGTGTCCTGCACCACCCGCCTCCCCCGTCCGGGCGAGGCGGACGGCCGCGAATACCACTTCCTGACCCGCGAAGACTTCGAGCGCCGCCGCGAAGCGCATTTTTTCGCCGAATGGGCCGAGGTCTACGGCAACCTCTACGGCACCCCGAGGCAGGCCACCATGGATCTCCTGGCCCAGGGGCGGGACATCGTCTTCGACATCGACGTGCAGGGCGCGCGCCAGCTCAGAGAGAGCATGGGCCAGGGCTGCTACGTCTTCATCTTTCCCCCCACGCCCGAAACGCTGGAGAAACGCTTGACCGGGCGCGGCACGGACAGCGCGGAGACCCTGGCCCGCCGTCTGGCCGCCGCGCGGCATGAAATCGCGGACAGCCAGTGGTTCGACCACTGGGTCGTAAACGACGATCTGGAGACGGCTTACCAGCAGCTGCGCGCCATCTACCTGGCCGAAAAGACCAAGCCGACATACCAGGCCGCCTGGCGAGCCGCCTTGGCCCGGCAATGGGAGGTGTCATGAACGCCGCCCCCGCCCTGGTCGTGGCCCTGGACTTTCCCGGAGCGGCGCAGGCCCTGTCCCTGGCCTCGCGCCTGCGCGGCGTCGTGCCCTGGGTCAAGGTCGGCCTGGAGCTGTTCCTGGACGGCGGCAAGGATCTGCCCGCCCGGCTCAAGGACATGGGGTTCAAGGTTTTCCTTGATCTGAAGTTCATGGACATCCCCAACACCGTGCAGGCGGCCACGGCCCAGGCCACCCGCATGGGCGCGGACATGCTGACCATTCACGCCCTTGGCGGACGGGCCATGTGCGAAGCGGCGGCCACGGGTCGGGACCTGGCCCTGGCGGCGGGACAGGCGCCGCCGCGCATTCTCGCCGTGACGCTTCTGACCAGTCTGGGGCCGGGGGATCTGGCCTGGAATCCGGAGGCGAACACCGACGATCTGCGCGATCTGGCCGTGCATCTGGCGCGGTCGGCCCAAAACTGGAAACTCGACGGCGTGGTCTGTTCAGGCAGGGAAGTTCGTGTTATACGTCAAGCATGTGGAGCATCTTTTCAGCTCCTCACTCCCGGAATCAGACTGCCCGATGCGGATTCCGGAGACCAGTCCAGGGTCTGCACGCCGGCCCAGGCAGCACGTGACGGCAGCAATTTCCTTGTCGTCGGCCGGCCCATCACCAGATCGGAAGATCCTGTGCAAGCAGCTCGCAACTATCTGGAGACAATAACATAATTCCTGCGGGGGCGCCCATGTCTGAAACAGAGAATCAACGCGCGCGGATCAAGGGGGTTTTTTCCTCCGAAAAAATTGCCAAGGTCGGGGCGGGCGCGACGGTGCGCAAGACCACGCAGACCATGTACTGGTTTGCCGAAGAGGACGAGCAGGGCGTGATCACGATTCAGCCCCTGAACCCGAACTATGTGCCCTCCGGCCCCAAGCAGGAGATCCCCAAAGAAGATTTTCTGGAAAATTACGCCCCCGAACCGGAATTTTATTCCAGCAAGGTCTACCCCAGCATCCGCAAGCTGAATCAGACCATCGCCAAAGCGGAACGGCACCGGGTCAACGGTGACACCTACAGCGCGGAATACGAGTTCGGCAACGCCCTGCGCGTGGACGAGGAAAACATCAGGGCCAACTTCGGCCTGGGTCTGACCTATCTGGAGCGGGGGGAAACGGGCAAGGCCGACAACATCTTCCAGCGCCTGATCAAGATCGAGGCGGCCTTCGAGGCCGAGCACAAGCATCTTTTCAACGATTTCGGCATCAACCTGCGCAAGAACGAAATGTACGACCAGGCCGTGGAGTATTACGCCAAGGCCCTGGAACTCTCTCCGGCCGACGAGAACCTGCATTACAACATGGCCCGGGCCTGCTTCGCCAAGGCCGATATCGAAAAAACCATCGAGCACCTGCGCACGGCCCTAAGCCTCAACAACAAGCTGGAAATCGCCGTGAAATTTCTGGAATACCTCAAGAAAAACAAGCTGCTGCCGCAACACCTCTCCGGCGTGGAGCCCAAGGCATCGGACTGACACGCAAACGGATCCACCTCGGAGGAAACATGAACCACAGCGCGGAACTCAGACGGGACAACAGACGCAGAACAGAACGTTTTCCAATGAGCATTCCTTCGAAAGTGAGCTCTATCATGCACAACTACTCGGACCAGGAACTGGCCACGACAAACATCTCCGCAGGAGGAGTCTTTTTCGAAACCGGACAGACCTACCCCGTCGGCACAGGCGTGATCATTAACATCTCCCTGGATTTCGGCGGCATCCGTTCGGGCCAGCCGCAATCCCGCTTCCGGGTGGAAGGGACGGTGGTGCGCACGGAGGCGGCCGGCATGGCCATTTCCTTCGATCCGGAAAAGGTCACCGCCATTCGCACCGTCTCGGACAGAAAGCCGGGGCAGTCCGGTCCGGCCATGCTGGGAATCGTCGGGGACGACCCGCTTTTAAACGATCTTCTGGCCGCCAGGCTCAGCCAGGAGACCGGCGTGAGCTGCAGCCACTCCCCGTCCCTGCCCAAAATCCTCGAAACCGCCCGGCCCGACCTGACCCTGGTCGACTGCGCAGGCATGTCCATGGCGGAACTCCTGCAGGAGGCGAACGGCGAGAATTCGCCCTTCATGTCCTCGTCCGTGGCCCTCTTCAACGTCCCGGAAGACCGCTCGCTGGAACTCGAAGCCATCAATTCGGGCATTCGGGGCATCTTCTACCGCAACTCCCCCTTCAAATTCATGGTCAAGGGAGTCAGCGCCATGCTCGAAAACGAGCTCTGGTTCTCACGCGAAGCCATGTCCGCCTTTCTTCTCGGCAAGCAGCATCACCACTCCGAAATCATCGAAGTGGAGGAAGCGCAGAACGAACTCAGCCAGCGCGAACAGGAAATACTGCTCATGCTCGCGGCCGGGGCCACCAACAAGGACATTGCCCAAAAACTTTTTTTGAGCCTGAACACCGTGAAATCGCACATCTACAACATCTACAAGAAAATCGACGTCCCCAATCGGTTGCAAGCCTCCCTGTGGGCAGCCAGAAACCTGGGGGCCAGAGAAAAGCCTTGAGTTTCACGCGCAACTATATCAAGGACCAACCCACGCCCTGGCTCCGTAATCCGGACTTCCCGATACCCTAAGACCCAACAGGTTCACGCAGATGAAAACGCTGTCCATCACGCAACTCCCGGTGCGACCGGAGTTCGATTTTTCCACGTTTCTTTTTCTGTCCCAGATCGACGAACTCGGACCGCGCGACATGATCGCCGTGCTCGACGTCTGGGAAAAATGGCTGCCGCACCTTAAAGTCTACAAGCTCGGCGACCGCAAGGAACACGTGGTTGTTTTTCTGGATGAGGCCGTGGAGGTTCAGGTTGACGAGATCTGGAAGCAGTCTCCGTCGGAAGGGTTCAAACATGAGGCCATCGCCCAGACCATGATCATGGGCACATTGAAGACGCTGATGCCCGAACTGGGGGAAAAACAGTGTGCGCCGGTGCCGGAACCTACCAAGCCGCTGGGCCGGACGCTGGAAAAAATCGGCCTGGATCTCCAGGATTCCGGGGCCCTGAACCGCAAATACGCGACCCTGACTCCCTATCCCCACCGCTACGGATGCGAACGCTGCCACCTGAAGGACAGCTGCATCAAGAACATGAATCTGGACCTGGGGGGAATCATGAAACCGCAGCCCAAGGCGGAGTGAACCTTCGCCCTCTCTTCCTGTAAACACAGCAACAGAGCGTCTTTCTTCCCAAATCGATTCCTGGTGCCTCCGCCGACCAAGCCTTGGGGCCAGGCACAAAGCAATTACGTCCACCAGCGCCTCAAGGCACGTTGTCGGCATGGTCTTGAGGCGCGTCGGCTGTCTGACTGAGCCTGGCATCGTTTGCTGAATCGTCGCCGCCCGCCTGGCCGGAATTTTTCGCCCGTCACGCGACGACTCAGCTCTACGAGGCCCGCGAAGGAGTTCCGGCGGGCCTCAAGACCATGCCGGCAACGGGCCGCCTACCGCCAAGAGCCTCTTCTCCCCGAACCGCTTCCCGCGCCACAAGACCACGCCGACGACGTGCCGCCTGCGAACGCAGCCTCTCCGTCTCCTAGCCTTCCTCGCCAAAAGCCTGCGCCATGAGATGCCGATACAACCCGCCCATATCCGCCGGAGTGCGCCCGAGCACGGATTGCCAGACCTCGTCCGATTCCATGCACAGATACAGCTGTCTATCCAGCCCGCCCCGACGCAACGCATCCGCCAAAAAACGGAATTGCTCGACCCGCAATGGCCGCAGCAGGCGCTGCTTGCCGTCCAGCCCGGTGACGAATTCGCCGTAGATGTACGTCGATTCCGGAAAATTCTCGGTGATGCTGCGCTTAAGGTCCGGCATGTGTCGAAAGGATCCCATGCTGACATAGGCGATCTGCTCCGGCCGCAGATGGTCGAAGATCATCTCCACGGTCCGGGCGTAGCCTTCACGCCAGCCGGGATAATGAATCATGGGGTCGAAATGCAGACAGACCCGAAATCCCGCCTGGGCGCAGGTTCTGGCCGCCGCCAGGCGCTCTTCCAGGCCGGCGCACTCCCCCTGCTCCTCATGCTCGGCAATGGCCGGAGCGTTCATGGACCAGGCCGGCAGAACCCTGGACGGATCACGAACCACATCCATCCAGGACAGATCCACGACCTTGGACTTGAGTTCCAGACAGACCTGGGGATAGCGCCCCAGAAATTCGATCAGGTCGCGGCTGTAGCCGGTCAGGGCCTCCAGCACCAGGGAGTCGGTGAACTCTCCGGTCCCGACCCGGTAGCGCAGGGAGGGGTGCGCGTTGAAAGCCTGGTCCAGCTCGCTCCACAGGTCGTCCTGATTGGCCCAGACCTTGAGCACCCGGTCATGAAAATACGCCTGCAGGATGCAGTAGGAGCAACGCAGGGGGCAATTCTCGCCGATGTGAATGATCTGGTAGCCGCAGCAACGGTAATGGCTGGTGCCGGGACAATGGCGCAAAAAACGCCCGCGGTACCGCTTCAGATAAAGGATGTCCTCCCGCGCAAGTCCAGGAGACAGGGTTTCCCCCTCGGGCAGAATCTCCGCCTTCAGATGCGGCAATCGTTCGCGCACGCGCCGGGCCACGGGGGATTCGGCCACGGAGGCATCGACCACGACCCGGCTGATGCCTTGCAGGTGGGGGGGCAGGTTCTTCATTCGCGCCCCACCAGAAAAAGATCGTCCAGATCCTCGCGGGCCGCGATGCGGGCCAGTTCCGCGCTGGCGGCGCGCACAGCGTCCGTGCTGGTCAGGCGCGCGCTGAGCTCCACCGCGTCGCTCTCGAACAGGTCCGGCTGCGACACCCGCCAACATGTTCCCGCCGACACCACGCGGGCGGCCGTCAGAAAATCGCGCTCCATCCCGGACAAGGCCGGGTAGCGCAGCAAACGCACCTCCTGCGTGATGCGGTTCATGGCGTCCTTGGGTGAAAGGCCGCCAGCCAGGATGTCCCTCACTCCGGCGCCATCGAGCACTTCGCCGGCAGCGGCCCGGTCGCGGACGCAAATCTCGCGAATCCAGGTCAGCACGTTGACCGCGCTCCCGCGCGACCATGACAAGGTCGTAAAAAGCGCTTCCACCGCCTCAAGATCGCCAGGAGAGAAGGCCTCAAGCAGATCCGCGCACGCCAGCGGAACAGCTCCCGCGCACAGGAACGCGTCCCACCGCCCGGGCAGCGACAGAAAGGACCGGACCAGGCGCAGCCGCTTGGAACGCGGCTCAAGCCCCAGGGATTCCAGCACCGCTGTCTGATCGCAGTCCGGCAGCGTCTGAAAATAGCGCATGGCCAGCACAATCTGTCCGTCGGAAACTTCGCGCCCGGAGTTGGACTGCGCGTAGGCAAGCCCTCTGGCCAGGCCGTCCGTGGCCCCCAGATCCAGGCACAGCGCCTCCCGTCCCAATTCCGCCAGCACGCGAACCCGGGCCGCGCCGGCGACGAGCAGGGGCCTGGTCCCGGAGGCGTCGACCAGCACGGGAATGAGCTGGCCCTGGTTTTCCAGGCTGCGGCGCAAGGCCGGGGCCGGAGGAGCGGACCAGAAAAGCCAGGGTCCGCCGACATCGAGATCCGACGCGGGACAGCGCAGAAGCGCGGCGCGCGCGGAAGCATGAGCCAGGACATCGACCGTGTTCATGATGTTCTCTCAACGATTTTGAAGAATTACGCAGTGCTTAAAATCCCCTTGCTCTTGACAACTTCCAAGGCCCCTCCCTATAGGGGTATTTCTTGAAAAAGTTCAGGATCGCAGGAGGTTTACAAGCGCTCAGGGGCAGCCAAATTCTATAGAGCGTGGGACTTTCATCCAATTTCTTCTCTTTTGCAAGCGAATTCCCGCCCTCCGTCTTGAAGGACGGGAAAGATCTTATACCCTGTAGCCATATGGTTGCGTAATACTTTGCATAAGGGGGCTGTATGCAGGATCAACTTCAAAAACAGAGGACTTTCGCCCTGATAGGGCATGGAGGAACCGGAAAGACGTCAGTGGCCGAAATGCTGCTGTTCACCGCCGGTTCCGTCAGCAGGCTGGGCAAAATCGACGAAGGCTCGACTGTTCTGGATTACGAACCCGAAGAAATCAAACGCAGGGGCAGCATCCAGCCCGGATTCGCCCAATTCTCCTGGAAGAAGAACCCGAATTTTCTCATCGACACTCCCGGTGACAACAACTTCATCGGCGACCTCCCCTATCTCCTGCAGGGAGCGGACAACGCCGTGCTGGTCATCGACGCCATCGACGGGGTCAAGCCGCTGACCAAAAAAATCTGGTCCGAAGCCGTCAAAGCCGGACTGCCCGCCATGGTCTTCATCAACAAAATGGATCGCGAGCGCGCCAATTTCCAGATGGCCTACCAGGGGCTGTCCGAAATCCTGGGCATCAAGCCGGTCCTGCTCTACCTGCCCATCGGCAGCGAAGCCGATTTTCGCGGCCTCGTCGATGTCCTGGCCGACAAGGCCTACGCCTTTGACGACAAGGGCGGCCTGACTCCCATCGACATGCCAGAGGACCTGGCCGACGAAGTCACCATGACCCGCGAGATCGCCATCGAGAATATCGCCGAAAGCAGCGAAGAGCTGATGGAGAAATATCTGGAAGAAGGGTCGCTGACCGAGGAAGAGATGATCGCCGGCCTGCGCGCAGGCGTGCTGAGCCGCGCCCTGGTTCCGGTCTGCGCGGGAGCGGCCATGCAGAACAAGGGCGCTGCCCCCCTCCTTGACGCCATCCAGAACATCATGGCGTCGCCCCTCGAACACGAGCCCTGGCTCGACGCCGAAGGAAACGAGCGGGCTTCGAGCCCCGACGCGCCCCTTGCCGCCTTTGTCTTCAAGACCATCCCCGATCCCTTCGCCGGGCAGCTCTCGGTCATGCGGGTGCTCTCCGGCGTGCTTTCCCCCGACGCGGCAGTCCTCAACGCAACCAAGGACGAAAAGGAAAAAATCGGCCAGATCCTGTTTCTTGAAGGCAAGAAGCAAACGCCCTGCAAGCAGGACGTCGGTCCCGGAGCCGTGGTGGCAGTGGCCAAGCTCAAGAACACGGCCACCGGCGACACCCTGTGCGCGGAAAAAGCCCCGTTCATCCTGCCCAAGCCGCCCCTGACCCCCTCCATCATCTCCTACGCCCTGGCGGCCGAGGAAAAGGGCGAGGAAGACAAGGTCTTCGCCGCGGTGCAGAAACTTCTCGACGAAGACATCAACCTGCACCTGGTCCGCAACGACGAGACCGGCGACATGCTTCTGACCGGCATGGGGCAGCTGCACATCGAGCTGGCGGTGGAAAAGGTCAAACGCCGCTACAAGACCAACATCGTCCTCAAAACCCCCAAGATTCCCTACCGCGAGACCATCAAAGGCAAGGCCCAGGTCCAGGGCCGGCACAAGAAGCAGTCCGGCGGGCGCGGACAGTTCGGCGACTGCTGGATACGCATGGAGCCCAACAAACGCAGCGCGGGATACGAATTCCTCGACGAGATTGTGGGCGGCTCCATCCCCCGCAACTACATTCCGGCCGTGGACAAAGGCATCCAGGAAGCGGCGGCGCGCGGATTTCTGGCCGGTTATCCCATGGTCGACTTCAAGGTGGCCGTTTACGACGGCTCCTACCACAACGTCGACTCCTCGGAAATGGCCTTCAAGATCGCCGGCTCCCTGGCCTTCAAGAAGGCCGTGGAGATGTGCAACCCCATACTGCTCGAACCCATCATGCTCGCCAGCGTGTTCATTCCCGACGAGTTCATGGGCGACGTCATCGGCGACCTCTCCAGCCGCCGCGGCCGGGTCCTGGGCTCCGACTCCATCGGCGGCATCACCGAGGTCAAAGCCCACGTGCCCATGGCCGAAATGATGAAATACGCTCCGGATCTGCGCTCCATGACCGGCGGCCAGGGCACCTTCACCATGGAGTTCGCCCATTACGAGGAATGCCCACCCAACGTGACCGAACAGGTCATCGCCGACAGCAAGAAGGAAGAAGAATAAGCCCCTTCCCACCGCTTTATCGAAGGCCGCCCCGCGCGGCCTTCTTTTTGGCCTTGTCCTTGGCTTCCAATTCCCTTAGTTTCCGTGACGATGCGCACGCATCGCGAACACTTCAACACACCGGAGACCCTTGATGTCCGAATCGCACGTGACCCTGACCCCCCTCGGCGGGCTGGGAGA
>JBFWJY010000054.1:0-15287 GCA_050252955.1 Desulfomicrobium sp.
GACAGGCCGGCGTTATAACCGACTTAACTACGACCCCGCATTTTGTCTTCGTGGTGGGCGGTACAGGGATCGAACCTATGACCCTCGGCTTGTAAGGCCGACGCTCTCCCAGCTGAGCTAACCGCCCCGTCCCGTCCAACGAGAAACAGTCTTTATAGAGCCACATGCCCGCTGTCAAAGACTTTTTTCGAAAAAAAACAAAAAAATCGAAACTGCCGTCCAATGGGTACGAAATGCCCGGGAAGGCCTGTAAAAGAAAAAGGCCGCCCGCGACGGACAGCCTTTTTTGATCTTCGTGAAGCCTTTTTTTAGCCGCAGGATGTGCAGGAAGAGCAGCCCGAAGAGGTGGTTTTGAGCCCGGACTTGATGTTGAAGCCCATGTGCGGGTGGAATTCCACGGAAATGGGTTTCGATTCTTCCATCAGGGCTGTTTCGACCAGGAATTTGTATCCGTCAATTTCGTGTACTACGTCGTTGTCTTTTTGCTCATCCAGAGCAAGCGCCAGGCGAGGCCCGCCTCAGCCAGCCGCCATGTAGACCCGGATCGGGGACACTTCCTTGCCGGCGAAGTGCATATCGAGCTGCTCTTTGGCAGCCTTCGTAAGTTCGAACATGGAATCCTCCTTTGATGTGGGAAAGGAAGTAGTTATTGATTTTGTCGATGTCAATGTCTGCCGGAAGGGGTTTTTGGTGATGCTTCCCACCTAACCCTTTGAAATCGCCGCTCTGCCTGAACATTTTTTTGCTATTGAAAAAGATGCTTGTGTCTTACATGAAATACAGATTATCGTTTTCATATCCATGACCGCAACCCCGGTTTGAACATGAGTCCACACAAAGCCCGCATTCTCCTGGTCGACGACGAGCCGACATTGCTCGAACTGCTCGGGGACTATCTGCGCGAGCAAGGCCATGAAGTCATTCTGGCGGACACCGGCGCCAAGGGGCTCGACCTCTACAACTCGGAGCTTCCGGATCTGGTGCTTCTTGACCTCAAGCTTCCGGACCTGTCCGGCCTCGACGTGTTGCGCCACATCTCCGAACGCGACGAGGAGACCGCGCTCATCGTCATCTCCGGCGTCGGCTCCACGGACGACGCCATCGAGGCCCTGCGCCGGGGTGCGTGGGACTTTCTGGTCAAACCCTTTCTCAATCTGGAATTCGTGCTGCACTCGGTCAACAAGAGCATCGAAAAGGTGCATCTGAAGCGGGAAAACAGGCTCTACCGCGAGCATCTGGAAGAAGAGGTGCAGCGCCGCACCATCGAACTGCGCCAGGAGATCATGGCCCGCAAGCGCATCGAGGAGGACCTGCGGCGCAGCGAAACGCGCTACCGGGAACTGAGCCTCACCGACGAACTTACCGGGCTCTACAACGCGCGTCACTTTTTCCGGCAGGTGCAGGCCGAGGTGGAGCGGGCCACGCGCTACAACAGTCCGCTGTCCCTGTGCGTCATCGATATCGACAATTTCAAGCGCTACAACGACACCTACGGCCACCTCAGCGGGGACGCGGTGCTCTCGGAACTGGGACGGATCATCCAGAAGCTCATCCGCGAATCGGACTCCGCCTATCGGTACGGAGGCGAGGAATTCATCATCGTGTTGCCGCAGACAACCCGCGAGGAGGCCGCGCGGGTGGCGGAACGCATCCGGGTCGTTTTCTTCGAACACGCCTTTTATCCCAAAGCGTCAGACGGCGTCCACGTTTCGATCAGCCTGGGAGTGACCAGCCACCGCCCGGGCGAGTCCGTCTCGGATCTCGTGGACCGGGCCGATCAGAACATGTACGCAGCCAAGAAGTGCGGTCGAAACGCCACAATCTGCAGATAGCGTCCACACGTTCCCCCCGTCCGTCGAAAGCGGAGCGAAACGCTTCGCCAACAGAGCGCTTCAGCGGCGCAAGGGTTCCCGCTTGAAAAGGCCATTCCCATCCACCATCCGGGTCTTCAGTTCAGCGTCGCCTGCACCAGGCGCACGTTGCTCATCACGTCGTCGATCAGGCCGGGGCTGAGCAGAATTTCCCGGGCTTCCTGCTTGGACACGATTTCGCGGTAGCTTGGATCGAGCTGATCCAGCTTGCGCACGTCGTCGAGCAGGGTGCCGTGGGGAGAGATGAGCTTGGCCACTTGATTGGCCAGGAAAAGGACGGTCAGAATCTTGGCCTGCTGCGCGTCGCAGTCGAGTTGCGAGACGGGCAGCAGCCCTGGGAGATGATGATTCAGCACGAGGGGGGCAAGCTGCGGCGGGATGCCGCCGCCGTTGGCCATGATCCGGGCAGCCTGGATATGGGTGGCCATGAGCCGTTCGTATTCGCGATCCAGGCTCAGGGGGTAGATTTCTCCTTCGTCGGGATCCTTGACCAGCAGGATGAGCACAAGCTTGCCGATGTCGTGCATCAGCCCCGCCGTGTACAGCGTTCCGCTGTCCATGTCCTGTCTGGCTCTGGCCATGTACGAGGCGGTGATGGCGGTGGAGTTCATGTGCTGCCAGATGGTCTTGAACATGCGTCGATGCTCCGGATCCTTGTACAGCGAATAGGGCATGACCCCGAAGGCGATGAGGTTTTTGAGATTGGTCAGGCCCAGGATGTTCACGGCGGTATGGATGGATTTGACATCCGTGGCCACGCGGAAAAACGGCGAGTTGACGGTCTTGAGCACGCGGGTCGAGAGCAGGGGATCGCGGGTGACCAGGTCGCCGAGTTCCTTCATGCTCACGTCCGGTTTGTCGATGGCGGCCAGGGAAGAATGGAGGGTGCCGACCTTGTCGAAAGCCTTGACCAGGCTTGCGATGGCCGTGTGGGCCAATGCGGACGGCGGCTCGTAGACATGGGTCAGCTGGTTGCCGGTGGAAGACGGCGTGCCGGAATAGATATGATCCAGCGCGTTGATCAGCACTGTTTCCCATTCGTTGAAGGAATTGTGTTCCGTGGGGAGGGGATTCATCTTCACGGGAACGTGGTCTTCCCCGATGATGGGTTCCAGTTCAGGCTTGCGCGAGACATAAAAATACATGAGCGCCGCAAGACACAGCAGCGAAGGTATGACAAATATGTATGACATGGGCACCCCGTAAAATAATATGTGCGTTTTGTGTAATCAGGTGGGTGCGTGAAAGCAATGGATTTTATTGCACAGTGCGGAAGATGTGATGAGCTGTTGAAAGGTACGCCAAAATGTCACGGAGCCCTTGTTTTGAAAAGGGAATGGCTTGTTGCTGCGAGGCCATGAAAAAAGCCTCCGTAAGTGGAGGCTTTTTTCATGGCGTTGGGGGTGGATCAGAGTCCGGCGTCGTCCACAAGCTCCATGCTTCTGGCCGCCCGCACTTCGTCGAGGCGCTGCACCGGAGTGGTGATCGGCGCGTTCTGGATCGATGCCGCATCGGTTTCGACACGACCGAGAATCTCGATCAGGTCGTCCACGAATCCATCCAGGGTTTCCTTGCTCTCCGTCTCCGTGGGCTCGAACATCAGGCATTCCTTGACTATGAGCGGGAAGTAGATGGTCGGGGCGTAGTGCCCCTTGTCCAGCAGGCCCTTGGCGATGTCCAGGGCGCGCACGCCCTTTTCGGCCTGCTTGGCGGCCGAGGCCACGAACTCGTGCATGCAGATGCGGTCGTGGGGAATTTCGAGCACGTCTTCCAGGCGTTTTCTGAGGTAATTGGCGGCCAGGACAGCGTTTTCCGAAGCGCGGACGATGCCTTCGCGGCCCAGGCGCAGGATGTAGGCGTAGGCTTTCAAAATGACACCGAAGTTGCCGTAGAAGGGCGCGATGTAGCCTATGGACTTGGGATAGTCGTAATCCAGGAAGTACTGGCCGTCCTCCAGCTTCACCACGCGCGAGACGGGCAGGTAGTCCATCAGCCGTTGGCTCACGCCCACCGGTCCGGAGCCGGGACCGCCGCCGCCATGGGGCGTGGCGAAGGTCTTGTGCAGGTTCAGGTGCACCACGTCGAAGCCCACGTCGCCCACGCGCATCTTGCCCATGATGGCGTTCAGGTTCGCGCCGTCGTAATAGAGCAGCCCGTCCACGCCGTGCACCAGTTCGACGATGCGCTCCAGGCCGCACTCGAACAGGCCCAGGGTGTTGGGGCAGGTCATCATCAGGCCCGCGACCTCGTCGTCGAGCACCTTTTCCAGTTCGTCGGGGTCGATCATCCCGTTCTTGGACTGGATGGAGACCACGTCGTACCCGGCGATGGCCGCCGAGGCCGGATTGGTGCCGTGGGCGGAGTCGGGCACGATGATCTTGGTTTTCTTGTTGCCCTTGTCGTTGTGGTAGGCGGCCATGAGCATGACGCCGGTCAGCTCGCCGTGGGCCCCGGCCATGGGTTGCAGGGTGAAGGCGCTCATGCCTGTGATTTCGGCCAGAAGCTGTTCGGTTTCGTAGAGCACTTCCAGGGCGCCCTGGGTCATGTTTCCGGCGCCTTTGAGCTGCGGGATGAGCGGATGCACGGAGGTGAACCCGGGCTGGGCGGCCACGGTTTCGGTGAATTTCGGGTTGTACTTCATGGTGCACGACCCGAGGGGATAGAAATTGCTGTCCACGCTGAAATTGAGGCGCGAGAGCCGGGTGAAATGGCGGATGACGTCTATTTCGGACAGCTCGGGCAGTTTGGGCGCCTCGTCGCGCAGGAGGTAGGCGGGGATGTCGCCTTCCGTGTTGCCTCTGGGCTCCTTGGGCCACACGCCGACGCGGCCTTTGGCTGAATCTTGGAACAGGGTTTTCACAGGGCGCCTCCAATCAACTCGGCCAGGATGCCGATGCACTGATTCGTGGTTTTTTCGGTGCAGGCCACCAGGAGATGGTTGTCCATGCCCTGGTAGTAGCGCCCGAGGGGGAAGCCGGGCACGAACTTGTAGTCGAGGAGCTTGTCGATGACCTCATAGGCCCGCACGGGCAGCTTGACCGTGAATTCGTTGCCGAAAGGCTGGTTGACCACGCGCACTCCGGGCAGCCGCTCCAGGCGGTTTGCGGCGTAGTGGGCCCGCTCGATGCCGAGCTGGGCGGTTTTCCTCAGTCCCTGCGGGCCCAGGAGGCTCACGTACATCAGCGCCCGCAGGGCGCACAGGGCCTGATTGGAGCAGATGTTGGAAGTGGCCTTCTCGCGGCGGATATGCTGCTCGCGGGCTTGCAGGGTCAGCACGAAGCCGGTCCGCCCGTTCTTGTCCACGGTGCGGCCGACGACGCGACCGGGCATCTGGCGGATGAGCTGCTTGTTGCAGGCCATGATGCCCAGGTACGGGCCGCCGAAACTCAAGGGAAGTCCCAGGCTCTGGCCTTCGGCCACGGCGATGTCCGCGCCCATCTGGCCCGGAGTCTTGAGCAGGGACTGCATGATCGGGTAGGTCGAGATGACGGACACGATGCCCTGTTCCCTGGCCGTGGCGAAGAGAGCGGTGAAATCCTCCACCGTGCCGAAGAAGTTGGGGTTCTGGACGATGACCGCTGCCGTGTCTTTATTCAGGGCGGCGAGCATGGCCTCCATGTCCGTGTGGCAGTCCTTGTGCGGGACGGTGACCAGTTCGAGCTTGAGGTTGGTCGTGTAGCTGTCGAGCATGACCCGGTAAATGGGGTTGACGCTCTCGGAGATGACGATGCGCGACCGCTTGGTGTGCCGCACGGCCATCATGATCGATTCGTACAGGGCCGTGCCGCCGTCGTAGAGGGAGGCGTTGGCGTATTGCAGGTCCAGCAGGCGCGACACGGCGGTCTGGTACTCGAAGATGGCCTGGAGCATGCCCTGGGAGGCTTCGGCCTGGTAAGGGGTGTAGGCGGTGTAGAATTCTCCCCGGCTGCACAGGGCGTCCACGGCGCTTGGGATGTAGTGGTCGTAGAAACCGGCGCCCAGGAAGGACGTCAGATCCGTGTGGTTTTTGGCCGCCGTCTTTTCGAGCTTCTGGCGGACTTCCATTTCGCTTAGGCCCTCGGGCAAATTCAGCTCCGCGGCCCGGAATTTTTGCGGAATGTCTTCGAACAGGGCCTCGATGCTGTCCACGCCGATGGTGGCCAGCATGTCGCGCTGTTCGTCAGGGGTATGCGGTATGAAGGGCATGGTGCCTCCGGATGTGGGCTGTGCCCATCCAGCCGGAGGCGAGGGGTTCAGGGACTGGTTGATGAACGTTCGCGCAGCGGGTGGGCAGCCTGATTGTAAGGATTAGTGCGCTTCGGCGGCGCACATGGCTGCGTAGGCGTCGGCGTCGAGGAGCCCTTCGGGCGTCGCGGTCAGCTTGACCTTGTAGAGCCAGCCCGCGCCGAATGCGTCCTTGTTGACCAGCTCGGGTGCGTTTTCCAGTTCGGCGTTGACGGCGGTGACCTCTCCGCTGACCGGAGAATAGATTTCACTGGCGGCCTTGACCGACTCGACGGTTCCGATTTCGGACCCGGCCACGGCTTCGTCGCCGAGCTGCGGCAGCTCAACGAAAGTCAGGTCGCCGAGCTGTTCCTGCGCGAAGTGGGTGATGCCCACTACGGCCTCGTCGCCTTCGACTTTGACCCATTCATGGGATTTTGCGTATAGAAGTTCCTTGGGATTCATGACAGCCTCCATGGTGAATTTTTGGAGATTTGGCGCTAATTCGTTTTTAAGCCCCTTGAGTTCGCGCTGACATAAATATATTGCCACGAAAGAGCAATACAGAGATGAAGGTGTCCTGAAAATCGATTACGCAATTCTACATATTTTTGGAGGAGGAATTATGAAATTGGTGCGTATGGCCGGGATTCTCATGGTGGCAGTGCTGTTGTCCCAGAGCGCCTGGTGTTCGGGTCTGAGCGCGAAGGACGTGCAGGGCTTCATCGCCTCCATGCAGGAACTCAAGCCCTATTTCGACCAGTTCGCCGAAGAGACCCAGGACGACGGCGATCTTGCCAGCACTTCCAGGGTCGTTGGCGATTGGGCCCAGGGACTCAAGGAACGCGGCGAAGTGGAGGCCATCATCGCCAAGCACGGGTTTGATTTCGACCGTTGGGCCGCCGTGTCGCAGCAGGTGACTCAGGCCTACATGGCCCTGAAGCTGGGCAAGGACGGCCAGGACGTCATGGGCCAGATGGGACAGTCCATCGCGGAGATCGAAACAAACAAGGACATTCCGGCCGAATACAAATCCCAGATGATCGCGCAGATGCAGGCGAGCATGGCGGAGATGAAAAAAGTGCTTGAGGCCTCGCCCGAAGATCAGAGCGCGGTGCAGCCTTTTGTCGCGGATCTGGACGCCATTTTCGAGATGCAGGAGTAGGGGCGCGACCCTCTGATCCCAGCACATGCCGCCTCCGGGCGGCTTTGTGTTTTCTGGACGGCTCTTCGGGCCGACCGGCAACCCTTGGACCAAGGCGGGACCGTCATGAAGGCTGATATCGGAATCGTGGGGCTGGCCGTGATGGGCGAGAACCTGGCCCTGAACATGGAGAGCCGGGGCTTCACGGTGGCCTGTTTCAACCGCACATCGGAAAAGGTCGACGAATTTCTTGCCGGGCGCGGCGCAGGCAAGAAATTCATCGGCTGCCGTGATCTCGATGCATTGATCGCCAGCCTGTCGAGGCCGCGCAGAATCATGTGCATGATCAAGGCCGGGGCCGCCGTGGACGAACTCCTTTCCGCCGTCATGCCCCTGCTCGACGCGGGCGACATCTTCATCGACGGCGGCAATTCCCATTTCCAAGATACCGCTCGCCGGGTCGAAGAGACTGGAAAGCGGGGCATCCTGTATGTCGGGGCGGGCGTGTCCGGCGGGGAGGAAGGCGCCCTGAACGGCCCATCCATCATGCCCGGCGGCGCGCCCGAGGCCTGGAACCACGTGCGCCCCATCCTCCAGAAGATCTGCGCCGTCACCCCGGACGGAGCGCCATGTTGCGACTGGATCGGAGAGGGCGGGTGCGGGCATTTCGTGAAGATGGTGCATAACGGCATCGAATACGCCGACATGCAGCTGATCTGCGAAATCTACCACATGCTCAAAACAGGCCTGGGGCTGTCCAACGACGCGATGGGGGAAATCTTCAGGCGTTGGAACCGGGGGCCGCTCAATTCCTACCTGATCGAAATCACGGCGGACATTCTCGGTTTTCGGAACCGGGAGGGGGAAGCCGTGCTCGATCTCGTCCTCGACGTCGCCCAGCAGAAAGGCTCGGGCAAATGGACCGTGCAGGCCGGACTCGACGCGGGCCAGCCGCTGACGCTCATGGCCGAGGCAGTCTTCGCGCGCAGCCTCGCGGCCATGAAGGAGGAGCGCCTTGCGGCGGCGATGGTGCTGGATGGTCCGCAGGCGCGTTTCGACGTCGACGAACAGGCCTTCATCGACGACCTTGAACAGGCCCTCTATGCCTCGAAGATCATATCCTACGCCCAGGGCTTTCAGATTCTGCGGGCCACGGCCAGGGAGCAGGGCTGGTCTTTGGATTACGGCGGCATCGCCCGCATCTGGCGGGAAGGGTGCATCATCCGCGCCGCGTTTCTGGACAGGATCAGGGACGCCTACGCGCAGGCGACCGACCTTTCGAATCTCTGCCTTGATCCTTTTTTCGCGCAGGCGCTGCGAAACGCCCAGGGCGGCTGGCGCAGGGTCATGGTGGCCGGCACCCTGCACGGCATCCCCACGCCCGCGCTGGGCGCGGCCCTGGCCTATTACGACGGCTACCGCTCGGGCCGATTACCCTCGAACCTGTTGCAGGCCCAGCGTGATTATTTCGGTGCGCACACCTATGAACGCGTCGACCGCTCGCGGGGAGAGTTTTTCCACACCGACTGGACCGGCCGGGGCGGCAAGACCGCTTCCACATCCTACGACGTCTGAGTCCGGGCCGCCGCGTGAAGCGAACAATCCGCCAACAGTCCCGCCCGCGTCGGTCCCGAACCGGAGGAGGCTACGCATGAACGCATGGGATCCGGGCCGCCGCTCCATCGTCAAAACCATGCTTGTCCTGGCCATTGCCGCCGCGCTGGTCGCCGCAATCGGATTTTTCGACGTGCGGCAGCTTTTCCGCGACGCCCTGGCCTGGATATCGGGTCTTGGCCCCCTGGGTCCGATCATCTTCATCGCGCTCTACATCCTGGCCTGCGTCTTCCTCTTGCCGGGGGCCATCCTGACCCTTGGCGCAGGCGCGATTTTCGGGTTCACGCAGGGAGCCATCGCGGCATCCGTGGGCGCGACTTTGGGCGCGACCTGCGCTTTTCTGGTCGGTCGGCATCTTGCGCGGGACTGGGTCGCCGGGCGCGTGGCGGGCAACGCCACATTCGCCGCCATGGACGAGGCCGTGGCCAGGGAAGGATGGAAGATCGTCTTTCTGACCAGGCTCTCTCCCCTGTTTCCGTTCAACGTTCTCAATTACGCCTTCGGCCTGACCCGGGTGAGCCTCAGGGACTACTTCTTCGCATCCTGGCTGGGCATGATCCCGGGCATGTTCATGTATGTCTATTTCGGCTCTCTGGCCGGTGATCTGGCCAGCCTGGGCGTCGGGAACAACGGGCGGAGCCCCGCGGAATGGATTCTTTACGGCGTCGGCCTGTTGGCCACCCTGGCTGTGACCGTGTTCATCACTCGTCTTGCGCGGGAAGCCCTGGCAAAAAGAATCCACGGGCCACGGACCTGATTGCCGGGCCGCGATTCGCGTTTCGGTGAAAAAGATAGGATTTCGGACAGGAGATTCTTTTCAAGGCCGGACGAAGTCTGCTACGGAAAAAAGAAATTAGGCAATAGGGAGGCTATGATGGATCGAAAAACCGTTCTGGTCATCGACGACGAGGAGCATGTGCGCATGCTCTATGCCGAGGAACTCGGGGCTCTTGGCTACAAAACGGTGCTTTCGGACGGCGGTTCCGACCCGCTCGCCCTGGTGGAAGAACACAAGCCCGACCTGATCATCCTGGACATCAAGCTCGAGAGCCGCTCCGGACTGGACATGCTCCAGATCATCCGCTGCAAGCACGCCGAACTGCCCATCATCCTCTGCACCGCCTACGACAGCTTCCGCATCGACCTTAAATCCATCGCCGCCGACGCCTACGTGGTCAAATCCTACGACAGTTCGGAACTGATGAACAAGGTCCGGGAACTCATCTGAAGGCGCGGGACGGCCCGCGACTTTTCTCCCGTTCCGCTTTTTCTTTGGCCAAGGTTTCCCGAACAGATGCCGGACCGCCGGCACTTTCCGTTCATGGGGTGCCGCTCCCGCCCGCTTTCGCTTGCGCGCCTGCGGTTATGAATCGAGCCAGACTCGCCGCCCCGAGCAGGATGACAAACCCAAGGTGCAGCCAGTCGACCCACATGACCAGGGTCGGGGAGAAGTAGCTCTCCGGCTGGTTCTTCATGACCCGGACGATGCCGGTCAGGACGATGCCGGCCCAGCACAGGCCGACGACCACGTCCATGGCCGTCCAGGCAGGGCGGCGCAGGACGCGGGGCAGCCGCCAGCCAAGAATCGCCAGCAGCACGATGGCCAGGATGTAATGGGCGACATGGTTGAAATAGTAGTCGGCGGTCCAGCCGAAACCCGGTACGTCGGCCAGGTAGTAGCGGGCGAAGATGGGCATCTGGGCGAAACCCGTGAAGAGCAGGGCCACGACGGTCAGCCGAAACACGAGAGTCAAGCTATTCATGGTCGTCCTCCGAGGTGGCGCCGCGCACCAGATGCAGCACTCCGGCCACCGCACCGGCCAAAGGGGCCGCGTAAACGGCTCGGGCCAGCACTTCCTCTTTGGAAAAGGGATTGCCCACGGCGGCCAGGTGCGGCTTTCCCGGTCCTTTTTCAATGGCCGCGTCGAGCACGTCGAAGGGCACGGGAGAGACGTAGAACGTGTTGGTGCCGCCGTTTTCCGTGTCGCCGTAAATGAAGCCGCCGGTGCGTTCAGCCAGTTCCCGGGCCTGGGCCAGGATTTCGTCGCGCGGGCCGATGGTCTGCACGCCTTCGGGGCAGGCTTCGATGCAGGCCGGAGTCTCCCCAAGGGCTACGCGGTCCCGGCAGCGGTCGCATTTGTACATGACCCCGTTTCCGGCAAAGCCAGGGGCCAGCTTCAAATACAGCCCGACGCCCGTCTGGCGCTCGGGAATATGCCAGGGGCAGACATCCTTGCATTTGGACCCGCCCAGGCAGATTTCGTCATTGATGCTGACGATGCCCTTGCCATCCTTGGATGCCGCGCCCCAGGGACAGAGGTTGGCGCAGGGCGGGTTCTGGCAGTGCAGGCAGCGGCGGGGAATGTTCAGCTCGAAGGGCTCTCCGTCGTATTCGCCCGAGGCCGTCTGGATGTAGAGCCAGTTGTAGGGAGTCAGTCGGTCGTCCACATCCTGCTTGTCCGACCAGTCGGAGGCCTTGACCTTGGACGGGTACATCTTGGGGAAGGGCTTTTGCGGCTGCGGGAACTTGTGCCCGTTGGTCTCGCGGCAGGCCTCCACGCACGCGCCGCAGGCGATGCATTTGGAGATGTCGATGAGGGTGGCCAGAACGACGCGTTCCGCGGATGCCGCGCCCTCCGCGAGCGCCGCCGGGCGCGCAACCGCCGCTGTGGCGGCTGCCAGCCCGGTCGCGAGGAAGTGTCTGCGATTGATTTTCATGTATGTCTCCGACGTAACCGTTGTGCGTGATTCAAGGGCATGGATTCATCCTGTCGCATGTTCTTTGTTATTCTTCACACGTGGCGCTGGTCTCGATGTCCCGGCATTCCGGGTTGCTCATGCACGGCGCTTCCTTTTCCTTCATCACCTTGATTCTGCCCGCTCCGCGCTCGACAATGAACCGTTTGCCACATCCGGGGCAGGCATGAAACTGCGGGGCATAGTCTTCGCCCTGGCTGACGGTCACGCTTTGCTGGCAATACGGACAGTTGACTGTGACGTGGGACATGGGGTCCTCCTTGTGACAGGGTTGCAGGTTCAAGGCTCACGTCTTTCTGACCTGGAACAGATAGTCGCCGCTTTTTTTCGCGCCATGGGCTGCAGGGACGAGCTGAAAGCTGCACTCCGGATGCACCCTGCGCAGATCAGGCAGAAAGGATGTGTCGTTGGCCAGGATCAGCATGGACTCTCCGGCTCCAAGCCTTTTGATGAGCGCGCATGCCGTGAGCATGCCAAAAAAATCCAACGTGTTTCGCATGTCGATCGTGGTCATGGCAATCATCCTCGCATGCCGGCAGTGCCGACTTTTTCTCTTTAGCCAGCGGCGTGCCAGAACGTCGCTTCTTGAGGGAAACTCTATTTCATAGAATCAATACTCTGAAATAATGACTTAAAATTTGACAGGAGCGACATTCGTCCGCCCACGGTGAATCGAGGTGTTGCGTTTTTGGTGTTCACTAAGTAAACACATGAACAGGTATTGTGTTCATAAACAAGACAGAATGGTATGGAGCAGCGGGGATGGAAGAAAATCTGAACCAGTATTGGAAAACCGTGGTCAACACCATTCAGGACGGGATCATGATCGTCACGCCAGATGGCCGGATCGTGTCCGTCAACGAAGGGCTGGTGGAGATGACCGGCTATTCCCGCGAGGAACTCATCGGCGCGTCATGCGCGATTCTCGGTTGTTCGGCCTGCGAGCTGGCGCGGGGAATTCCGCAGTGCCACTGGTGCGTCATGTTCAAGCAGGGCTCCTTGCGCAAGCAGCAGTGCGCCCTGGTGCGCAAGGACGGAACGCGCGTGCCCGTGGTCAAGAACGCTTCCGTGCTGAAGGACAAAGACGGCGAGACCATCGGCGCGGTGGAGACCATCACCGACATTTCCGATCTGGTGGACAAGGAGGAGCAGCTGGAGATTTTTCGGCGCGAGATATCGCGGGAAGATTCCTTTCACGGAATCGTGGGCCGCACGGCCAAGATGCAGCAGGTTTTCGACCTCATAGAAGGGGTGGCGGGTATCGATTCCCCGGTCATCATCTACGGCGAAAGCGGGACGGGCAAGGAGCTGGCGGCCAAGGCCATCCACGACGCCGGGCCGCGCCGGGACAAGCCTTTCGTCAAGGTCAACTGCGCGGCGCTCAACGAATCGCTGCTGGAAAGCGAACTCTTCGGGCATGTCAAGGGCGCCTACACCGGGGCGCACAAGGATCGCGTGGGCCGTTTCGAAAGCGCGGCCGACGGGGACATCTTTCTGGACGAAATCGGGGACCTGCCCGCCAGCATCCAGGTCAAGCTGCTTCGCGTGCTGGAGGAAAAGGTTGTCGAGCGCGTGGGCGACCAGCGCCCCATCCCGGTCCAGGCCCGGATCATCACGGCCACCAACCGCGATTTGCCTGCGCTTGTCGCCACCAACCTCTTTCGCCAGGACCTCTACTACCGCATCAACGTCATCCCCATCCGCATGCCGTCACTCCGTGAGCGCCCCGAGGACATCCCGCTCCTGGCCTCCACATTTTTCCTGCGCACGCAGCTCAAGTCCGGCAAGAAAGTGCACGGCATCTCCCCCGCGGCCATGGAGCTGCTCGTGCGCCACTCCTGGCCGGGCAACGTGCGCGAGCTGCGCAGCGCCTTCGAATACGCCTTCGTGGCTTGCAAGACGGACATGATCGAACCCCGCGACCTGCCGGCCGGACTCATGAACGGAGCGCAGGCATGCCTTCCGGAGGATGTCTCCGCAAGGAGTCTGGACGAGATCAAGAAAGAGCGCCTGGTCCGGGCCCTGCGCGAAGCAGGCGGCAACCAATCCGAGGCGGCGCGGATGCTCGGGATCTCCCGCACCAGCGTATGGAGCCAGATGCGGCGCTACGGCGTGGAACGGGAGGGGCTGTGAAGGCCTGGCGTTATTTGCGCAACATGGCGCAGACCCCGCCCCGGTCATCGGGCAGGGTGGGGTCACGCGTCGTTCAGCGGTGCCTGTTTCTCAAGCAGTTTCAGCCCATGTCGTAAATCCTCCAACAGATCCTGCGGATCCTCAAGCCCGATGTGCAGGCGGATGATCGTCTGCCCGTGGTAGCGGCCGGGCAGGTTTCGTCCGGGCATTCCTGCCGTGATCAGGCTCTTGTACCCACCCCAGCTGTATCCCATGCCGAACAGGCGCAGGGAGTCCAGAAACACGCCCAGAGCCTCCGGCGCGTACTCGTGCCGCAGGGTCAGGCCGAAAAGCCCGGAAGCGCCGCTGAAGTCCCGCTTCCAGATATGGTGCTCGGGGTGCGAGGGCAGGGCCGGGTAGAGGACGTCACGGACCAAGGGATGATCTTGAAGAGTCTGCGCCACCCGCAGGGCCGAGGCGAAATGCTCCTTCATGCGCACATGCAGGGTTTTGAGGCCGCGCAGTGTCAGCAGGCAGTCGTCGGGCGAGGCGTAGATCTCGCGCAGGGCGTAGGACTTGGCCAGGGTTTCGGCATGCTTCGCGGTGGTCGAGACCGAACCCATGAGCACGTCGCTGTGCCCCGAAAGATATTTGGTGACCGAATGGATGGAGATGTCCACCCCGAGGGCGAAGGGTTTGAGATAGAGCGGCGTGGCCCAGGTGTTGTCCAGAACCGTGACGATGCCGCGCTCACGGGCGATGCGGGCGATGGCCGGAATGTCCTGGATCTCGAAGGTGTTCGAGCCGGGGGATTCCAGGAAAATGAGCCGGGTGTTCGGGCGCAGGAAGCCGGTGATGTCCGCGCCGACATTGGCCGGCACGGTGTCGGTCTGCACGCCGAATTTGCCCAGGACCTCCCGGCAGAAGCGCAGGGTCGGGCCATAGACATTGTCGCAGACGAGCAGATGATCGCCGGATTGTGCAAAAGCCAGGATGGTCTCGCTGATGGCGCTGATGCCCGAGGGAAAGACGCGGGTCAGGGTCGCACCTTCGAGTTCGCCGATGGCCTGTTCGAGAATGCGCTGCTGCGGCAGCCTGTCGGTGCCGTAGGTCACCCCGGGGTATTCGCCCCGCCCGGCGCTGAGCAGGTCGGCGTAGGAATCGAAATACACGGTGGAGCCGCGATACAGTTCCGGGTTGACGGTCCGGGTCGGCGGCAGATCCAGATCCGGTGTCTGCATGAGACGGGTGCTTGCTTTCATGAACATCCTCCTGCTCCCGGTGCTGATGCCTTGGCGGAAAGCATTGGTCAATGTTTTCAGGGGGGAGGCAAGGAGCTGGCCGAAGGTTCCATACTCGTTAATGAGCCGTGGAGCCGGATTTCTGACCCGTTTTGGCCAAAGGGGAGAGGGGGGCGAATACTGCTTTGGCAGTATGCAGGAATTTGCGTTGTTGGGGAGGATTGCTGAGCGCAAAGCGATGATCGACCGCGAACACAAAGTATCAATCACGAGACAGACCGAACTGGTCGGGATAAGCCGCGGCAGCGCGTACTACCAGCCCCGACCGGTGAGTTCCGCCGATCT
>JBFWJY010000055.1:0-14970 GCA_050252955.1 Desulfomicrobium sp.
TTCCCGCCGTATAGACCATCATGGTCGACGATCCGTAAATGATGTATCCGGCGGCCACCTGCATCGAGCCTTTCTGGAGCAGATCGCTGACGCTGACGGCCTGCTGATCGAAGGACGTGCGCCGATAGATGCTGAAGATCGTCCCGATGCTCACGTTGGCGTCGATGTTGGCCGATCCGTCCAACGGGTCGAAAATGAGGATGTAGTCACCGACCGGGTACTGTCGGGGGATCTCGATGAAATCGGCGTTTTCCTCCGAAACCATGGCGCACAAGACCCCTGCTCGCTCCATTCTGCGGATGATGACCCGGTTGGCGAAGTCGTCGAGCTTCTGCACGATCTCGCCCTGCACGTTCACTTCGCCGGTGGCGCCGAGAACATCGAGAAGACCGGCCTTGGAGACCTCGCGATCTATGATTTTCGCGGAAAGAATCAGTTCGGTCAGCAATCTGGTGAAGCGACCGGAAGCCATGGGCCGCTCTTTCTGGCGGAGCAGCAAGTGCTCCACGACTGTAACTTGACGCATATCGCTACTCTTGATTCAGATGAAGATATACAAGGTTGTCGGAACCCATGCTTCTGATCCAATACCACGACGTGTCGTTGATATTAAGGGTTCCGGAATAATTTGTCGATTTCTGCAATCTCATGCACGCATCGGACAGGTTCGCGATGGCAGGTCCGCAAATCTGATCGTCGATGGCGATCACGGTCCTGTTGTCCGGAACTTCCACTGCAAGGGCCTTCATGTCGATTTCAACGACGGTCGATTTATAGTGTCCTTCGGAAAGAGGAACGACATGAACAAAAAAGACCCGCTCGCCGTCCTTGAAAAAATATCTCGTCTTCTCCGGTCCCAGGTCGACAAGAGCCTTGCGCGCCACCGGATCGAATCCAAGGGCATCGTCGCCGGAAACAAAAAGCTGATCCTGGTCCAGAACCGCTATCTGCACAATCCAGGGCTGTCCGGCCTTCTGGTATTCGATCCAGGAGGTTTCGACCCGTGAGTCGAGAAGATCGAGCTGATCTGCCAACCGAACGATCTTACTGTCAACTGTGTAGTAATCATCAAGGAATTCTACAGGAATATCGGCAGAAATTGTATCTTCGTAATCAATACTCGCAACAGGATTGACGTACTCGTTATAGTACTGTTGTGTCGTTCTCACGGGTCTGCAAGCAACCAACAGAAACAATGCGACAATTGGAATAAGAAATTTCATGAAGTCTCTCGAAATCGATTTTGAATTGATTAAAAAAGAGCAAGAAAGAAACCGCTGTGTAAAAACATAAATCGACCTATAGTTGCGCCGAAAAAGAATCAAGGGGAATTTCTTCGGGGAATCTCACTCGCTGCCTGGGGATTCCGGCGCGGATTTCTGCTCCAACCGATCGGCCAGGGTGTTCAGGACAAAAAAAAGCTTGTTGTTCTTTTCGACCTCCGGGTCCGGCGCGCTGCCCAGTTCCCGGTGCGCGCGCGCCCGCAGATCGTCGAGTTCCTTGCGCTCGCCCTCGTTGACGACGCCTTCCAGAAGGTCGTCATAAATCCGGATGGCCTGGGCGAATTCGCCCTGGGCCGCCAGGAGCTTGGCCATGGTTTTCGTCTTGATCCCGGAATTGAGACAGATCTGGGCCACCTCTTCGGCGTCAAGATCCTGTTCGGGTTCGACATCGGGGACACTGGCGGAAATGAAGTCCGTATAGTGGCCGATGCCGAAATTCAAAAGCTTGAGCAGATCCGCACCGTCGCCGCGCGCGCTCTGTTCGATCAGAAAAGAGGACAGGGCGAGATCGGAGCGCTGCGATTTGGCGTAATGGGCGCGCAGGCACATCCAGAACTTCTCGTAGGAGAGGAGCTTGGAAAAAACAGCGGCGGCCTTGCCCTCGGCAGCCGACGCATCGCCCGCCTCACACAGCAGCTCGATAAGATAGAGTTGGGCTTCCAGATAGTCGGGATGGTGCTCGATGCCCTTTTGAACTATCTCGATGGCTCTTTGCGTGTGCCCCTGCTTGCGGTACAGCCTGGCCAAAGGAAAAAAAATCTTGGAACCGGAGTCATGCTCAAGGAGTTCGTCAAAAAGATGTAATGTATCGTTCATATTATTTTATAATGTACATCAGTTCATTATCGGCGACATAGAAAAGTTCGCGTTTTATCAATCTTTCAACGTATTGATCGTTCTTCTTGAGAATACGGATTTCCGAACTTATCTGCCTGTTGCGAAAGTCGACATCATTGATTTTTTCCTGGACGCCATCGATCTTGACTTTCAAATCCTTGTAGGCAGGAAGCCCGCTTTCTTCATCGAAAATCTTAAAGACAATAAAAATGTTCACTATACAGAGAATGAAAAGGAAAATCTGCTTTTTGCCATGAATCATATCTTATCCTTTCATGTGAATTCGTTGCGCGGCAACGGACCATGGCTCACTGTAACTTTTGAATTCACCCATGGCAAGATCGAGGATGCTTTCGATTCTTTCGTTATCCTTGGAACTCACGACGGAATTGACGCCTCTGTAAAAGGCCTCATTGGAGTGCAAACTCTTGCAGTCCGTCTCTACAAGCATGATGTTGACGTCGCGTCGACGCAGTCCGTTCCATCTTCTGACTATGCCAAGAATGGCTTTGGAATGCTCCGAATCTTCAAGAACGAGTATGTTGTAGTAGTTGATGCGCACCTTGTCCAACGCTTCATGAATGAGCGCCGATGCGGAGACGAATATGCCTCTGGACTTCAGAAAAAGACCGATCCTTTCAGCCAAGGCCTTGTTGGTGACGAACACGAACGCGACCGTCGCGTCGTGGGGGAAATGCTCCGGCGCGACGATTTTCTCCGTATCGCTTTCCTGGTCGATGACGATGGGCTCCCTGCATTTGGGGCAGTTGAGCCTGAATTTTTTCGCTTCCGGAATGCGGTCATCCGGCAGCACAAAACCGGATTTACAATGCGTGCAGGTGATTTCCATTCCTTACCTCTCAAAAAAACGAGCTCTTGCGGTCATACTCATGATCAAGTTCAAGGCCTTCTATGTCGGTGACCTTCTCGCCGCGAGCGGTTTTGATCTTGTCTATCATCTGCGCCAGGCGCGACTTGTCCGAGCCGTACAGCATGGCCACGTCTTCCGATACGATGTTCTCGTAGAAATGATTGGCGATGTATTTGTCGAAAGTGATCATGCCGTATGCGTCACCGGACTCGACGATGTTGTAGAACGTCTTGTCCTCGCTCTCGCCGTTGTAGATGACCTCCTTGACCCGAAGATTCGATTTCAGGACCTCGAAAGCGGGAACGCGGCCGCCCCCCAGTCGGGGCATGAGTCTTTGGGACACGACGAACTTCAGGCTCTCGGCCAGACGGGACCTGATCAGGCGCTCTTCCGCCAGTTCGAACATGCCGATGATGCGGTTGATGGTCTGCCCGGTATCGCTGGTATGCAGGGTTCCGAGCACGAGATGGCCTGTCTCGGCGGCTTCCAGGGCGATGGTGATGGTCTCCCGGTCGCGGATTTCGCCGACCAGGATGACCTTGGGCGCCTGACGCAGCGCGGCGCGCAGGCCGGAAGCGAAGGAATCGAAGTCAAGGCCGAGTTCGCGCTGGTTGACGGTCCCGAGTTTGTGCTCATGGACATACTCGATGGGGTCTTCCAGCGTGACGATGTGCTTGCGGTGCGTCTGGTTGATGTTGTCGATGAGCGCGGCCAGGGAAGTCGTCTTGCCGGTGCCGGTGGCGCCGGTGACCAGGATGAGGCCGAACTTCTCCCGGGACATCTCATAAAAGACTTCCGGCAGGGCCAGATCCTTGATCGTCGGGACGACGGAGGTGAGCTTGCGCATGACGATGGCCAGGGAGCCCTTCTGTCCCAGAACGTTGACCCTGAAACGGCACCGCCCGGGAAGCTCGTAGGACAGGTCGCACGACCCCGTGCGCAGCTGATCCTCGTACAGGCGGATGTTGCGCCCCATCAGGCACATGGCCACGGCTTCGACCTGGAGCGGCAACAGCGGGCCCGGATTGGGCTCGATCTTGGCGTTGACCAGCTCGCCGTGAACCTCGGCCTGGATATGCTTGTTCACGGTGAACAGGATGTCCGAGGTGTCGGGGGCGAAATCAAGGACCTGATGCAATATGTGATCAAGATGCGCTCGTTGCATGTTACACCTCGGTGAAATCCTGGGGCGGGGTGGTCAGAAATTCCCTGAATTTCGATTTCGTGGCCGCCTTGTTGTATGCCTGCTCGGGATCGATGACTCCGGAGGTCAGAAGCTTCATGATCGCGTCGTCGATGCTCTGCATGCCGAACTTGCGCCCGGTCTCGATGACCGAATTGATCTGGAAGATCTTGTTTTCGCGGATCAGGTTGCGCACGGCCGGAGTGGCGATAAGCACTTCGATGCCGGCCACCCGCCCGGGCTTGTCGATGCGCTTGAAAAGGTTCTGGGCGATGATGGCCCGCAGGGAGTCGGCAAGACCGGAACGGATCTGCCCCTGCAGGTCCCCGGGGAAAACCTCGATGATGCGGTCGATGGTTTTCGAGGCGGAGATGGTGTGCAGGGTCGCGAAAACCAGATGCCCAGTCTCGGCCGCTTCCAGCGCCAGCTGGATGGTTTCCAGGTCGCGCATTTCACCGACCAGGATGATGTCCGGATCCTCGCGCAGGGCTCCGCGCAGGGCCGCGCTGAAACTCATGGTGTCACGCCCGACCTCGCGCTGGTTGATCAGGCAGTTCTGGGGCTCATGCACGAATTCGATGGGGTCTTCGATGGTCAGGATGTGGTCTTTGCGTATCTTGTTCACATAGTCGACGATGGCCGCGAGGGTGGTCGACTTGCCGCTTCCCGTCGGCCCGGTGACCAGAACCAGCCCTTTGGGCAGCAATGCGAGATTCTTGAGAATGCTCGGCAGTCCCAGTTCCTCGATGGTGAGGATCTTCTGCGGAATTTCACGGAATACGGCGCCGATCCCCCGCTTCTGCAGGAAGAAGTTGGCGCGGTAGCGGGCCAGATGCGGCACCTCGTAGGAAAAATCCACGTCGCCGCTTTCTTCGAAGGTCTTGATCTTGTTCTCGGGCGTGATTTCGTAGAGCATTTTTTTCAGGTCTTCATGCTCAAGAAATTTGTATTTGATGCGTTGCATTTCGCCGTGGAGGCGGATGATTGGCTGCGAACCTGATGACAGATGAAGATCCGAGGCCCCGAGTTCATGCATCATCTTGAAAAAAGCATCTATTTGAGCCATTTATACCATCCTCCAAAGGAGTTGTTCGCTGCGCGGGCAATTCTGGACTGGTCGTGCACGTGTTCGCCACGCTTTCACTTCACGTCGTCGTGGTTTTCCGTACACGAAAATTCAAAGAAACAAAATGCAAACTTCAGTCTCCCCAAACTCGATAAAAGCTGTAAAGATAGTTCCATCCCGAGTACAAAGTAAGCACGACCGCAACAAGCAGCAGCACAAATCCCAATTTTGCGACATCGATGCCGAATACTGGATAATGATAAATGAGCGGAACCAGCGCGACGCTTTGCATGATTGTCTTCATCTTTCCATATTTGTCCGCCGCGATGACCTGGCCCTTGTCCGCGGCAATGGCACGCAAGCCTGTGACCAGCAATTCCCGCATTATGACGACAATGGCGATCCAGGCTGGAATCCAGTTCAGTTCGACGAGCATGATCAAGACCGATGCGATGAGGATCTTGTCCGCCAGTGGATCGAGGAATTTTCCGAAATTGGTGACCTGATTGTATTTTCTCGCCCAGAAGCCGTCGGCGAGATCGGTGAGGATTGCGACAAGAAAAAGGATGGTGGCCACCAGACAGGTTGTCCGTGCCGGAAAATACAGCAGGGCGATGATGAAAGGCACCGCCAGAATGCGAACCACTGTCAATGCGTTGGGTACGTTGATCATATTTTTTTATTCATACGTTTGTAGTCGCGCCCAAACTTTTTCAACATAGTTCTGAGTTTCGGCGTATGGCGGTATGCCCCCATATTTTTTTACCGCATTGGGACCTGCGTTGTATGCCGCGACAGCCAGACGCCTGTCCGGAAACGTATCAAGAAGATAACGCAGGTAGCGTATGCCCGCATCGATGTTCTCCGACGGGTCGAACGGGTCGTCAAGATCAAGGTCGCGGCCTGTTTCCGGCATTATCTGCATGAGCCCCTGGGCCCCGGCGGAAGACACGGCGGCGGCATCGAAGCCGGATTCGACATCGATAACCGCCATGACAAGTTTTTTGTCCACGCCGTATTTCGTACACAGGCCGGAGACAATCCCCCTCACCTCTTCAACGCTTCTATGATCACGCCTGAACGCGACAAGGGCGTTGCGGATGTAATTGATCGACTTTTGAAACTTGTAGGGCTTGTATTTTCGCGAAGTAGGTATGTCCGTGATGCAAAGACTTCCGTCTTCCTTGACCATGTAATATATTCCTTTGGCATGCGTATGCGTGGTCAAGGAAAAAAACTGCATGATCACAAGAAAAGAAAGTACAAAAACGCGCTTCATGGGTTTCGTGTCACCTTCTTACCTACACATGGCTGCTCGATACGGCCTCAAGGCTGTTTTCGGCGGCGGCCACGACTCGGTCCGCCAGCTCCAGCAGGGCCGTCTTGGCCGGGCAATCGACGTCCATCATGACCACCGGCCTGCCCAGGTCACCGGCGACCACGGTGACCGGATCAAGCGGAATGGCTCCGAGAAAGGCCAGCGAGTATTTCTTCGCCAAATCCTCTCCCCCGCCCTTTTTGAACAGATCGATCTTCTGCGCGCAGTGCGGGCAGATGAGTCCGCTCATGTTTTCGACGACGCCGAGAATGTTCGCCTTCACGTACTGCAGAAAGTTAATCGATTTCCGCACGTCTGCCAAAGAAATTTCTTGGGGGGTCGTGATGACGATGCTCAGCGCGTCCGGCACCGTCTTCAAGACGGCCATGGGCTCGTCGCCGGTGCCCGGAGGTGAGTCGATGACCAGAAAATCAAGCTCGCCCCAGTCCACGTCCGATACGAACTGACGGATGGCGGAAGTCTTCATGGGCCCCTTCCAGAGCACGGCCTGATCCGGGTCCTTGAGCAGGGACTCCATGGACACCACCGCCAGATTGTCGCTGTAGCGCTTGGGCTGGATGCCCTTCTGCGGATCGATGTCCAGAAGGCCGGTCAGGCCCAGCAGATGCGGCACGCTGGGACCATGGATGTCCACGTCCAGAAGCCCGACCTTGTAGCCTTTTATGGCCAGGGCCGCCGCCAGGTTGGTGGACACCGAACTTTTGCCCACGCCGCCTTTGCCGCTCATGACGAAAAGCTTGTATTTGATCTTGGACAGGGTGCTCGCGATGACCTTGTCCTGGCGTTCGAGTTTCGATTCCGGACTGTCCTGGATGGTGCCCAGGGTGTTTTTTCCGGAACAGCTGGAACAGGATGATTTGCTTTCGGACATTTTTCCTCCAGAGATATGGGTATCCGCCTCAGGTTCGCGCATGCGCCCGGCGGAAGTTTGAAATGTAAAGCTGAAAACGCCGCCGCGCGGGCCGCGAAGGGCCCCGCGCCAAAAACTCACCAGCCGTGCGAACCCACCAGGTCCACGAAGGCGACGCTGCCCTGGTCTTCCTGGTGAATGCGCCCTTCCTTCTTGAAAATCCGAAGCAGGCGCTGGTCTCTTCTGGTTCTGCCCACAGGTATGAGCATGATGCCCGGATCGGTGAGCTGGTCGAGCAGAGGCCTGGGCACTTCAGGCCCACCGGCGGTGACGATGATGCGGTCGAACGGGCCTTCCTCGGGCCAGCCCAGGGTTCCATCGTCGAGTTTGACCCGCACGTTGAAGTATTTCATCTGCAGAAGCCGGCTGCGGGAGGTCATGTAGAGCTGCTTGATGCGCTCCACGGTGAAAACCTCCGCCCCCATGGCCGCGAGTATGGCGGCCTGGTATCCCGAGCCCGTCCCTATCTCCAGGATGCGCATATGCGGCCGCACGACGAGCAGCGACGTCATCAGCGCGACGATGTAGGGCTGGGAAAGAGTCTGCCCGAGACCGATGGGCACCGGGTGGTCGCCGTACGCCTGGGCCTGCAGGGCCTCGTCGACAAAGAGATGCCGGGGCACCTGGCGCATCACGGAGAGCACGCGTTCGTCGGCGATCCCCCTGGCCTCGATCTGCTCCCGCACCATCCTTTCCCGATTGCGAAGAAATCCCTTCAACGTGAAACTCTCCCGCCTGCCCGATTCATTGGAAATCATTACCAGAAAAATGGTTGCAAACCAGATTTCACCACCCAAGTCAACACGGACGTCCCCGAATCGGGGATTGGACGGCCCGGATGAACCTTTTCCTTGCCCCAAGCGCTGGAATCGGAAAGAATGTCCCAAAAAGGAGAATGCCATGTTCCAGGTAAAAAATATCATGACCAAGGACGTTTTCACCCTCAACCGCAACGAAAGCCTCAGCGCCGCCAAGGATCTGATGGACCTGGCCCGCATCCGCCACATCCCCATCGTCGACGACCAGGGCACGTTCACGGGGCTGCTTACGCACCGCGACATCCTGGCCGCGACCATCTCCGAACTGGCCGGCATCGACCGCGAAACCCAGGATGAAATCGAATCCGGAATCCCCATCGGCGAAATCATGCAGACCGACGTGGTCACCGTCAGCGCCGACCTCTCCCTGAAAGAGGCCGCCAGGTTGCTGCTGGAGGAAAAATATGGATGCCTGCCCGTGGTCTGCGACGGAAAGCTGTGCGGAATCATCACCGAGGCGGATTTCCTGCGGCTGACCATCGACCTGATGGACGCGGTGGAACCCGAGGACTAGACGCTTCTAGAACAGAAAAACGGCGGCCAGCCCCAGAAAGGTGAAAAAGCCAAGGCTGTCCGTCAGCGTGGTCAGGAAAATGCTTGAAGCCTGCGCCGGATCGCGGCCGATTTCCTTGAGCACCAGGGGAATGGACGCCCCGGCCACGGCGCCGATGAGCATGTCGAGCCCCAGGGCCACGGCCATGACCACGGCCAGGCCGAGGTTGTGCGTCCAGCCGAAAAGGCCCAGAAAAACCAGCGCCCCGACGATGAGCCCGTTGACGGTCCCGATCTTGGCCTCGCGCAGCACCGCCACCCAGCTTTTCTTGCGGTTGAACCGTTCCATGGCCAGTTGCCGGATCATGACCGCCAGGGCCTGCTGGCCCGTGTTCCCGGCCTGGTTGGCCACGATGGGCATCAGCGCGGCCAGGATGGCCATCTGGGCGATGGTCCCCTCGAACAGATGCACCACATAGGCGGACACGGCGGAGTTGAGCACGTTCAGGACCAGCCAGGGCAGGCGCTTTTGCAGGGAGTAGGTCCACGGCGAATCGACGGTTTCGTCCCGACCGGCGCCGACCATGGACTGCATGTCCTCGCTGGCCTCTTCCTGGATGATGTCGATGACGTCGTCGACGGTGACCATGCCCAGCAGGCGCTGTTCGTGATCGACAACGGGCAGGGCCAGAAAATTGTAGCGGCTGATCAGCCTGGCGACCTCCTCCTTGTCCACGTCGAAGGACACGTAGATGAGGTTCTGCTCGCGCAACAGGTCCTTCAAGAGGGTTCGACCGGGGCTTAGAAGCAGATCGCGCAGCGAAAGGACGCCCTTCAGATGCCGGTACTCGTCGACGATGTACGCATAGTAGGGGATTTCGGTTTCCTCGACCCGGTCGCGGATCAGGTTGATGGCCTGCTGCGCGTTCATGGAATGATCCAGGGCCAGGATTTCCGTGTTCATGACGCCGCCGGCCGAGTCCGGATCGAATTGCAGCAGATCCGATATTTCCTCGGCGTCCTCGCGCTCCAGCTTCCTGAAAATCCGCGAGCGGACGTCGCTGTCGAGATCCTCCAGGATGTCCGCCGCGTCATCGGGAGACATGGCTTCAAGGATAGCGGCCGCAAAGGACGGCGAAAGCTTGGTCATGAGCGCGTTGCGGTCGTGGCGCTCCATTTCCGTGATCGATTCCGAAGCGTCCTCCACGTCCATTTCCTGAATGTATTCAAGCTGCTCCGCCAGGGACAGGTTTTCCAGCTCATCGGCGGTGTCGGCCGGATGCTGGCTGTCCAGGGACGTAGCCAACCACTGCACGGAAGCGTGGTCCAGGGGCGTGGGATCGGAATTTTTCTTTGCATTCATGACAGGTGCTCGGTAGCTTAAACGGGTTGCGAGGTCAAAAGACTCTTCGGATCGACGTCATAAAAACACCGACAAATTGACAACGTGTTTGATCCACGACTACTGCCCCCCTCACAGGAAACCCATGCTGCATCCATTGATTACAAGTCTTTACAACCAGGTCATTGAGGGCTCTCCCCTGACGGAAGAACAGGGGCGCCTGTTGGCCGCCCTCGACGAAGAGCACACCACCGGCATTTTGTTCGCGGCGGGCGCCATCACCAGGGCCATGGGCCACCGCCCCTTCACCTGTTCCATCACCAACGCCAAGTCCGGAACCTGTTCCCAGGACTGCCGGTTCTGTGCCCAGAGCGGTCATTACAGCACCGGCAGCCCCACGCATCCTCTCCTTCCCCTGGACGAACTGATCGGACGCGGCCTGGCCATGCACGAAGCCGGAGCACGCTGCTACTCCCTGGTGACCAGCGGGCTCATGCTCGCAAGCGACGAAATCGACCGGATCTGCCGCTGCGCCGAGGCTCTCAAAGCCCAAACGAATCTTGAACTGAGCGCCTCCCTGGGCCTGCTCAGCGAAGACTACGCCCGCCGCCTGGCCAGGGCCGGCCTGACCCGCTACCACCACAACCTGGAAACCTCGCGCTCGTATTTTCCGTCTATCTGCACCACGCATTCCTACGACCAGGACATCGCCACCATCCGGCTGGCCATGGAACACGGGCTGAAAGTCTGCTCGGGAGGTATTCTGGGCCTGGGCGAGTCATGGGCGCAACGCGTCGAACTGGCGGCGACCCTGGCCGAACTGGGCGTAGATACCGTGCCGCTCAATTTTCTTTCCCCCATTCCGGGCACGCCCCTGCAGGACAGCCCCCTGCTGTCGCCCCACGACGCGCTCAAGTCCGTGGCCGTGATCCGCTTCATGCTGCCCGGGGCGAACATCACCGTCGCCGGTGGACGGGAGCGGATCTTGGGCGATTACCAATCCTGGTTGCCTCTGGCAGGCGCCAACGGCATGATGATCGGCAACTACCTGACCACCAAAGGGCGCGATCTGGAGGCGGACCTGCGCATGCTGGAGCAGGGGCGATGGATCTGAACCTCCTCTCCCGCAACCCTCTGCGCCTGGCCGTGTCCTTCGCGCCGGACGACGCCTGCTTCAACGGCCATTTTCCCGGCGATCCGGTGGTGCCGGGCTCGCTTATCACGGGCCTGAGCCTACAGGCCATCCGGGAGCACCTCGGACACGCGGGGCCGTTGCGCGTGCGCCGCTTCTCCTTTTCGCGTTTCGCCCGCCCTGGCTCGTACACCCTGGACATAGAGGAGCGCGAAGGGACGTACCTGTGCACCTTGCGCGGCGCCGACACACTTTTCGCCCAAGGCAGGATCACGGCATGAACGTCACATTCCAGGGCAAGACGGCGCTCATTCTCGGAGGCAGCAGCGCCATCGGCCTCGCGCTGACCGAATTGCTGCGCGGCGAAGGCCTTGTCGCCATTCCGAGCCATTCCTCGAAGGACGGTCGGGACAGGATTCAACGACGCTTTCCGGACCTCGCGGCCGGAATTCCCCACCTGGATCTCAGCGGGCTGGACGGTCGGACCTCCCGCATCCCCCTGCTTGAAAGCGGAGTGGACTATCTGGTCGACCTGGCTCAGGCCGACCACGAATCGTATTTGGCGGCGACCGGCGAAACCGACATGGACGCCTATTTTCAAGCCCACATCACGGGTCGCCTGCATCTGCTCAAGACCGTGACCCGCTCCATGCTGGCCCGCCGTTTCGGACGTCTGCTGCACGTCTCATCCACGGCCGCCGCCCTGCCCGCTCCGGGCCAGGGGTTGTACGGCGCGGCCAAGCGGGCGGTCGAAGGCCTGTACCAGAGCTTCGGCCTGGAACTGGGGGGACGCGGCATCTCGTCCGTGAGCCTGCGTCTGGGGCTGGTCGACGCCGGGCGAGGGGAACGCTTTCTGGACCGGAACGGCAGACGGCAAGGCCTGGCGCAAAAAATCGTCAGCGTCGAGCAGGCCGCCTCCACCCTTCTTTTCCTGCTCTCGGACCAGGCCCTGGCCCTGACCTGCACCACCATCACCATGGACGCCGGACTGACGGCGCAAAAATACCTATGAACCCATTTTCCACTATCCGCTCCATCCTGGCCGAGATCCTGGACCTGGACCCGGCCCGGATCACGGCTGAAACCTACGTCATCCGGACCCTCAAGGCCGAATCCATCGACCTGCTCGAAATCGGGGTGGCCATGCAGCACAGGCTCGGCCTCGCCGTGGACGACGATCTGCTGTTCCTGAAAAACGCCCGCACCGTCCTGATCCGGGCCGAACGGGACGCAACGGCGCCGCTTGAGGCCTTGAAATCGGAATATCCGTATCTGCCCGAACACCGGCTGCGCGAAATCCTGGACGACCTGCCCGCCGGTCCTGTGCTGCGGGTCGCAGACCTTGTGGCCTACGCGCAGGCCTTCGGACAGGACGGGAACTGACGATGAACCGCCGGGTGGTCATCACGGGCAGCGGATTCGTGCTGCCCCTGGGCGGGAACAGGGAACAGGCGTTCGCCGCCCTGCGCGAACAGCACGGCCCCTTCGTCCGCTCCGACGCCGACACGCGGGTCGCGGTCTGCCCGATACGCGGTTTCGACCTCAAAACCCATGTGGGCCGCTGCAAGAACGCGCGCTATCTGACCCGGGGGCAGCAGTTCTGTCTGGCCGCCGCCGTGAAAGCCGTGGACGACGCAGGTCTTGCCCCGCGCCACCTGGATCAGGCCGGATTGTTCCTGGGGCTCGGCCCCAACCTTGAGGCCAGACCTCGCGGCGACAAGGCGCTGTGGCTTCTGGACTGTCTGCCCAACACCCTGACCGCGGTCATGGCCGGGATGCTTGGCGTGCATGGCGAAAACCTGACAATCCTGACCGCCTGCGCCGCTTCGACCCAGGCCCTGGGCCAGGCCTTCCGCGCCGTGGCCGCCGGACTGGCCGACGTGGCCCTGGCCGGCGGCGGAGATTCGCGCCTTTCGCCCGAGGCTGTCCGCGCCTACAAAGAGGCCGGAGTTCTGGCCGCGAACTTCGAACGCCCTGAACTGGCGTGCAGGCCTTTCGACCGGTCCCGTTCGGGGTTCGCCATCGGCGAAGGCGGCGCGGTATTCGCCCTGGAAAGCCTGGAGCACGCCAGGACGCGCGGTGCGAGGATTCTGGCCGAAATCGTCAGCGCATCCTCATCCCTGGACGGCGGCAGCCTGACCGGCCCCGACCCCGAAGGCGCGGCGGGCTGCGCGGCCGTGCGCCGCTGTCTGCCGGGTCTTGACGACCAAGGGATCTGCGTCCTGGCCCATGGCACGGGCACGATCCTCAACGATCAGGTCGAGGGCGGCATCCTGGCCCGAACCGTTCCCAAGGCCCTGGGCATCGTCGCCTTCAAGTCCAGGATCGGCCATCTGGCGGCGGCCTGCGGATGCGCGGAACTGGCCCTGGGGCTCGTTTGCGCCGAGCAGGGCTTTTTTCCGGCCATCGCCGGTCTTGAAAAACCCTGCCGCGACGACCTGCCGCTGCTGCGTGACGCCATGCAGCTTCGCCCACGCGGCCTGCTCGTGCAGAGCTTCGGTTTCGGCGGACAAAACGCCTGTCTGGGAGTGAAGCCGTGGATCTAGGCTTCTCCACCTTCGACCCATCCTTGGCCCTGGACGCCATCCTGCACTGCGACGAGCGCGAAATCGTGACCCGCACCCCCGCCCTGCCCCCCTATCTGGCCCTGGAATCCATGGCCCAGACCTGCGGCATGCACCTGCGCCATCGCCACGATTTCCGGATTAAGGCCTACCTCGTGGCCATCGACGACCTTCTCCATGTCCCGGGCCAAAGCCCCCCCCTGGTCATCCGGGCGGCCATCACCGCCGAAACCACGGCGGGCGCGAGCTACGCCGTGACGGTCAACGACGCTCGCGCCTGCCGGATTCTCATCGGACGGCAGGCAAGCGACATGCCCGACACCTTTTTCCGGAGCCGCTTCGCATGCCTGTCCAAAGCTTCCTGCAACGCCTGAAAGCCGATATCGAGTCGCGTCGCCAGGCCGGTCTGGGCCGGGAACTGCTGCCCGTGTCCGCGCGCCGGGGAGCTCGAGTGACCGTGGACGGGCGTGCGCATCTGGATTTTTCCTGCAACGATTTTCTGGGTTTGGCCCAGGACTGCCAAATGGGTGAGATTCTGGCCGGGCTGTGCCGGCGATCCGGCAGCGGAGCGGGAGCCTCGCGCCTGGTCACGGGCACGACCAGTTCAACCCTGGAAGCGGAACAGGCCCTGGCCGCGCACTTCGGGTACGAATCCTGCCTGATCCTGGGCAGCGGTTTCTTGGCCAATCTGACACTTCTCTCCACCCTGTTCGGCGAAAAGGACACGCTGCTCCTCGACAAACGCGCCCACGCCAGCACCGTGGCCGGGGTGCGCCACAGCCGGGCCGGGTTCCACACCTTCCGCCACAATCGCATGAGCCATCTGCGCAAGCTGCTTGAAACCTATCCGGCGCAGGCGGTGCTGACCGAATCCCTGTTCAGCATGGACGGCGACAGCCCTGATTTCAAGGCCGTGAAAAATCTCAAGGATGAGTTCGGATTCCTGTGCATCGTGGACGAAGCCCACGCCTTCGGCGTCCTGGGCGACGAGGGCCGGGGGCTGGCCGGCGGGGTCGCCGATGTGGCCGTGGGCACGCTGGGCAAGGCTTTCGGCATGTTCGGAGCCTTCATCCTCTGCCCCGACGTCGTGCGCGAGCACCTCATCCATTTCGGGCAGGGCTTCATCTACACCA
>JBFWJY010000056.1:0-14546 GCA_050252955.1 Desulfomicrobium sp.
ATCATCGTGGCCAGCGCCAAGGCGTATCTGAACGCCCTGAACCGCTTGGCCAAAAGACAGGAGGACAGCATATGCGCCAGACTTTAGCACAGAAAATACTGCAGAGGCATACGGACCAGCCCATCACCGCGGACGGACAGATCGTCCAGTGCCGCGTGTCCATGGTGCTGGCCAACGATATAACCGCGCCGCTCGCCATCAAGTCCATCCGGGGCATGGGCGTGAAGCAGGTCTTCGACAAGGACAGGGTGGCCCTGGTCTGTGACCATTTCACCCCCAACAAGGACATCGATTCGGCCGAGCAGGTCAAGGTCGTGCGCGACTTTGCCCGCGAGATGGACATCACCCATTATTACGAGGGCGGGAACGTCGGCGTGGAGCACGCCATCCTGCCCGAATACGGGCTTGTCGGTCCCGGCGACATCGTGGTCGGCGCGGACAGCCACACCTGCACCTATGGCGGGCTTGGCGCCTTCGCCACGGGCCTCGGCAGCACGGACATCGCCGCGGCCATGGCCCTGGGTGAAACCTGGTTCAAGGTGCCCGAGACCATCCGCGTCAATTTCACCGGCAAGCTCCCCGAGCACGTCGGCGGCAAGGACCTCATTCTCTTCACCATCGGCCAGACCGGGGTGGCCGGTGCCTTGTACAAGGCCCTGGAGTTCGGGGGCGAGGTCATCGACAACCTGTCCGTGGAAGCGCGCATGACCATGGCCAACATGGCCATCGAGGCCGGCGGCAAGGTCGGACTGTTCGCGGCCGATGAAAAGACCCTGGCCTATTGCCGGGCCCACGGCCGCATGGGCGACAGCCCCATCGCCGCCGACGAGGGCGCGCATTACTGGAAGGAGATGACCTTCGACGTGTCGTCCTTTTCGCCCCAGATCGCCTGTCCGCATCTGCCGGACAACGTTAAGCCGGTGGAGGAAGTCTCCGACGTGCGCGTCGATCAGGTCGTGCTCGGCTCCTGCACCAACGGCCGCATCAGCGACCTGCGCGAGGCGGCAAAAATCATCAAGGGCCGCAAGGTGGCGGGGGGCGTGCGCTTCATCGTCATCCCGGCCTCGCCGGGCGCCTATTCCATGGCCCTTGACGAAGGTTTGCTGCGCATCTTCCTCGACGCGGGGGCGATCATCAGCCCGCCCACCTGCGGGCCGTGCCTGGGCGGGCACATGGGCATCCTGGCCGGTGGCGAGCGTTGCCTGGCCACCACCAATCGCAATTTCAAGGGCCGCATGGGCAGCCTCAAATCCGAGGTCTACCTGGCCAACCCGGCTGTCGCAGCGGCCACGGCCGTGACCGGCTTCATCACGCATCCGGGCAAACTGTAGGAGGACGCCATGAAATTCAAAGGCAAGACCCACGTGGTGGGCGATCATATAGATACCGACGCCATCATCCCGGCCCGTTTTCTGGTCACGGCGGACACGGCGGAACTGGGCAAGAACTGCTTCGAGGGCCTGGAGGAAGGCTGGGTCAAGCGCGTCACCCCCGGCGACATCCTGGTGGCCGGGGAGAACTTCGGCTGCGGCTCGTCGCGCGAGCACGCCCCCCTGGCCATCATCGGCGCGGGCATTCCCGTGGTGCTGGCCAAGAGCTACGCCCGCATCTTCTACCGCAACGCCTTCAACATGGGCCTTCTGCTCCTGGAGCTTGGCGACGACATAGAGCGCATCAAGGAAGGCAGCGAGCTGGAGATCGACGTGGCCGCGGGCGCGATCACGAACCTGACCACCGGCGAGACCATCGGTTTCGTCCCCGTGGCCCCGTTCATGATGGAAATGCTCTCCGGCGGCGGTCTGGTCGAGTATGTGAAGCGCAATGTCTCGCAGTAAAGGTGGAGCCAGGGGAGTGCGTGCCCTGGCTTCCTGAAACGGGAAAGGCATGGATTCCCGCCTTCGCGGGAATGACATGTGAGCCAGTGCGACAATCCGGATTGTTTTTGGAAGCGTACGATCGCATCATCGTAGCTTCATCCCCGCGAAGGCGGGGATCCATGCCTTTCCGGACCAACGTACATAACCGACATTTCCGCATCGGCTGAAATGTCATCCCCGCGAAGGCGGGATTCATGCCTTTCCGGGCCAACGTACATAACCGACATTTCCGCATCGGCTGAAATGTCATCCCCGCGAAGGCGGGGATCCATGCCTTTTCTGACTGACGCACATAAACAACATTTGATTCGTTCAAGCTGGAGTTCTCAATGAACATGAAAATCTGCCTCATGCCCGGCGACGGCATAGGCCCTGAGATAGTGACCCAGGCCGTGAAGGTGCTGGAAAAGGTGGCAGTCAAGTTCGGCCATACCGTGGAAACCGAAAGCGCGCTCATCGGCGGCGCGGCCATAGACGCCGTGGGCAATCCCCTGCCCGAGGCGACCATTGCCGCCTGCAAGGCGGCGGACGCGGTCCTGCTGGGCGCGGTGGGCGGCCCCAAGTGGGACACCATCGATCCGGCCATCCGCCCCGAAAAGGGCCTTCTCGGCATCCGCAAGGCCCTGGGCCTTTTTTCCAACCTGCGTCCGGCCGTGCTCTTTCCGGAGCTGGCGGCGGCCTCGTACCTGCGCCCGGACATCATCGGCCAGGGCCTTGACATCATGGTCGTGCGCGAACTGACGGGCGGGGCCTATTTCGGCGAGCCCAGGGGCGAGACGGTGGTCAACGGCGAGCGGGCGGCCTTCAACACCATGGTCTATTCCGAATCCGAGATCGAGCGCATCGTGCGCGTGGCCTGCGAGATCGCCCGCAAGCGCGGAAAGAGGTTGTGCTCCGTGGACAAGGCCAACGTGCTCGACGTGTCGCGGCTGTGGCGGGAGGTGGCCATCCGCACGGCGGCCGAGTACCCGGACGTGGAACTTTCGCACATGTACGTGGACAACGCGGCCATGCAGCTCATCCGCGACCCCTCGCAGTTCGACGTCATCGTGACCGAGAACCTGTTCGGCGACATCCTTTCCGACGAGGCTTCCATCATCACCGGCTCCATCGGCATGCTGCCCTCGGCCTCCATGGGTTCCGGCGGCCCGGCCCTGTTCGAGCCCATCCACGGCTCGGCCCCGGACATCGCGGGTCGGGACATCGCCAACCCCTTGGCGACCATATTGTCCGTGTCCATGATGCTCAGGTTCGCCTTTGGCCTGGAGGCCGAGGCCGCGGCCATCGACGCGGCGGTCAAGAGCGTGCTGGCGCGGGGCTTCCGCACCGGCGACATCTATGTCGGCGAGGGCGAAAAGGTCGGCTGCTCGGGAATGGGCGCGCTGGTCTTGGACGCGATCTGAACTCCCGGGGCCGCGCCCTGTTGTGCAACGCCTTGAAATATGGAAATGTCGGGCAGGTCATGCATGGCCTGCCCATTTTTTTGCAAAGGAGTCCGAGGTGATCGAAGAGCTGCTGGCCGAGAACGGATTTGTCCCGGATATTGACGACGATGCTTTCGGGGAGGCGTACGAGCGCTGCCCGGCGGTGCAAAGATCGGTGATCAAGAACGCGGTGAGCTTTGCCTATGCCCTGGCCCAGAATGGGGCCGAGCCGGTATCGCAGACCCGGCGGTTCGGTCACGTGGAGCATACCCTCCGGTGCGAGCCGCTGCGGTGGGCCTTTTTCGCGGTGGACGAGCGCCGCTTTCCCTTGCCGGCTTTTTTTTCGGCCATGGTCCAGGCCCTGGCGGCCAAGGTGCAGGATCTGGTCGTGCACGTCAGCGGGCCCGTGACCGATCCGCTGCTGTTCGGATGCGATTTCTTGTCCGCGCACCAGGTCTTCACTTCGGATCACCGTCCCATCCTGAAGCTCCTGGCCGAGGCAGGGCCGGGAGCGTGCATCGACCTGGCCGGGCTGGACCTGGAGTATCCCCGCACGCTGCGCCCGGACCCCGCTGGGTACGGGACGCGACTGTGCCTGCCCGACAGCGGGTACGTCCAGGCGTACAAGGCCGTCGTTGCCCAGACCGCCATCACGGGCCGCCCCTACATCAGCTATGGCGGCGAGCCCGGCAGCGCTCCCGTGGTCATGGCGGAGCGTCTGCTTGGCTGCTGGGCCTGGGATGTGATCGACACCGACACGTTTCGCCGGCACACTTCAACCTTCTCCTAACCCGATTCAGCCGAACCCATGAAAAAACACGACATCGATTCCTCCACGCGCAATATCGGCATCATCGCCCACATCGACGCGGGCAAGACCACCCTGACCGAGCGCCTGCTTTTTTACGCGCACAAGATCCACAAGCTCGGGGAGGTACATGACGGCAACGCGACCATGGACTATCTGGAAGAGGAGCAGAAGCGGGGCATCACCATCACCTCCGCCTGCACGTCGATCTTCTGGGAAGGCAGCCAGATCAACATCATCGACACGCCCGGCCATGTGGATTTCAACGTCGAGGTGGAACGCGCCCTGCGCGTCTGCGACGGGGCGGTGGTCGTCTTCTGCGGCGTCAACGGCATCGAGTCCCAGAGCGAGACCGTGTGGCGGCAGGCCCGGAAGTATGGCCTGCCCAGGCTTGTCTTCATCAACAAGACCGACCGGCCGGGCGCCGATTACTGGCGAGTGGTGTCGGACATCGCGGCCCGTCTGGACATCAGGCCGCTGCCGGTCACGGTGCCGTCCGTCTGTGTCGAGGGCGCGGTGCTGCACCTGCTGCGCGGCAAGGTCCTTGTCTTCGACGCCTCTGATCAGGGTGCGACGGTGCGTGAACTGGAGCCGGAAGCCTCGGACCGCGAGCTCCTGGATGTCCGGCGCAGGGAACTGATCGAAGGCGTGGCGGATTTCGACGATCTGATCATGGAACGCTATCTGGCCGACCAGGACGTCACCGACTCCGAGCTGCGCGCGGGCCTGCGCAAGGCCACCCTGACCGGGCAGGCCGTGCCGGTGTATTGCGGCAGCGCGCTGAAGAACATCGGGGTGCAGCCGCTGATGAACGGGATCGCGCACTTCCTTCCCTCGCCGGTGGAGTCGCATTCCCACAGCCATGTGCTGCGCCGGATGGAGGCCGAGAAGGTGGGGCCGGAGCAGTTCGTGGGCTTTGTGTTCAAGGTGCTTTTCGAGGGGGCGCACAAGAAGATCTTCATGCGCGTCTACAACGGTCGCATCGGAGAGAACAGCGCTGTCTACAACTCACGTCTGGAGCGGTTTGAAAAGATCCACAAGCTCTACACCGTGCACGCCAACCGCCACGAGCCCATCCCCGAGGCCAGGGCCGGAGAGATTGTCCTGGCCACGGGCCTCAAGGAATGCATCACCGGCGACACTCTTTTTTCCGGAAAAGCCTCTCTGCGCCTGGAGAACATCGACATCATCCAGCCGGTCCTGAACGTGGCCCTGGTTCCCGGCAGCGCCAGCGACACGGATAAACTTCAAGCGTTGCTCCAAAGGTACTGCATCGAAGACCCGACCCTGCAATCCTTCACGGACGAGGACACGGACCAGCTCATCGTGGCGGGCTTGGGCGAGCTGCATCTGGAAGTGGTGCTGGAGCGGTTGCGGCGGGAGAGCGGGGTGACTTTCCGCTATGGCAACCCGCAGGTCATTTTCCGCGAGACCATTGCCGCCGAGGCCGAGGGCGAAGGCACGTGCCGCAAGTTGATCGGCGATCAGCTGCACCGGGCCCTGGTCCGGGTCGCGGTGCGTCCGCTTGCGCGCGGGCAGGGCAACCGCTGCGTCTCGAAGGTTGCGCCGGGCAGCCAGTCGGACATAGCCGTCAGGGCCATGGAGGATTCCTTGCAGGCCGGGATGCTCCAGGGCTGCCTGGTGGCGGATGTGGAGGCGAGCGTGCTCGGGATCGCCTCTTTCGAGGAGGGATTGTCGGACCTCGGGGTGCGCATGGCCGCTCTTGACGCCATGAAGGACGCCCTGTCCAAGGCTTCGCCGGTCCTGCTCGAACCGATCATGAACGTGGAGCTGCGCATGCCCCAGGAATACGTCGGCGACTGCGTCAACCTGCTTGGGGCCAAGAACGCGCGCATCCTGGACGTGCGCACCTCGGATTTCGAGTCCGGCATCACGGCCACCGCTCCCATGCGCCAGCTCTTCGGTTTTTCCACGGAGCTCAGGTCGCGGACCAAGGGCAAGGCGTTCTATTCCCTGGTCTTCAGCCGCTACGACGTGGTCGGGTAAGGGGCGGTCAAGGCCGGGATTCATATTCATGTCCATGAAGAGGTGAGGCTTGGAACCACAAAGAAAGCGTCCGAAACCAAACAAGAAAAATCTCGTCGTCCGCCGTTTGTCCACGTATCTGCGCACCCTGGATCACCTGGAGAAAAAAGGCGTCAGCGTCGTTTCCTCCTCCGATCTGGAGCGGGTGGAAGGCGTCAGTCAGAGCCTCGTCCGCCGGGATCTGGCCGAGTTCGGCTCTTTCGGGGTCCGGGGGCTGGGCTACAACGTGTCGGCCCTGCGCGAGCAGATCGCGGAAATTCTCGGATTCCACCGGAAGAGGAGCGTTATTCTGGTCGGTGCCAAAGGTTTCAGCAGCGTGCTGATCCATTCCGAATCGTTCAAAAAGCGCAATCTTGAAATCGTGCGGATTTTCGACAGTTCTCCCGAGCATGTCGGCAGTTCCATGGAAGGCATTCCGGTGCACGACATCGCGCAGCTGGAGCGGGAACTGGACGGGCTGCACATCGATCTGGCCATTGTCGCGGTGCCGCCCCCGGAGGTGCAGGCCATCATCAACCGGCTGGGAAAGCTCGGGGTCGGAGGGGCTCTCTATTTCGCTTCCCGTCCGGTCAGCGTGCCGGAGAACATGTTCGTGCTGAACATGGATATCACCGTTGAGCTCGGAGTGTTGACGCATCATCTGACCTGACCATGGCGGGGGCGCTTGCGCGGAAATGGTTTGGTGGCGTCGGGGGCTTCCGCGCCGGGATGGGGTCGCGCTGTTTCGTGATTGGGGACCAGGGCGTTTGCCCGTCGTATCGGAGTCGCGGCCGAGCGCCTGGTTTCACGGAGAACGGTCGGCGCGTGCGTCAGACTTCAGCCGGTTCCGAAGGGGACAGTTCGAAGGGAGGCATGTGCCGCGCGAAGTCGCAGGGGGCGTAAAAGGTGGTCCATTCCCCGCTGTAGGGATGGAACAGGCCCAGCTGGCTGGCGTGAAGCAGCAGGCGTTCGCCGGGTCCGGCTTCGCCGTAGAGGTTGTCGCCCAGGATGGGGTGCCCCAGGCTGGCCATGTGCACGCGCAGCTGGTGGGAGCGGCCTGTGTGCGGGCGCAGCAGGACGAGGGTGCTTTCTTCGGCGCGTTCGAGCACCAGATAGTCCGTCAGGGCCGGTTTGCCCGTGGTCTGGCAGACCATCTGCCGGGGCCGGTTGGGCCAGTCGCAGACCAGCGGCAGATCCACCTGCCCCGAGTCCGCGCCCATCACGCCCCGGACCCGCGCCAGATAGAGCTTGCTGGTCCTGCGGTCCTGGAACTGCTGACGCAGGACCGCCTCGGCCTTGCGCCGGGTGGCCACGGCCAGGACCCCGGAGGTGCCCAGGTCCAGGCGGTGCACGGCCTGGGCGCCCGGGTGGGTTTCGCGCACCCTGGAGAGCACCGAGTCGAACAGCTCCGGCGTGCGCCCGGGCACGGACAAAAGGCCGCTTGGCTTGTTGACCACGACCATGTCCCGGTCCTCGTGGATGATGATCAGCCGCGGCTCAAGCGGAGGGTCGTAGCGCAGCGGTTCAAGAGACATTGCCGGCCGCTTCGGGTGTCCGTTTTCCGCATCGGCGAATTCCGGAGCGGGAGCAATCGCACGGGGGGGTCATTGCAGGATCTCCGGAGCCTGCGCCTTGGGTTCGTGGACGCCGAACTGATCCAACTGCCAGCCGACATCCTTGCCGATCATCTTTTTCTTGCGCACGGTGATCCACCAGATGCCTTTCCACTGCCAGCCGGGGATGGACATGACGTAGTCGCCTTGTCTTTGCAGTGACGTGGCGATGAGATCGAGGGTGTTTTCCCGGCGTTCCTGGGGCGTGAGCCCGGTGCGCCGCTCCAGGGTGCTCCGCCCTTGCAGGTGCAGTCCGAGCAGGTCGGTCGGCCCGGATCCCGGGAAGCTCTGGATGAAGGCTCCGGGCACAGCGGGCAGGGTGTGCGCGTCGGGCGCGTTGGTGGTCGTCACGCCGGTCTTGTCGTCGTAAATGGTGACCAGTTCGAGGAAGTGCTTGCCCATTCCGTAGTAAAAAACCAGGTAGGTTTTTTCCGCCGCGTTCTTCCAGGTCCGGCAGAAGAGGGATTGCTCCTTGGACACGATCTGGAAGTCGAACATGATGTCGTCCTGGAATCCGTGCTCGCGGGCCCAGTCTTCAGCCTGGCGCATGGGCCGGCGCAGGTTCTGGTCCGAGGGCGCGTGCGTGCGCGGGACCATGCGTTCCCTTGGCGAGGCCAGGGCGCCCACGGTGATGCGCATGATCTTGGTTGAAAGAAGCCAGGCTCCGATCAGGATGCCGAGCAGCACAAAAGGCAGACCGGTCATGAGTTCTCCGTGACGAATGTCATGTCGTTTTTTGTCAGGAACGCCCCTGCGCCAGGCTGTCCAATTCTTTCAGCACCACGGGCAGGATGCCGTCCACGATGCGCGCCACGCCGTCGGCGTTGGGGTGCAGGCCGTCCTCCAGCAGCAGGGCCGGGTCGGTGATAACCCCATCCAGGAAAAAAGGGTACAAGGCGACGCCGTGTTTTTCGGCCAGTTCGGGAAACACGTTTTCGAATTCCAGTCGATAGGCCGCTCCCCAATTGACCGGAGCCTTCATTCCGGCCAGAATGATCCGGGCTCCGGATTCGCGGATCTCCCGGATCATGGCGTCGAGATTCTCGCGCATGCGCCCCGGATCCAGTCCGCGCAGGCCGTCATTGGCCCCGAGTTCCAGGATGACCAGATCGGGCTTGTCCTCCAGCGACCAGGCCAGCCGGTCCCGCCCGCCGCTTGAGGTGTCTCCGGACAACCCGGCGTTGGTGATGCGGACTCTGGCCCCTTGTTCAAGCAGGCGCTGCTCCAATTGGGCGGCGAAGGACTTCGAGGGGGGCAGGTTGTAGCCGGCGGTCAGGCTGTCGCCGAAGGCCAGGATGTGCACCTCGGGTTCGGCGCAGGCTCCACGGGACGGGCAGAGCACAATGGCGGCCATGACCAGGCTGATACCCCATAAAAGGACGGATGACATGAACAGTACCCCTTCAGTTGCGCTTTCCGATGTTCATTTGACGCTAACCGCCGGCTCGGGGCCGGTCAACATCCTGAACGGGGTCAGCCTGACGGTGGGGCAGGGGGAGACCCTGGCCGTGGTCGGGCCCTCGGGCTCCGGCAAGACGACCATGCTCATGCTCATGGCCGGGCTGGAGAGGCCGTCCTCAGGAGCGGTGCGCATGGCCGGCGCGGATTTGACGGCCATGGGAGAGGATGAGCTGGCGCGGTTCAGGCGCGAAAATCTGGGCATCGTCTTCCAGGCCTTTCATCTCATTCCGACCATGACGGCCCTGGAAAACGCGGCCCTGCCCCTGGAGTTCGCCCATCATCCGGAGGCCAGAACACTGGCCCTGGAGGCCCTGGAGCAGGTCGGACTGGGACGCCGCGCTGGGCATTACCCCTCCCAGCTTTCCGGCGGGGAGCAGCAGCGCGTGGCCCTGGCCCGGGCCTTCGCGCCCCGGCCGCGCATCATCCTGGCCGACGAGCCCACCGGCAACCTGGACGAGGACACGGGCGCACGGGTCATGGAGCTTCTTTTCAAGATGCAGGCCGAGGAAAAGGCCACGCTGGTGATGGTCACCCATGACCGGAACCTGGCCGGGCGCTGCGGCCGCACGGTTGCCATGCATTCGGGCCGCATGGAGGAGCGATGAGCGGCCGGGACTGGCTCGTCGCCCTGACCCTGTGCCGCCGGGAGCTGCGCGGGGGCCTGCGCGGATTCGGCGTGTTTCTGGGCTGCCTGTTCCTGGGCGTTCTGGCCATCAGCGCCGTGGGCTCGCTGGGCCGCGCCCTGGAGGCGGGCCTGGCGGGCGACGCCAAGGCCATCCTCGGCGGGGACGTGAGCGTCAGTCTGACCTCGCGCGATCTGAGCCCGGATGAGGCGGATTATCTGCGCGGTTTCGGGGACCTGGCCCGGACCCTGTCCACGCGGACCATGGCCCGTGCGGGCGACAAAGCCATGCTGGTTGAGCTCAAGGGCGTCGACACCCTCTATCCCCTGTACGGGCGCATGGAAATCGAGGGCGGGGGCGAGCTGCGGGAACTTTTGCCGGAGCGTGACGGGCTGCCCGGCGCCGTGGCCGACCGGGACCTCCTGGCCCGGCTGGGCCTGGCCGTGGGCGACGAGGTGGCCGTGGGCGAGGCCCGCTTCCAGGTGCGCGGCGTGATCCTGCGCGAACCGGACCGGGTCATGGAATTCTTTTCCCTGGGGCCCCGTCTCATGGTCGGCGCGGAAGGGTTCCGGGCCACGGGCCTGTCCCAGGCGGGGAGCCTGTTCCGCGTCGAGTACCTGCTGCGGCTCACGGATCGGGACGTTTCGCGCACGGTCGAATCCATCCGCGCCGCCTACCCCGAATCCGGCTGGCGGGTGCGCGACTTCAACCGTGCCGCGCCGCGCATCAGCACCATTCTGGATCGACTGCGCACGGACCTGACCCTGGTCGGCCTGGGTGCGCTGCTGGTCGGGGGGCTGGGCATCGCCGGAGGGGTGCGCGGGTATCTGGGCGGGCGGCTCGCGCACATGGCGGCCATGAAGTGCATGGGCGGCCCGGCCCGCGTCCTGTTCGCCTCCTACCTCATGCAGGTCCTTTTCCTGGGGGCCGTGGGGGCCCTGGCCGGCATGGTCGGCGGCAGTCTCGTGCCGTGGCTCGGAGCCCGGTTCTTCGCCGACATCCTGCCCATCCAGGCGCGCGGCGGCCTGTACGCGGCCCCGCTGGTCCAGGCCGCGCTCTTCGGCCTGATCACGACCCTGGCCTTCTCCATGCCGCCGCTTTTTCGCGCCGTGATGGTCAGTCCTTCGGGCATATTTCGCGGCTACATAGCCGCCGACACGGGGCGCATGCCCCGAGCGGCGATCCTGCCCACGGCGGCGGCCTTTGCCGTGCTGGCGGCCATGGTCTTCCAGTTCGCCGGAGACACGAAACTCGCAGGCTGGTTCGTGGGCGGCACGGTCGGCGCCTGGGTCCTGTTCAAGGGGCTGGCCCGGGCCATCCGCTGGCTTGCGGGCAGTGCTCCGCGCCTGCCCTGGGCGAGCTGGCGCATCGGCGTGGCCAACATCCATCGCCCCGGCTCGCCCGGCGTGAGCCTGGTCTTCGCCCTGGGCTTCGGTCTCACGGCCCTGGTGGCCGTGGTCATGGTCAACGTCAGCCTGACCCGGGCCCTGACCGCCGAGCTGGCCCAGGAGGCCCCCGCCTTCTTCTTCATGGACATCCGCCCCGATCAGGTCGGTGACTTCCGGGCCCTGGTCGAAGACGAGCCGGGAGTGAACCGGCTGGATCTGCGGCCCATGATCCGTGGCCGCATCGTGCGCATCGCCGAGGTTCCCGTGGAAAACGCCACGGTGTCCGAGGAGGTTTCCTGGGCCGTTCGCGGCGACCGGGGGCTTTCCTACAGCCAGGATTTCCCCTCCGGCAGCACCCTGTTGCGCGGGCAGTGGTGGGACAGGGACTACGACGGCCCGCCGCTCATCTCCCTGACCTCGGATCTGGCCGAAGGCTTTGGCGTGGATCTGGGCGACACCCTCACGGTCAACGTCCTGGGCCGCAACATCACCGGCACGATTTCGAGCATCCGCGAAGTCAACTGGCGGACCCTGGCCATGCAGTTCGCCGTCATCTTTTCTCCCGGCACCCTGGACAAGGCCCCGCAGACCTGGCTCGGCGCGGCCTATGGGCAGGGCGGCGAGGACGGGCTCTTCGCCCGCGTCACCGCCGCCTATCCCGAGGTGGCCGTGATCACCATCCGCGAGGTCCTGGACAACGCGGCCATGCTCATGCGGCGCACGGCGAGCATCTTCCAGGTCATGGCCGGGGTGGCCCTGCTGGTGGGATTTCTGGTCCTGGCCGGGGCCTTCTCGGCCGACCAGCACCGCCGCATCTACGACAGCGTCATCTACAAGGTCTGCGGCGCCACCCGCCGCGACATCCTGGCCATCCTCGTGGCCGAGTTCTCCCTGGCCGGTCTCTTCACGGGCCTGGGCAGCCTGATCCTGGGCACGATCACGGCCTGGGGCGTGGTCCAGGGGTTGCTGAAGATGCAGTTCACCCCGGACCTGACCACGGGCCTTTTGACCGTGCTGGCCGGGGTCGGCATCTCCCTGGTCATGGGCCTGCTTGGCACCTGGCGGGTGCTGGGCAAGAAGGCTTCGCCGTTTTTGCGCAACGAATGAGCCCCTTGTCGCGGCATCTGTCCTTTCTTCGCCGCTTCATGTTTGCCTTTGGCAGTAATGATCTGTATTGATAAAGGAAGATAACCCTATTTTCATACGTAGGCCCGTAACGTCAGTCAGGAGGAGACATGGTCCGTTTCCCAGCTTTTGTGAGCAGGATACTTTGCATGAGCGTGGTTCTGGTCCTAACGGCCCTGTGCGGTCCAAGCCGGGCCGAGTTGTCCGATCTGGAAGGAACCCAGGGACACGCGCCCTCCGAAGGTCTTTCCGCCCTCGAGGGCACGGCGGGACATGCGGATGCCGGGACGCCTCCAGTCGATGACGGCATTGCGTGCCAGCCCGGAGCTCCTTGCCTGGAGATGGCCACGCAGCAGCCCCTGCGGGTCCTGCCGCGGCCCTTCTCAAGCATCTACCGGGACGCGGCCGCTGACCAGGGAGCTGTGGTCGAGGCCAACGTTGCGGCCTTCAAGCCTCTTTATGTCTTTGATCGAAAGGACCTGGATCTGACCCGGCCCGAGGAGCCCCGGGGCTGGTACCAGGTGGGCCGTACGCGCACGGCGGCGGAAGGTTGGATGCAGGCCAAGGACGCGCTCGAATGGCGTCAGGCCCTGCTGGTCTCCTACACCCATCCGGGCAACGAGCTCGAAGGCCGCAGCCCCGTGCTCATGTTCCGCGACCGCGTCGCCCTGGAGGCCATCGTCGACGACATGGACATGGCCGGCAAGGCCAAGACCCTCTACGAGGGCGTCGCGGCCGGCAACATTCCCGACACCGTGGTCAGCATGGAGCCCAAGCGCTTTGTCGACATCACCAAACAGTTCTACGTCCTGCCCATATTGCAGTGGTCACAGACCCAGATAAACGGTGACGACGTCCGCCTTCTGCAGGTGGCGGCGGCCGTGCCGGGCGCACGCGGGGCCGACACGGTCGGCAATGCCGATTACCTGGAACAGGCCCAGGTGGGTCGCGGCGAGGGCGGCGCGGTCATGCGCGACGTCAAGACCGACATCGTCTTCGTCATCGACACCAGCCGCAGCATGCAGCCCTTCATCGACATGACCCGCGAGGCCGTGTCGCAGATGAGCCGGCAGTTCAGCGCCGAGACGGCCGACCGCTTCCGCTTCGGCCTGGTGGTCTACCGCGATTCGTTGGAAGCCGCTCCGCAGCTGGAATACGTGACCCGCAACCTCACGCCCGAGCTCGTCAGCGCCGATCAGCTCGTCGGCCTGCTGGAGAAGGAGGGCGGGGCCACGGCCGTGGGCAGCGTGGACTACGCCGAAGAGGCCTTCGCCGGCGTGGATGCGGCCCTGCATTCCACGTGGCGCGAGGGCGCGTTGCGCTTCGTCATCCTCCTGGGCGACGCCAGCTCCCATCCCAAGGGGCACAAGCAGAACACGACCGGCAAGGACGAGACGGATCTGCGCCGCGAGTACGACGATGCCCAGGTCCATCTGTTCGCCATCCATCTGCAGGACCCCCGCGCCAAGGAGGACCACCCGCGCGCCCTGGCCCAGTTCAGCCACCTGGCGCGGGTGCGCGGCGACGAGTCCAGCTCGGCCATCAAGGAGGTCAACGCCTTCGAAGAGGGTGAATACCGGGCCCTGGCCGAGCATCTGACCGGACGCATCAACACGTTGCTCAGCCAGACCATGGGCGGGCGGCCGGACGACGCGGCGGCCCCGCTGGCCGAATTCGACAAGCTTTGGGAGGCGGCCCTCATCGAGTATGTGGGCAAGGACGCCAACCCGCCCAAGGACATCGTGGCCTGGGCCATGGACCGCGATCTGATCAACCCTGCCGACAAGGCTCTGGACGTGCGCGTCCTGGTCACGCGCGAGCAGCTCTCGTCCCTGGCCCAGACCCTGGATCAGGTGGTGCAGGCCGTCATGCGCGCCCAGGTCACCCAGGGGCAGTTCTTCGAGGCCCTGCAAGGCGTGGCCGGACAGGCCATGAAGCGTCCCGAGGACTTGGGTGGGGCGGTGCGCCTGGCCGAAACAGGGCTGCTCCCGGCCTTCATCCAGAGCCTGCCGTACAAGAGCGACATCCTGGCCCTGACCGACGACATGTTCGCCAGCATGACGGCCGAGCAGCGTTCGCAGCTGGAGTGGAGCATCCTGGCCAAGCTCGACCAGTACCGGACCATCAACGAGCAGGTCGATGCCTGGTTCCGCGTCAACGACACGGACCCCGACCAGGACATGGTCTATCCGCTGCACCTGG
>JBFWJY010000057.1:0-13446 GCA_050252955.1 Desulfomicrobium sp.
TCGCGGCCACCAACAAGAACCTGCAGGAAGAGATCGTGGCCGGCAGATTCCGCGAGGACCTTTTCTACCGCCTGAACGTGGTCAACATACACCTGCCGCCCCTGCGCGAGCGGCGGGAGGACATCGCCATCCTGGCCAGCCATTTCCTGCGCAAGTTTTCCCTCGAGAACAATCGGCAGGTCAGCGGCTTCACCCCCGGCGCCATCGACTACCTTTGCGCCTACGAGTGGCCGGGCAACGTGCGGCAGCTTGAGAACGTCATCGAGCGCTGCGTGGTGCTGTCCAGCCACGACATCATCGATGTCGATGACCTGCCGCCGGAGCTTCGCGACGAGGAGACGCAGTTCAAGAGCGCCGTGGACCTGCTCCCGCTCAAGGTCAACCTCTCCGAAACCCTGGAAAAGATCGAGGCGGCCCTCATTCGGCGCGCCATGGTTCATTCCGGTTTCGTGCAGGTCAAGACGGCCGAGCTTCTCGACGTTTCCAAGAGCCTGCTTCAGTACAAGCTCAAGAAGTACAAGATCGCGGCCAAGAACTGACATGCCTCAGCGGTTCGAGGGCAGTCCAGGCGCGGGCCTGGCGCACGGGGTGGAGTCCGGGCTGCCGTTTGGAAAGGTGTGGACGGAAATTCATGGGTTCGCTGCCGGAAAGCTGTCGATCGCTCATTCCCGGCTGCCTTGGAGCATGTCATGACCGAGGCCACTGTCGCGGATCTGCTGACCCTGGTGGAAGAGACTTCCTGGCTGGCCATGAATATTGCCGGGCGCAGGTTTTTTCCGGGGCAGGCGCCGCGATTCGGCCCCCCTGCGCGCCCTTGGCCCGGCCCGGTTCAGCGCGGACTCGATCTGCTCGGCGTGCGCGAGCTCTACGAGCATCAGGTCCGGGCCACGGATCTGGTTCGCGCGGGCAGGCATGTGGTCGTGGCCACGCCCACGGCCAGCGGCAAATCCCTCATTTACAACCTGCCCGTGCTGGAAGCCTGCCACGGCGACCGCAAGGCCCGCGCCCTGTACCTCTTTCCTTTGAAAGCCCTGGCCCAGGATCAGCGCCGGGCCCTGGACTCCCTGGCCGCCGGCCTCTTTCCCACGCCCACTTCGGCCATCTACGACGGGGACACCTCGCCTTCGCAACGTTCCCGCATCCGCAGAAACCCGCCCAATGTGCTTTTCACCAATCCGGACATGCTGCACCTTGGAATTCTGCCCAGCCATGAGCAATGGGCGGACTTCCTCGCCAATCTCAAATTCGTGGTCGTGGACGAGGTGCATACCTATCGCGGGATCATGGGCTCGCACATGGCCTGGGTGTTCCGGCGCCTGGTCCGGCTCTGCCGCCTCCACGGGGCGGACCCGGTCTTCGTCTGCTCCTCCGCGACCATCGCCAATCCCGAGGAGCTGGCGTCCGATCTGACCGGACTGGACATGAGCGCGGTACTGGAGGGGACGGCAGCCTCTCCGCCGAAGCACATGCTGCTCGTGAACGGCGTGGACGGCGCCGCCCGCAAGGCCATCGGGCTGTTGCAGGAAGCCCTGAAGCTGGGCCTGCGAACCATCGTGTACTGCAAGTCGCGGCGCATGACCGAACTCATCGCCTTGTGGGCGGGGGAGCGCGAGAGCGCGGAACGTGAGCGCATCTGCGCCTATCGGGCCGGATTTCTGCCGGAGGAGCGGCGCGAGATCGAGGCCCGGCTTTCGTCGGGCGAACTGCTGGCCGTGGTCTCGACCAGCGCCCTGGAGCTTGGCATCGACATCGGAGGCCTCGATGTGTGCATCCTGGTCGGCTACCCCGGTTCGATCATGGCCACGTTGCAGCGCTCCGGCCGCGTCGGTCGCGGCGGGCGGGAGGCGGCCACGTTTCTTATCGGCCATGAGGACGCCCTGGACCAGTACTTCATGCACCACCCGGATGAATTTTTCGCGCTGAAGCCCGAACGGGCCGTCATCAATCCGCATAATCCGGCCATTGCCGCCAGTCACTTGCAATGCGCCGCAGCCGAGGCCTCCCTGCTCGCGGACGACCCCTTGGTCGCTGAAAATCCGGGACTGATCGTGGAACTGGTGCGCGAGGGGCGGCTCCTGCAGAGCCGGGACGGACAGGAATTCTTTTCCAAAACCAGGCAGCCCCATCGAGGCGTGGCCCTGCGCGGCACGGGTTCGACCGTGGTCATCATGGATATGGACAGCGGAGAGCGCATCGGCACGGTGGACGGCTTTCGCGCGGTGCTCGAAACCCATCCCGGCGCGGTCTATCTGCATCGGGGCGTGACCTACGTGGTCGTCGACCTGGACCTTCAGACCGGCATGGCCAAGGCGCGGCGGGCCAAGGTTTCCTACTACACCCGCGTAAGGCACGAGAAGAGCACGGAGATTATGGAAGTGAGCGCCTCCAGGCCCGTGTTCGGGGCCGTGGTCAGTCTCGGGCGGCTCAAGGTCACGGACCAGGTAACGGGATATGACCGCATCAGCACGCGCGGCGGGCGGAGTCTGGGTACGGCGCCTCTTGATATGGAGCCCCTGGTGTTCGAGACGCGAGGGGTCTGGATCGCCATCCCCGAGTCCGTCAGACGGCAGGTGGAGGGGGTGATGGCTCATTTCATGGGCGGCATTCATGCCCTGGAGCACGCGGCCATCGGCATGATGCCCCTTCTGGTGATGACCGACAGGAACGATCTGGGCGGCATTTCCATTCCTTTCCATCCCCAGGTCGGATCCGCCGCCGTGTTCATCTATGACGGAGTCCCGGGCGGGTGCGGTCTGGCCGGGCAGGCCTATGATGCGTACGAGCTGCTGCTTGAACGGACCCTGGACGTGATCCGCGATTGCGCCTGCGAGAACGGTTGTCCGGCCTGCGTGCATTCACCCAAATGCGGTTCGGGCAACCGCCCCATTGCCAAGGGCGCGGCCTTGCTGGTGCTGGAGGGGATCATGCGCTGTGTCCCACCGGCCGAAGCCGCCTCGCAGGAGTCCAATTCCATGGCAACAGAGACGATCGAGCCGTCTGCCGCCACCGTGCGGGACAGTGCCCCAAACCCGCTGCCGCAGAATTTTCGCTACGCGGTTCTGGATCTGGAGACCCGGCGTTCGGCCCAGGAAGTGGGCGGCTGGCACCGGGCCGATCTGATGGGCGTGAGTTGCGTGGTGGTCTATGATTCGGCGACCGGAGGCTTTCGCGACTACCTACAGGAGGACGTGCCGCGTCTGGTCGGTGATTTGGTGGAATTCGACCTGGTGGTCGGGTTCAATATCCTGCGTTTCGACTATGCCGTGCTCGGCGGTTTGAGCCGCTTTGACTTTGCGAGCCTGCCCACCCTGGATCTTTTGGGCAGCATCCACGAGACCCTGGGCTATCGTCTGTCCCTGGACCATCTGGCTCGCGAAACCCTGGGCGCGGCCAAAAGCGCCAGCGGCATGCAGGCCCTTGCCTGGTGGAGGGAAGGACGCATCGACGACATCATCGCCTACTGCCGCCAGGACGTGGCCGTGACCCGCGACCTCTTTCTTTTCGGCCTGCGGCACGGGCACCTGTTTTTCCGCAACAAGGCGGAGAAAACCGTGCGCCTGCCCGTGGATTGGCGTCCAAAGGAATAGGCTTGCGCTCTTGCCAAGGGGAACGGACGGGTTTACCGCGTTTCGTACATGTAAATCAGGCAGAAAGGACCGTTTATGACCACCAATTCGAAAGCCCCCCTGACCAATGGCCGTGTCGGCCGCAAACGCGTCATCATGCTCGCGGTGCTGCTTGCCCTCGCCGCTTTCGGGGTCGTGCGGTACGTGCGCGGCATGGGCCGGGTGACCACGGACGACGCTTTTGTCGATGGACGCATCTATCAGATCACGCCGCGCGTGGACGGCTACATCGTTGAAGACCTGGTGGAGGACAATCAGCTTGTGGAAGAGGGACAGGCGCTGCTGGTGCTCGATCCTGTCGGTTACGAGGTGGGCGTGGCCCAGGCCCGTGCCGATCTGGCCGCGGCCGAGGCGCAGCTTGCCTCGCTGCGCAAGAGCGTGCCGCTGCAGATAAGTCAGACAGAATTTCAGGTCACGGGGGCTCGCGCCCAGTTCGACAGCCTGCTGCGCAGCCTGGATCAAGCCCGGCTGGAAGAAGCGGCGGCAAACCAGCTGGTGCTACAGGCCGAGGCCGGACTCAGGAACGCGGAGCTCAATTTCGACCGACTCTCATCCTTGCGACAGGACGGGATCATCGCCCAGTCCGCGCTGGACGAGGCCCGGTCGGTTTTGGACAGCGCCAGGGCGCAGGTCGGCGCGGCCCGTGACCGGGCCCGAGCCGCGGGTCGAAACGCGGCGTCTCTGCGCGAGAACGCGACTCGTTTGCAGGCCAATATAGGCCTGGCACAGACCGGGCATGAGATCGCTTCCATCAAGGACATGGAGGTGGCGGCGCAGGAGGCGCGGGTGGAACTTGCCCGGCAGAAGGTGCGCAAGGCCGAGCTCGATCTGGGATATACCCGTATTTTGGCTCCGGCCAGGGGACATGTGACCAAGAAGAATATCCAGTCGGGCCAGCTTGTGGCCGCCGGACGGCCGGTCATGGCCCTGGTGCCTCTGAATCCCGATCAGCTCTGGGTCACGGCCAATTTCAAGGAGACCCAATTGGAGAAGGTCCGACCGGGCCAGCGCGTGACCCTGGGCGTGGACACGTTTTCCGGGCGGGAGTTCACGGGACGGGTGGAATCGATCATGGCCGGGACAGGCGCTGTTTTTTCCCTGTTCCCGCCTGAGAACGCCATGGGCAACTACGTCAAGGTCGTGCAGCGCATTCCCGTCAAGATCGTCCTCGATCCGGTCAACGCCACCGAATCGCTGCGGCTGGGTATGAGCGTGGTCCCGACCATCCATCTGGACTAGGCGATGGCCTCCTCGCCTGCCACGGGCAAGTGGCTGATCACCTTGAGCGTCATGATTCCGACGCTGCTGGAGATCCTCGACACCTCCATCGCCAACGTGGCCCTGGGGCATATCCAGGGCTCCCTTTCCGCCGGGCAGGACGAGGTGACCTGGGTCCTGACCTCCTATCTGGTGGCCAACGCCGTGGTCATCCCCATGAGCGGCTGGCTGGCCCGGCTCATGGGCCGCAAGAACTACCTCATGCTCTCGGTGACGGTCTTCACCCTGGCCTCCATGCTCTGCGGACTGGCCCAGAGCCTCGAAACCCTGGTCCTGTTCCGGATCATTCAGGGCATTGGCGGCGGGGGGTTGCAGCCCATGTCCCAGGCCATCCTGCTTGAGACCTTCCCGCCACGGCAGCGCGGGCTGGCCATGGCCATCTTCGCCATGGGCGCGGTGCTGGGCCCCATTCTGGGGCCGCTTCTGGGCGGATACATCACGGACAACTATTCCTGGATCTGGATCTTCTATATCAACGTGCCCATCGGCATCGTGGCTCTCATGATGTGCTGGACCTTCATCTTCGATCCTCCCTATCAGGAGCGCCGCGTGGCCGGGGAGAAGATCGACTGCATGGGGCTGGCCCTCTTGTCCGTGGGCCTCGGGTGTTTGCAGGTCGTGCTGGACAAGGGCCAGGGAGAGGATTGGTTCGCTTCGGAGCAGATCGTCATCCTGAGCGTCGTGGCCGCGATCTGTCTGACCACCCTGGTGTGGTGGGAGTTGCGGCAGGAGAATCCCATCATCAACCTGCGCATTTTCCGGGTCCGCAATTTCGCGGCCGGAAATGTGGTCATGTTCTTCGGATTCTTCGCCTTTTTCGGGTCCATCGTGCTTTTGCCCATGTATCTGCAGAATCTGATGGGCTATACGTCCTATCTGGCGGGATTGGTGCTGGGGCCCAGCGGGGCCATCATGCTGCTTCTGCTGCCTTTTGTGGGCAAGCTCACGGAAAAGATCGACGCGCGTCTGCTGCTCTGTTTCGGACTGACGGTGTCGGGACTGTCCCTCGTATACATGTCCCGATTCACCCTGCAGATCGATATCGGCACGGCCATCATGGGCCGCAACATCCAAGCCATCGGCATCGCCTTTTTCTTCGTGCCCCTGTCCTATCTGGCCATGGCCTACATCCCGCGCGAGCGGATGAACAACGCCTCGGCCCTCTTCAATCTGCTGCGCAACCTGGGCGGCTCCTTCGGCACTGCCTTCGTGACCACTGTCCTGGCCCGCCGGGCCCAGGTGCACCAGCACCATCTGGTTGAACACCTCTCGCCGTACGACACGCCTTTCATCCAGGCGCGAGAAGCCCTCTCAGCCGTTCTGGACGACCCCATGGCGGCCGCCGGAATGATCTACCGCCATGCCCAGCAACAGGCCGCCTACATGGCCTACGTGGACGTCTTCCATTTGCAGGCCCTGTTCTTCTTCGGCCTGGCGCTCTTCATGTGGATCATCCGCAGGCCGGATCACGGCGCGAAGATGCCGGAAGGGATGCATTAGTTCGGAGAGAAAACGGCTCAAAAAAAGGGGAGCCAGGCCCCCCCTTTTTCTGAGCTGGGATAGCCCGGCTATCCCCTGCTGATGGCTTCCACCGGGCAGCCGTCGATGGCGTCCTGGACACATTCGGCGGTGGAGTCCGGGGCCTTGACCATGGCCTTTTCTTCGCCGTCTATCATGGCAAAAACTTCAGGACAAAGCTCCACACAACTTTCACAGCCGATGCATTCTTCGTGGTCGATCACTATGGCCATGGTTCCTCCGGGTTTGGGGTTGCGGTTTATGATTTCCATACAGCTTTCAACATGGCCGTGCAAGCGGGGTCGCGTTTGCGTTGGGCGTGTGGGAATTTCTGTTTGGCATGAATCTGGCTCATGTTCTGGCGGAGGAGTACATGCGAGAACCTACACCAGAGATCATGCGCGACGTATCGGCACGGCTTTCCCGTCCCGGGCTTGGCCAGCGGCCCAGACATGGCGGCGCCGAGCCCTTTGGCGGCATTCAGCCCGCGGACGGCGGACATTCCGAGGCGGGCACCTTGAGCCAACATTTTGACATCTTCGCCCGCGAGCAGCACAACCGACCCGCCAGCTGGGTCATCTGCTGGTCGGACCTGATGATGACCATGTTCATCATGTTCGCCGCGCTGTACATTTTTCAGTTGCCGAAGATTCACTACAAGTCGGTTTCGGAATTGTCCGTGAAACCCCTGCCGCTGGGGACTGAAACTCTTCCGCCCCAGGCCTTGGCCGGATCGATTCTGGATCGCCTTCATGACCGGCTTCGAGACCTGATCGCTCGCGACGGGCTGCACGAATCGGTTGCGGTGCAGTCGGTCCCGGGGAAGTCCTTGCACGTGGTGTTCTCGGGGAACCTTCTTTTTGGAGAGAGAGGCGCCGTCGTGCGCGGTGATGTCAAAAAAACACTGGTGGACGTGGGCGAGATTCTGCGCAGCGCGCCACACGTCCTGTCCGTTGTCGGCCATGCCTCTTCTGGGGGAGCTTCGCCCGGGTCCAGGGAAGCCTGGGAGTTGTCGGTGGCCATGGCTGCCGAAGTGGCCGACTTTCTGATGCGGGACGCAGGCCTGCCCGCCGAGCGCATACTCGTGGCCGGGTACGGCGACCAGCGTTCGCTGGCGGATGGAGATGGGGGCGCTGCCGACCGGCGCGTGGAGCTGATCCTGAGTTCCGAGAACCCGACGGAGCCGCTGCCCATGGTGCAGGGCCCGGCCGGGGAAGGGTTCCGGCAATGGCTCGCGGCGTCGAAACAGGGAGGGGAATGATGGAAGGAAAGACGATTCTGGGCCTCCTGCTCTGCGCCGTGATCTTTGGAGCGGGCTTCGTGATCAGCGGCGACGTGGGCCAGTATTTCAACCTGTCCGCGTTCCTGATCGTTTTCGGGGGCTGCCTGGGAACGGCCATCGCCAGTTTCCGCATGGAACGCCTCGTCTACGTGAGCAGGGTGCTGCGCAACGCCTATCGCAGCCGGATGAAGGAGCCTGCCGCCATTGTCGAGATTCTGGTAGACCTGTCGGTCAAGAGCAGGATTCGCGGACTGCACACTCTGGTCGAGGACGAGCGCGAGACCTCCATCATGTTTTTGCGTCGAGCCCTGGGATTTGTGGTCGACAATTACGCCAGGGAACAGACCACCGACATCCTGAACACGGAAATGTATTTCTTCAAGCAGCGTCGGGACGAATCGGAGCGGGTGTTGCGGGCCATGGCCGAGATCTGCCCGGCCATCGGCCTGGCAGGCAGCGTTGTGGGGCTCATTGGCATGCTCTCCGGCGTGAACGACACGGGTGTTGTCCTGGCGACCATTCCCATTGCCCTGACTTCCACCCTCTACGGGGTGATCCTGGCCAACTTCGTCTTCCTGCCGCTGGCCGCCCGCATCCGGGAGGTCACGGATCATGAACTGCTGCTTCAGAAGATCATCATTGAAGGCGTCCGGGCCATTCAGAGCGAACTCAACCCCAGGGTGCTCGAAGTGAAACTCAAATCATTCCTGACCCCGTCGGCGAGGGAGGGGCAGCTTGTCTCCCTGGCGCGGATCAAGGAGCGCTTCCAGATCGAGGAGCGCGAGGAATCCCCTGCGGGCATGCCTGGCCCGGAAGAGATCGGGGTCGCCCTGTAGGGGCCGGTTTTACGGACTTTTCGGCAGCATCCCGATCTCGGACAGGATGGCCTGGTCAATGCGCCGGATCAGGTCCGCCGGGACTGCCTTCGAATAGATGATGTGTCGGAGGTTGCCCTGCGGGATGTCGCTCATGGCCTTGAGCATGAATTTCTCCTTGGGGACCTGGGCCGCGTCCATGAGGACATCGACTTCCTCGGGCGGAATCAGCATGAAGTCGCAACGCCTGGATTCGAGCATCTTCAGCAGACGTATGGAATCTGCCGCGACCTGCACCGTCTTGTCCTGGTATTTCGAGATCATCCCGTCGAGCAGCGCTCCTTCCGAGAACCCCTGCACCCTTCCGAAAAAAAAGTTTCCGCTCTGCAACAGCCCTTCAAGGGTGTCGTATGGACGGAATCTCTGCTCGTTTTCCCGCAGGAAGAATACTCCCACTGGCCGGTTCACGTAGATCGGAAGAGAAAAGCGGGCGAACCGTTCCCGTTCGGGGGTCTTGAACCAGCCCAGGGACGCTGTCGGACGGTCGCCTTGCATCTCGTGCAGGATTCTTTTGGCGGGCACGAAGGAAAATTTCGGTTCGACCCCGGCAGCAGCAAAGACTTGGCGTGCGAGGTCGACAATGATTCCCGACGCCTGGCCGTCTTCAAGCCGGTGGTAGTAGGGAGGGTATTCGAAATAATGGACGTCGAGGGTTTCGGCGATCCCGGTCTGGGCCCGGATGAACATGGCCAGGCAGATCAGGAAGAGCAGCATTCGCTTCAGCATGGGCTCTCCTCTTGATTGAAGAATGGAGTGGCCGTTTCCGGAATTCGCCGTATTTTCATGGATACAATCATAAGGGCAAACCGGCTTTTTCGGCAACCCTCAAGAATTGTGCGATTCGAAGTTTCCCGGCGGATCAGGGGCGCTTTTTGACTTCCATGCGGGATGTCGCGGCTTTTCGGAACAAGAAAAAGGGTTGCAACATTTCTGCTGCAACCCTTTGACTTACTGGTGCCGAAGAGAGGACTCGAACCTCCACCGGGGAACCCCGACTAGACCCTGAACCTAGCGTGTCTACCAATTCCACCACTTCGGCGTGACGTGAGAAGCGTGTTTATGTGAGAGGTTCATGTTTGGCAAGAGTTTTGTTGCTGTTTTTTCTAAAAAATTTTCAAGCTATGTGATTTCAACGGGTTGGATGTTTCGGCGGGCGTTTTCCGTCTGCCGGGGCTTGTGTTGAAGCCCGGGTCCTTTTGGTATAGAGGCAAGCCAGCTTGTCGCCTGGAGGAAATGATCATGCATTGCGTTACTTGGCCGGACCAGATCAGCGGCCTGGAAAATGGGTCCTGCGTCACCATCGGCAATTTTGACGGGGTCCACATAGGACACCAGCGTCTTATTGCCCGGGTGAGGGACCTGGCCGCAGGTTTTGCCCTGCCGTCGGTGGTCATCACCTTCGAGCCCCACCCCTTGCGTTTTTTCACGGGCAAGAAGACCCCGCCCTTCATCACCCTCTATGAACAACGCGCGGAGCTTATCCGCGCCCTAGGCATAGACCACCTGCTGTGTCTTGAATTCAATCAGGACCTGGCGAGCATGAGCCCGGAGGATTTCGTGCGCCGTATCCTGGTCGAGGGGCTGCGCGTCAAGGAATTGGTCATCGGCTACGACTATGCCTTCGGCAAGGGGCGCTGCGGCAACTATGCCCTGTTGACCCAGCTCGGAGAGAAGTGGGGTTTCGGGGTCGAGCAGCTTGAACCGGTCATGGTGGATCAGGCCATTGTCAGCTCCACGCGCATTCGCGATCTGGTCGAAGCCGGAGACGTCTGGACGGCCAAGCCTTTGCTGGGCCGCTTCTACCGCGTGACCGGAACCGTGATCCACGGCCAGAACCGGGGCGGACGACTGCTCGGGTTCCCCACGGCCAACGTGCACCTTGTGGACGAGCTTTTTCCCAAGACCGGCGTGTATTGCTGCTGGGCAGAACTGGACGGCGAAATTCACCCGGCCGTGGCCAATATCGGCTACAACCCGACCTTCGGCAACGACGTGCTTTCCGTGGAGGTGCATATTCTGGATTTGAACACGGACCTGTACGGCCGCACGCTCAAGGTGCATTTCGTGCAGCGCTTGCGCGGCGAACGCAAATTTTCCGGTCTGGACGAACTCAAGGCCCAAATCGGCAAGGACATCACCCTGGCCAGGACCATTCTGTCCCTGCCTGAAGCCCGGCTGGTCTAGAGTCGGCTGATGCGCGCATTTTTCCGATCCCTGTTCAAGATTCCCATGGAGCTGGCCCACAGCTACCATTCCATTCTGAGCTTCAAATGGCTGGCTCTCGGGGTTGTGGTCGGCGCCATGACCGGACTCGGGGCCATCCTTTTCTATGTCGGCATCGAAGCCCTGGGCCATGTGCTGCTCGGACGCCTGGCCGGGCTTTCCCTGCCAATCCCGGCAGGCGAGGATTTGTTTTCGGGCTCTCCCGGCCCTTATCGTCCCTGGCTGCTGTTTGTCTTTCTGGGGGCGATAGGCATCTTCACGGGGTATCTTCTGCGGCGTTTCGTGCCTCAGACCCGCTACGGGGGCACGGACGGAACCGACACCATGATCAAGGCCTTCCATACCCAGGAAGGGCATATCGCCCCCTCGGTTCCGGTCATGAAAGTCAGCACTTCCATACTGACCATAGCCGCCGGCGGTAGCGCCGGGCGCGAAGGTCCCATCTCCCTGCTCGGCGCGGGCTGCGGTTCATGGCTGGCCGGCAAGCTGCGACTGACCGCCAAGGAGCGGCGCATCCTGCTTCTGGCCGGCGCGGCGGGCGGTCTTGGAGCCATTTTCCGGGCTCCCCTGGGCGGCGCGCTCACCGCCGTGGAGGTCATCTACCGCGAGGATTTCGAGGCCGAGGCATTGCTGCCGTCCATCATTTCCTCCGTGGTCTCCTACTCGCTCTTCACCCTGGTTTTCGGGGCCGAGCCGATCTTCGGCATCCCCAAGTTCGAGTTCTCCGACCTGCGCGAACTACCGGTGTACGCGCTTCTGGGCCTGGTCTGCGCCGCCACGGGCTGGTTTTACGTGCGCACATTCCGCTTGATCAAGTTCAAGGTGTTCTGGCCCCTGACCGACCGGTTCGGCTTTGTGCCGGCCGTGACCCTGGGCGGACTCGGCATGGCCGCAATCGGTTACCGGTTTCCGGAGCTTTTGGGCGGCGGGCAGGGCTGGCTGGAGCTGGCCATGCTCGGCAAGCTGTCGGTGACCATGATGGCCGGCATGATCGTGGGTAAGACGGTGGCCACGTCCATGGTTCTTGGTTCGGGCATGAGCGGGGGCATGTTCGCCCCGGCCCTTTTCGTCGGCGGCATGAGCGGCGGGGTGGTCGGCAGTCTGGGGCAGCGCTTTTTTCCATCCGTGGTGACCGAGCCGGGCGGGTATGTCCTGGTGGGCATGGCGGCCTTTTTTTCCGGGGTGGCCAATGCCCCCATCGGTCCTCTGGTCATGGTCTGCGAATTGACCCAGGGCTACGGATTGCTCGCTCCGCTGATGCTGGCCACGGCCATCGCGTTGGTGCTGGGCAGAAATGTCTCGCTCTACGAGAACCAGGTCGGCAACAAGTTCGAATCTCCTGCCCACGTGGGCGACGCGACGATCAACATCCTGGAACGCGAACAGGTCGAGGGGCATTTCAAGCCGGGAAGGGTGACCATTGTGGAGGAGGGCACGCATTTCGGCGCCCTGACGGACATCATCGTCAACTCGAACGAACTCTGCTTCCCCGTGCGGGGGGCGCAGGACAGGATAACCGGCATTCTGGCCGTGCAGGATTTGCGCAAGGTCCTGTTCGAGGAGACCTTGTGCGAGCTGCTGGTGGCGGGGGACGTGGCCCGGAAAGCCGTGCTGCTGCGGCCTGACGAGGATCTTTACGCCGCGTTGCTTAAATTCGTGGAATCGGACCTGGCGCAGTTGCCGGTGGTGGACAGCCAGGACCCCACCAACGTGCTCGGCATGCTGGCCAGGGAAGACGTGTTCACGGCCTACGCCAAGACCTTGAAGCGCATGAAGGATCAGGCCTGACCGCAACGTGGCCGAGATGCCTTGCGCAGAAAGACGAACCCCCGCCCGGGCACGCCCGGGCGGGGGTTCGTCTTTTGATCCGCTGACGGAATCTTGGATCAGACCTTGGCGGCCTGAAGTTCTTCCGTTGTGTAGCCCCAGCCCACGTTATGGGGCGCGAGGAGTTCTTCGCGGAAGAAGCGGGGCAGCTGGTCGTCCTCGTCGGTGAAACCGGCGCGCTTGTTGAAGTCCAGTTCGTCCTTGAGGCAATTCACGCCGATGCCGATCATCTCGTCCACGCTCATTTCCTTGCCGGTCAGGCCGGACACCAGCTTGGCCATGCAGGGCACGCCGCGCGCGTCGTCCAGGATGGCAAAGGCCACGAACAGGCACAGGCCCAGGGAGTCCACCGCCGCCGTGGCGATCTGGAGATTCTTGGAGATCTCGATGTTGCCTTCCTTCTTGTGCCCGTCGACATCGCCGCCCACTTTCAGCACGTTCTGGCACACGCCGTAACCGGCGGTGTGGTCCGCGCCCATGGGGGTCGTGGCGTAGGTAACGCCCACGCCCTTGACCGCGCGCGGGTCGTAGGCGGGCAGGGCCTGGTTCTTGACCACCGGCACCCGGTCCACGCCGAAGGCCTTGGCCGTGAACGACGTGCCGTTGCCGTAGATGCGCCCCAGCGGATCGGAGGTGCCGACCTTGTTCAGCTCGGCGATGACGGCCTTGCTGTCGCCCCAGGCGATGGCTCCGCCTTCCATGGCCATGGCCATGGTGTTGGCCATCTCGATGGTGTCCATGCCCACTTCGTCGCAGGTGCGGTCCATCTGCGCGATGTCGTCAAGATTGTCGATCAGGAGGTTCGCGCCGAAGCCCC
>JBFWJY010000058.1:0-12372 GCA_050252955.1 Desulfomicrobium sp.
TCGTGGTCTGCAACTCCCAGGGGCGGCGCGTGGGCATTGTCGTGGACCGGGTCATCGGCGAGCACCAGACCGTCATCAAGAGCCTGGGCAAGGTCTACCAGGACGTGCGCGGCATTTCCGGCGCGACAATCAAAGGCGACGGCAGCATGGCGCTCATCCTCGACATAGCCGCCCTTGTGGCCTGAAAGCCATGCCCGGGGAAGGGTTAAAAGTTCCCGTTCACGCGCCCGGATTCAATGGCAGTGAAACGATGAACTTGCTTCCCTGGCCCTCCCGCGACGTCGCGGTGAGATGCCCGTGATGGTTGTTGGTGATGATGAAATAGGACACCGAAAGCCCAAGCCCCGTCCCCTCCCCGACCTTCTTGGTGGTGAAGAACGGTTCGAATATGCGGGAGAGGTCCTTTTTGGGAATGCCCGGCCCGTTGTCCTCCACCTCGATCACCGCCCAGTCCCGCATCTTTCTTGTGCGCAAGGTCAGTGTCGGATGCTCCGTTCCGGCCCGGGCCATGGCCTGGGCGGCGTTGCGCACGAGGTTCAAGAGCACCTGTTCGATTTCCATGCCGACGCAGGGCACCAGAGGCAAATCAGGATCATAGTCTTGAACAATATTCAGCCTCCTGAAATCATAATGCTTCTTTAAATCAAAATCCTTGCCCGCCAACTCAAGGGCCTTGGACGCGATGGCGCTCACATCATTGGAGGAAAACGTCCGTTCGCTGCGCCGACTGAAGGACAGCATGCTTGCCACGATGGCCGCGGCGCGCTCGCCCGCGTCGCGAACGCCCTGGAGGTAGCGAAAAATATTGCGCTCTTCGAGAAACATGGCCAAACTGTGCAAGTCCAGCCCGTACCGCCGGGCGGCCTCGATATTGGCCGCCATGGAAGGATCGAGCCTGCGCACGATGTTCTGCACGCCCTGAACGATGATGCCTAAAGGATTGTTGATCTCATGCGCCATGCCCGCCGCCAATCCGCCCAGAGACTGCATCTTTTCCGTCTGGATCATGAGCTGCTGCATGCGTTTCATTTCCCGCAGATCGCGAAGCACGGCAAAAACACTTGTCTTTCCATTGATATCGATGAGCTGGCATGAGAGCAGGCAAAGAATCTCTTCACCATCTTTCCGGTAGGCGGCGAACTCGAAGTCCCTGACCATCCGCTGTTCGTTCATCAGCGCATACAGGCGATCCCTCAGGGCAGGAGACTGATAGACCCCAAATTCAAGAGACGTCTTGCCCAGGACCTCCTTGCGGGAAAATCCGAAAAGAGCGACAAAGGCGTCGTTGACGTCCTGAATGTGCTGCGTATCCAGCTCAAAAAGCACGATGGCATCCGGGGACAGGCGAAATATGCTCGCGAACTTTTCCTCGGACTGCCGCAGCATGTCCTCGGCGGCCTTGCGGGTGGTGATGTCCTCGATGGTGCCGTCGATATAGGCGGGATGGCCGGATTCGTCGAATTGCAGAGACGCATTGATGACGGCGTGAAAAGGAGAGCCATCCTTGCGCTTGAATTCGATGTCCCGGCGGATGCCTTGCGGCGAGACGAGCAACGATTCAATAAGCTCCCGACGGGTGCTGGGATGCGGGTAGATGTCCGCCTCCAGATTCTCCACCGAGGCGAGCAGGTCGTCCCTGTCCCGGTATCCCAGCATGCGGGCCAGGGTGGGATTGACCTCCAGAAAGCGACCCGTGAAGCTGGTTCGGAAAATCCCTATGGGCGCGTTGTTGAAAATGGCCCGGTACTTCTCCTCGCTTTGCAGCAAGGCCCTTTCCGTATTTTTGGCCTCGCTGACATCCTGTATGATCCCGAGCACCCGCCGGGGGGCATCCTGCGACATAGCGAACATTTGCCCGTATTCGAAAACATCGGCGTAGGTCCCGTCTTTGCGCCGCAGACGATACTCGATGACGTACCTTTTCCGTTGCGACAACGCCTCTTCAAAAAGAGCCGTCGCCCTGTCCGCGTCCTCAGGGTGAAGCAGCTCCGTCCAGACGCTCAAACCGCCTTTCATCCCCTCCGGATCATATCCCAGCACGTCCAGCATGCTCCCGCTCCAGGAAAGCGCGTCGTGGTCCACATCGTATTCATAAAAAGTCAGTTTGGCCGCCGCCGTGATCAGATCGAATTTTTGTTGCCAGCGCTTATTGTCCTCTTCCGCCTTTTTGAGGGAGGTGATATCCACAGCAGTGGACAAAATTCCCGTCTCCCCCCCAAAAGGAACCAGCGTCGCGGAAAACAATACGTACCCCATGCTTCCGTCAGGCCTGACAACCCTGACTTCGGTGTTGCCAAGACGGCCGACCCGTTCAAGCATCTCGGTGAAACGCCGGGCTTCGTACGCACCCGGCAAGACTATATCCTGTACGGGCTGGCGCAAGGCCTCTTCACGAGAGAGCCCCCGCCGCGACAAGAAAGCCTTGTTGACCTCCAAATACGTGCCGTCCCTGCGACTGAACGTAATGGAATACGGAGAATGATCGAAAACGGCTTGAAACTTCTCCTCGAATTCATGTTTTTCGCGTGACAGAGCCTCGATTTCCTCACGGGCAGACCGCAGTTCCCGAGCGCGCGTTTCCAACGCATCCCTGATTGACCGCAAACGAACACGGACAATCAAAAACGCGATCGCGCAAAACAGCGCCAACGCGACAAGGAAAACAGGGAGAACGGCGTCAACAGGCAGGGCAGGCGGGGAAACCGCGTTCACGGGCGTATCCTCCAAGCTCACAACATAATTGAAGGATCAGACGAAAATCGTGTCGGCACGAACAACTCGATTGGTGTCGGCACGCCGGCAAAGAGAATTTCATGTTTTGAGATGGTTACGCATACACGATGATGCGAACGAAGAAAATGACGAAATAGCGACTGACGGTGCCCTTCGGCACGACAAAACGAAGTCGGCGCAGCGAGCCCGTCAATCCCGAAATCGCGCCGCGCTTTCGCCCATGCGGGAGAGGATCTTTTGCAGGGCGACGCGGGAGAGGCCGGAGATGCGGGCGGCTTCCGAGACGTTGCCTTTGGTCTGGGTCAACAATTCGTTGACGTAGGATTGCGTGAAGGTGGCCACTGCATCGGCCTTGGCCACCTTGTACGGTCCGAGCGCGGCCTCGCCCCCGCGCACGGCTCCGTCCGGGATCACGGGCACGCAACCGCCCTGCCGCACCACGCGCAAAAGGTTCATGTCCACCCGTTCCGTGGCGGCGAAAACGGTCAGCCGGCGCACGAAATTCTGGAGTTCCCGCACGTTTCCGGGCCAGGGCTGGGCCACCATCCAATGCATGACCTCCGGATCGACCTCCTTTTCGGCCAGCCCCATCTCCCGGCAGGCCACCCGGAAAAAATGCCCGGCCAGAAGGGGGATGTCCTCGGCCCGTTCACGCAGGGGGGGCAGGGTCACGGTGAGGACATTGAGGCGGTAGTACAGGTCTTCGCGAAACGTCTTGGCCTGCATGGCGGCTTCCAGGTCCTGGTTGGTGGAGGCGACCACGCGCACATCCACCCGCGAGGACTTGTTCGAACCCACGGGCCGGACCTCCCCGTCCTGCATGACGCGCAGCAGCTTGGTCTGCACCGCCGGGGAAATGTCCCCGATTTCATCGAGATGGATGGTGCCCTTGTCGGCGGTCGCGAAAAGGCCCTTGTGGTCACGGTCGGCCCCGGTGAAAGCGCCCTTGACATGACCGAAGAGTTCGCTCTCCAGCAGGTTTTCGGGAATGGACGGGCAGTTCACGGAGAGAAAGGGCCGCGCCGCCCGGGGGCCGAGATGATGCACCATGCGGGCCACCAGCTCCTTGCCCGTGCCGGATTCGCCCCGGATGAGCACCGTGTACTCGGATTGGGCCACGGCCGCGATGGTCCTTTTGAGCTGGCGCATGGCCGCGCCCTCGCCCACCAGCTCTCCTCCGGCCTCCTTGCTGGCCAGGATACGGCGCAGGCGGTTGTTTTCCTCGAGCAGGCGGCTGCGTTCCAGCCCCTTCTCAACCACGCGAAAAAGCTGCTCCGGCTCGATGGGCTTGGTCAGAAAATCATAGGCCCCGGCCCGCAGGGCCTCCACCGCCGTCTCGATGGTTCCGTAGGCGGTGAGCACGACCATGCTCAGATCCGGCTGCGCGCCCAGAGCCCTGGACAGGAGCTCCAACCCGGTCATTTCCGGCATGCGCAGGTCCGTGATCATGAGTTGCGCCGGAGTGGCGGCCAGGGAGCGCAACGCCTGCTCCCCGCTGTGCACGGCCTCCACGCCCAATCCCGGGAAACGGCCGCCTATCAGCCGGGCCAGGCCGCATGCGAAATCCACCTCGTCATCGACGATGACGACCCGCTCTCCACTGCCAACATACTGAGATTCGGAAACGTTCATCCCTGTTTCACCTTCGGATGCGAAGCATCCCGCTCCTGATCGTCCATCGCGGCCGGCAGGAGGACCACAAAACGGGCTCCTCCCAAATCGGAATGCTCCACCGCGACCTCGCCGCCGACATCCCTGACCATGCCGTAAACCACAGCCAAACCCAGGCCCGTGCCGGCACCGATGGCCTTGGTCGAATAGAACGGATCGAATATGTGCGGAGCGTCAGCCGCCGCGACGCCTGGCCCGTTATCCTCCACGGCGACGCAGACCTTGCCGTCCAGGGAGGCCACCCGCACCGCGATCTCCCCATTCTCCTCGCCGACCGCATCAAGGGCGTTGATGACCAGATTGCTCACCACCTGCTCCAGCTCACCGATGCCCATGCGCACGAACAGAGGCGTCGCGGGATGATCCACGGTCAGCCTCGCCCGCTTTTTGGCCGCCTGCACGGAAAAGACCTCGGATACGGAAACGGCCACGGCGCAGGCGTCCGCCGTGCCCGATCCGGCGGCCTTGGGCCGCGCGAAATTGAGCAGTTCCTGCAGCACCCGCTGCGCCTGGCGCGTATGGCGCTCGATGACGTTCAGATCGGCGGCCTGCTGCGGATCGGTCAGCGTCTGCCGCAGCAACCCGGTGTAACAGAGGATGACCCCGAGGGGATTGTTGATCTCGTGCGCCAGACCCGCGGTCAGCTTGCCCACGGTGGCCATCTTCTCCGAATGCCAGACCTGGGAGCGCATGCGCTTCTCCATGGTGGTCTCGCGCACGTACACGACCACGCGGTCCGCCTGCCGGTCGGAACTGCGCACGGGATACATGGACAGGGAGAACGAACGCCCTTCAGGCAGCTCAACTTCACGCAGGTCCGGCGCCCCCCTGCGGATGGCCTCGATCATGGGGCACTGCTCGGAACGCGGATCAAAGAAGATGGCCAGCATGTTCCCGTCCGTGCGCGCACCGCCGGTCAGTTCCGAAGTCAGCTGGCGGGCGGCCTGGTTCACGGTCAGGACGGCGCAATTGGCATCCATGAGCGCCAGGGGGTCGGTGATGCCCTCGACAATGGTTTCGAGCACGTTCATCTGCCGCAGCAGGCTGTCGATGGCCGTCAGGTTTTCCGTGGCCGTTCCAAGCTGCCGCCCCAGCGCGGTGAGCACGCGCTGGTCATGCCTTGATGCTTCGGCCTCCGTATCCCAGTACAGGCAGAGAATGCCCTCGGCATTGCCCGAACTCGACTCGACCGGCACGAAAATCTTGGAACCGGATTGCAGGCAGGCGCTTCCGGTCAGCACCCCGACCAGATCGTCCGGCAACTCCGGGGCCCCCGTGGATTCCGGCCAAACGTAATAATTTCGCGAAACCATGGTGCAGACATAGGCGATGCTGCGCGCCTTGAAGCGTGAGCAGATCTGGGGCAAGGCCATGCCCCAGAGTTCCGAACGCGAGGCGCTGCGGCGCATGTCCTCCAGCAGTCGGACAAAGAGATGCACGTCCGCCTGCCGGGCTTCGGCCTCGTGGGACAGGGCCTCGGTGCGCTCATCGACCATCTTGCGCAGGTTCTCGGCGTAATCCTGCAACTGGCGCCGGACTTCGAAGAGGTGGTCGCCCATCTGCTCCATGCCTTCGACCAGCTCTTCGATCTCATCGCCCTGTTCCAGCTTGTGCAAAAGCTCCGACCCCTCGGCGTCGGCGACATTGCGCCGGAACACGCTGTTCAGACGCTTCAGGTTGTTGACCACCAGCACCTTGAACAGAAAATTCGTGGCCGAGAAAAAAAGCAACGCGCCGAAAGCGAAAAAGGCGAAGTAGGTCAGGATGGTCTGCTGCACGCGTCCGACGCTGCTCTGCACGGAGATGCCCACGAAATCGACCCCGGCGATGGAGCCTTCCTCCTTGCCGAATCCCCGGCCCCCGTAAAGGGTCAACAGTTCCGGGGGCGCGTCCTCCGGGCGGCCGTGGCAATACATGCACCCGTCCTCGAAACGCACGGCTCGCACTTTCAGAAAATATTTCTCCCCGCTCATGCTCTTGTAGCCCTGCCACAGTTCCTGGTCCGGATTGGCGCGAAAGTAGCGGATCAGTTCGCGCTCGTGCTCGTTGGCCTCATAGGCCGGATTGCGGGCGTCGATGGCCACCCGGCGATAGATGGTCCCGTCGCTGGTATCGTTGACCGGGGCCATGATGGTCCGGGAAATGTAGGAGGAGGACATGGCCTCGATGACAAACGAGGCGGGCAGGCGCTCGTACATCGCGGGGCGGAGCACGTCGCGCACGTAGTGCTGGATGGAATCGACGTGGGCGAAGATGAGCATGGCCTTGTCCCGGACTTCCTCTTCCAGCACGTTTTTCATGTGCAGGTAAAAGCCGATGGAAAAGACAATTCCCAGAACGATGGAAGCCGCCAAAAGTCCGGACACGAATTTGGTCTGTATTTTTGATGGCTTGAAAATTTGCATGGGGCTCGCCTGAAATTGATGCGTGCAATGGCGGATGAAAGATGGGCGAAACGAACTCTAAAGCGTCCGCTCAGACTTTGAGATGCTCCATTTCAAAAATCCGTCACCGACAATGTCAGCAAAGCTGGCTGGAATGTTACTCCGATCAGAATCCGAAAGCGAACACCTTGTCCCGACCTGCGGCATTATCTCCAGAAGGAGCTCGATCATTTTTCTTCGAGGGCAAAGCGCAAGTAGTCTTCGCCTTCTTTCACCTGTGCGACGTCCGTGTAGTAATAACGAGTCGGATCAATGCCGTTGTTGTCCAGATACACGGACATTCGGTTCAAAATGCCACAGGAAGTGGTCAGCAAAGGCAGAAAAATGTAAACGAATGCCAAGGCCGAACCCAGCACCAGGGCAAAATTCCTCAACCGTACGGACAAACTTTTCTCAGTCATGGCTTGGAGTCCTAGAAGGCCGGGAGGAAATCCCTCCCGGCCGGTTTTCCGACATTAGTTAGATCTTGGCCGTGATTTCGGGGAATACCACGTAGAACATGATGTAGGCCATGGTCAGCGTCAGGACCAGGTTGAGGCTCTGACCGCAGACGTAGAGGATAAGGGGCTTGCCGCCCTTGAAGTACTTGGCCAGTTCACGGAAGTTGGTGGACAGTCCGATGGCCGCGAAGGACAGGGCGAAGAACCAACCGCGCAGCAATCTGGTGCCGCCACGTACGATACCCTGATCGACGATGGCGCCGCCGAGATCCTTGCCCATGTTCTGGTCCAGGATGGAGAAGATGATGGACGCGGCGATAAAACCGAGAACGAACTTCGGGAAGCGGTGCCAGATCTCTCCCACGCCGACGGTGTGACCGGCATCAGTGGCCTCGACCTTGGTGACCCAGTACACGGCGACGCAGAAAGCCGTGACGCCGATCATGACGTTCTGGATCATCTTGATGGTCGCGGCCACGTACATGGCCTTCTGGCCCAGGAACGCGCCGGCCGCGGCCACCGCGCCGGTGGAGTCGATGGTGCCGCCCATCCAGGCGCCGCCCAGAATCTCCGGAATGCCGACAGCCTTGATGAAGGCCGGCATGGCGATCATCATGATGGCGGTAAAGACTAGGGACAGGCCGATGGACAGGGTCAGTTCTTCCTTCTTGGCCCGGCAGGCGGCTGCCGTGGCGATGGCGGCGGAAGTGCCGCACACGGACATGTCGGCGGAGATGACGATGTTCAAGGTCTTGGAGGGCATCTTTAACACGGTCTGACCAAAGATGTAGGTGCAGACGAGAACAACGGGGGTGACCACCCAAGCCACGAAGATGCCGGGGGTGCCAATGGCTACGATCTTGTTGAAGAGCACTTCGGCGCCCAAAAGCACCAGACCCGTTTTGATGAAGAATTCAACTTCGCAGGCCGGGAGAACCCATTTCGGAGTGCCCACGGTGTTGGCGATAACCATGCCCAGAAGCACGCCCCAAGCTTCAGCGCCAAAGCCGTACTGCTTGGAAATGGCCTGCCCGCCGAGAATGTATGCCAGGACGGCCACCAGAAAGACGATGATAAAGCCCTGCAGGAATGCGGGAGCGCTCTTGCCCATCAAGGCGATACCGGCGCCGAATATCAGCGCGATAAAAATGCACAGACCTATGAGGGTCGGGATGTAGTTGTAGGCCTTGTTTTCGACCTTCTTCTTGGCGTCTCCGGCAGCCTTGTTCGCGGCGCGCCATTCGGAGATCTTGGCTGTGGCCTCGTCATTAAGCCCCTGGTCCTGGAAGGATGCGCCGGCAGCGGCTTCTTCAGCGGACACAGCGGCGGCCAGGGCCGTTTCAAGCTTTGCCTTGGCTTCTTCGTACTTGGCCATGCCCTTTTCATTGAGCGCCTTGGCCTGGGCTTCGGACCGAATCAGGGAATCCAGAGGATTGGTCTTCCAGGAACCCGGCGTCTTGGTCCAGTGGGAAGCAAATTTACCGAAGGAGGAACTGGAGCCCTTGAGCTTGCTTTTAGCGTCCTGGGCTTTGTGCCAAGCGATGGTCTTGAATGGGGCCTTGGCCAGTTCGGCTTCCTGAATCTGGTTGGCAGCGGCGATCTTCTCGGCAAATTCCGCCTTGGGCCCGTAGCTGGTGTAGGCTAGGATGCAGACGGCAATAATGATGAAACCGAGCCAAATAGCCAAAAAGTCCTCTTTCTTCCACAAATCCGACCACTGACTTTTTCCGTGATCGATGACGACGTTGCTTTCCTGAGCCATGTTTTTTTCTTCCTCCTCGATGATTTTGAAGCGTTTTCTCGCCGGTTATTTTGACGATGAATTTATAGCAAAAGGTCTGCCACAATCACATCAAGGATAATATCTTTTTATTTCGAATAGTTGAATATTAGCAATCTCTAAAAATTGCAAACTTTAGTTTGCAGCGCAAATTCATGTTTGCATCATCTGCCCGAAAACCGCAAACATGCCGTTCAAGCGATCCGCCAGCGCCGCCCGCAAAAAAAGGCGTGATCGATCCACAGGGACCGTCACGCCTTCGCGCCGATCGAAAGAAATCTATTTCTCGATGTCGAGTTCGCGCTTCTTGGAATAGATGAAACGAACCAGCTGGTATTCGAAGGGACTGCCGGTCTCGTAGTAGCGGAACTTGACCTGGTGGCGGGCATCCACGGCCTTGAGCCCGTAGACCGCAATGGTCGCCGAACTCCTTGCGGCCCAGCCGACTCCGTCCAGGAACATGTCCGCCGGATTGAGGTTCATGACCGCGTCCACGGCCAGGCCTCCGGCATCTCGCACCCCCGAAGGCCCGACCACCGGCAGCACGAGATACGGGCCGGACGGCACGCCCCAGACGCCCAAGGTCTGCCCGAAATCCTCGTTCTCCTGCGGAATGCCGCCATTGCCGAGCACGTCGATGAGCCCGCCCAGGCCAATGGTCGTATTGAAGACGAAGCGGCCAAACGAGACCGAGGCCTTTTTCGGATTGCCTTGCAGGACCGAGTTCACGAAAATCGGGATTTCCTTCAGGTTATTGAAAATATTCGAAACACCCTGCTGCACGCTGTCCGGCAGCACCGCCTCATAAGCCCTGACCACCGGCAGATAGACGTAGCGGTCGAGCTGGGCGTTGAAATGGTACATGTTGCGGTTGAAGCCTTCCCAGGGGTCGTCGACCTGGAAATGCCGCTCCACGGTGGGGTCTTCCGGCAAGCCCCTGTGGACGGGCGCCTGAAAGGGTCCGGGCCCGTGCTCCGCGGTTGTGGCGCATCCGCCGAGGACGAGAAGGACGAGGCAGAACAACAGTGTGCGCATGAGGTGTCTCACTTACGGAAAAATTCGAGCATGGCCGCGACGTTGTCGCGGTACCGGAGATTGCCGCAATGCCCTCCGGCCGGGTACAGGGTCAGCCGCCCGGCGAAGGTGCTTTCCAGAAATCTGAAATTGTCCTTCGTCAGGATGATATCGTCGGCATTGGTCATGACCGCGATATTTTCCGCCTGACGCAGAAAGGGGGCGATGGATTCCAGGCTGCTGGCCGCCACGGCCCGTTCGCGGGTCATGGCCGGATCACGGAAGGCCAGAAAAGGCAGGAGGTACTGATCCACGTAATCCTCGAAACTCACGCCCACGGCGGCGTCCAGATACGGGGACAGGGACTCGTTCTTCTCCACGCGGTGCCCCCTCGGGGCGATATACCCGGCGCCGGTGCACACATCGCTGGTGAAGACCATGGAGGCCAGGGACACCCGGAAGGCCACGCCGATCAGGATCTTGAGCTCTTTTTCCGATATGGAGCGGTTGCCGTGCAGGGCGAAGAGAAACTCATCGCCGAAATTGACCTCGTCGCTGCCGCGGTAGGCTTCCGACAGATCGGAGACCAGATCCGCCACCACCTTGGTCGCCTCGCCCTGGTCGGCGACGTTGTCCGAAAGCAGCCGGTCCAGAATGGTGGCCGAAGTCAAGAGGCTCACCGCCGGATTGAGCAGCATCACCTTGTCGAATCCGAAACGCTTTTCGCGCGTGTCCAGCTCCGCCAGAAAGGCGGACTGCGTGCCCCCGAGGCTGTAGCCCGTCAGGTTGTAGGAGGAGATCCTGTCGCGGCCGATCTGGCTTACGATGGCGTCCATGCTCTGGTACAGGTCGGCCACGTCCTGGGGGATGAAGCCCGGAACCTGGGTCGTGGACGCGCTGACCACAAAATTCGGGTACGTCGGCGAGGACAGGCTGACCACGTGGAAACCGGCCCGATGAAAAACCGCCTGCAAAAAACGGCAGGTGGCCGAGTCGTAGGAGGAGCCCGTTCCGGCGATGATGAACAGCAAAGGCGCGACCTTGCGTTGCAGGGCCAGGGAATATTGCAGGGTGTCGTCGTACCAGAGGATTTCGGGCACCGGGCGCTCATGCAGCAGGAGTTCCCGGGTACGCACCACCCCCAGGTCTCTCAGGGGGTTGAGATCGCCAAGCCCTGCGGGCCGGACGGACTCCAGCGGAAATTCGTCCCGGGGCAGGGTGGCCAGCACGGTGGCCTCATATGGGTTCTTGAACGGGTAGTCGTAGGCCCGGGCCGGCAGAAAACCGGCCAGCACAATCAGGCATGACAACAGGAAGCGAAGCATGCGCCATCCTCCATGATGATGTATCCGGCTCCCCTACCCAGTCGAGGATTTGAGCGCAAGCCTCGTTCCCAAATGAAACGGGCGCCCGCGGGCGCCCGTTCACGGTGCGAGGGGGAAGACCTAACGTTCGTCGAAGTAGAGCTTGTGCTTGATGTTGACGCCCTTGGCGATGAACACCACGGATTCGGCGATATTAGTGGCCAGGTCCCCGATGCGTTCCAGGCGGCGGATGAGGATGATGGTGTGCACGGAACGCTCGATGGCCGGAGTCTCGTGGATCATGTACTCGATGACCTCGCGCATGTTCTTGTGATTGAGCACGTCGACCTCGTTGTCCAGATTGCAGACCTGCAGCGCCTCCTCCTCGTTGCCGGACGTGAACGCCTGGGCCGCGTGGCGCAGCATGGCCAGGGCCTTGTTCCCCATTTCGCGGACATTCTCGTGGAAAGGCAGGGGCGGGCGGGAACTGAGCATGATGGAGCGTTCGGCGATATTCACGGCCTCGTCGGCGATGCGTTCCAGGTCCACGCTGATGCGCATGCAGCCCAGGATGAACCGCAGATCCCCGGCCACGGGCTGTTCCAGGGCCAGGAGCCTGAGCGCGAGCTCGTCTATCTCGACCTCCAGGCGATTGACTTCCACGTCCCCGTCCTGAACCTCTTCCGCCAGATATAAGTCCTTGTTCACATAGGCCTGAATGGCTTTGCTGACCGCGTCCTCGGTCAGGGCCACCATTTTCAGCACCTTGAGCTTCAAGGTTTCGATTTCTTCGTGCAGATGCGTGTGCATGTTTCACTTCCTTTCAAAATGTTGCGGACCGGTCATGAGAACCACGGGGATCAGCCGAAACGTCCGGTGATGTAGTCCTCGGTCTGCTTGTTCTCCGGCCTTGTGAACAGCTTGTCCGTAGGGCCGACCTCGACGAGGCGGCCCATGTAGAAAAAGGCGGTCCGGTCGGAGACGCG
>JBFWJY010000059.1:0-12284 GCA_050252955.1 Desulfomicrobium sp.
TTGAGTTCAGACGCCGATACGATAGAATTCTTCCTGACCATGGCATACTCCTCCGGGAGTTGTGGTTTGGTGGTACAACCCACATATGCCATGGTCTTTCTTTTTGCTGAAGATCCCGCACACTACCCGGAATTGACACAATGAATCCGCGTTCAGGGATAATTGAGGGATGACTGCACGCAGAAGCGAAATGCACCCAGAACTTGGACCGTGAAAATATCACCGGAGCATCGGGAGCGCACCATGAGGATACTGTTTCTTTGCACTGGCAATTCCTGCCGCAGCCAGATGGCTGAAGGCTGGGCCAGGCATCTCAAGAAAGGCGAAATCGAGGCGGTATCCGCCGGCATCGCACGGCACGGCATGAACCCCTTCGCAGTCCGGGTCATGCAGGAGGCAGGGGTGGACATGAGCGCCCACACCTCCAAAACCCTGGACGATCTGCCAAGTCTCGAATTTGACGCCGTGGTCACGCTGTGCGGTCACGCCAACGAAACCTGTCCGTTTTTTCCCGGACCGGTCCGCAGAGTGCACCAGGGCTTCGACGACCCGCCAAGCCTCTGCAAAGGGATGACGGACGAGGGCGAGATATTGGCCGTCTACCGCCGGGTCCGCGATGAAATCCGCCTATTCGTCGAAGGCTTGCCCGAAAACCTTGGGTAATCCGGTCAACGGACAGGATCCGCACCAAGGCCGCCGCTCGAATTCGCGGCGCGAACCACGCATCTCAATTCGCGGCATGAAGCCGCTCCATGGTGCGGGCCACGGCGCTCAGGCTGAAGTTGCTGAGCATGTGCACGGGTTTCTTGAACTTCTTGCCCAGGCTCTTGACCTTCAGACACGCTCCGTGGCTGTTGCAGTTGACCGGGCAAAGGACCAGGTCCGCCCGCTGCATGCAATTTTCCAAAGCCTTTCCCCCGGATTTCATGTGCCCGGCATGATACTCGAAAATTCCGCCACGCTCCTCAACCAGTTTCCGGTAGGCCTTTTCCATGCGCTCGATGCCGCCGACTATGAGCACCCGCTTCCTGCACAGGTCGTAGGACGGACACTGCGCGCAATCACCGCTGCGACACGGCATGTGTGACGGCGCATCCGCACTCGGTTGCGATGCAAATCCGTTCCCAGGCTGCCGCCGATGCTTTCCCGTGCCGTGCTGTTCAGCAGATTTGTTCATCCTCGTCCTCCAGTCTGGTCGATTTCGCCACAAGCTTCATTTCAAACGCGCCGCCTTCAACTCTGGCATCAACAGCAAAATCCCGATGATTCATAAAATTTTATATTTCTAAAACTAAAATCGTGTAAAATTATTTTTTTATTTTTATTTTAGGTATTTGAAAAATAATTAAATGCACAATTATTAGTCGCAACTAATAATTAACCTGCATGAACGCCTCCTGTCAACACACCCCGGTCCCGATCGTTCAACCGTCCACACCCGGCCGCCAGTCATCCCACATGATTGCCCGTTGCCGACCCGTTACGGCGCAAGACATGTGCCGCTGGACAGCGCATCGACCACCGCCTGCCTGACCATGGCGTAGGCCTCTTCGGGAGTGCGGCCCTGAACCAGCGGGCCGGCCGCGCTGTCCTGGAAGGACATGCGCCCGTCGGCGTTGCGGTCGGTCAGGGTCAGCAGGATGTCACCCGGACCTCCCGGTCCGTACACCACCACCAGAACCGACCACAGCGCCCCTTCCGTGATGCGCACCGCCGTGCGTCCCAGATTCGTCGCGAACACCGCCTCGTATGCGCAAACGCCCTGCGGGCACAGCGGCAGACCTTGCGCGTCGAACAGCGTCGCGCGGCTGAAGGGCCGCGCCAGGCCGAAAAGATTCGCGGCGCTGTTGAAGATGACCACCCTGTCCCCCAGGCGGCTGAAGGCGAAGAGCCTGTCCATGTCCGCGTTGTCCAGGGCCACGCAGCCCTCGGTCCAGTCCCGCTCCAGGTTCGCGCCGAACTGCCGGAAGACGCCCCCGCCATGGATGGCAATGGCGCAGCCAAGGCCCGTGCCGCATGGGCCGGGCCGCGACCTGCGGGAAGCGTCCACTATCCTCGCGTATTCCGAAACGGAGATGACGCCACCGGCCAGGGCCTTCTCGGCGTCGGCCGGGCTCGGGTAGGAAAGGCCCAGGGTTCGATGGAACTGGCTTGGGTCCTTTTTGTAGGATATGAAATACAGGCCCTCGGGAGTGGCAAAATCATGAACCCTTCGCTTGTCCGAGACCGGATCGACGCCAAAGGAAACAGGGTGCGCCGCCACTCTACGACCGTCCTTGAACACGACCAGCTCCCGCGCGGCCTTGTCCACGACCAGGCATCGCCGCGTTGCCGGCCATGACTCGTCCACGAAAAAAAACAAGACTGCTACGGTCAGAATTAAAAACGCAAACGTTTGACTTGGAAAATGTGGACGGGGTATTATAATCGTACAGGGCGCCATATCAATCTCTGGCCAAAAACAAGGAGGATGAAAAGATGTTCGCCAAGAAAACGTATCGAAATCTGTTCATGGCCGCTTGTCTGACCGCGGCTCTGGGTCTTGCCGGATGCGCGACCCTGAGCAAGGAGGACCGCGCGCTGCTGGAGAGCACCAGACAGTCGGCAGAAGAGGCCAAGGCATCAGCCGACAGGGCCGAAGCCGCAAGCGCGCGGCTCGAAGAAATGGGGGTGCGTCTGGAAAAGGCCGCAGCCGACGCCGAACAGTCCGCCACCAGGGCTGAAATGGCCGCCACGCGCGCGGAAACCGCTGCGGAAAAGGCCGAGCGCATCTTCGACAAGGCGCTGAAAAAATAGCCCACGACCGTCATTTTCCGGGCCGCGCCACGACCGTGGGCACCCCTGTCTTTTCCTCCAGGGCTCTTTCCAGGGCCTGCCGGTCGATCCGCAGGGGGCCCATGGTCGCCTGATGATAGAGAAGCTCTTCCATGATCTTCAGGCCCGGATTCCCGCCCCTGTTTTCAAAATCCTCGTAAGCCTGCACCCAGAACAGGCCGTCCGCCCAACCGTATTTGACGGGTTCGTAGATGACCTTCACCTTGGCGCCCACCGGCACCATGGGATAAAGCGCCCCCACGTCCTCGGGATAGAGGCGGATGCAGCCGTGGCTGACACGCCTGCCAATGCCCCAGGGCTTGTTCGTGCCGTGGATGGCGTACGCCCGGTGGGAAAGGCGGAAGGCATAGTCGCCCAGAGGATTGTCGGGCCCCGGCGGCACGGATGCTGGCAGGTCCGGGTCTTCCTGCCGGATGGATTCCGGCACGGCCCAGGTCGGATTGGCGGCCTTGCTCTTCACGGTGTAGGTCCCGAGTTCGGTGAGGTACCCCTCCCTGCCGATCCCGGTGGGCGCGGTGATGAAATAGTCGTGCCCGCCGTCGGAAAAAAAGTAGTAAAGCTGCATTTCGGCCAGGTTGACCACAATCCCCTGGGCCAGACGTTCCCGGGGCAGCACGAGGGCCAGCGGCAAACGCACGATGCTTCCCTTGTCCGGCACCCAGGGGTCGACTCCGGGGTTCGCGGCCACCAGATGATTGTAGCCCAGGCCGAACTCGCGCGCGATATCAAGGAGCGTGTCCTTCTCCTCGACCCGCACATGGCGCATGGCGCCGTACAGGGCGGAATCCGGCGAGAGCACGAAGGAGCGCAGCGCCCACGCTGGCGCGCAAAACAGCAAAACACCGGCCAACGCCGCAATGAGGAACGTTTTTTTTTGCTTCACGGCTGAACAGTCCTCCCGCAATACGGAGCTGTCGATTCAAGCGCACGAACAAATCGGACTTTCCGCAGACCACTCCGACATCGTTGCGACCTTTGTCTTGGCAAACCCGTAACAGATTTCAACTCCATAATTCCAGTCAAATTTGCACCAACAGATTTTTGAACACAGCACTTGTATATTTTTAAAGTACAGACAGATGTTTAATCTTACAAAAGTATTCAACTTTTTTGAAATAAATGAAATACGATAAAAAATCGATTTTTTATCAAATACACGTATGACAAAATTCTTAACACAAAACAAACAATACATTTTTTTAAAAAAACACATCGACCTGTAAGACATATTGCAATTTCAACACCCTTGTGACAAAAGGCGCAAGATTAGCACTATCGCCACCTCACCCTGCGGAGATCCTCATGAAAAACATCAAACTCGGCACCAAGCTCATCGGCGGGTTCACCCTTACCGCCCTCATCGCCCTCGTCATCGGTCTGGTCAGCATTCTGACCATGCGCGACCTGTCCAAAAATATCGAATCCATGGGCACCGAATCCCTGCCCTCGGTGGAGTTGCTGTTGCGGGTCAAGGGCGGCATCGCAGACCTGACCACGAGTCTGCGCACTCTGCTCAGCACGGAGCTGACCGCTCAGGACCGCAAGGAAATCCCGGTGCAGATCGCCTCGGTGCGCGAAGCGTACCGCAAATCTGCGGATGCCTACGCGGCCTTGCCCCACGGCGAGGAAGAGGCGAAGTTGTGGCGGGACATCCAGTCCGTCGTGGCCAACATGGCCGGAACCAACAACAAGGCCCTTGATCTGAACGAGCGACTCATCGAGCTCGACATCATGAATCCCGACAACCTGATGGGCAAGTTGCAACAGTTTCGCGGCGATCACTACAGCCTGATGACCAACGTCGGGCAGCTCCTGGCCACCGGCGAGAGTTTCGAAGGCGGAACGGATCACCACGCCTGCAATTACGGCAAGTGGTCAGGGGAGCTGAGCACCACGAATTCCAAAATGAAGAGCATCCTGGAAACCGTCTACCCCGTACACCAGTCGTTCCACCAGACCATCGCCAAGATCAAGGAACTGGCCGCCGCGGGACGAGGTGAAGAAGCGCTGGAATTGTACAAAAAACTCCTGCCCATAGCCACGGAAGTGTTCAAGCACTTCGGTGACATGCGCGGCCAGGCCCAGGAGGCGCAGGAAAGCTTCCAGGAAATGGGGCGGCTGCTCATGGTCGAGTCGAGGGCGGACCAGGAAAAGCTCGACCAAACCATGCTTGAGGCCGTGGACCTGACCACCCGCAACAGCGCACAGGCCGCCGCCACCGCCGGGGAAGAAGCGACCCGCGCCATGACCGTGGCCAGCGCCGGCGTCGTGCTCGGCGTGATCATCGCCCTGGCCCTGGGCGTCATCCTGACCAGATCCATCACCGGACCGGTGTACAAAGGCGTGGATTTCGCCAAGAAGATCGCCCAGGGAGACCTGACCGCCGAAGTGGACGTGCACCAGAAGGACGAACTGGGCATCCTGGCCCAGGCGCTGCGCGACATGGTCGCCAAGTTGCGCGAGATTGTCGGCGAGGTGCAGTCGGCCTCGGACAACGTGGCTTCCGGTTCCGAGGAACTGAGCGCCTCCTCCGAGCAGCTCTCCCAGGGCGCCACCGAGCAGGCCGCTTCCGTCGAAGAGGTCTCGTCGAGCATGGAAGAAATGGGAGCCAACATCCGCCAGAACGCCGACAACGCCACCCAGACCGAGAAGATCGCCCTCAAGGCCGCCCAGGACGCCGAAGCCGGCGGTCAGGCCGTGATCCAGGCCGTGGGCGCCATGAAGAACATCGCCGAAAAGATATCCATCGTCGAGGAGATCGCCCGCCAGACCAACCTCCTGGCTTTGAACGCCGCCATCGAGGCCGCCCGCGCCGGGGAGCACGGCAAGGGCTTCGCCGTGGTCGCGGCCGAAGTCAGGAAGCTGGCCGAACGCAGCGGCACGGCGGCCGCCGAGATCAGCGAGCTGTCCTCCTCCACCGTCAGCGTGGCCGACCAGGCCGGGCAGATGCTGACCAAGCTGGTCCCGGACATCCAGCGCACGGCGGAACTGGTGCAGGAGATATCCGCCGCGTCGAGCGAACAGAACGCGGGCGCCCAGCAGATCAACAAGGCCCTGCAGCAGCTCGACCAGGTCATTCAGCAGAACGCCTCGGCCTCCGAGGAAATGGCCTCCACCTCCGAGGAACTGTCCAGCCAGGCCGAACAGCTGCAATCCTCCATCTCCTTCTTCCATCTGGGCGCGACGGCGGCCCGCATCACCCGCCAAAACGCCTACCGAGGCAGGCCGCAGCCCTCCGAAAGGGCTCCAAAGGCTTTGGCCGCCAAGGCGCACAGCGGCGGGTTGGCTCTTGATATGGGCCGGGATGACGAAGACGACGAATTCGAACGCTTCTAACCAAAGATCGGGACAACTCATGAGCGACACCACTACCCTGCAATACCTGACCTTCGCCCTGGGCGAGGAGGTCTTCGCCCTGGAGACGGGCTCCGTGCGCGAGGTCATCGAACTCGTGCCCGTGACCCGCATCCCCAAGACGCCGCCCTTCATGCGCGGGGTCATCAATCTGCGCGGGCACGCCGTGCCCGTGGTCGATCTGCGCGTCAAATTCGACATGCCCACGACCCACGACACGGTGAACACCTGCATCATCATCGTCGATGTGGAAGTCGAGGGAGAGAACTGCTACATGGGCGCCATCGTCGACTCGGTGCGGGAAGTCTTCGAGATGGCGAGCGACCAGATCAACCCTCCGCCGCGCATGGGCACGTCCATAAGGACGGACTTCATCCGGGGCATGGGCAAGCAGAACGAGGAGTTCATCATGATCCTCGACATCGACAAGGTCTTCTCCCAGGAGGAACTGGCCCTGGTGCTCGAAAATGAGGCAAGCGAGGCCTGAAGAGACCCTCGCGGCCCGCACAAGCCCGACCCGGCAGCCCGCCGAGCATGAAAAAGCCCCTGCCTGGAAGATTCCAGCAGGGGCTTTTCATGTTCGGCAGCTGCAAAATGCTCAAGGCGTGGCGCGGCGCTTGTTCCGCCCAGGGACCGCCCAAACTCCCCTCCTGCCAAGGAGGGGTGCCCGAAGGGCGGGGTGGTTGCCTCTTTGCTCTGCTCACGCATCGGCCAGGAGGGGGATACCCCCTCCCCCTGCGGGTACTCCCCCTTGGCAGGGGGAGATTCAAGGCAGATTGACCACCGCTTGGCAGCATCGCTCCAGCCGGATTCGCGGCGTTCATATCTCCTGGAAACCGCATGGTTCCCCGCCTACCCATGCCGGAAGCACGTGCGCGGGGATGATGTACAGCCCCGCGCACGTTTTTGCAGCGTTTTCTGCTCTGAATGCCCCTCTAGTTTCCGGCCATCATGGCCGCGATGTCGTCCTGCACCGTGCCGATGGGCTTTATGTTGAAGTTCTCGACCAGCACCTTGGCCACATTCGGGGACAGAAACGCCGGCAGCGTGGGCCCGAGGCGGATGCCCTTCACGCCCAGGGCCAGGAGGGCCAGAAGCACGGCCACGGCCTTCTGCTCGTACCAGGCGATGTCGTAGGACACGGGCAGCTTGTTGATGTCGTCGAGGCCGAAGACCTCCTTGAGCTTCAGGGCGATGACGGCCAGGGAGTAGGAGTCGTTGCACTGCCCGGCGTCCAGCACGCGGGGGATGCCGCCGATGTCGCCGAGGTTCAGTTTGTTGTAGCGGTACTTGGCGCAGCCGGCCGTGAGAATGATGGTGTCCTTGGGCAGGGCCTCGGCCACCTCGGTATAATAGCCGCGCGACTTCTGCCGTCCGTCGCAACCCGCCATGACCACGAAGCGCTTGATGGCGCCGGATTTCACGGCTTCGACCACCTTGTCGGCCAATGCCAGAACCTGATGATGCGCGAAACCGCCAACGATGCTGCCGGTCTCGATCTCCGTGGGCGGAGGACACTTCTTGGCCTGGGCGATCATCTCCGAGAAATCCTTGGCTCCGCCCGCCGGACGGTCAGCGATGTGCTTGGCGCCCTCGTAGCCCACCACTCCCGTGGTGTAGAGGCGATCCAGATAGGTGTTCTCTTTTTTGAGCGGCACCAGGCAGTTGGTGGTCAGCAGGATGGGGCCGTTGAAGGATTCGAATTCAGGATTCTGCGCCCACCAGGAGCCGCCGTAGTTGCCCACGAAATGCGAATACTTCTTGAATGCCGGATAGTAGTTGGCCGGCAGCATTTCGCCGTGGGTGTAAACGTCCACGCCCGTGCCCTCGGTCTGCTTCAGCAATTCATCCATGTCTTTCAAGTCATGACCGCTGATCAGGATGCCGGGATTCTTGCCCACGCCGATGTTGACCGTGGTGATTTCCGGGTTGCCATAGGTGGTTGTATTGGCCTCGTCCAAAAGGGCCATGGTGGTCACGGCCATGTTGCCCGCCTTCATGACCAGGGCGACCATTTCGTCCACAGACAGGTTTTTGGTGGTGGAGGCCAGGGCTTCGAGCATGAAGTCGTCGATCTCGGGCTTGCGGAAGCCGAGCACGGCGGCATGTTCGGCATAGGCGGCGATGCCCTTGAGGCCGATGATCAGCAGTTCGCGCAGGGATCGCACATCCTCGTTCTCCGTGGCCAGAATGCCCACGCCCTTGGCCTTTTCGGCAAAGGTGGACGAGTTCCCGCTCCAGGTCGCGGCCTCGGGCAGCGGATCGGCGAAATCCTTGCCGTGCTTGGCCTTGTATGCGGACAGGAAGGAATTTTTCAGTTTGTCGCGCCGTGCAAGCCCTTCCTGAATCAGGGCCACGAAGCGGGCGTCGTCCCAGTTGGCGTTGGTGATGGTGGCGAAAAGACCCTGTAGCACGAAATCGTCATTGGAACGGTCCGCCTGGCCGAGTTCCTTGAGCCTCTCGCCGTACACGGCGATGCCGCGCAGCACGAAAATCAGCAGATCCTGAAGATTGGCGGTCTCTTCCGGCTTGCCGCACATCCCTTTGACCGTGCAGCCCGTATTCTTCGCCGTTTCCTGACACTGGAAGCAAAACATGGTGACCTCCTTTTTTGTGTTGCTGGTCGCGTGGCAACGCACGCACCTCTAGTCAATCAATGGGAAAAGCTACGCCGTAAAATCGCTCTCCTTGTGCTTGGCGGCGATGGCGTCGGCCAGGCGATCCAGTGCTCCGTACGTGTCGTCCGTGGGCAAGCCCTTGCACAGCACAGGATCCAGCACCTCGACCTTCAAATTGGGGATCATGCCGGCCAGGGTCTCCACCGTCTTGCCGCCCCATCCATAGGAGCCGACGATGGACAGGTACTTGGCCTTGGGCCGCAGGGCATTGGCCAAAAACGCCGCGTAGCCGGCCATGGGATGCGGGCCGGCCAGCACCGTGGGGGTGCCGAGCACGATGGTGCCCGCGTCCACCAGGGACATGGCCAGTTTGCCGATGTCGGTCACGGCGAGGTTGAAAAGTTCCACCCGCACCTCGCGTTCGGACAGGGCCGCCGCCAGGTGATCGACCATGAGCCTGGTACTGCCGTGCATGGAGACAAAGGGAAAGGCCACCAGATTGTGCGCCGTGCCTGAAACCCAGTCCTTGTAGGCGTCCACGATCCAGCCGGGGCTGTCGTAGATCTGGCCGTGGCTGGGGGCGATCATGGCGATGTCGTAGGGGGCGAGCTTTTCCAGGTTCCTCGCGATCATGGCCCGAAAGGGCATCATGATCTCGCCGAAATAGCGTTTGGCGGCTTCATGCACCCGGCCCCGGTCGCGCACGAAGAGATCGCTGGTTGCGATGTGCGAGCCGAAAAAATCGCAACTGAACAGGATCTTGTCCTCGGCCAGGTACGTGGACATGGTTTCCGGCCAGTGCACCCAGGGCGTGAGAATGAAGGTCAGCGTCTTGTCGCCGAGCGAAAGGGTTTCGCCGTCAGCGACCACGATGAACTTGTCCTCGGGGATGAGCAGCAGGTCCATGAGCATGGACTTGGCCTTGGCGTTGGTGACGACCTTGGCCTCCGGGTACAGGTCCAGCACCAGGGCTATTGTTCCGGAATGATCCTGCTCCGCATGCTGGGAAACGACGTAGTCTATCTTTTCCACGCCATCCAGATGCCCAAGCAGCGTGTCGACCATGTCGGGGTCCACGGCGTCGATGAGCGCGGTCTTCTCGCTGCCTTCCACGAGATAGGCGTTGTAGGTCGTCCCGTCGGGGAGCGGAACCAGGGAGTCGAAAAGCCGCCTGTCCCAATCCACCGCGCCCATCCAGAATACGCCGTCCTTGATTTTCTTCGTATGCATCGCTTGGTCCTTGTTTTAGTGTTGCAGTGTTCTCGTTTTACGCTTCAGCCAGTGCGGCAGGGCGCGGCCTAACTAGAACCAAAATTCCGGATAACGCCTGCCCTTCGGGATGTTGTTGACCGCCAATGCGACCAGCAGCAGGATCGCCGCCCCCAGTCCCGCCGGAACCAGGGCGTACATGTAGCCCAGGCTGTGCACCGAATCCCCGCCGATGACCGCGATAAGCGCCGTGGCCCCGCCCGGAGGATGCAGGGTCTTGGTCAGGTGCATGACCGCGATGGCGGTGGCCACGGCCACCGCGGCGGCCAGCCAGGGAGTCGCGCCCAGGGCCTGCTGTGCACATACACCAATCAAAGCGGAAAGAACATGCCCCCCGAGCACATTTCTCGGTTGGGCCAGGGGGCTGCGGACAGCGCCGTAGACAAGCACCGCCGTGGCCCCGAAGGAGCCGATGAGCAGGGCCTGTCCGGTCTGGTCCACCAGCCGCGCGTGAACAAGCCCCACCAGGGCGATGCCGATCACCGCGCCGACCCAGGACCAGAGCACCTCCGAAAGGGCCACCCGGGGCGGACTTTGCGTCGTGCCGCGCATTTTCTTGAAATATTCCACGGCTACCTCCCGCACATGGAGCCGACAAGGTCGGTCCGGGTCACGATGCCCACGGGACGGCCCTCGTCGTCGCAGATGGGCAGGCGGTTGATGGAATGCCTGGCCAGCATTTCCGAAAGCTCGGCCACCGGCGTTTCGCGGAAAGCGACCAGGGGCGGAGCGCTCATGATGTCGTCCACCAGCAGCTTGCGCACGTCCGCGACCATGCAGCCCGGAGTGTTCAGGCAGGTGGAGACCACGGTCATGAATGTCGCCGTGCCGGGCAGGCCCATCTTGCGCAGATAGTCCTTTTCCGAGACCACGCCGCAGACCCGGCCCTCCTTGTCGAGCACGGGCGCGCCGCTGATGCCGAGCCCGGCCATGAACGCGGCGGCTTCCGAGGCGCTCATGCCCCTCCGCAGGCAGTGCACGGGCGCGGTCATGATGTCCTCGGCCTTGCCCAGGGAGCGCACGCGCTTCAGGGCCAGGTCATAGGCCAGGGCGTAAATCTCCCGAAACGTCCCCGGCGTAATGTCCACGTAGCCCTGCATGGAGCGCATGGCGCCGAGGACATCCTCCTCGGTCAGATCCGTAAATCCACATTGATCGTTCATCTCTTCTCCTTTCCGGTTCACTCCACGGACCGCCCTTCCCCGGCCTGTTCGACGGTGCGCCCGTCCCGGATCTGGTACAGGCGCTTGAAGGTCGGAATGATTTTTTCATCATGGGTCACGACAATGATCGCGGTTTCATATTGGCCCGCCATCCGGTTCAGAATCCGGATCACGGCCATGGCCCGTTCGCTGTCCAGGGGCGCGGTGGGCTCGTCGGCCAGAATGACAGGCGGCCGGTTGACGAGGGCGCGGGCAATGGCCACGCGCTGCTGCTCCCCGCCCGAAAGCTGGGAAGGCATGGCCATGGCCCTGTGTCCGACATCGAGAGCTTCGAGAAGCTCCCCGGCCCGAGTTCTGGCCTGGGCGTTGGACACGCCGGACAGCATCGGCAGCAGGGCCACATTATCCAAAACATCCAGAAATGGAATAAGATAGGGCGCTTGAAAGATAAATCCGATCTTGTCGCGCCTGAGCGCCCGCAAATCGGGTATTTTCCATCCATGATCGAAAATGACGTCGCCGCCAAGGATCATCGTGCCCCCGCTCGGCTCGATGACCGCTCCCAGGCACTTGAGCAGCGTGGTCTTGCCGGAACCGGAAGGCCCGATGAGCCCCACCACTTCACCCGGCGCGACGACCATATCCACCCCTTTCAGGGCATCCACCGCCGTATCGCCATGACCGTAGCGCTTGCGCACGTTCTCGACGCGTATGCCGGGCATTCTCAACCTCCAATGGCTTCGGCCGGATCGACCTTGAGGGCCGCCCTGATCGCCATGACGCTGGCCAACGCGCAAATGACCATGACGGCCGCCAGCCCGCGCGCCGCGTCTTCGGGCAGGAGCAGGACGTATTTCGGGAAAATGGGGGCCCACAGCGTGGCCGCGATCTTGCCGACCACGAAGCCGATCAGCCCGAGCCCCAGGGCCTGTTGCAGGATCATGGCGGCAATGGTCCTGTTGCGCGTGCCGATGAGTTTCAGGACCGCGATCTCCCGGATCTTGCCCATGGTCAGCGTGTAGATGATGAAGGCGACGATGGCCGC
>JBFWJY010000060.1:0-12148 GCA_050252955.1 Desulfomicrobium sp.
GGTGGGACCTGGACAGTCCTGAAACCTGGAGCATCTTCTGAATATCCTTGCCGTGGCTGCCCACGAGCCGCAAAAGATATTCCCGTTCCTTGGACGCTTTGAAGTCCTTCAACGTGGGCAGGGCCTCTTCCATCTCATCCAGCGCATCCTCCGGCCCCGCTTCCCCATCCGCCCGCGACTTGCCCAATATGGATTTCGCCACCCGAATGCGCACCGCCTGCGGCAGATGCTGGGCGTACACCGTTTTCTCCGCTCCCGACAGGACGAATGCCTGTTCTATGGTATTGAACAGTTCCCGCACATTGCCCGGCCAATCGTAGCGCTTGAGCATCCCGACCAGTTCCGGGTCCATCTCCTTGATCGGGATGTTGCGCTGACGGCACAGCTTGTCGATGTGGTAACGGGCCAGGGTGATGACGTCCTCCTCGCGCTCGCGCAGGGGGGGCAGATGCAGCTGGATGGTGTTGATGCGGTAGAAAAGGTCCTGTCTGAACTCTCCGTCCTTGACCATGGCCGCGAGATCACGGTTCGTGGCCGAGATGAGCCTGAAATCGCTCTGCAGTTCCTGGTTCGAGCCCACGGGCCTGAACCTGCGCTCCTGCAGGACCCGCAGAAACGTCTTTTGGGCCGAGAGCGGAAGCTCTCCGATTTCATCGAGAAAGAGCGTGCCCTGATCCGCAAGCTTGACCAGCCCGACCCTGTCCCGGGCGGCGCCGGTGAACGACCCCTTGGTATGGCCGAAGAGAATGCTCTCCAGCAGGGACTCGGTCAATGAGGCGCAGTCCACGACGACAAAGGCGCGTTCCGAGCGCAGACTGTTGCGATGGATGGTGCGGGCCAGCAGTTCCTTGCCCGTCCCTGTCTCGCCGGTGACCAGCACGGTGGAATCGGACCCGCTGGCCTGGGAAACGCGCTCATAGCATTGCCGCATGACGCTGCTCTCGCCCACCACATCCTTGAGATCCAAAGCCATGGCCTTGCCCATGGCCTTTTTTTCCTGGCGGTAGGCCAAGGCCCGGTTCAAGGTATCCTTGATCTGCTTGATGGGAGAAGGCTTGACCAGATAATCCCACACCCCTCCCTGAATGGCCAATTCGGCTCCTTCCGGATCGCCCTGCCCGGTCAGCACGATCACGTCCGGCGGATCGGCCTGGCCGCGTATCTGTCCCAGCGCGTCGAGTCCGTTGCCGTCGGGGAGGCGCACATCGAGAAAGACCAGATCGAACTCCAGACGGCCCAGCTGCGTCAGACCGTCCCTCAGCGTATGCGCCGACGAACACTCGTGTCCAAGGCGGGAAATAAGGCTTTGCAGCGTTTCGCAAACCTGCGGGTCGTCGTCGATGATGAGGATTCTGGCCATCATGCTTCCTTGTCCAGGACATCGCGGATGGCGCGTCCGACCATGTCCTTGTTGTAGGGTTTACTCAGAAAAAACTTGATGTTCCCGGCCTGGCCAAGAAACTCCTCGGCCTGCTTGCGGCCCGAGACCATGACCACGGGCAGATCGGGCCTGCACTCCTGCAAGACTGCGGCGACATCGAAGCCGTTCATGCCCGGCATGTCGAAATCCGTTATGACCAGATCAAGAGGCAGGCCCTCGTCACGGATGGCGGCGATGGCCTCGGCGGGGTTCTGGAACGGATGCACGGTGTATCCCAACTGCTCAAGGACCCTGGGGATGAGCATCAGCTGATCCTCCTCGTCCTCGATGAAGGCCAGCCGTTCGGTGCCCATGGGCAGCGTCCCGCTGCATTCGCCGGGCAGGAGGCAGATGTCGCTCAAGGTCGGCAGCAGGATGTCGAAGCGGGTCAATCCCGGCACGCTCACGAGCCTGATCTCTCCGCCGTGGTTGCGCACGATGCCGTGTACCACGGCCAGCCCCAGCCCCGTGCCCTCGCCCTTGCCCTTGGTGGTGAAGAATGGGTCGTAGATCTTGTCCTGGATGCCCTGCTCTATGCCCGGCCCGTCATCCTCGATGCACAGCCTGCTGTAGATTCCCGGAGCGAGGTTGCCCAGTTGCGGATCGTCGCGGTCCAGGGCCATGCGTTCCAGACGGATGGAAATGCGCCCTCCGCCCTCGCCCAGGGCCTGAAAGGCGTTGGTCGCCAGGTTCATGACGATCTGGTGCACCTGGGTCGGATCGGCCAGGCACAGGGGCAGATCGTCCTCGATTTCGGACAGGACCGTGATGTTTCGCGGCACGGAAACACGGATGAGAGCCACGGCTTCGCTGACGACCTCGCGCAGGTCCGTAGGCAGAAAGCCTTCCTGGGTCGGACGGCTGAAGGTCAGAATCTGCTTGATCAGACCGCTGCCGCGGATGGCGGCCTTCAGGGATCGTTCCAGATCCTTCCAGTTCAGGCTGTCCTCGGGGATGTCCTCCATGGCAAGTTCGGTCGAATTCATGATGGATGTCAGGATATTGTTGAAATCATGCGCGATTCCACCGGCAAGCGTGCCAATGGCTTCCATCTTCTGGGATTGCAGCAACTGCTTTTCCAGATTCATGGTCTGGGTGATGTCCTCGGCCGTGCTGAGGATGCCCACCACCTCCCCGTGCGGTCCATGCAGCGGCACCTTGTTGACCAGCAGCCACAACGGTTCGCCTGCCAGATTGCGCGTTTCGAGGCGCAACCTGAAACGCGGCTCGTTGGTTTCGATCACCTCCGCGTCCAGGCGCGAAACCTGCTCCACCTCGTGGTCATTGCTCACCACCTCGCCGTACTTTTTGCCATGGATGGCCAAAAAATCGGTCTGGCCGACATGAGCCAGAAAATTCCGGTTCGCGCCGATGATTCTCAAGTCCCGGTCCTTCCAGTGCACAAGCTGAGGAATGGTGTCGAGGACAAGCTGGAGCATGGCCTCGGAGGCGGCCAGGGCCAGCTCAGCGGCCTTGCGGTCGGTGATGTCCTCCACGAACCCCTCGAAATGACAGAAGTCGTCATTGCAGCCGCGCACGGCCCTGGCGTTCAGGTTGGCGGTGATGACCTCTCCGTCGCGGGTGCGGAAAAGAACCTCGAACTCGATGCTGCCCCGGTTTTGCTGGTAGAGGTCGACGACGCGCTCCCGGTCGCTCTGCTGGAAATACAGGGAGGCAATGTTCGGATTGGCCGCTATGAGATCTTCCGGACTGGCATAGCCGAGCATCCTGGCCAGGGCGGGGTTGGCCACCATCCAGGAGCCATCGGGCGAGGTCTGGAAAATACCCAGGGCCGAATTCTCGAAGATAGTGCGGTATTTCTCCTCGGCGGCGCGCAGATCGTCCTCGGCTTTCTTGCGGTCGGAAATGTCGTAGATGACGCCGACGATGCCCGCGTTGTCCCCCTGGGCGTCGGCATAGGTGGCCTTGTGCAGCACGGCCGAACGCAGCGTGCCGTCCCAGTGCCGGATCTGCGCCTCGTAGGAATCCATGCGCGCGTCGAGCAACGGCGCGAAACGCGTCTCGACCAGGGCCAGGTCCTGGGATTCAAACCCCTTGTCATGCTCCCAGCTCACCCCGAACCAGTTCTCGAAAGCGCGGTTGATGCCGGCGATGGCGCCGCTGCGGTCCGTGAAGTAGATGGGGATGGGCAGGGTGTCCATGAGCGTGCGCAGAAACGAAAGCTGGTTCTTGATCCGCACCTCGATCTGCTTGCGCTCCCAGATGTTTATGACCAACAGGACCAGAACCAGGGACAAAATGACCAGGCTGACGATGATGGTCCAGAACTGGTGCCTGTTGATGTAATAGAACGGCGAAGGCTCGTTGATCAGAATGCTGCCTTCCGGCAGAAGGCGCTGGTCGATGCCCAGGCTTTGGAGAACCTTGTAGTCGAACTTGGGCGGATCGTCGGGGCTGATGGAGATTTCGATGTTCGCCGGGGACTCCCCGTCCAGGATGCGCAGTCCCATTTCCGCCACGGCCTGACCGTGACTGAAGCCGCTGATCATCTGTCCGCCGACCATGCCGTGACCAAGCAGGAATTCCCAGGCGCTGTACAGGGGCACCCCCGTCTTCTGCCAGACTATCTCCAGCAGATCCTGGGCGGAATACACGGCCTCGCCCACGTCCTTGTAAAATGGGATGAAGAAGAAAATGCTGTCCGCGGAGGCGGAACGCACTTTCTGGACCAGCTCGTCAAGGGTGAATTCATCCAGGAACTCGACCTCTATATCTTCGGGCAGACCCGGCAGCTGGGCTTTGACCTGGTTGGCGATGGCCACTCCGGTCATGCTCTGATCGCCGATGACCACCAGCCGCTTCTTGCCCGGATGGAACTTGAGCGCCAGATCGATGTTCCAGGGCACCTCGAATTCTTCCAGAACGCCGGTCATGCGGGTGCGCATGGGCACTTCCCCGGCCTCGACATCGTTGATTCCGCAGAAAACTATGGGCGTGTCAGGAAAAAGGTCGTCGCCATGCTGTGAAATAAATTCGTAGGCATTGTTATCCGACGTGACGATGAGGTCAAAATGCGTCGTCCTGTATTTGAATTTATAATAATTGAACAATATTTCGTTAATCTTTTCTCCGGAATACCTCTTCGAGTCCATGTATTCTATCTGAAGATATATATTCTTCCCACTCTTCTGGAAAGTTTCGCGCACGCCATCAAAAATACTGTCCGACCATTCATAGCCGTTATGGTATGAGTTGATGTACAGAACATTGATCTTTTTTTCTTCACTGGCAAAAGCAGAACTGAAAAAAAGCAGGATGCACAGACAAAATACTATTTTCCGCACGCTGTCTCCAGATATTGACCGGAAAAGAGGCAACGGCCTCGAAAAGAAAAATCCCCTTTCGAGACCGTCGTGGCCCTATGGTTCTCTTGCTGAAATACGCTGTCAGCGCATGCTTATTTCATGCCGTTCACATGTTTCAAAGCCGTGAAAAGCGCCTGGGTGCCCATGTTTTCCAACCCCTGCGCCATGGCCGCCACATAAAGCTGCTCGGCCAGGGCAAGGCCGGGCAAGGCGATTTTCATTCTTTTGGCCTCGGCCAGGGCGATGCCCATATCCTTCACGAAATGCTTGATGAAAAAGCCCGGATCGTAATCGTCCTTGGCTATGCGCCGTCCCAGGTTGTTGATGGACCAGGATCCGGCCGCGCCGCTGCCGATGACGTCGATGACGTCATCCACGTCCAGCCCGGATTTCACGGCGTACAGCAGGGACTCGACCACTCCGATCATGGTTCCGGCGATGAGGATCTGGTTGCTCATCTTGGTATGCTGACCGGCGCCCGGACCGCCCATGAGCCGGATGTTCTTTCCCATCTTCTCGAACAGGGGCATTGTCCGTTCAAAGGTCCCGGCTTCGCCTCCGACCATGATGGCCAGGCTCGCGCCGCGGGCCCCAAGATCGCCGCCGGACACAGGCGCGTCCAGGGAAGCCACTCCCCGCGCCCGGGTAGCCTCGAAAATCTCCACGGCCAGAGCCGGCTCCGAGGTGGTCATGTCCACCAGCACGCTGCCCGGCGCGGCCTGCTCCACAAGTCCGCCACGGTCAAGGTAAACGGCCCGCACATCGCTTGGATAGCCAACGATGGAGAACACGAATTCCGAATCCCGGGCCGCCTCGCCCGGAGTGTCGCACCACTGCGCCCCGGCGGCGATGACGCTTTCGGCGGAGGCCTTGGTGCGCGTATGGACCTTGACCTCGTGTCCCGCCGCAAGCAGATGTCCGCACATGGAGCGGCCCATGACCCCTATTCCGATCCAACCTATTTTGCTCATGATTCCTCCAGAGTTGATTCAAGATGAATGCCAAATCGCAAGCCGTTGACACTGCCCGGGCCAGACCGGACGCCGTCACCTCGACATGAAAATTTGAATAAATAATTATAATTTCAACATATTACAGTATTATTTGCCAAAACTCGTAAACATGCTTATAAGGAACGATTATTTCGGATTCAATTCAGACCACGCGAGGTTGCCATGATCTGCCAGAAATGTGGAAGCGAAAGTGTTGTCGAGGAAACCATCTCCTACCAGATGGAATGCCGTAACCACTTGTTCTGCTTCGAAGACGTTCCAGCACCAAAATGTTCCGAATGCGGACATTTCACCATAACCCAGGAAGCGATGGGTATCATGCTCGCCAAGATCGAGCAGCTCTCGCAAAAGGCCACCATCTCCTATCATCGGTGCAGATGGCCCAAGTCCCAGCTTCTCGAAGAGCAGGCCGAGCAGGATGTGGAAATCCAGGTCGCCGCCGAGCTGGTGGAGACCATCAATAAAAGCTCCCGCAAATAACGCCTGCCGCCTCTCTCGCAAAAGCCGCGCCAAGCGGCTTTTTTTTGGCCCCGCCTCCTCCTAAAGTCAAATCCCGGCTCCTTGCGATTGTCCTCATAAAAACCTTCGTGCCGCCCGTTCTTGCCCGACCCGGTCATGCCTCCGCAAGCACGGCTTTTGTCGAGGCATGACCATATCAACGGCAAGATACACTGCGTCAGACTTGAGATATATTTCTCGTCTTTCCAATATATTAAAGCAAAATAAAATTTCGGGGCCCTTGATTTACGTATGAAAAATACGTATTTTTTATGAGCAAAAATACTGTTTAATCGCCGTTAAAAAGATGCGTAAAACTATTTAATAGCCCCTATAAATTGCAAGGACAATGGGCGGGTCAATGAATCTGCGCAGTTGGGACGGCAACCGGCACGCCATCGGTCTTCGTTTCCCGGATGACGACCAGGCGGCGCGCAGTTCCAGGGCATCGTCCGCAGCCACGTTTCACACCCGTGCTTTGTCCGGGCACAAACGAAGAGTACATGCCCATGACCAAAAAAAAGATTTTGCTGGTAGAAGACGACCACCTGCTCCGCATGGGGCTCAAATCCATGATCGACATGCACGGCAAGTACGAGGTCGATGCCGACGTCGCCAACGGAAAAGACGCGGTGCGTTCGTTTCGCATGAAAAAACAGGACATTGTGCTGCTCGACCTGCGCCTGCCGGACATGCCGGGAACGGAAGTGCTCCGCAAAATCAGGGAAATCGAGCCGTCGGCCAAGGTCGTCGTGCTCACGGCCAGCGACGACAACGACTTCATCTACGAAGCGCTGGAACATGGCGCCAACGCCTATGTCCTCAAAGGATCAAATCCCGACGAGCTCTTTCTGGCCATGGCCTACGCCATGGATGACGACCTGTTCATCAGCCCCCATCTGGCCCGGATCATCGTCAAGGACTACCTCCTGGTGAACCGGCAACGCAAGGCGCTGCCGCCGATGCAGAGCCTGACCACGCGCGAGAAAGAGATCGTGCGGTTGATCATCGACGGCAAGAAAAGCAAGCAGATCGCCGAGTCGCTCTTTATCAGCATCAAGACGGTGGACAAGCACCGCTCCAATATTCTCGGCAAGCTGGGCATCAACAGCTGCAACGAACTGCGTCACGGAAGCCTTTTCCTGCCCGAGGAAGATGACGCCAAACAGTGAGGCGCAAGTCGGTTGGACGGCCAATGACGGGCGTCGAATACAAAACAAGGGATGACGGATGCAAAAAAAGTATCGCGCATGTGAAGGAAAAACAGTTCTGATCGTCGATGACGACGAGATATGTCGCTGCGTGACCGGGGAAATCCTGAACAACCTGGGGTTGCGCGTCCATCTTGCCCCCGACGCCGAGCACGCCGTCACCCTGGCCAGACACCACGCCTACGACCTCGTCCTGCTCGACATGCGCATGCCTGACATGACCGGGGAGCAACTCGCGGAAGAAATCCTGGAATTCGACAACGTCATGAAAGACGCGGTATTCCTGCTCACAGGCGAGGAGGACATCGCGGAAGTCAAGACGACGGCCCAAGGATTGAAATTGGGCGTTCTGCGCAAGCCCCTCGAAGGCGTCTGGGTCGAATCGTTTTTTTCCAGGCAGGCGGCGACCGAAAACGAGGAGGTCTACGCAGGGCCACAAATCGAAGGATTCGACACCTGCCGCGCCATCAAGAACTTCATGGGCTACGAATCCGCTTTTTTCAACATTTTGCGGGAATTCCCCGATTACGGGGCGAAATTCATCGCCGAATACGCCGCGCACCTGAGAACAAAAAACTTCAAGGAATGCCAGCGGCTCGCGCACGGCATCAAGGGGTCGTCGCTGATGATCGGGGCCGGAGAAATCAACAAGCTGGCCAAGGAACTCGAATCGACCTGTTTTTCCTCAACCGACATACGTCAGATAGAAGCCTCGTTCAGAAAAATCGAAGAAAAAATTCTTCAGGCGTCGGAAAGCGTCAAAAAGCACTTCCAGCAGCACCACGATCAATGACCGACGGGCATTGAAACCAGCCCCTCCAGCCCAAGGCCGCCTGCAAGCGTTGCCTCTCACAGCCTGAATCTCGCGCGTTGAGACGCGCCTATCCGTGCGAAAAAAGGCGCACCCCGGCGGGATGATCCTCCAGCCGCAACCCCATGGAGGCCAATTCCGCGCGCAGAGCGTCGGCCAAGGCGTAGTTCTTCGCTTGGCGTGCCTCGTCGCGGCGGGCGACAAGGTCAAAAGTCTCCCGGGGCCACTGCCGCTTGGGCAGAGGCAGGCGCGAATGTTCAAGAAAACCGAGCACGCGGTCGCAGCACAGGAGCTGTTCGGCCACCAGGGCGGCTTCCGGCACGCTCAGTTTGCCTGCGCGGCTGTTGACGCTTTTGGCGAAGGCGAAAAGAACCGGCCAGAAATGGGCCAGATCGAGGTTGTCGTCCAGGGCCGAGGCAAAAGCCGTCTTCAGGTTGTAATTGGCCTGCTCCAATTCCGGGCTCATTCCCGTCCCCTCGCCGCCCAAGGAGGCCGAAACGTATGCGTCCTGAAGCCGGTTCTGGTTTCTTACCCACATGACCAGACTTTCCGGTGAAAAGGCCAGGGACTTCATGTAGGAAGCGGACAAGAACCACAGCCGCAACGCCGCTCCCGCGCCGGCGATCTCCAGGGCCTCGGACAGGGACGGCACGGCCTCGCCCTGGTCGCGCGGCGTCACGGGCTGGGACACCATCCAGGCCAGGGGACGAACCCCGGCCCCGGCGCTCCAGATGGCGCCAAAATTATCCAGATGCGGAAAGCGGTGCGACTCCCCCGCCATCATGACCGTCACCGAACCCAGGGCGTCCAGGGCCGTGGCCGCCAGTTGCAGAAACCAGCTCGGCCGCACCTTGCCCCATTCGGTCTCCAGCACATCGCCCAGCTTCAAGTCCTGTAGCGTCGCCCTTTTCAGCAAGGTAAAATCGGCGGGATTTTCCTTGGCATAGTCGGCCAGGTCCACGGTGTAGCCCAGATTCATGCCCGCCGTGTCCACGCAGGAAATCCGCCCGTAGGTCTTGTCCCGGGTCACGTCGAAATAGACGGACCGCAGCTTTTCGTAAGCCTGCCCCTTGGCCAGCAGTTTACGCGCGAGATCCAGGGCCCGATCCTGGCTGCCCCCGGCCAGAGGGAAAAGCACGGTGTCGGAAACGCCAAGCGCCCTGGCCTGGGCCAGCATGAACTCCCGCGCCCGCGTCCCGAAGTCCCGCAGTCCGATCTTGGCTTCGCGGGCGGCGGCCAGGGCGCGGTCGTCCATGTCGGCCAGGCCCACGGCCAGACGGACCTTCTGCCCCCGCTCGCTCAGCGCCCTGCCCAGGACATCGAGCCAGACGATGCGCCGCCAGACGTCCAGCTCGCCAAGATCGTCCAAGCTCGGACCGGGCGTGAACAGCGCGTGCCCGCCGGCGGGGCTGCCCAGGCATTCGACGCAATCACCGGCCACGTTGCGCACGCCCAATCCGTGCCGGGCCTGCGGCGAAAAGAGCGTGGTCGAAAGATAGCGCTCCCCCGTGTCGGGACAGATGAAGACGACCAGGCCCTCTTCCCCGGCTTCATCCAGCTCCCGGGCGATGCGCAATGCCCCGGCCAGGGCAGCCCCCGCGCTCATCCCCGAAAGAATCCCCTCTTCCCGGGCCAAACGGCGCGAACATTCGAAGGCCTCCTCGTCCTCGACATGGATGATCCGGTCCAGGGCCCGCTTGTCATAGATGCCGGGCGGATAGGACTCCTGCATGTTCTTGAGGCCCTGGATCTTGTGCCCGGCATAGGGCTCCACCGCCACGACCTGAATGCCGGGAGCCGACTCCTTCATGCGTTTGGCGATGCCCATGGCCGTACCCGAAGTGCCGAGGCTCACGACCACATGGGTGGCCTTCCCTTCCGTCTGTTCGATGATCTCCCGGCCGGTGCCCATGTAATGGGCGGCGATGCTGGCGGGGTTGTTGAACTGGTCCATGAGCACATAGGTCTGCGGCTCCTCTCGGGCCAGGCGGTAGGCTTCCTCTATGGCCCCGTCCGTGCCCAGACGGCCGGGAGTGAGGCGCAGCTCCGCGCCGAAGGCGCGCATGATACGCTTGCGCTCTTCGGATGCCGAATCGGGCATGAGCAGGGTCAATTTATAGCCCTTGACCGCGCAGACCATGGCCAGCCCCACGCCGGTGTTGCCACTGGTGGCCTCGATGACGGTCTTGTCCGGAGTCAGCTCGCCCGAGGCCTCGGCCGCCTCGATCATGGCCAGGGCCACGCGGTCCTTGATGGACCCGCCCACGTTCTGGGCTTCGAGCTTGGTCGCCAGGCGGATGCGCGGGTGCGGGAACACGCGATTCAGATACACAACGGGAGTGGCCCCGATAAGGGAGAGAATGGTCGGATGAATCATGGCTAAACCCTGCTGATGGATTGGACGCAAGGGCGCAAACCTAGGGTAAAACCCGGTTACGGGCAAGGGGCTGGGTTGCGCCTAGACTTCAATGCTCAACCATTGTCAGAGGATTACCTACGCTTCCGCAAACAAGACAGAACAACTAGACGACTTTCGGAGTCGACTATCAAAACCTTTACCGCGGAAATCGGAATCGCTCCTGGCATCGTCCTTGGGCGCCTGCAACACGACGCGATTGCGTACCTACGCCCCAGCAAAAAAGGCCACCCGTTGCCAGGCGGCCTTGTGCGTGAACATGACGGTCCAAAACCTGAAGCGGGCTATTCCTCCTGCGGCTCCAGCCCCAGCGCTTCGCGCTGCAACTCCATATATCGCTCATTGGCAGCCTTCAAATTGTCCTTGCGCTGACGAAGGATGTTCTTCTCGGAAACGGAGGCTGTGCCCTTCAGGCGGTTGGTCAGGCGGGCGGTGTGGGAAAGGATGAATTCTCGGAAGGCATCGAGGGGAAGGTCGGCTTGCTTGCGTTTGGCGGAAAATGCTTGGGCGGTTTTGGCGTAGGCATCTTTGTCCTGCACAAGCTTGAGAGCGCCGGTTGCCTCGTCAAGTTGTTCCAGGGCAGGCTTGATGCTGTTCACCATTTCGACCGAGTTGGCGTATGTGGTTAATTCTTGGGCCAATGTCGCTTTTTCGGCCAGCAGGATGATTGCCGTCTGTTTGCTGGCTCCAATTTCCTTCAAAAGACCGAGCGTGGTTGTCAAACCGGTTTGAAACACTTTGGCTTCCAGAGAATTTTCCTTCTGCAGGTAAGCCTCCCAGTCTAAAACCATTCGGTAGTTATACCTATCGAACAACCCAATCTTTGCCATGCTTGTCCTCGACCTCTGATAAGTTCCAGCCACCTTCTACCAGGTATTGAGGCCCGAATTCCTTTTTCATGAATTCCGCCAAATGGATAGGCAGCGGCAGGGAACGAGCCAAACGGCTGGCTTCTGCAAAGTCTCCACGTGCCTCAGCCGCTTGAGCGGCCTGAAGGATTTTGAATCTTTCTTCTTTGGTAAGCGTGGCCATGATGATGTCCTCCTGAAACTGTGCCGCCATGAATAAGCGGACGAGCCGATTCTGTCCATAAGCACCGGACCGGAGCCTTCCTTCGGTCCGACGTGAGGTTACATGCCAAGTCCCATATGCCGCTCCTGGGCCTTCCTCAGGTCCTGGAACCGCTCCATGAAGAGGAAATCAGGGGTCGCATCTTGAATCTTGAATTTGTTTCATCTCGACCCCTTTCTTCATCTTCCGAAACCCAGCAAAAAAGGCCACCCGTTGCCGGGCGGCCTTCGAATTTGTTTGAAAAACAGTTCAAAGACTCGACTTTCGGGGTTAGCCATTAGCAGCTAACAACCTTTGTTCATTGAAAATATAATCGAAATTGCGCCCCAAACTGCGTATTCCGTCTCGGAAAGCCTCAAGCAGTATGCGTTCTGCCTGGCTC
>JBFWJY010000061.1:0-11355 GCA_050252955.1 Desulfomicrobium sp.
CGCGCGGTCGGACAGGGCATGATCCCGCCGGGACATGCCTGCTCAGAACAACTTGATAAGCTTGAACTCCGTGCGCCAGTCGTCCGTCAGGGTCGCGCTCTCATAATCACGGTAGGCGGCCATGAGAACAGTGCCGCCGAAGACGACGCCGTATTCGGGAAACTTGAGATTGAACTTCGGACCGGCATACAGGGACTTGGCGTCGTTTTTGAGCTCCACGCCACACAGTTCGCCTTCCTGGGTCCATTCATAATAGGCCTCGACGCCAAGATCCAGCAGGCTGTTCAGGGCATAGGCGTAATGGGCGTTGACGCGCAAACGGTCGCCATTGGTCTTCTCGTCCGAGCCTTCGCTGAAGACGGTATAGCTCGTATCGCCCTCGATACGGTGGGAGCCGGAGATATAGGTCGCGCCGAATCCGAACAGGGCGCCCCAGGCTCCGGTTCCGGGATTGTTGTCGCCGATCTCGCCCGTCGGAATGACCACACCCAGGTCCGCGGCAAGATTCAGGGGATCGCCCGCCTTCTGGGAGAGCACCTGGTAGCGGAGGATGGCCGTCGTATCGCACAGGCCGCCGACCCACATGTCATCGAGCCCGATATCATCGCGGTCGACGGTCATGTCGAGGAAAGGCGTGGCCGTTCTCACATCCCAGCCCTTGGCGATCCCGAACCTGGTTTTCAGAATGGGGGTGTGCACGATCTGTTTTACGTCGGGGCCGTCTTCCTCCGACGAATCCTTGTACCACGAGTCCTTTACGGAATAGCGGTAGTTCAGCACGGCGGCGAACTTTCCGACGGGAAACCCCATGCCGCCCGGACCATGATTGACACCGACAGCGCCGGCGGGTGTGGGGGCAGAAGCCCCTTCCGCAGCAAGGGCTTGGGTACTCGGCAGCAAAAGACAGCACGCAAGCAGCAGACTGGAAACAATTCTCGCTCTCATTATTTCATTCTCCCTGTACTGTTCGGGTCGGAGGAAAAGGCGATCGACCAGAGTCGACACGCCCATGAACGGCGTGTCGACCCGATAACGATCTGCTCAATGTTTCAATTAGTCGGTAGCGCCCACGCAGTGACCGGCCCCGCCGTAGTATCCGACGGTCCCCTCGACCTTGACGGCCGAGAGCGGTCCGAGAGGCGCCGCGCCGGGTACCCGGAACGAGGCGACGTCGATGGGCTTGATGGCTTCTTCCTGCTGGGGTCCGGCCTGCGGAACCCAGTCATAGGGGGCGCGGTAGGCGCGGTAGACCCAGTTCATGGGCATGCCGATATTGCCCTTGTAGGGGCAGATGTATTCCCAGACGAGTTCGTGTTCGGCCGTAACCTCGAAGATGCGGCCGTCGGAGCCCTCACAGATCAGGGTATTGCCGTTGGGCAGACGCTGGGCCGAGCTGATGAACGGCGAGTAGAAACGCGAAGCGTCCAGGGGGATGAGGAATCCGGCTTCCATCGGCGTGTACTGCCAGACGATCTTCAGCGTGGTCGGATCGATTTCCAGAACACGGGAGTAATCGCGCAGCGCGGCCTTCTCGCCCTTGGGCGCGCCGGGATTCGGGCTGCCGTAGCCGGCCCAGCCGCCGTTGTCGAAAACCAGGATGTTGCCCGCACCCGGAAGGCCGGCGGGGATCATGTGGGCATGGTGCTGGCCGATGATCTTCTTGACCCGGAAGATCTGGAAAAGGTCGAACGCGAAGCAAACGAATTGGTGGAAGCCATGACGGTCCCGGCCGAAATATTCAATGCGATCATCCCGGACCCGGAAGCAGCAACCTTGGAGTCGGTCATCCGACTTGCGCAGGAGTGCGACGTCGACGTTTCTATCGTCGCGGGCCGTGTACAATATAAGGCAAACGAATACAGAAAATTCTCAAGGCTTGTCGGCCGGGGGCGCGTCCGCGCTTTTTTTGAAGCCGAACAGAGCCCGGCAGAGTGAGACCATAAAAAAACCCCTCGGATGTTAGCAGCATCAGAGGAGTTTAGAATACCCCTGAAATTCAAACCTAAGGCTGGTTCAGGGGGCCCTTGACAGGGACAAACGTCGGATTTGTTTTTATTGGACAAATCATCTCGAAGTCAAGGGAAAGCCTTCAAAAGGAGGCTTCCATGGCACTACTCATGGATGACGCCCCTCTTGGGAAGACCTTGGTCTTCCGGTGGACGCGCAAGTGTCCGAAAACCGGCAAGATCATCAGGGCGAAGCACCGCCCATTTCCCATGTGGGTAGACGTCGAATACTAACAGGTCATAACTGACCAGCAAGACGCCCCCAAGGTTTACCAAGGGGGCGTCTTGTTGGCTCGTACAGGCAAAAAGACTCACCTTGAGTGATTAAGCGTGCTGCTTGGCTCTTCGCGAAGCGATGCAAATTCGGCGACACACGGACCACCAACAAACACTTTAGTTGTGCGCGGAAAAGCCCCGTTTCTTCAGGATTCGCGGAACACATCCTCGATTGTCCTTGCGTCCAGGATGCGTTCGGCCCAGAGATCGAGTTGCCCGGCCGTAGCGGTGCGCAGACGCTCCTGGGTGAGGAAGTCCAGGATGCCCCGGCCGAAACGCTTGGCGAGTTGGCGCTGAAGAACCGCGTACCGTCCCAGAACTTCGCCTTCCGTCCGTCCCTGCATCCGACCTTCCGTCCGACCTTCCGTCCGACCTTCGCTGCGTAAACGTTCCGCGATTGTCATGACTGTTTCCTCCTTTCCCGGTCCGAGAGTTTCTCTGACGATAGTGTGCATGACGTCACGGTCGATGTCCATGGTCTGAAACACGTATCCTGCAATGGTCGTCAGCCATTGCAGCGAAGGCGCGTCATCTCCGAGTTCGCGCAACATCCGGAAGATCTCACGTACATGTCGCTCAACGGTCGGATTGTTCTTGGCCCTCAGGCACGTCAGCGCGAGGCGCAGGAGGATAACCCCCTTGATCTCTTCCTCCGAGTCTGGAGAAAAATCATAAAAAGCCTGATCGAAATCCGGCACGTATCGACCAAGATCCGAATCCGGCAGGCCCATGAGTTCCAGAAGTCTGACGGCCTGCCTGCGGGTACGGCCATGATAGACGACTATGGGAAGGATGAGCGGCAAGGTCTTTGCGCCCTTGTTCTGCTTGCGATGAAGCTCCCAGATTTCGAGCATGTAGCGCAACAGTTGCAGCGCGACAAAACGGTCGGGGCTGCTCTTGTGTTCAAAAAGCAGGTACACGTACGCAGATTTCCCGCCCACAAGCCGAACCGAGTAAAGCATGTCTGAATAATGCTCTCGTTGATCCCCGCCTACAAATGTGTCCTTGCCGATGGACAGAGTGTCCAAAAGCAAATGTCTGGTCACGCTTTCGGGCAGGTAGTTGCGAAGAAAGTCCGCAGCCACGTCCTTGTGACTCATGGTTTGTCTGAAGAGTGTGTCATGGACGTTGTTGACCGGGTTCATCCCACAGGCCATACGCCAGCGATCAGCCTGAAACAACACCACTTTTTCCTGCGGCACACTTCAGGACAACTGGTACCCCCTCATCTGGATTTACATGTCAATCCCTACACGAAGCGACGGTACCACGATGGAGGCGCGTGTCATTATGACCTGCTCGTAACATTCTGAACCTTCGTGCAAAGCCGGACCTTGCTGTCAGACGTGGCTAACCGCAATGGATAATCACCTTGATAACGCCGCCCAAAATGCCACCTTCTCTGGCCCAAAGCATACAAATCCATACATGTTCTCTTGTGAGGCCGATTACCGACAACTGACTGTTTGCAGATAATATCCCCCCTCACGGATCTGGCCTGCACACAATCTGCACAATTCTGCACACACATTCCACAAGCCGCTGCCTTCATCTGCACAAGGAACGGATACTTCTTCCATGACACCAGCACCACAACGGAAGGAGAACATCATGCGAAACCATTTCCTGTACAAAATCGGATTCATTGCCCTGCTTATCATCCTGCTCATGATCCCTCAGATGATGCTTGACTCGCTCATCTCCGAGAGGGAGGGCTGGAGGTTGCGGGCCTACTCCAGCATCGAACGCAGTTGGCCGGGGGCGCAGACTCTGGGCGGGCCGATCCTGGCAGTGCCATACCAGATGATCTGGATGGTCAGCGAAGTCATCAACGACGGAAGCAAGCGCGTGGTCACCCGTCAGCAGGTCAGTCACAGCACGGCCTATCTGTTGCCCAAGACCCTGGAGGCGGCCTCCGAACTGGAGACAACCGTTCGCTACAGAGGGATTTACGAGGTGCCGGTCTATTCGGGTGCGGCACGTTTCAAGGGAGAATTCGACACCCAACCCCTGCTCGACATTGTCTCGGAGAACCCGGAAAAGCGCATCGAATGGGGAACGCCGCAGGTCAGTGTGCTCGTTTCGGACCAGCGCGGCATTGTCCGGAGCGGCCCGCTGCAGTGGATGGGGCAGGAGCTTGAATTCAAACCCGGGAGCGACACGCCCAAATACACCGACGGAATGCACGTCAAGGTGCCCAGGCTGGACACGCAGCGCGGCGAGACCATCCCATTTGCCTTCGACATGGATCTGCAAGGCATGAAATCCATGCAGTTCGCGCTGCTGGCCGAAACCATGGACATCCGCCTGTCGGCTGACTGGGCCCATCCGGGATTTTTCGGGGACATGCTGCCGGAGACTCGCGACATCGATGACAAGGGCTTTTCGTCGCGTTGGCGTTCCTCGGCCTTTTCCGGCAACACGGCCGAAGCGCTCGCCGGCCTGCACAACGGCGACGGCAGAAACCTGATGCAACGCACGGTGGGCGTCAATTTCGTGCAGCCCGTCGACGTGTATCAGCAATCCGAGCGCAGCATCAAATACGCCCTGCTTTTTCTGCTGCTGACCTTCAGTTGCATGACGCTCTTCGAACTTCTGAAGAAACTGCCGCTGCATCCGGTGCAGTACACCTTTGTCGGCGTGGCCCTGCTCATTTTCTATCTGCTGCTCATCGCCCTGTCCGAACACATCAGCTTCCTGTGGGCGTACGTATGCGCTTCCCTTGCCTGTACCGGCCTGTTGACGGCTTACTTCGGAGCCATCCTGCGCAGCAGGCGGCACGGGCTGGTGCTGGGTTCGGGGTTGAGTGCGCTCTACGCCCTGCTTTACATCATTCTGCAAGCCGAGGATCACGCCCTCGTCATGGGGAGCCTCCTGCTCTTCGCCGTGCTGAGCGCGATCATGCTCGGCACCCGCCGTTTCGACTGGTATGCCCTAACAGCCAAGGCCGAACCGCCGAAAACCTTCAGCTTCGAAGAGGCGAAGGAGTAATATGGACGGTGCCGGATCTTCTCCGGCACCGATTCCCTTCCGGCGCGAAACACGCTAGCGACAGGAACTCTGCATGACCGGAGGATTCATGACAAAACACATTCTCGTTGCCGACGACGACCAGCACATTCTCGAAATCATCAGCTTCGCCCTGGGCAAGGCCGGCATGCGGGTCACCCTGGCCCGGGACGGGCGCCAGGCCTTGGAAGCCTTCGCCGCGCGGAGGCCGGATTTGATGGTGCTGGACATCAACATGCCGGAAATGGACGGCCTCGAGGTCTGCCGCGTCATCCGCAGGACTTCCGATGTGCCCATCCTCTTCCTTTCCTCCCGTGACGAGGAAATCGACCGAGTGCTCGGTCTGGAGATCGGCGGCGACGACTACGTGACCAAGCCCTTCAGCCCGCGCGAACTTGTCGCCCGGGTCGGCGTCATCCTGAAACGGTCCATGGGCAAGGCCGCGCCCGAGCAGGAAGTGCTGCGCCACGGGCCCCTGGAAGTGTGTCCCGCACGGCGCACGGTCACCTGGGACACGCGGCCCGTCAGGCTGACGGCTACGGAATTCGCCATCCTTGAAATGCTGATCCGCCAGCCCGGCCGCGTCTTCAGCCGCGACACGATCATGGATGTTGCCTACGGACCGGAAACCGTGGTCAGCGACCGCACCATCGACAGCCATATCCGGCACATCCGCCGGAAATTCGCGGATGCGGGTTCCCCCGGTCTGATCGAGACCCTGCACGGCGTCGGATACACCCTGACCCGGGTCTGACCGCCATGAAACGCCTGTATCGCCTGCGCACCATCCTTCTTGCCGTCATGCTCTCGGTGCTGGCCCTACCGATCGGGGCCATCCATGTGTTCCGGACGTTCGAAAACGTGCTGGTCCGCGAGACGGAGCAGGAACTCATCAGCCAGGCGGCGGTCCTTTCCGCCACTTGGCGCAATCTCGTTCTGGAGCAGGCACGGGAATTCACGGACGATCTTCCCCTGACGCCCATCGCTCCGCGCCTGAGCCTGAACGATCCCGTCGCCCCGCCGCGTCCCGAAGCCGAGCCCGCCGAAACGCAGCCCGCACCCAACCTGGTGCGGGCGGCATCGCTCTTTGCCCGGATCATGCGCGAAACCCAGCAAATCACCCTGGCCGGCATGCGCCTGCTTGACGAGCGCGGTACGGTCCTGGCCGGCCGTTCCGAGACCGGCCTGTCCCTGGCCCACGTACCGGAAGTGCGGCAGGCCCTGGTCGGCGAATACGCCAGCGTCATCCGGCGGCGGATCTCCGATGAACCCAGACCCTCCATTTACTCCATCAGTCGGGGCACGGACGTGCGGGTTTTCGTGGCCATGCCGGTCCTGGACGGTGAGACCGTGCTCGGCGTGGTCTACCTTTCGCGCACGCCCGTGAGCATCCTCAAGAGTCTGTTCGATGTGCGCTACGAAGTCGCGCTGGCCATGCTTGTCATGAGCCTGCTGACCGTTCTGCTCGGCCTCTTCGTCTCATCGGGCATCGCCCGGCCCATTCGCGAACTGCTGCGGCAAATCGACCTTCTGCGCACCGGTGAAATCCGCACCGTGCAGCCCCTCGCCAGGCCCGTCACGCAGGAGATGGCGCGCCTGTCCGAAAGTTTCGTGAGCATGTCCGAAAGCCTGGCCGAACGCGCCGACTACATCAAACGGTTCGCCGGGCATGTCTCCCACGAGTTCAAGACGCCTCTGGCGTCCATGCAGGGGGCCCTGGAACTGCTCACCGAGCACATGGGCACCATGGACCCGGAGCAAAGCAGGCAGTTCCTGAACAATCTTCAGGCAGACACCCGGCGCATGAAACTGCTGGTCAACCGCCTGCTGGAACTGGCCCGGGCAGACGCCATGCCCCCAAGCCGAAGCCGTTGCAGGCTGGACACCGTGGCGGGTTCCGTGCACAGCGCCTTCAGAGATCGGGGGTTGACTGTGGATTTTGACGAAGATTGCGAAACCGAACTCCCCATCGCCCAGGACGCGCTGGAAATGGTCCTGGGCAATCTGGCCAAGAACAGCCTGCAGCACGGAGCGGACAGAATCCGGCTGTCCGTTTCGCCGACGCCGGATTCAATCCGTCTTGCCGTCGCAGACAACGGACGAGGCATTTCCCAGGCCAACCGCGACAAGGTCTTCACGCCGTTCTTCACCACCCGCCGTGCTTCGGGCGGCACAGGCCTCGGCCTTGAAATCTGCCGCTCCGTGCTCAAGGCCCATGGGGCCGGTATCGACCTGGGGGAAAGCAACCAGGGCGCAACATTCGTCCTGGAGTTCAGACGCGATGCGTAGTTTCAGCGGTCTTGCGCAGCTCGGAATTGCGCAGCATGACCGCCCACGACGGCTGCGTCTCAATGCTCTCGCCGCTTCTGCACCCAACCCTTCAAGACGCCATACGTCATGCCCGGACTGCGCGCGGCCTCGCGGATTCCCACGCCGTTTTCGATGACCAGACGGACTGCCTCTCGCTCGAAATCAGGATCGCACTTGCGATGACTCCTCATGAACACACCTCTCATTCCCATCAGGGGGAGTTGGTGTGTCCGCCAAAGCGAAGATAGCCCAGTCTCCCCAAGACTTGCCGCACCATGTGCTCTTCGGCGCCCTTCACCAAAACATATCGACAGCCTCGCCAACTATCTGGTAACAATTCCTAATCTGGACATTATCAACTCGACTTTCGGGGTTGTTAGTAAAGTCGCTGAAAAAGAAATCTATCTGAAATAATTGAATATTTTGATTGAGGGAATCCCCCTTCTGTAGTAGTTCTTTTGTTACCACACACAAGAACGTCAAAAAAAGGATTCCCGCATGCAAACTACAAATAATGCCATCGATTTGCAACTCATTAAAAACGAGTGTGAGAGCAGAATCGATTCGTTTTTCAGTCAGTTCGGAATTGCGACCATTGCGCGAAATTCAAGCATCAAGAAAGCAAGAGGATATTCTGCTTTGACTATTCTTCTGAACATCTTTGTTCTTCCGTTTATCGGAAAGAATATCTATCGAAGCATCGTCATCAATCCAAAAAGCGATGTCGGAAAAGATGCCATCTATGAGTTCATGCGCTCAAGCAATTTCGGTTGGAGACGATTCTTGCTCAAACTGGCCTTTGGCGTTCATGAATTCATTGACGGTTTGACCAGTAAAGATCGCGAATCCGTGCTTATTCTCGACGATTCCACCATCGAGCGTCCCAGATCGAAGAAGGTTGAACTGCTGGCCAAAGTTCATGACCATACGACGGGGCGATTCCTCAAGGGTTTCAAGTTGCTCACCCTGGCATGGTCCGATGGATCGACCCTGTTGCCTCTCGACTTTGTGCTGCGCTCTTCTGCGAACAAAAAGCAACGATACCAGGAAGTTTCTAAAGATCTTGATAAGAGATCATGCGGCGCACGGCGGCGCCAGGAGGCTGTGACCAAATCCACGGAACTGATCGAACCCATGATCGAACGGGCTCTCAAAGCTGGCATCAAGGCCAAGTTCCTGCTCATGGACAGTTGGTTCGCCATGCCGGCCCTGATCTCCAAGGTTTGCAAGCACATTCCCGTCATCTGCATGGTCAAGCGCACGGCCAAGGTCCACTATATCTTCGAAGGACGGGCGATGGACGTGACGCAGATTTACAGCCAGATCCGAAAACGCAGAGGCAGGGCTAAGATCCTGGCCAACGCGCAGGTTGAGTTCAAGGACGGCCTCAAAGCCAAACTCGTCTTCGTTCGAAACAAGCACAAGAGAGACTGGCTGGCCTTGCTTACCACTGACCTCATACTTGCCGATGAAGACGTTGTCCGCATTTACGGCAAGCGCTGGGACATCGAAGTGTTCTTCCGCACGGCTAAGCAGCACTTGGAATTGGAAAAAGGCTGCCAGGGTCGTGACTACGACGCTCTCATTGCTCACACGACCATCGTGATGACCCGATACATCTTCCTGAGCATCGAGAAACGCAGGACGGAAGATCCAAGAACCCTTGGCCTGCTGTTCCATCGTTGTTGCGAAGAGGCTGAGGACTGCACGCTCGTCAAAGCGCTGTGCCAAATCCTAGGCATTACCCTGGAAAACCTGAAGAAACTTGGCGACAACCAGAGCCAAGCCGAACGCATACTGCTTGAGGCTTTTCAAGAAGGAATGCGTAGTTTGGGGCATAATTTCAATTATATTTTCAATGAACAAAGGTTGTTAGCTGCTAATGGCTAACCCCGAAAGTCGAGTATTAAATATTAAAAACAAGCCGATAAATATTGTTCTCGTCAAATTGTAAATCTTTGGTATTTAACCAATTGTTATAGGATATATAAGAGAGCTCTGTATATTTGAATCCTTGATCTATACTGTCTATTATTTTTGGGGTTGATGCTAAGTTAATAATGCGGTTAAGTATGGTGTCTAAATAATCATGAGTGTTTTCTATTAAAATTTTCGTAAATGATGGCATTTTTCCACTATGTACAATCAAATTTCTAGCCCTATAAATTCTTACTATTTGCCATTCAATTCTCTTATTATGATTATGAAGAAGCTTAATCACGTTTTTTGGATCTTCGAAAATTTTACAAAAATATGCAAATCTATCTCTTAGTAAATGATAATATCCGATTTCTTGATTAAATAGTTCGCGAGATTTTTTATACTCATCAAGACACATAAATTTAATTAATTTGACAGAATTTTTATCCCCTTCGATCTTATTTATGTTAGAATTATAAAAATTTGCTTTAAATTTAATAATATCTTTACATAGACGTGTTACAAGTCGATCAAGATATATTATATTCAAAAAAGGCGTAATTGATTGTGTTATATGCAATATCGTTGACTTTTCATCATCCTCAGCCTTCGCTGGAATAATGGATTCAAGTGCAATCCATAAGTTGATCATCTGATTCTCTTGCGACTCGCTAGCGAGTGCAAGCGCATGTAATTCAGAACACTTAGTGAATATTTTGAAAGAAGATTCGTTTAGTGAAAAATTTTTAATGAAAATATTAAATTTTTCAGAAGCCATAGGTGGTAATAAATCTATGCATTTATGCATAGTATTTACAGACAATCCTGATTTATAAATTTGGTTTTTCGTAATATTTACAATAAGACAGTCTCTTAAAACATCAATTCCTTCCTTGTGACAAAATAAATTATAAAGTTTACTAAAAATTTCTACATATGAATCTGCGTTGTACTTAGCTGAAAATATGTCATAAGCTTTAATTTTTTTAACAACTAAGTATATTTCATTCTCTCTGAGTAGAAAATTAAATTTTGAAATATCTATTCCTGTTTCATCTATGTTGTCGATAACATCTATATCTAATTTATTAAAAGAATCACTAATTTTTTTACATAAAACGCTAGCACGATAAATCACACAGAAATCGTCACTTTCATCTTTAAAGTAATCAAGAAAGTCGCTAATTGCCTCATTTCCAGATATTCTATTGTTTTTATAATAAAAGAAATTTTGAACTATTTTGTATGTAAAATTTGAACTATACCCAACATTTATGAGTGTAGTTATGTAATTTCTTGCAAGATGTCTGATCTCCGAAAAATTTTCATCTTCTTTTATGATTGAACTTATTAATAATTCTTCATTTTTTTGCTTGTATTCAAAAATTCCTATTTGATTTTGTAAAATTTCTACAAGTGATTTTTTTTCTTGAATTCGTATTTTTTTGTTTTTTAAAGTGTTTAAAACAATATCCATTTCAATTGTTAGCAATTTTTGAGCAATTTTGTCTTTAGATAGATTTTCGCATAATTCATCTAAAACATATTGTATATTTTGTTTTTTTATGTTGCCTCGCTCTATTTCATTGATAACTACAAGTGCTTCATTGCAAAGTAAACTTGTATTCATTGCTGATGGCTTATATGTATCAAGCGAATAATCGAACAGTAACTCGTCGAGTAATTGGGCAAAAAAAAGCAGATTTTCTGATTTCTCAACGCTGTCCCATTTGCGAATTGTTCTAAATTTCATATCGTTACTTTAGCTATAATTTAGGTTTTTATGATTTATTAATGCTAACCTTCCCAAGTTAGTGCCATCCTAAAGTAGAGG
>JBFWJY010000062.1:0-10259 GCA_050252955.1 Desulfomicrobium sp.
CCGCGCAAGGAGAGGTACTACCTCGGCCTGTGCTACAGCGTGCGGGACCGCCTGCTCGGCAAATGGCTGGAGACGCAGCGTTCCTATTACGATTCCATCACCAAGCGCGTCTATTACATGTCGCTGGAATTTCTGCCCGGCCGTTTCCTGATGAACTATATCCAGGCCTTGGGCATCGAGGAGGAGTGCCGCGAGGCGGTGCGGGATGTCGGGCTCGATCTGGACGAACTGCTGGAGGAGGAGTGGAATCCGGGCCTGGGCAACGGCGGTCTGGGGAGGCTGGCCTCCTGCTACATGGACTCCATGGCGACCTGCAAGATTCCCGGTTACGGCTACGGCATCCTCTATGATTACGGCATCTTCTATCAGACCATCGTGAACGGCTACCAGCACGAGGGCTGCGACAACTGGTTGCGCCAGGACTCCCCGTGGGTGCTCAGGCGCGGGCATTTCATGTATTTCATCAATTTCTACGGGCGCAGCGAGGCCTACGAGGACAGCGCCGGGCACGAGCGTTTCCGCTGGGTGGACACGGAATCGGTCATGGCCATGGCCTGCGACATCATGATTCCCGGCCATCAGAACGGGCACGTGACCAACATGCGTCTGTGGAAGGCCATCTCCACCCGCGATCTCGAACTCGAACATTTCAACCGGGGCGATTACATCGGGGCGGTGCAGTCCAAGGTCGAGAGCGAGAACATTTCAAAGGTCCTCTATCCCAACGACAACAGCCCGCGCGGCAAGGAACTGCGCCTGCGGCAGCAGTATTTCTTCGTGGCGGCGACCTTTCAGGACATTCTGCGCCGTTTCCGCAAGAACAACTATTCCTCTTTCGACTGCTTTCCGGATCAGGTCGCGGTGCAGCTCAACGACACCCATCCGGCCATCAGCATCGCGGAACTGATGCGCATCCTGATCGACGAGGAAGCCTTGAGCTGGGATCAGGCCTGGGACATCTGCCGCAGGACGTTCTCCTACACCAACCACACCGTGCTTCCGGAAGCCCTGGAGGCCTGGTCCGTGGAGCTTGTCGGGCGCATGCTGCCCAGGCATCTGCAGATCATTTTCGAGATCAACCATCGCTTTCTCGACGACGTCGCCAAGCGTTTTCCGGGCCGGGTGGACCTGCTGCGCTCCCTGTCCCTGATCGCCGAGGATGACGGCAAGCAGGTGCGCATGGCCCACCTGGCCATTGTCGGCAGCCATACGGTCAACGGCGTGGCCGAGCTGCATTCGCAGATTTTGAAGACCCGCCTGTTCAAGGATTTCAGCGCCCTCTATCCGGGGAAATTCATCAACGTGACCAACGGCATCACCCCCCGGCGCTGGCTCATGCAGGCCAACCCCGCCTTGTCGGAACTGATAAGCTCCGTCATCGGCGACGAATGGATCCGGGATTTGTCGCAGCTGTCGAAGCTTTCCGCATTCGCGGACGACCCCGAATTCCAGCAGCGCTGGCAGGAGGTGCGCAAGCGCAACAAGAAGCTCCTGGCCCGCTACGTGCTGCGCAAGCTCGGCGTGGGCATCAATCCGGGCACGCTCTTCGACATGCACATCAAGCGCATTCACGAGTACAAGCGCCAGCTGCTCAACGTCCTGCACGTCATCACGCTCTTCAATCGGGTGCGTTCGGAAAGCCGGGGACACCATGTTCCGCGCACGGTCTTTTTCGCCGGAAAGGCCGCCCCGGGGTATTTTCTGGCCAAGCTGATCATCAAGCTCATCAACGCCGTGGGGCAGGCCGTGAACAGCGATCCCGCCGTGGGCAACGAGCTGCGGGTCGTCTTTTTGCCGAATTACTGCGTCTCGCAGGCCGAAAAGCTCATTCCGGCGGCGGACCTTTCCGAGCAGCTCTCCACCGCGGGCATGGAGGCCTCCGGCACCGGAAACATGAAGTTCGCCCTGAACGGGGCCTTGACCATCGGAACCCTGGACGGGGCCAACGTGGAAATCCGGGAAGTGGTGGGGGAGGACAATTTCTTTCTCTTCGGCCACACGGAAGAGGAGGTTCAGCGGCTGCATGACGGAGGCTACGACCCGGTCCGGATTTACGAGAACAACATCGAGCTCAAGAAGGCGCTGGACATGATCGCCACCGGATTCTTCTCGCCGGAGGCGCCGGGACTGTTCAGGCCCATCGTCGATTCGCTGCTGGCCCATGGGGACTACTATCTGGTGCTGGCGGATTACGAGAAATACGTGGCCGTCCAGACGCAGGTCTCCAAGACCTACGAGGACGAGGCCCTGTGGACGCGCATGTCCATCCTGAACACCGCCAACATGGGGAAATTTTCCAGCGACCGTTCCATCATGGAATATGCGGAAAATATCTGGAACGTGACCCCTCTGGAGTGATTTCAGCCTCGGGCGCCTTGGCCGACCTCAAGAATGGACGAGGCCCAGGCGCCTGCCTCGCGGTGCAACCGGCGCATGGTCTTTGGGTCCAGGTTCAGCTTTCGCAGCGTTTTTCCCAGGTTCGTTTCGTCGCGCTCCTCGAAGGCGAGCATGAGCGACACGAGGGGCGCGTACTCCGTCGTTGCCTCCCCGCGCAGGGCCTTTTTCCGCCTCTCGTCCAGGGGCAGGAAGGTCAGGGCTTCGGCCATGGGAATGCCCAGGATGGCGTCGAGAAGGGAGAACATGCCCAGGAGGAACATCTCGTCGGGTTTGAAATCCCAGTAATCGTGGTCCGTCACGGTGCGCTCCAGAAATTTTCCGCGCCACAGGGAAAGGTGCAGAAGCTCGTTTTGCTCCTCGCCCCGGGCCATGTCCGCCAGCAGCACGGCGCGCAGCCAGTTGCGCACGTTGATCCAGCCCAGCAGGGATATGGCCTGGCGGATGGAGTCGATCTTGCGCATGAACCCGAAGGCCGGCGAATTGAGATAGGTCAGCAGCCGGTAGGAAAGGCTCACGTCGGCCTGGATGGTCCGGGCCAGGTGGTCGAGGTCGGGCGAGTCGCCTTCGATGACGCGCAGGATTTGCAGCCGCGAGTTCTGGTGCGCGGAGATTTTTTTGCCGGGAATGATCTCGGCGGTCTTGAAAAATCGTCCCTGGAAAAGCGTGACGCCCAGGCCCTGCAAACGCCCCACCTCTTCCCGCGTGCCCACGCCGCGCGCGATGATCGTTTTTCCGCTCCCCCCGATGTCGCCCAGTTCCTCCGCCATGGCCGGATCGGCCAGGCAGATCGCCGCCGCCAGTTCCAGGAGTGCGGGGGGCGGCGTGACGCCGGGCGTCCATTCCAGGACCACGGCATGGCCATCCGCGGCCATCTGTCCGAGAACCGGGATCAGGTCCGGATCGTTGTAAAGTTGCGAGGAGACCAGAATGGCCGAGGAGGAGGGCGGGAAGGCGTAGGGGGTCTGTTTCAGGAGCTGCTCCCGATCGTAGGAGAGCAGTATTTTCTTGTTGCGGGCCAGGATGGCGTTCAGACCGATGTAGTCGCCCGAGACGACCTCGGCTCCGACTGCGTTCCGGTCCGGACCCGGCGCATGGTCCGAAACGATGCCCGGCGCGGCCTGGATCTCGTAGCCCCACACTGTCTTGGCGGCGGTGAAGATCGGGTTTCGGGACAAGAGACTCAGGTTTGTCTGGCGCGACGCGGCAATGGGCATGGACGGCTCCGGGTTGGAGGTGTGGGGTGTGCCGCGTTTAGCACAGGGGCGTGCGCTTTTGAACCGATATTTGCGGGTCTGAGCTTTTGTTGACAAATATGTTCATGATTTGCGGCGGCGAAGCGCCGTGGCGTTTCGCCACCCTCGGACGCGTCCCTTTTCCCGAGGCATGGCGCGACATGAGGCGTTTTTTCCGGTTTGCGACTAATTTTGCAAATTTGTAATTTGCTATTCGCTTTTTTTCGGTTTGTTCGGGTTGCATATTTCAAAAATGTAATCTATTAATTTGCCTCAGTTGCTACATCATTATATTTCAATGCGTTACGCTTATGGCATTTGAATTGCTTATGCTTGCGGAACGGTATTCACGGATCATAATTTCACGACGCATACATTAACTTGTCCTGGAGGATATCATGAACGGACTCACGGCTCGCAGGGACGCCATCAAGGCCATCACCGACTACAAACCCTTGCACGCCCCTCTTGATTTCAGCGAGACGTCTCTCACCGAAATGTTCGGCAGCAACGTGTTCAATGACAAGGTCATGCGCGAACGTTTGCCCAAGACCGTCTACAAGTCCCTGAAAAAAACCATCGAGCTGGGCGAGAAGCTCGATGCTTCCGTGGCCGATGTCGTGGCCAACGCCATGAAGGACTGGGCCATCGAAAAGGGCGCCACCCACTTCACCCATGTCTTCTATCCCCTGACCGGCCTGACCGCCGAGAAGCACGATTCCTTCCTGACTCCCGACGGCAAGGGCGGGGCGGTGGCCGAGTTCAGCGGCAAGATGCTCATCCAGGGCGAGCCCGACGCCTCCAGCTTTCCCTCAGGCGGCCTGCGCGCCACTTTCGAAGCCCGCGGCTACACCGCCTGGGACGTGACCAGCCCGGCCTACATCCTTGAAAATCCCAACGGCACCTTTCTGTGCATCCCCACGGCCTTCGTGTCCTGGACCGGCGAGGCCCTGGACAAGAAGACTCCGCTCCTGCGCTCCATGCAGGCATTGAACAAGCAGGCCAAGCGCGTGCTGAAACTGTTCGGGGTGGAGACCAAGCTGCCCCTGACCAGCTACGCCGGTCCGGAGCAGGAATATTTCCTCATCGACCGCAATTTCGTTTTCGCCCGTCCCGATCTGCTCATCGCCGGACGCACCCTTTTCGGCGCCAAGCCCCCCAAGGGCCAGGAGTTCGAAGACCAGTATTTCGGCGTGACCCCGCGCCGCGTCATGTCTTTCATGATGGAAGTGGACCGCGAGCTGTTCAAGCTCGGCGTCCCGGTCAAGACCCGCCACAACGAAGTGGCCCCGAGCCAGTTCGAGATCGCGCCCATCTACGAGCAGGGCAACCTGGCCACCGACCACAACCAGCTGGTCATGACCGTGCTGCGCAGCGTGGCCAAGCGCTACGGCATGGTCTGCCTGCTGCACGAGAAGCCCTTTGCCGGCATCAACGGCTCTGGCAAGCACCTCAATTACTCCATCGGCAACGACGAGGTCGGCTGCCTGTTCGATCCCGGCGACACACCTCATGACAACGCCCAGTTCCTGGTCTTCTGCGCCGCCGCCATCCGCGCCGTGCACAAGTACGGCCCGCTGCTGCGCGCCACCGTGGCCAGCGCCTCCAACGACCATCGTCTCGGCGCCAACGAGGCCCCGCCGGCCATCATGTCCGTGTACCTGGGCGAGCAGCTGACCGACGTCTTCGAGCAGTTCAAGAAGGGCGAGGTCAAGGGCTCCAAGAAGAAGAGCGTCATGAACATCGGCGTCGACACCCTGCCGCCCCTGCCCATGGATCCGGGCGACCGCAACCGCACCAGCCCCTTCGCCTTCACCGGCAACCGTTTCGAATTCCGCGCCGTGGGCTCGACCATGTCCATCGCCGGTTCCCAGGTGGCCCTGAACACCATGATGTCCGAGTCCCTGGACTACATCGCCACGGAACTGGAAAAGGCCACCGGCGGCAAGAAGGCCAAGCTCAACGAGGCCGTCCAGACCCTGCTGCAGAAGATCATCATCGAGCACGAGAAGGTCATCTTCAACGGCGACGGCTACTCCGAGGAATGGCACAAGGAAGCCGAGAAGCGCGGCCTGCCCAACCTGAAGGCCACCCCCGACGCGCTGCCCATGCTTTCGACCCCCGAAACCATCGAGCTGTTCACCAAGTACGGGGTGTTGACCGAGGCCGAGCTGCGTTCCCGCCAGGAGATCTACCTGGAGATGTACTGCAAGACCGTCGAGACCGAGGCCAACCTGATGCTGCGCATGGCCAAGACCGTGATCTTCCCGGCCTCCTTCCGTTACCAGAACGAGCTGGCCACGGCCTGCGCCAACCTGAAGGCCATAGGCAAGGAATACGGCACAACCACCCTCGATCAGCTGACCACCAACCTGCGCCTCATGCAGAAGGTCACCTATGAACTGGAGGCCTTGCTCGAAGGGGACAAGGGCCAGACCACCCTCGACCACGCCAACTACTTCTACAAGACCATCCTGCCGGCCATGTCCGAAGTGCGTAAGCACGCCGACATCCTGGAGACCCTGGTCGCCGACGATCTGTGGACCCTGCCCAGCTACCAGGAGATGCTCTTCATCCGTTAACCCTTTTTCCGCCGAACCGGCCTGTCGAAGCGCATCCTCCCCTCGCCAGGTTTTTGCCGAACACCGGCCGGTTCATGGAATCTAAGGCCGCCTCCGGGCGGCCTTTTCGTTATGTTGACGGGGCGCGTCCGTGTGTCTAGATAGTTCTGGCGTCTTCCCATCGAGCTCGTGAGAATCCCATGGAAATATTCCGCCAATGGCTGCACGCCGTCTTTTCCGACACGCAACTGGTCATCCTTTTTCTGGTGCTGGTTGTGGGCTGCGCGATCATTCTCTCGGTGGGCAATCTGCTGGCCCCGGTCATCGCCAGCGTGGTCATCTCCTTTCTTCTGGAAGGGGTGGTGCGCTTTCTGGTCACGTTCCACTGGCCGAGAATCCTGGCCGTGGCCCTGGTTTTCGGGCTGTTCATGCTTTTTCTGGCCATACTGATCCTGGCCCTTGTGCCCTTGCTGGTGTCACAGATCACGGATCTGATCGACAATATCCCCTGGATCGTGTCCAAGGCCCAGCACGCGCTCACGCATCTGCCCCGGCAGTATCCGATTCTGACCGAGGCCCAGATCCAGACCGTGGTCGACTCCCTGACCGCGCAGTTTTCGCAGTACGGGCAGCAGGTGCTGGCCTTTTCCCTGTCCTCCGTGCGCTCGGTCTTTTCCTTCGTGGTCTACATGGTGCTCATGCCGATCATGGTTTTCTTCTTTTTGAAGGACAAAGACGTTATCCTTGGCTGGCTGTGCGATTTTCTGCCCCGGGACCACACCCTGGCCAGCACGGTCTGGATGGACGTCAAGACCCAGGCCGGGAACTACGTGCGCGGTCGCATCTGGGAAGTGCTCATCGTCTGGGCCACGACCTACGCCTGCTTCCTGTTTTTCGGCCTGGACTACGCCATGCTCTTGAGCCTGCTGGTGGGCCTCTCCGTCATCATTCCCTACATCGGAGCGGTGGTGGTCACCGCGCCGGTGCTCATCATCGCCTATATCCAATGGGGTTTTGACGCGCAGTTCACCTGGGCCATGATCGTCTATTTCGCGATCCAGCTCCTCGACGCCAATGTGCTGGTGCCGCTCCTTTTGTCCGGGGCCGTGAACCTGCACCCCATCGCCTCCATCACCGCCATTCTGGTTTTCGGGGGAATCTGGGGATTCTGGGGCGTATTTTTCGCCATCCCCCTGGCCTCTTTGGTGCAGTCGGTGCTGGGAGCCTGGAAGCTGAGACGGGGATGCGTGGTAGTGGAAAGTTGAGACTGTTTTCATGTGTCCTTTGGGATCAATGAAAGTGTTTTGTAAATCATTAGGTTACAGGAAGAATTGATGAAAAGATACGACGTTTACGGAATGGGCAACGCCCTGGTCGACATGGAATTCGAAGTGCCCGATGCCTTTCTCGAAACCATGGGCGTGGAAAAGGGGCTCATGACGCTGGTCGATGAAGAGCGGCAATTCGAGCTGCTCGAATACCTTCGCAGCGAACGCAGCGCGCGTTCCGGTGGAGGCTCCGCCGCCAACACCGTCGTGGCCAACGCCTTTTTCGGAGGCTCGTCCTTCTACACCTGCCTGGTCAGCAACGACGAGATGGGCGATTTCTACGCCCAGGAGCTGGCCCGGGCCAAGGTGGACACCAACCTGGCCGAGCGCCGCGCCGACGGAGTCACGGGCAAGTGCCTGGTCATGATCACGCCCGATGCCGAACGGACCATGAACACGTATTTGGGCATTTCCGAATCCCTGTCCGTGGAGCAACTCTGCCCGGATGCGCTGCGCGAATCCGAGTTCCTGTATGCCGAGGGCTATCTGGTCACTTCGCCCACGGCCCGTCCGGCGGTGGTGGCGGCCATGAACATGGCGCGCGAGGCCGGGGTCAGGACGGCGTTGAGTTTTTCCGATCCGTCCATGGTCAAGTACTTTCGCCTGGGGCTGGAAGAGATTGTCGGCGACGGCGTTGATTTGCTGTTCTGCAACAAGGAGGAGGCCCTGCTTTGGGGCGGATGCCGCACCCTGGCCAAGGCTGTGGACGCGCTGCGCCAGAAGGCGGGGGCCTTCGTGGTCACCATGGGCGGCGAGGGGGCGCTGGTGTTCGACGGCTACGCCGTACACGAGATCGACCCCTGTCCGGTCACGCCTCTGGACACCAACGGGGCCGGGGACATGTTCGCCGGAGCCTTTCTGCACGGCATCACCCACGGCATGACCCATGCGCAGGCCGGGGAGTTCGCCAGCCTGGCCGCGTCCAAGGTGGTGCAGACTTTCGGGCCCCGGCTCAAACCCGAGCAGTACGCCCAGACCCTGGCCGAATTCCGGGCCCGGTAGGACGGCATGTTCGGCGGCATCGAGGGGTGGGGTGAATGGCTTGGCTGGCTGGCCGCCGTTTCCGCCCTGATGTTCGTGGCCTCGCTTCTGGTCATCCCCCTTGTGGCCTCGCGCATTCCCTCCGACTACTTCTGCGCGCGCAGGCGTGGGCGGACCCTGTGGCGCAAGCGCAGGCCGGTTCTCCGGCTGTGCGTGCTGATCCTCAAGAACACCCTGGGTCTGGCCCTTTTTCTGGCCGGGGTGCTCATGCTCTTTCTCCCCGGCCAGGGCCTGCTGACCATATTCCTGGGCATCATGCTCATGGATTTCCCCGGGAAATACCGTCTGGAAAGACACATCATCTCGCGCGGCCCTGTGCTGCGCGGCATCAACTGGCTGCGCAAGCGTTCCGGAGTCGCGCCCTTGGTGGTGGAGGAGGGGGTGGGTGCTGACGGGCGTGACTGCGGCCTGTGACGGTTCCGGGCGCGGTGTGCGCAAAGAGTCGTCATGGGCTTTTCCGGGAATATTCTTTGATTCAAAATGGTTGCGAGTAGTCAGCGGGTGCTTGGAACATGTTTTCGAGTCTTTGGCCTGTAATGCAATAATTTGAAATTATTATTTTTATATAAAATTTCCAATTTTTCGAAAAAAGTCTTTGACAGCGGGAAGGTGTCCCTATAGAGACTGTTTCTCGTTGGACGGGACTGGGCGGTTAGCTCAGCTGGGAGAGCGTCGGCCTTACAAGCCGAGGGTCATAGGTTCGATCCCTGTACCGCCCACCACGAAGACAAAATGCGGGGTCGTAGTTAAGTCGGTTATAACGCCGGCCTGTCACGCCGGAGGCCGTGGGTTCGAGTCCCATCGGCCCCGCCAAAGAAATCAAGGGTTTAAGGTCAAACGACCTTAAGCCCTTTTTCTTTTTGTGGGCTTTTTGTGGGTCAAGGGTGCTCCAAGCCACCGTATTTGCTCTTATAAGCAGGCCATCCGGCAACGGGTGGCTTTTCTTTTACCCGGTATGCCTACGCAGTTCATGACGGTGCTGCATACGAATATGTATGACAAAAGAAGGCCTTGCCGTGAGCGCAACTTTTCTTGTAGCGAAAATGCGAAAAGAAATGTCGAGCTCAAAAAAAGCACGAAGAAGATGCGGGCAGTGCTGAAGAAAAGCCAAAACGAGGTTAGGTCCTTTTCCCCGTCCAGGCTTGGACTATTCAGTTTCGGATGAAGCATTCAAAATTCAAGATCTGACCCCAGATTTCCTCCGGGTGCATTTCTTAGCTCTACTAAAAGATCACATATTTGTAATTTAGAACGATACTTAGGACTAGCAAAAATTATATTGCAAGACATGGCAAGCGGAACTTAAGTAGCTTAACAATATTTTATGCAGACTGAAATTGCAAGGTATTTCGTATTAGTCTTGAACATTTTAGGATAATAATGGATAACTCTATAATTGCCGCAATAATTGGTGCTGCTGCAACTATATTTGCAGTATTTATAGGATGGTTACTGCAGAAATCATCAAAAGAAATACCTCAAATTATACAAACAAAAACTGACAACAAACCGTCTAGAACAGAAACAGGCGCAAGAAGATTTGCGCAACGCTATCTGGACTATCCAAGCCACTATAGAAGTGGCCCCGGAAATTTGTACAAGCCTTTAGGTGGAAACTCTGCTAGTCCCGACCCCTTCAAACGCAAATGATCAGGGAGCAGAGAATGACGAAGAAGACGAGACGGAAGCATTCAGCCGAG
>JBFWJY010000063.1:0-10164 GCA_050252955.1 Desulfomicrobium sp.
CGCAGGGCGCCGGCGGTTGCGCCTTCACAGGCGCCCGGGGCGGCTGGGGGCGCAGATGGTCGGGGAGCTCCGTCTCTTTCAACGGCGGCAAGTCCTTCGGCGCCTCGGTCTCCACAAGCTGGATACGAATGGGGACGTCGCTCGGCGTTTTCTGCGTGAACCACCTGTCTGCGTGATACACGAAGACAAGAGCCGCCGCCGCATGCAGCAACAATGAAATCACCAGGCTGATGATGCGCATAGGGCCGTCCGCCCGGATTCGGGGGGCCGACGGGCAATGGCGGCCAAGGTCTGGCCCGGACCCGGAGCAAAGACGAATCTAGCAAGCGCCGCGCCCGGAGTCCAGATGCAGACGCACGACACCGCTCTCTTCTTCGCTTTCCGGCGCCCGCAGCGGCAGGGAGTCGAATCCGCCCGTTGGTTCGGTGTGAAAACGCGCTTCGCGGCCGGAGGAATTAACGCGCCGTGTACGATCCGCCGTGCCGGGCCAACTCCTCCAGAATCTTTTGTTTGATTTCCGGGAACTTGGCGCGAATGGTCGGAGTTACGTCAATGGCCAGGTCCTGGTAATTCTCCGGCTCCACGCCGATGACCACGGCCTCGGGCCTGCGCCACGACGCTTTAAGGTGGGGGAATTTAGCGGCGAGCCGCGGGAGCGCCAAGCCCGAACAGGACGCTAGACCATGCCGGGCTGAGCAAGATGGTTCTGATAAGCACCGCACACCGCGCCGCAATTCGACAGAAATCAAAGATCTCTTCAAAAACAACCGCCAACTGAGATTGAATTCAACAAAATGACCTGTCCGAACGAATTTCAGAGGTTGACCAAACAACCATCTGTTCGCTATATTTTTTTATATTAGCGAGACTCACTAATAAAAAAATTAATCATGCGCGTTAAATCTTCCTACGCTCCAACCTGCTGCATCTGCCTCATCTTGCTGATGGTTACCGCCTGCAAACCCAACGTCAAGGCTGTCAAAGCTTACGCTAATGCAATAAATAAACGGCAAATTACATATATGGAGCGCAACAGCTCGCTTCCCATATTCATTATTGAAAGGGGGACACACCCGTCGCTTACATTCCAATCCGTTGTCACCTCCGATGGAAAACACCTCATCACGGTAGGCTCGGACAAAACGATTCGCGTTTGGGATTTCGCTACCGGAAAACAGATTGCAATATTGCGAGCAAATCGTAGTCCAGGAGACGAAGGCCGCCTCCTAGGGCTGGCGCTATCTCCCGACGATGCCCTGTTGGCAGTAGAGGTCATAGAAAATCATAAGGTGGAGGGGCAAGAAGCAGACAATCTTTCTAAGTTTATAAAGGTTTATAGTTTGCAGACCGATGAATTCCTTTCCACCATTCCATATCCCAAAGAATATGAAGACGGCATTTATTCCATCCAAGATTTCCACTTTGACCCTTCAGCATCAAAGCTGGCAATAGGTTATTATGGGGATGATAATGTCATCTGCATCTGGAGCCTTGCCAAGCAAACATATGAATCATGTTTTGAAGTTGATGGAACTATAAAAACACTCGCATGGCTTAAGTTGCGAAATCAATTGATTGTTGCGAGCCTCCGCGATGATAAAGAGTACACCCTGGCCCGCTATGATCCAACTACAGGAGAAGAGAGGCAAATTCTATTTTCCGCCAAAGCCAACTGGTTAAAAGTTTCCCTTGCAGATGTCTCGATATCACCAAACGAACGAACGATCACATTAACATTAAACAAACATGACAAGAACTCCGATACACCCAACGCGTTTCTAACATTTTTATTAGATAGTTATACAGGTAAAACCATCCGTGAATTTTCTTCAACTGGAATCGAAGCCAGTCCGGGAACTTTAAATTCTCTGGCCCCCTTTTTTGATAACAATGCTCTTATTTTTGTAAAAGAAGAGCATGGCGGATACCATTATTCGCTGTATGATGTAAGAAAACAAGAGTACATAGACCAGCCAATATCTTTTCAAAAAATTACGGATGTTTCTCCCGGCAAGTTCATCATCGGCCTCAATGCGAAGGGAACAATTACCAGATTCAGTAAAACCCTTCCTCCCTCAAAAATACTAAAAGTCGCATCCCACCAGATATACCACTCCCTCTCATTTCTGAATGGATCTAATGTTCTTGGCTTTGATATCGAATCCCAAGAAAAACTGAAAAAATCTTACGGTGAATCGAGTTGCCAAGCTCGCCAGGCGACATTCGCCCTGAATCTCAACAACATCGGAAAGAATGAATTTTTCAAACAACTGGACAACCCCGTGGTCATTGACATCACAACAAAGCCAAAAATTCTACATTTTTATAGTCGTTGTGGCATTCAATATGAGGGAACCACCTTCCTTGCCGCCGACTTCGGCTCCAGGCTATCTCTCTATGACTGGTCCCAAATTACTACAAACCTGTTCCCCAAAGCAGAGGCGCACAAATTTTTGGATTATCATAAACGACTCGTCGACTTCGACGGGCATACAGGGGAGATAACCGGACTCGCGTACTCCCCAGACAGACGCCTCATTGCTTCAGCAGCCACCGACGGCACCATCCGCATCTGGAACGCCCACACAGGAGAATGCCTGCTCATTTTCTGCAACTACCCCGGCGAAGGAGAGTGGGTCGCGGCCTCTCCCAGCGGATACTATGCTTCCTCTGTCAACGGAGACCGTTACGTGGGATGGCAATTAAATAAGGGAGTCGACCAAGCGCCTGAATTCTACACCGCTCAGCAGTTCGAGCGCATCTTCTATCGGCCCGACTTCATCCAGGCCGTGCTGCGCTACGGGGGCGACACCCCGCAATCTCGCGCCGTACTTGGCCGAGACGCCTTCGACATAGACAACCTCGACGCCATCGCTCCCCCAAAAGTCCGAATTCTCTCCCCAGATTGGGGCCATGCGTTCGATGAGCCCTACGCCGATATCCGGTTTAGCGTGGACAAGCGCAGCCTGCCCATGCTCGACTATTCGGTCTATATCAACGACATCCCCGTAGTTCCCGCGTCAGAGCGAATCCTCTCCGGAAAAGATAAGGATTCCTTCCAACGGGTGATTCGGCTCCCCCTCATTGACCACAACAACACTATCCGCATAGAGGCCTTCAACGGTAAATCCATGGGACTGGCCGAGACATTTGTAACGAATAGCAGGCTTACATCATCAAAAAAAGGAGATTTGTACTTCCTGGCGGTGGGCGTGGACCGCTTCCCGGACATGCCCCAATACAACCTCGACTTCGCCGCCCGTGACGCTGAAGAACTGGCTGCTGTCTTCAAGGCGACCCGGGAAGGGCAATTCCGCAGGGTCCACGCCAAACTGCTGAGCGACGCGGCGGCGGAAAAGCCAACGAAGGTCGCTATCCTTCGAGCCCTTGATTCCTTCTCCCAGGCGAAGGCAGAGGACACTGTGATCCTTTTCTTGGCCTCCCACGGCGTCAGTGATAGCAGAGGTAACTATTATTTCGTTCCCTGCGATGCAAAACTCCGGGACCTCAAAACGCTTTTATTTTCGGATGGAGCGTCGCCCGAACAGACGACATCACTTATCTCGTGGGAAGATTTTTTTGGCGCCATGCGCAAGGCAGCTGGCAAACGTCTGCTCATTGTGGATACATGTCAGGCCCGCAAGATGGAGGGAACCTTGGATGTCTATTCCCTCGCCAAACGCTCCGCCTCGGCGTCCTTCGCTCTCCTGGTGGCCTCGCGGGGCGATGAGTTTTCCCAAGAGTACCCCAAGGGAGGGCATGGCCTGTTCACCTACAGCCTGTTGCAGGGCTTGCGCGGCGCCGCCGACGCGAACAAGGACCGTACCGTTTCTTTGGAGGAGTTGTCCGTCTACACGGCCAAGACCGTGGCCAGATTGCGGGATGCAGCCGTAGGGCCCCAGACACCGCAACTCATCGCCCCCGACTCGTTACGGAACATGGTCGTGGGCGCCAACTGACAAAAGGTGCGCTATGAAGAAAATGCTTCTCTCCTTGATCACCGCCGGGCTGGTTCTGACCGCCCCTGCATGGGCCGGCGAGGACGGCTTTGAGACCACATCCCAAGGCATCCTTCTTCGCTTGACGGCTCCACCTGCGAAGGCGGGGCGACACGTCAAAACACGTTCGTTGACGCTGTCCACCCCGCCGAAGACACGGGCCATCACCGTCATGATGCGGGACAGCGAATCCGGAAGGGACGAACCCAAAACAATTTTCGTGGACGAGGGCAAAAACCAGCGCAACGTGCAACTGCGCATCGAATTCGACCGGGACTCGGCCAGGTTGCGGCCCGAATCCTATGCGCTGCTCCGGGAGTTGGCCACGGCGCTGAACGATCCGCGGGCTCACGACATGCGTGTGAACATTCTCGGTCACACCGACTCGGACGGCTCTGCGGACTACAACTTGGCCTTGAGCTTGAAGAGAGCTCTCGCCGTCAAGCAGTCTCTGACCGCATATTACGGTGTCGCACCGGATCGCTTGAGCGTCGCCGGGTATGGGGAAGGCATGCCGCTTCGGCCCAATGATTGTTTGGCGAACAAGCAGGTCAATCGAAGGGTGGAGATCGTCAACACCTCGGCGCAATAATTTTTTGCAGGCGTTGACGTCGTTTTCGTCCCCGCATGCGACGTGACCGCTGTGCGAAGGGTGCGATGGCAACGCTTCCTTTTTCGGGTAGGCCGCGAAAAACGGCTTGGAGCTTTGGCGTGGTGGCGCCAGGGGGCTTTGATGAAGGAATTGTTCATCAACACCGTGTTGTTCGTCATTTTTTCCTGTATTTTTTCCGCCTGCGCCAGCAACAGATACCAGACGCCGCTACACATCGGAAAGAAATGCCTTACCGAGGGCGACTACGCGCAAGCGGTCGTCGAACTTCAAAAAGCGCATCAATATGCGAGTAATAGCTCCGTCTCCAAGAAAACGTTCGCTTTTATCAAAAATGAACTGGGGAGTGCGTATTGGCGTAGCGGCCGCTACAACGAGGCAAAGGAGCTGCATCTTCAAGCCCTGGCGCTCCGGGAGGAAGTGTTTGGACCGAATCATAAAGTTACGTCCATCAGCTTGAACAACCTTGCTTTGGTGTACCAGTACATGGGCGAATATGACAAGGCCGAACCGTTGTTTAAGCGCGTTCTCGCCATCAGGGAGGAATTCTTTGGATCGGAGCATCTGTGGACAAGCACCAGCTTGAACAATCTCGCTTTGCTTTACCAAGCCATGGGCGAATATGACAAGGCCGAGCCATTGCTGCAACGCGCCCTCGCCATCCGAGAGAAAGCGCTCGGGTCGGAGCATCCATTGACAGCCCTCAGCTTGAACAATCTCGCGTTGCTGTACCAAGACATAGGCGAATATGACAAGGCCGAGCCATTGTGCAAGCGCGCTCTCGCCATCCGAGAGAAAGCGCTCGGGTCGGAGCATCCATCGACAGCCACCAGCTTGAACAATCTCGCTTTGCTGTACCAATGCATGGGCGAATATGACAAGGCCGAGTCATTGTGCAAGCGCGCTCTCGCCATCCAAGAGAAAGCGCTCGGGCCGGAGCATCCATCGACAGCCACCAGCTTGAACAATCTCGCTTTGCTGTACCAATGCATGGGCGAATATGACAAGGCCGAGCCGTTGCTTCAACGCGCCCTCACCATCCGAGAGAAAACGCTCGGGCCGGAGCATCCATCGACAGCCAACAGCTTGGACGCCATTGGCGTACAGTACAAGCGGTTGGGAGAATATGAAAAGTCAAAAATTTTTTTTCGTAAAGCGATTGCAATAGATGAGAAATCTTTGGGGCAAAATCATACCACTACGGCTAAGCATTTATGCAACTATGGTGTCGCTGTCGCCTGCACTGGAAGAATTTTAGATGGATTTAAAATCATCGCGAGAGGACAAGCAGTTTATAATTCGCAATTATTGCTGCTTTCAACATTCGCATCTGAAAACAAAATGCTGGATTATCTGGCTAATTCTGGATATTTCTACAGCGCTTTAATGTCTCTATCTATAAATCTGAATGAAGATCGAAGTTGCAATGCTGCTGCGTTGAACACTGTGCTTCGTCGAAAAGGCATGGTCCTTGAGTCGCAACGACGCCTCTTTCAGAACTCCCTTCAGAAGGATCCTAACTCCGCCTCGTTATTCCAAGAGTTATCCATGGCCCGAATCGCCTTGTCCAATCTGTATTTCAAAGAACCGACTAGTCCGCAAGGCGTAGACTCCAGGCGGGACTCCTTGGTGCTCAAGATCGAAACATTGGAAGCGGAGTTGAGCCGGAAGAGCGTCGTTTTCACCGTGCAGGAGCGAGTTTCCAAAGCGGACGTGGCCGCCTTGGCCGAGGTGTTGCCGTCCGACGCGGCGTTGGTGGAGTTCGTGCTCACGCCCCTTTATAATTTTCGCGCCGTCCGCAAAGAGCCTCGCTGGCTACCTGCGCATTACCTTGCATTTGTGGTCCGCGCCAGAAAGCCGGACGACGTTCAACTGGTGGACTTGGGACCGGCCGAGGCCATTGACAAAAAAATCAGGAAGCTTCGCTTGGCGATCTCCAACCTCGATCCTTATGCAAGACCGGCCCGTGCTTTGCACGATCTGGCTTTTGCGCCGCTTGCACCGCTCCTGCACGGAGTGCGGACGATATACGCCGCGCCGGACGGCATGCTGAATCTGATTCCTTTCGAGGTCCTCATGGGAGCAAAAAAGCGGTTTCTTGTTGAGGACTACAGCCTTGTCTACCTACCAACGGGCCGCGATCTCTTGAGGATTGGAATGGACGCCGGGCCATCCGGTCCGGCCGTGGTGCTCGGAAATCCCGCCTTCGACAACGCCATGAGCGCAGAGCGCGACAAGCCTGCAGCCGGTAGCGCCTTTCACTTCAGCGCCTTGCCTGGTACTGAAAAAGAGGCCGTGGCCGTTCGGAAGTTGCTTGGCCCCGATACAGTGATGTGGCTGAAAACGCAGGCCACGGAAGATCGCTTGCTCAAGGTGCATGCCCCTAGGGTGCTCCACATGGCCACGCACGGTTTTTTTCTAGAAGACCGGCAGAACGGAGAAAGCCCAGAGAGCGCGGAGACGGATGTGCGAGGACGGAAAAGCGAGACGGGCTGGTCGGCAAAAGTGGAAAATCCCATGTTGCGCTCCGGATTGGCTCTGGCCGGTGCCAACGCCGCCGTGGCGGGGCTGGCGGATGACGGCGTGCTCTCGGCTTTGGAGGCGCTCAATCTCGACCTTTCCGGTACCGAACTGGTTGTTTTGTCGGCGTGCAATACTGGGGTGGGCAAGGTGAAAACAGGCCAAGGCGTCTATGGACTGCGGCGGGCCTTTCTGCAAGCCGGCGCTCGCAGCCTCGTCATGTCCCTGTGGGAAGCGCCGGACGCTGAAACGATCAGTTTGATGACCAGCTTTTACACCAACCTGAACGCCGCCAAGGAGAACAGAGCCCAAGCCCTCCGGCAAGCCATGCTCACGGAGATCCGGAATTTGAAAAAACAACACGGAGATGCCCATCCCTTTTATTGGGGGGCTTTCGTCTTCCTTGGCGATCCAGGGCCATCGATGTCTACAAAAAATTGAGGTTTGCCATATGCTGCTCATGAGGTTGGCAGGGATTACCTCCCTGCTTGTCTTGGTTTTGTTCACTTCCGCCGTCGACCCCGCCCTCTATGCCCAGGCCCGAGGCGTCCAGGTCAAGCCTGACAGTGAAAAACGTTCGATCATTCAAGAGGTTGACGGCTATGCCTATTTGTCTGAAAGTTTGTCCTTGAAAAAGATACGCGCGGAAGCTTTCGCTAACGCCAAGCGTCAAGCTCTTGAAAACGCTGAGAGCCGCCTCCACTCTTTCACGCAGGTAAAAAATTTCCAGGTCGACTACGACTTGGTACTGTCGAAATCCGAAGGCTCGGTAACGGTCCTGGAGCAAAAAGATTTGGGCATCGAACCGGACAACCGCTATCATGTCTGGATCAAGGCCCAGGTCGACTACTCACTCCATCCCAAACAGCAAGAAGAACAAGTCGAGGTTGTTCCAGCGAGCGGTCCTCTGACTGTTCGCGTCTGGACAGACAAGAAGCATTATTTTGCCGGGGACATGTTGGTCGTCTATATTCAAGGGAACCGTGATTTTTATGCCCGGGTTATTGATGTCACGGCTACCGGGGAAGTCATTCAGCTCCTTCCTAACGCATATCAAAGCGAACATTTTTTCAAAGGCGGTGTCGCGTATCGCATCCCGGGGGAGGATGCTGGGTTTAATCTACAGGTGACGCCGCCCTTTGGGCGCGACCAGATCATTGTTTACGCCAGTGAGCGTCCTCTGGGGCAGGCTTCGGTGCAACCAGTTGGAAACGGCTTTTCCCAATTCAGGGGGACAACTCAGGAATTGGGCATGAAACTGCGAGGTCTTCAAATAAATGCCGCTAAGCAAGGCGAAGGCGCGGAATTTTACGAGGCATCCTGGGATGTTGAAACCAGCAATCAGTAATGTCGAGGTTCTCGAAGCGTGCGCTGCTCTTTTATATCAAGATTGTGCTCCAGGATTGTTGCTACAGTTTGGCACGAATGCTTGCCCGCAGAGTTTGGACCAAAGGTGTCACCTGAGCCTCAATCAGTTGGTTTTGTTTGAAATAAGTTGTTCTGAGTTTGTCTGAGTTGCGTCCAGTCACCTGGAGCAAGGTGGGTCAGAGGTGAGTCATTCCAATTCTAATTCTTAACTGCGTTAATTATCCATTGCCAAGCGATAATGGATTTGACTCTTTCGTGGTCAGCCTCGATCTCGGCGAGTGAACTGGCAAGGTGGTCCTCAAGGCTGTCGAGCCCATTGAACACCTTGTTATAAAAGTACTTCTCTTTGACCTCTTCCCAAATATTCTCCACCGGATTCAACTCTGGAGAGTATGGAGGCTGGATAATAAATTTTATATTCCCTGGAATGGTGAGTGAGTTGCTTTTGTGCCACCCAGCACCATCGGCAATCATGACTATTCGTTCTTGTGGATAGCGAGAACTAACTTCATCAAGAAAAATTTGCATACATGTTGTATTAGCGCAAGGAAGCATGAGACTGTCCATGCGTCCATCCTGTACGCTGACTGCCGAATAGGCATACGTGTATTGTTGAGAAACCATGGCGCCGCATATTGGCCTCTCGGGCTTGGGACACCAGCATCTCCGCGCTTCGGAAATCAAGCCAAATCGAGCCTCGTCCTGAAATATTAACCTGAGCGGCAAATCGTCTTTCCAGCCCAGAGTTGCCCCGGCGATCATTTCCCTGAATTTTTTTTCCATGCCTCCTGGGCTTCCACATCAGCAGCAACATGCCGCTTGTCTGGAGCTAATTTTCTCCAACCATGCCGGTGCAATAGATTGTAAACAGAAGCCAAGGCCACCTTGCGACCAAGCCATTGCTCCAAAGCTTGATGGATCTCGGCGGCAACGAGAATGCCGCCCTTCTTCGCCTTCAAGAAAAAGGGCTCCAAGAATTCTTTTTCGGCGTCTGGAGACATGTTTTGCCGACGTCTGCCGCCTTTTCCGGGTCTTTCGACAACAGTTGACTTTCCAGTTCGGAATTCATTGCGCGCTTTTGTGGTCCATCGAACCGATCGACCAATCAGAAGAGCGGTTTCCTCAATGGAAATCCCCATTTCCAATGGAAAAATAGGCGCTTGCAGTTGGCGTAATTCATCAACAGACCCTGCAGTGGTTAAATCTCACTTGGCTTGATCTAAAAACCTTCGCCCTTTGGGGGTACGTGCCATGACAACCTCCTTGCTGGAGGATATTATGGCATATTTGATTTAGAATTGAAATCAGACCAATGGCGTGAGAAACCACTCTGGCAAACAGCAATATCTTGGCTCGGACATATGAAAGGATTACCACGTCTGCCCGCCGGAACACCCTTGAACGGCGAAGATATTCCCCTCCGCTCCAACAACTGTTCGACGAACAAGCAGCTTTATCAGCGAGGAAGATTCGAAACGACTCCGCGCTCTGACGTCCGAGAAGCGTTGTGCGATCAACCTTTGAGCATGTACGATCCGCCTTGCCGGGCCAACTCCTCCAGAATCTTTTGTTTGATTTCCGGGAACTTGGCGCGAATGGTCGGGGTTACGTCAATGGCCAGGTCCTGGTAATTCTCCGGCTCCACGCCGATGACCACGGCCTCGGGCC
>JBFWJY010000064.1:0-9585 GCA_050252955.1 Desulfomicrobium sp.
TGAACTCTGCTGAATGCTTCCGTCTCGTCTTCTTCGTCATTCTCTGCTCCCTGATCTGCGTTTGAAGGGGTCGGGACTAGCAGAGTTCCCACCTAAAGGCTTGTACAAATTTCTGGGGCCACTTCTATAGGCTTGGCGGCAGCCTGTTTCAATAATGTCGAGCCCTGATATTGAAGAGCTGAAAAGTCGGTAGCGATGGGGGCAAAAAAACGGCGGCCCGGACATTTTCTGCCCGGGCCGCCGTCAAGATTGGGCCGTGCGCCCGTTATTTGTCCACGACTTCGCAGTCCGGATTGGGGCACCACCACTCTTCTTTGTCGCCGGTGATGGCCTTGACCTCATTGGATTCGAGCATGGCGGCCGCGTGGGAGTCAAGCTCCTTGCATTTGCGCCCGGCCAGCTTTTTCGTGGTGTCTCCGGCCAGGGGCAGGGTGTTTTTCTGTTTGTCCGTCATGGAGGACCTCCTTTGGTTTGTCCGCCGCGAATATACCCGCCTGTGACGTTGCTGACAACACCGGGCGCAGGGGCCGGCCCCGTGCCTGCCAGGTTGAGAATGGCCATGATCGCGATGCGAAAAAAAACTGATACGCGAGGATGCGGGCGTGTAGGGGCGAATAATTTTCGCCCCGACCAAGGGCCATGAGTGAGGGGTGGTGCGTGCAAGAGCGAGGCGCGGCCAGTCTGTGTTTGTTTGAGTCTTGTTGGATTTTCAGATATATTGATGAAATGGCGAAGAATGACCCAAGCAAAAAAATCGCGTTTTCAGCGGCTTGCCGTGCGAGGCTTGCAGCGGCGGGCGCGGACGAGCCCGTATGATCGACGCACAAAAAAACGTCCTGATCGTGGATGCGGATCCGGTCCAGCGGCAGGCCTTGATCGATCTGCTGGCGACCGACGGCTATGCCGCCATGGCCGCCTCCGACGGCGAAGAGGCCCTGCTCAAACTGGAAGGCGGGCAGATCGATCTGGTTGTCGCCGATGAGAACATGCGGGGCATGTCCTGCCGGGAGCTCTTGTGGGAATGCGTCCGGCGTTGGCAGGGGCTGCCTTTCGTCATGCTCTCCGGTGACGGGACGGTGCCCAAGGCCGTGGCGGCCATCAAGGATGGGGCTGCGGACTATCTGACGCGGCCTCTCGAAGGTCAGGAATTTTTGCGCGGCGTCGCCCGGATCATGTCCCTGAGCGCAGGCCGGGCCTGGGCGCGCACCGGCAACGTGCTGATCGAAGAGTTGTGGGGCGGAAAAAGCCCCTCCATGCAGCGCCTGTGCAAACTGATCGAGCGCGTGGCCCCGACCGAGGCCACGATCCTGCTTCTGGGCGAGAGCGGCACGGGAAAGGAGAAGATCGCCGGGTTGCTGCATCGCCTGAGCGGTCGTTCGCGGGGGCCGCTGGTCATCGTCGACTGTGGCTCCACGCCGTCCACGCTGCTCGAAAGCGAGCTGTTCGGGCATGCCAAGGGTTCGTTCACCAACGCCTTCAAGGACAAGAAGGGGCTTGTGGCCGAAGCCCATGGCGGCACCCTGTTCCTGGACGAGATCGGCAACATCTCGTCCGAGATGCAGCTGCGCTTGTTGCGTTTTCTGCAGGAACGAAAGATCCGCCGGGTCGGCGATCTCGCCGAGACCGCCGTCAACTGCCGGGTCATCGCCGCGACCAACGCCGACCTGGCCGAACTGGTGCGCAGCGGGGAGTTTCGCGAGGATCTGTATTATCGCCTCAAGGTCATCACCATCCAGGTGCCGCCCCTGCGCGACCGCAAAGCGGACATACCGGTTCTGGTCGAACGCTTTCTGCGCCTCTTCGCCGAAGATGGCCCCATTCCGCGTCTGGAAACGGAGGTGGCCGAGGCCATTCTTGATTATTCCTGGCCCGGGAATGTGCGTGAATTGCGGAATATGTTGGAAGCCGCGGTCATTTTGTCCTCCGACGGCGTGATCCGGATGGAGGACATGCAGTTTGAGGATGGGGGCGAAGATTCTCCCCTGCCGGGCAATCTCCTTTCTTTGGCCGGCAGCGAAAAACAGGTCGTGCTGAACGCCTTGGAACGAAGCTCCTGGGTGGTCAAGGACGCCGCCGACCTGCTCGGAGTCAGCCGTCGGACCATGCATTACAAGATCAAGAAATTCCAGATAGATACGGCTAAACGCTCGGCCTGACGGCGAGTTTGGCCTTGAGTGGTCGTTGTGTTTGGCGCTGGAACGTTTTTTGGCCTTCTCCGCGCCGCGCGAAAAGGCCGGCAACCTTGCAGGCTCGGAGGCCAAACTGCGCGGACATTTTTCCGCTGTCGATTTTTCGGGACGCGGCCTTTTTTTCATTTGTCATCCTGTGCGCAGTGATTAGCAGGTAAATGGAACATGAAGACAGGAGGACCTATGAAGAATATGAACACGTTGTTGCATTTTATGCGCTATTTCGAGCCGCATTGCATAGAGAAGGACGGCGTGAGAGTCTGTTACGTTTCCGCTCTTGAGTATCCGGACAAGAATGAGGCGCTCGAGATTCTGGGCGGGAACGGATTTTTCGCTCACGGTCCAAAGAGCGTGACCATGAAGTATGCGGGCAGAATGAACGTTGATGGTGATGACCAATGGAGTCTGTCCGATGAACAATTGCCGGAGACGTTTCCCGTCTGGGAAGCGCGCTGAGAACCATGCCGGGCATGACAAAACAGGAGGGACGATGCGATTTGCGATAGCGCTGCTTGTGGGAATGCTTTTCTTCACGGTCACCGGATGCGCACATTTCGGAAGAACAGTGGAGTCGCCCACGGTTCGGCTGGTGGATCTGGCTCCTGCAAGCAGCACCCTCTTTGAACAGCGCGTTCTTTTGACGTTTCGCATCGTCAACCCCAACCCGTTTGCGCTGGAATGGACCGGAGTCAGGGTCAACGCACGAGTCAACGACATGAGCCTGTTGCCGGGCGTGTCCTCGGAAGACGGTCGTGTCGAGGCCTTGGGCGAATCGGTTTTCAGGGTCGAGGCGTCCGCTTCGACTTTGGGTCTGCTGCGCCAGATAATGAGCTTTCAAGGCGGGCAGTCCAAACTGACCTATGCCTTGGAGGGAGTTCTCTATCAGGGTGGATTCGGCTCCGCTGGCATCGAATTTTCCACGGAAGGGGCGCTTTGGGATTCGCAAACAGAATTGTAGGAGGGCCCCATGCGAGTGATCCTGTTTTTTGTGATGATCGTATCGGGCCTGTGCGGAGGAAACGTGGCTGCACAAACAAAGGACGCAGTATTTGCCGGGGGGTGTTTCTGGTGCCTTGAAGGCCCTTTCGACGCCCTGCCCGGCGTGCTGGAGACGCAGGCCGGGTACACCGGCGGACAGACGCCGAATCCGACCTACGAACAGGTTTCGTCGGGTGCCAGCGGTCATCTTGAAGCCATGCGGGTGGTCTATGACCCGGAGCAGGTCGACTTCGCGCGGCTTTTGGATGTTTTCTGGCGCAACATCGATCCCACCGATCCCGGAGGGCAGTTTTGCGATCGCGGGCCGCAGTACAGGTCCGCCGTATTTTTCGGGGACGGGGCCGAAGAGGCCGCGGCACGGGCTTCAAAGGCACGGATCGAGGAGAGCAGGGGCTTCCCGGTGGCGACGGAGGTCCTGCCGCGGACGGAGTTCTACGCGGCTGAGGAATATCATCAGGATTATTACCGGAAAAATCCACTCCGGTATCGATTTTACCGTCAGGGTTGCGGTCGTGACCAGCGCCTCAGGCAGCTTTGGGGAGCGCAGGAGAAACCCTGACCCCGGCAATCGGAAAAAGTACGAAAACCCGGCCATCGCGATTCGCGCGGGCCGGGTTTTTTCGTCGCGGTTTTGTCGGACTTTTCAGTCTTCCATGAACTCGGCTTCGCTCATGAAATTTCGGCTGTAACGGTTCCAAATATCCAGCGCGATGCTCAGCGGCTTGACCATCGGCACGGTGTATGTGTGGAACCGCTTGGCGTACAGGGACTCCCGGAACCGGGTCACATGCGTGCACAGGCCGCGCGGGGAGACGATGAAGGGCTTGTCGATGGAACGCCGGAACTCGACCAGTCGCTCGGCCAGATACTCCGACAGGTAGGGAACCTGGAGATAGATCGCGGCCACGATGACGTCCGTGTTCGGATCGGCGGCGATGACTTCAAGGGCGCGGATGAGCCGTCGATCGTCGCAGTTGCCCAGAAGATCAAGGGGATTGTTGCCGACGTTGACCAGCATCTGTTCCAGATCGTCGGGATTTGCGGCCTTGATGTTCTCGCGCAGCAGATCCTGCAAGCGTCGTCTGGTCTCCGGGGCGAACCCGGCCAACTCCATGCCTTCGGCCGTGATCTGATCGGCCAGCAGCACCGCCGCGCCACCGCCGACGCTGACCACCGCCGCCCGCCTGCCCCCGGCCTTGGGCTGGGTGGTCAGGATGGAGAGCACGTTGACCATGATCTTGGGGTCTTCGGTCAATTCCTCGATGAGATAGAACCCGGCCTGGGAACAGCAGGCCCGGAAGGCCTCGTGGCTGCCGGCCAGGGACGCGGTGTGGGACATGGTCGCCTCCTTGCCGCCGCCGGAGCCGCCCTTGATGATGACCACCGGTTTTTCGGCCGCCACCTGTTTGCCGATCTCCATCAGTTTGAGCCCCTCGGACAGCCCTTCCAGATAGATGGCGATGACCTCGATGCGTGGGTCCTGGCCCATGTGCGCCAGGATTTCCGCCACGCCCACGCTGCTCGAATTGCCGCAGGACACCCACTTGCCCATGCCGACCCTGTCGGCTTCGAGCATTTCCATGAGCTCCATGCCGATGCCGCCGCTCTGGGAGATGATGCCGATGCCGCCGGGCTCGCGGATGATGCCCGTGCGGTGCGGCGGGATGAACATGGTGTTCACCCCGGAAAAATTGTCGATGATGCCCAGACAGTTGGGTCCGATGTAGCTTACCCCATACTGCTGGCTCAGGTCCCGCAGGCGGTTTTCGAGTTCGCGCCGCCCCGACTCGGCGAAGCCGTCGCTGATGATGATCGCCCCCTTGCCGCCGGCCCGGCAGAATTTTTCGAATTCCCGCACCACGGTCTCGGAGTTGACGACGAAGACCGCCACTTCCGGAACCTCCGGCAGGCTCTCCAGATTCGGATAGCAACGCATGCCTTGCAAAGTTTCCGTGCGCGGGTTGATGGGATAGAGACGGTTTAGGCGACGCAGGTTCTTGAGCACGATGCCGCCCACCGTGCCGGTGTTCGACGCTCCGTAGAGCACCACGGAGGCCGGGTTGAAGATGGTGCGCAGGCTGGCCATCTTCCGCGGCGATACGTCTGTCTGGCGGGGATAATGCACTGGTTCTCCGGCGATGAGGCGGGCATCGACGATGGCGAAGCCCTCTTCGTAGACGATGACGGGATTGAGGTCGAGTTCGTGGATTTCGGGGTGCTCGGCCATGAAGCGCGAGACGCTCATGGCCAGGCGGATGACGGCGGCCTTGTCCAGGGCCGGTCCGCGGAATCCGTCCAGGATTTTCCCGGCCATGGTCCTGTCCAGCATGGCGCGAACGTCATGTTCTTCCAGGATGCCGATGCCCGGAGCCACGTCCGCGAGGAGTTCAACGAAGCGGCCACCCGAACCGATCATGGTCATGGGACCGAAGCTGGGGTCCTGGGTGGCCCCGATGAGCACTTCAAGGCCGGGTTTGACCATGGGTTGAATCAGGATGCCGTCGATCTCCGTCACCCCGGCGGCCCGTACATTGTCCATGAGTTCTGCATACCCGGCCTCAAGCTCGGTCATGTCTTTAAGCCCCAGAAGCACGCAACCGAGGTCGGTCTTGTGTATGATCTGGCTGGAGACCGTTTTCAGGGCTACGGGAAAACCCAGCTCTTCCGCAGCATGAGCGGCTTGTTCCAGAGTGCGGACCATGCGCCCCAGGACCGGGATGCCGTAGGCGTCCAGAAGGGTGCGGCTTTGTTCGAATCCAAGTTGTGTCGGTTCCATGGGGTGGGCTCCTGCGGGGGGATGTGTGGTTTTCATCATGATTGGGGCGGCGATTTTTTGCAAGAAGAGGCGTGGCAGGATGTGGGCAGAGTCGGCGCGTCAGGCAACGATTAAGCCAACGATGCCTGGCTCGGTCAGACAGTCGAGGCCACCAGCCAGGATAAGCCCGACCCGCTGCGGCCCTGTGTGGTTGCATATTTTAAGAAGAGGCGTTGAAATCACGGGAATTGGACCGATAATCCTGACATTGTGCGAAACAGTGCTTTGTTTACGAAAAAAATGACGCACCCGCTTGACCTTGGCTTTTCTTGGAGCAAGAAGGGTGGCAGGATTTTTTGCTAAAATTCAAAATTTGCAGATCGCCGTTTTGGGGCGGCCTGATCGCGGAGGACTTTCATGAGCATGGAGATTCTTGAACTGGTCAAGCGGCGGGATCCGGGCGAAGTGGAGTTTCATCAGGCCGTGACGGAGGTCATGGAATCCATTGAACCGGCGCTGGAGCGCAATCCCGAATATCGTCGGGCCGGAATCGTGGAACGCATGGTCGAGCCGGAGAGGGTCGTCATCTTCCGCGTGCCCTGGGTGGACGATCACGGCGAGGTGCATGTCAACCGGGGCTTCAGGGTGCAGATGAACAGCGCCATCGGCCCCTACAAGGGCGGCATCCGCTTTCATCCTTCTGTCAATCTCGGCATTCTCAAGTTTCTGGCCTTCGAGCAGGTGTTCAAAAATTCCCTGACCACCCTGCCCATGGGCGGCGGCAAGGGAGGGGCGGATTTCGATCCCAAGGGCAAGTCCGACGTCGAGGTGCAACGCTTCTGCCAGAGCTTCATGCTCGAACTCTACCGCCACATCGGCCCCCACACCGACGTCCCTGCCGGGGACATCGGCGTGGGCGCGCGGGAAGTGGGCTACATGTTCGGCATGTACAAGAAGCTGAAAAACGAGTTCACGGGCGTGCTGACGGGCAAGGGCGCATCCTGGGGCGGAAGTCTGGTCCGGCCCGAGGCCACGGGCTATGGCGCGGTCTATTTCGCGGCCGAGATGCTCGGAGCCCAGGGCAAGACCCTGGAGGGGACCCGCTGCCTGGTTTCGGGAGCGGGCAACGTGGCCCAGTTCACCATGGAAAAGCTCCTGCAATTGGGCAGCACCCCGATCACGTTTTCGGATTCCTCGGGCCACATCTACGATGAAACTGGAATCACCGCCGAAAAGCTGGCCTTTATCAAGCATCTCAAGAATGTGCGTCGGGGCCGGGTGCGCGAATACGCGGACGCCTACCCCGAGTCCGTGTTCACGCCTGCGGACTACGCGCTTGGATACAACCCGCTCTGGGCGCATCAGGCCGACTGCGCTTTCCCGTGCGCGACGCAGAACGAGATAAACGCGCGCGACGCGCAAAATCTGGTGGCCGGGGGCGTGCGTGTCGTGACCGAGGGCGCGAACATGCCGACCTCGCACGAGGGAGTGCGCATCTTTCTGGATCACGGGATGCTTTTCGGCCCCGGCAAGGCCGCCAATGCGGGAGGTGTCTCGGTGTCGGGCCTGGAGATGACCCAGAACAGCATGCGCCTGAGCTGGACCCGGCAGGAAGTGGACGACCGACTGAAGCTGATCATGAAGACCATCCACAAGGTCTGCATGGATACGGCCGCCACGTACGGCAAGCCGCTCAATTATGTCGCGGGGGCCAACATCGCCGGTTTCGTCAAGGTGGCCGACGCCATGCTGGACCAGGGCGTGGTCTAGCCCGCGTCTTGTCCTCGCCTCGTCAAAGCCGGTTCGCCGGCTTTTTTCTTGCCCGTTGCCCATGGGCTGCGCTTTGGATAGGTTTGACGCCACTCAAGGAGACGCTCATGCCCATTATGCCTGACCTGCATCTGGTGGCCCAGGATTCCGAATTCAGGAAATTCCACGACCTCATGGCTAAAAAGGTCCAGAACATCCTGCTCGTTTCCACGGCCTATGACGCCTGGGTCATGGAGGAGGACTGCAAGCTGTCCGAACGCATCGTGTCCGAGTATCAGGGGCTCAACCTGAGCCGCCCTCCCCGCCTGACCTGGGCTTCGAGCGCCGAGGAGGCGCTGGCGTTTCTGGAGCGAGGGACGTTTGAACTCGTCATCCTCATGCCGCAGCTGGCCGAGCGCGAGGCCTTGAATCTGGGGCGGAAGATCAAGGGGCTCGGTCTTGGCATCCCCGTCTATCTGCTGACCCACCGCGAAATTTTTCTGCCGGGGGAAACTCCGTCCGAGGGTATTGACCGCCAGTTCGTATGGACCGGCAACGCCGATCTGCTGGTGGCTCTGGTCAAGAACGCCGAAGACGCCATGAACGTGGATTTCGATACCAGAAGCGTTGGCATCCGCGTGATCATCGTGGTCGAAGACTCTCCTCGCTACCAGTCCTGCCTGCTGCCCATCCTGTACCGCGAACTGGTGGTCCAGACCCAGGACGTCATCCGCGAGGGACTCAATCAGGAACATCGCCTGCTGACCATGCGCTGTCGCCCCAAGATCCTGCTGGCCGCCACCTACGAGGATGCCCTGGACCTGTTTCAGAAATTCGAGCCCTATGTTCTTGGTGTCATTTCCGACGTGCGCTTTCCCCGTGGCGGTCGGCTCGATGCTTCGGCCGGAGTGGATCTGCTGCGGGCCATCAAGGCGCAGCGGTTCGACATACCGCTCTTGCTGATGAGCAACGAGCCGGACAATGCCGGCAGGGCCCTGGAAATTCCGGCCTGGTTCGTGGACAAGAACTCGCCCAGCCTGCTGGGCGATGTGCGGGCTTTCGTGCTGGAGCGGCTCGGGTTCGGAGACTTCATTTTCCGCGGGGAACAGGGCGAGGAGCTCTGTCGGGCCGGAAGCCTGTTCGCCCTGGAAGAACGCCTGAAAACGATCCCCGCCGAGGCCTTGGCCAGGCATTCCCGTCACAATGATTTCTCGCGCTGGTTTTTCGCGCGCACCGAGTTCGAGCTGGCCGACCGCCTGCGACCCATGAGCGAGAAAGACTTCGCTTCCCCGGAACTGCTGCGCAGCGGAGTTGTCCAGATGATCCGGGCCAGGCGGGAGCAACGGCAGAAGGGGATCGTGGCCAACTTCAATCCCAAGGATTTCGATCCTGGCACGGATTTCTTCAAGGTCGGCAAGGGTTCCATGGGCGGAAAGGCCAGGGGACTGGCTTTTTTGTTTTCACTTCTGAACCGGATTCCAGGACTTGCGCAGAAGTATCCCGGGGTGGATTTTTCCATGCCCAGGACGCTTGGCATTTCCACGGAAGGTTTTGATTCCTTCGTGAGGCTCAATGCCTTCGAGTTTCTGGCCGGCGCGGACATGGCCGATGACGAGGTGCTGAAAACGGTTGAGAAGGGGCGGTTTCCCAAATGGCTGAAGCATCAGCTCAAGGCCTATCTCGCCCGGGTGCGCCATCCCCTGGCCGTACGCTCGTCAAGCCTTCTCGAAGACGCCCAATATCAGGCCTATGCCGGGTTGTATTCCACGATCATGGTTCCCAACAACAATCCCGACCCCGATGTGCGGCTGGCGGAATTGGTCCTGGCCATCAAGCAGGTCTGGGCGTCGACATTTTACCAGGCGCCCAAGGCTTTTTCGCGCCGGGTCAGTC
>JBFWJY010000065.1:0-8713 GCA_050252955.1 Desulfomicrobium sp.
CCCAATGGGTGCTAAAAATCATTCAGGAAAAGCAAGTTCAATATACCGATATCATTGATTTATTTCAAGTTCAAAATGTTTCAAAACTGTATATTCAATGCAACTTTTTCACGGATTTAGGATATATCATACACATTCGAAACAACGTTTCGGACAAGAAAGCGGCTTCGACGAGTTCATCGCCAACCTGCACTCTCCGCCCTGCCCGTCCCTGCTGGCCCGCTACGAGGAAAACGGGCGCCTGCTCGGAGCCGGATATCTGGATCTGTGCGACGACGGACTGAGTTCCGTCTATTTCGTCTTCGATCCCGCCTCTGCGCACCTGAGCCCCGGCGTTTTCAGCGTGCTGCGCGAGATCGAGGAAGCCAGGAACATGGGTCTTTCCCATTACTACCTGGGCTATGTCGTTCCCGGATGCGAGCGCATGGCCTACAAGGCCGGATTCCGTCCGCACCAGCTTTTCAGCTGGGATGACGAACTCTGGCACGAACCGGGCGAAGAGCCGGAACCTCCTTCCCCCGGTCTGATCCGCCCTTTTTCGGGGTGGACAGGTCCGAATTAGGGATTACAATTCATCGTAATTTTGCGAAACAAGGAGCCGCCATGGAACACAGAAACGTATATTTCGACAACAACGCCACCACGCCCCTGCACCCGGGCGTGAAGGAAGCGCTGATAGAAGGTCTTGAGATATTTGGAAACCCTTCCAGCATGCATGGTTTTGGCCGCGAGGCGCGGGAAAAGATCGAGGAAGCGCGGGAGAAGGTGGCCTCCTTCATCGGCGCCGACGCAAGCGAGATCCTCTTCGTCGGCAGCGGGTCCGAAGCCAACAACACCGTGCTCTCCCTGCTGCATTGCGACAGCACGCGCTGCTCCTGCGCCCTGAGCGGACGCAGCGGCCTGGTGACCACGGTCATCGAGCACCCGTGCGTACTGAACACTGCCCGCGATCTCGGGCGCAAGAGCCACGAGGTCACCTATCTGTCCGTGGACAAGCACGGTCGCATCGATCTGGAAGAGCTGCGCCGCGCGGTTACGGACAAGGTCGGACTCGTGTCCATCATGATGGCCAACAACGAGATCGGCACCATCCAGGACATCAGGGCGGCGGCCCGCATAGCGCACGAGGGCGGAGCCCTGTTCCACACCGACGCGGTGCAGGCCGTGGGCAAGATACCGGTGGACGTGCGCGACCTGGACGTGGACTTTCTGACCATTTCCGCCCATAAGCTCTATGGGCCCAAGGGCATCGGAGCCTTGTACGTCAAAAAAGGCGCGCCCTACTGTCCGCTCATTCTCGGCGGCCACCAGGAACACGGTCGCCGCGCGGGCACGGAGAATTCCCTGGGCATCATCGGCATGGGCAAGGCGGTGGAGCTTCGCGGCCTGGAAATGGAAGAGGAGGAGAAGCGCCTGCTCGAACTCAAGAACATTTTAAAGGACGGCATCGCCAAGGCCATTCCCGACGCCCTGTTCATGGGGCACCCGGAGCACTGCCTGCCGGGGACGCTCAGCGTTTCCTTCGCCGGGGCCGAAGGCGAGGCCATCCTGTTGTACCTCGACCTGGCCGGGATCGCCGTTTCCACGGGTTCGGCCTGCGCCTCGGGCTCCCTGGACCCGTCCCACGTGATCATGGCCACGGGCGTGCCGGTGGAGAATGCCCACGGCTCGGTGCGCATCAGCCTGGGCCGGGAAAACACCCTGGAAGACGTGCGATACATGCTCCACCACCTCCCCCCCATCATCGACCGCATCCGGACCATGTCCACTGCGTACAGGAGAAAATAAGATGGCAAAATGGACCTACTCGGACAAGGTGAAGGACCACTTCATGAACCCGCGCAACATCCTGCGCGAGGACAACGAGGCGGACTTCCACGGCATCGGCCAGACCGGCAACATCAAGTGCGGCGACGAGATGATCGTCTACATCAAGGTCGACCCCGACAAGCTGACCATCACCGACTGCAAGTGGCGCACCTACGGTTGCGCCAGCGCCATCGCGAGCACGTCAATCCTCTCGGAAATGGTCATCGGCATGACCCTGGACCAGGCCTACGCCATCACCGCCAAGGACATCCTGAAGGAGCTCGACGGCCTGCCGGACAACAAGGTGCACTGCTCGGTGCTGGGCGACAAGGCCCTGCGCGCCGCCATCGACGACTACTACCGCAAGAACGGCATGGAGGACCGCGTCAAGACCCAGGGCGCCAAGATCGTGTGCGAGTGCATGCAGGTCACCGACGAGGATATCGAACACGCGGTGCTGGAAGGGGCCAGGAGCTTCTCCGAATTGCAGGACATGACCAAGATCGGCACGGGCTGCGGGGAATGCCAGGAAAACGCCCAGGCCGTCATGTCGGGCTACATTCAGAAACACTTCGGCCTCTAGGGGCGGGAGGAAGCCATGAAGATCCTGGCTTTCGGCGCGACCGGATTTGTCGGCGGCCATCTGACGCCCCACCTCCTTGAACGCGGCCACGAAGTCACCGTGGCCGTCCGTTCCGGGAAGGCGGCCACTCCTTCCGGAGCGAAGGCGGTCACGGCGGATCCGACCGTTCCCGGCCCCTGGCAGGATCTGGTCGCCGGGCATGACGCGGTGGTCAATCTGAGCGGAAGCCCGGTGGCGACCCGCTGGACCCGGAGCGCCAAGGACCGCATTCTCCAGTCCAGGGTCCTGAGCACGAGGCACATCGTCGATGCCCTGACCGGAGCCACGGACAAGACCCTGCTCTGCGCCAACGCCGTCGGCTTTTACGGCGACGGCGGGGACACCCTCTGCACCGAGGATTCGCCGCGCGGCCACGGCTTCCTGGCCGATGTGGCCGAAGCCTGGCAATCCGAGGCCCTGCACGCCCGTCAGTTCGGACACAGGGTGGTCATTCCGCGCATCTCCGTGGTCCTGGGCCGGGGCGGAGCGCTCTCCAAGATGATCACCCCCTTCTCTTTGGGCCTTGGCGGCAGGATCGGACACGGGCGGCAATGGTTCCCATGGATCCACGTCAAGGATCTGGTCCGGGCCATGGCCTTCGCCCTGGAAAATCCCGCCGTCTCAGGGCCGTTCAACGCCTGCGCCCCGGTACCGGTGACCAACGCCGGCTTCACCAAGGCTCTGGCCGCCGCCTTGAAACGGCCGGCTTTTTTGCCCGTGCCGGCGTTCGCGCTGCGCCTGGCCATGGGCGAAGCGGCCGACATGCTCCTGACCGGACAGCGCTGCCTGCCCGCGGCCCTGGAACGGCTCGGGTTTGAATTCGCCTTTCCGCGCGTCGAGGACGCCCTGGCCGACATCATTCCCCGCTTCACGGCCACCCGCAACGCCTGATTCGCCCCAACTCTCCGCGCTTCTTGTTTTTTGAGCCTGTCTGGCTTAGCAAACAGGGAGCTTCTTCGCTGTCTTCCCTTTCCACGATCGCAACCCATGGAGACGAGAATGGGCAACGCGCCATGCTTCGACACGTCAGTCCCCACCCTTGGCCCCTGCAAGGTCGACAACCCCCTGCCTTACTGCCATCATATCGACGACGCTTCCAGGATGCCGATCTATCTGTCCGGCGACATCATCGACGACGCCATCGCCAACACGGTCTGCGAGTTCGAGGAGGCCGGGCCCAGAAAGCATATCTATTTCGATCCGCCGAAGACCAAATGCGCCATCGTGACCTGCGGCGGCCTGTGCCCGGGCATCAACGACGTCATCCGGGCCATCGTCATGAGCGCCCACCACAACTACCATGTCTCCGGGACCTACGGCATCCGCTACGGCCTGCAGGGCTTCATCCCCAAGTACAAGCACGACGTCATGGAGCTGACCCCGGACAGCGTCCGCGACATTCACGAGTTCGGAGGCACGATCCTGTCGTCCTCGCGCGGTCCCCAGGCCCCGGAGGAGATCGTGGACGCCCTGGAGCGCATGAACATCTCCGTGCTGTTCATGATCGGGGGCGACGGCACCATGAAGGCCGCCAGCACCGTGACCCGGGAGGTGCTGCGGCGCGGCCTCAAGATCTCGGTCATCGGCATCCCCAAGACCATCGACAACGACATCAACTTCGTGACCCGCTCCTTCGGCTTCGACACGGCCGTGGAGAAGGCCACCGAAGCCATCCGCTGCGCCCACATCGAAGCCCTGGGCGCGCCGGGCGGCATCGGCATGGTCAAGCTCATGGGTCGGGAATCGGGCTTCATCGCGGCCCAGGCCAGCCTGGCCCTCAAAGAGGTCAATTTCGTGCTGGTGCCCGAGGCGCCCTTTGAACTGCACGGCCCCGACGGCTTTCTGGTCAAGCTGAGGGAGAGGCTGGAACAGCGGCAGCACGCGGTGATCGTGGTCGCCGAAGGCGCGGGGCAGGACCTGTGCCGCATCGACAACCGGGTCGATCTCTCGGGCAACCCCATCCTGGGGGACATCTGCGACGTGCTGCGCTCGGAGATCAAAAAATTCTTCGCGGCCACGGATTTCCCCTACACACTGAAATACATAGATCCCAGCTACATAATCCGCTCCATCCCGGCCAATTCCAACGACCGCATCTACTGCGGGTTCCTCGGCCAGCACGCGGTGCACGCGGCCATGGCCGGCAAGACCGGGATGGTCGTCTCCAAGCTCCAGGAACGCTACCTCTATCTGCCCCTGCCGCTGGTCACGGCCAAGCGCCGCAAGCTCAACGTCCTCTCCAACTACTGGCGGTCGGTCCTGGAATCCACGGGCCAGCCCCAGTCCATGTTTAACTGCGCCGACAAGGCATAGACGCTTATGAAACGCATTCTCGCCATCGTTTTCATCCTGGCTCTGGCCGGCGGTTACTGGTTCATACAGAACCGGGATCGTTTTTTCCCGAAACCCGTGGCCACGGAGGTCGCGCCCCAGCGCTGGCAGGTCAGCACGGCCAGGCAGGAGCAGGTCGTCGCCGTCCAGATCCCGGTCAACGCCACAGGCAACGCAACCCTCGCGGAGGGCAATGCCACGGGCAACGCCACAGGCAACGCAACCCTGCCCACCTCCCCCGCCGACGACGTCGTGCGCCATGATTTCGTGGAAGACCTGAGCGCCTATCTGGTCGCCCGCTACCTGCCCGGAGGCACCAAGAAAAACCCCGGCGGCCAGGGCCGGTTCGACCTCAACGTCAAATCGGTGAACATCCGCTACGGCGTCGATTTCAACGGGCTGGGCGTCGACCCCGCGGACACCCTGGGCGCGCGAAAGACCATCTTCGACCACGTGCTGCAGGAGCCCGTCCTCGACTTCCTGCATGCCGCCTACACGCCCCTCTTCCTGGACAATCTGGAGCGGGCCTTGCAGGCGACCACCCACACCCTGCCTTCCGGGCAGATGGCGGCCATCAGCGAGGCACAGCGCAAGGAAATGCTGACCCTTCTGGGCGCGCGGCTGAAAACCGTGGGCAAGACGATGGCCAGCATAGCCCGCACGGACTCCATCCGGCTTCTGGTCAAGAAATATCTCGATGATGTGGAAAGCGTCAGTCAGGCGCACCTGGCCTTCTGGAACATGCAGGGCGAAGAGGTCTCGGTCTCGGCCAGGAACGAAGCCAGCGCCCGCATCAAGACCACCATCCAGACCCGGGAGATCTCACGCCAGCGGCTGCTCCAGGCCATCGTCAGCGCCTCCAACCCGCAGGGCATGGACGCATCGGAACTGATCTATCTGGCGCAATGGGTCAACAGACGCGGCCTGGAAGACCCGGGAAGGCTCTCCGTCGTGGCCAAGGCCGGGGAGCTGCTGGTCAGAACGGCCGAGGCCGTGCAGGAACGCGCCCTTGAGCCCCAGCCCGAGGTGGAACCGGCGCTCACGGACACCGACGCGCAAGGGCAGTGATCAGGACAGGTAACTCTTTTCGCGCCGACAGGTCTGCACCACGTCCCCGCCCGCTTCGTGCAGGACGAACTCTATGTCGCCCCGGCCGCCCAGCCGGGGTCGGCATTTCTCGTTGTTCCACAAGGTCAGCCAACCAGGGCCCCATTCGGAATACGGAAAGGCGAGCGTTCCGATGCGGTACAGCTCGGCCACGTTCCACCCCGCCGCCTCAAGCCCGGCCCGGTTTTCCCGGAACCAGGCCAGGGACCGGACATAGGCCCGGGCCTGGTCCTTGGATATCATCGCGTTTTTCAGCAGTTCTCCGCTCGCCTCAAGCTCGTCGTCAAATGCGGGCATGTTCCATCCTCAAGCTCATCAGTGACAGATCGGATGCGTGTACTGCACGCCGATCCCGAAACGGGTCTGTTCCGTGCAACCCAGATCCCTGGTCCAGCGCACCCGCCCATGCGAGCTTCTGTGCGCGGCCAATCCTGAAACACCGGGGTTGATATCGAGCAGCTGGACATAGATATGGGTCCCGGTCCTGAGCGGCACGCAGGTCTCCATGCACAATCCGCCCTCTCCCACGTCCACCAGCCGGGCGTCGTGATACTCCTCACTGCCAAGCATGCTGTAGCGCACCCTGTTCCCTTTTCGAAAACGCGTGAACGCGCGCCTGTTCGTCATCTCGTCCTCCATGCATCGGGATGAATCGCTTTCTAGGAAGGTAACTCATCCGCGAAAAAAGGAAAGAGGACAAAGACTCAGGCCAAATCGTCCGGCACGAGCAGCCTGAGCCCCCGGGCGGCGAGGGCCTGCGCCAGAACGCCGTCGCCTTCCATCCGCGTGCCGCTGAATGTGCCGTCGTAGATGATCCCCCGACCGCAACTCGGTGAACGCGGTTGCAGCACGGCCACCCGCGCCCCGGTCAGGTCGGCCACGCGCAGCGCATGTCCGACCCCGCGTTGGAAGGCCTCGGTCAGGTCCGTCCCGTCCCGGGTCACGGCCCGACCGTCAAGCAGCTCCACCGCCGCGCGCGGCGTGGGCAGGCCGCCCAGCTGCTCCGGGCAGACCGGGACCAGAACATGGTCCCGCGAGAGGGCCATGACCCTCTCGTCCGTCTCGCAGCGCCCGTCATAGCGGCAATAGATTCCCAGCAGACAGGCGCTGACCAGTATCGGGCCGCACCCTTCCAAATCCGTTCTTGTCATCGTTTTCCCCATCCTGTAGCCCTTTGAACGCGACATATCCGCATTAAAATAACGTTAAAATCCCCGAGGTTTCATCTTCATGCTCCAGTCCACCATCGCCCGGATCCGCCCCCTTGACCGCGCCCATTTCGCCACGGCCCAGGCCCACCTCGACTCCCAGACAAAACCCAAGGGCAGCCTCGGCGTGCTCGAACGCGTCGCCTGCCGGCTGGTGGCCATGAATGACGGCGGCGCGCCCAAAGTCGACCCGGCCCGCATCTACACCTGCGCCGGAGATCACGGGGTGGCCGTGCAGGGCGTGAGCCTCTTCCCCCAGGAAGTGACCCGGCAGATGGTCGCGAATTTCGTCATGAACGGCGCGGCCATAAACGTGTTGACCCGCACCGCCGGGGTGGACCTCAAGGTTGTGGACGCCGGCTGCCTGGGCGGCAAATTTCCCGATCATCCCGCCCTTGTCCAGTGCAAGGTCGCGCCGGGCACCAAAGACCTGAGCACGGAGGCGGCAATGAGCCGCGAGGAGTGCGTAAAAGCCCTCGAAAACGGAATCCGCCTGGCCGAAACCGCCCATGCCGACGGCATCACGACCCTCGGCACCGGAGAAATGGGCATCGCCAACACGACCCCGGCCACGGCTCTCTTCTGCGCCTGCCTGAACCTGGCCCCGGCCGACATCACGGGACCGGGCACGGGGCTCGGGACCGACGGCGTGCGCCACAAGATCGCCGTCATCGAAAAAGCCCTGGCCCTGCACCAAGAAACCATCGCCAAAGCCGACCCCGTCGACATCCTGGCCGCTCTCGGCGGGTTTGAGATCGCGACCCTGGCCGGAATGCTCCTGGGCGGAGCGAGCCTGGGCATGCCGCTGGTGGTCGACGGCTTCATATCCTCCAGCGCCTTCATCGCCGCCCGGGCCATCTGCCCGCTCGTGGCCGAATACGCCTTCTTCTCCCACGCCTCGGCCGAACCCGGATTCGCCGCCGTCATGGACCGCCTGGGGGCGACTCCGCTCCTGCACCTCGACCTGCGCCTGGGAGAAGGCACCGGCGCGGCCATGGCGATCTTCATCCTGCGCAGCGCGGCCAACCTGTACAACGAAATGGCCACGTTCTCCTCCGCGGGCGTGCACGGCGGGGAATGATCCGCGCAAAAGACCCTGTGGAACGCGAAAGGGCGGGCGTGAAAATCGCCCGCCCTTTCGCGTTCACTCTGCGGCGCGCTCGGCTTCAGAGCGCCGCGCCGCTCCGGTAGACCTCGTCCAGGATCTCCTGTCCGCCGTCGGCCAGCACCGCTTCGGCCACGTCGGCGCCAAGGCTCAGGGCCGCATGGGACGGGGCCGTGGCCTGCCTGCGGATGACGCGCTCCCCGCAAAGGTCGGCCACAAGGCCGGTCAAGGTGATCTCGTCGCCGGAGAGGGTCGCGTATCCGGCGATGGGCACCTGGCAGCCGCCGTCCAGGCCGAAGAGAAACGACCGCTCCGCCTCCACGCAGACACGCGATGGAGCGTGATCCAGAAAAGCCAGCAGTTCGTCCAGCTCCGGCCGGTCGGCGCGGTACTCGATGCCCAGGGCCCCCTGGGCCACGGCCGGGTAGAACACGGGCGGAGCCAGTTCCCGCATTTGCGGGGCGGACAGTTCAAGGCGGTTCATGCCCGCCGTGGCCACGATGATGGCGTCGAACTCCCCGGCCAGGAGCT
>JBFWJY010000066.1:0-8454 GCA_050252955.1 Desulfomicrobium sp.
AATCCTGACGGTGTCCCTGTTTTTTACGATAATCCTTGCGGCGTTTCTTTTTGAAAATGATGATCTTCTTGTCACGACCATGCTCAACCACTTCGCACTGCACGGCTGCGCCGTCGACAAAGGGCTGCCCGATCTTGACATCAGCGCCGGCGCCAACCAGCAGGATCTTGTCCAGAGTAAGCTCCGAACCGGCCTGCGCGTCAAGCTTGGCTACCTTCAGAATGCGGCCTTCTTCCACTCGAAACTGCTTTCCGCCCGTTTCCACGATTGCAAACATCTTGCGACCTCCAAAATATTGAACGACGTGGCTACCTCTTCCGAGGGGCCCCGTCAAGACTCTGATCACGCCATAAAGCCGCCCGGAGCAGGACAGCTGTCGAGAGGGAGGATGCAAATAAGACGAAACTTTCTCTTCGTCAACAAAAAATTCACGAACACCACGTCCCCAAGGTCGAAGCCAGATCCTGCAACCTGTACGGCTTGGCCAGATGCCCGTTCATGCCAGCCTCCAGGCTCTTGCGCTGGTCAGACTCGAGGGCGTGGGCGGTGAGGGCGATGATGGGCACGCCCCGCCCCATGGACCGGATGCGCCGGGTCGCTTCCAACCCGTCCATGACCGGCATCTGGATATCCATGAACACGATGTCGAAATCACCGCCCGCGAAGGCGTCGAGGGCCTCCTGTCCGTTTTCGGCAAGGACGATGTCTCCGACATCCAGGCTGCGGAGCATCTTCACCAGCAGGCCGCGATTGAAGGGATTGTCCTCCACCGCCAGAACCCGGATGCTGGCAAAGGAGCGGGCCTCGTTCTCGCCGCTCGCGGCCTGCGCGGCCTGGACCTGCGCGGATATGCCCATGACCAGGGAGAAGGAGAAGGTGCTGCCATGCCCGACCCGGCTGCGCACGGAAATGCCGCTGCCGCCAAGCAGGCGCACCAGGCTGTTGGCGATGGTCAGGCCAAGGCCGGTGCCTCCGTACTCCCGGGTCAGGGAGCCGTCGGCCTGCTCGAAGGAGGTGAAAATGCCGTGCTGACGGTCCTCGGGGATGCCGATTCCCGTGTCGCGCACAAAGAAGTGCAGCTCGGCCTTGCCGCTGTCTCCGGCCTTCCCGCTGACCGCAACCTCCACGCAACCTTGCTCCGTGAATTTGATGGCGTTTCCGACCAGGTTGACCAGCACCTGCGTCAGCCGACCCGCATCCGTGCTCACGACCCCGGGCAGGCCCGAAGTGGTCAAGCGCAGGTCGAGCCCCTTTTTCTGGGCCCGCTCCACGAACATGGTCCGCACCCGCGCAAGGAGGGCTTCGAGGTCCACGTCCTCGGGCACGATGCGCATCATGCCCGCCTCGATCTTGGAGAAGTCGAGAATGTCGTTGATGATGACCAGCAGGCTCTCCGCGCATACGCGGATTCCGTTCACGCAGTCGGACTGTTCCGGATCAAGAGCCGTCCGGGCCAGCAACTCCCCGTGGCCGAGGATGGAATTCATGGGAGTGCGGATTTCGTGGCTCATGTTGGCCAGGAACATGCTCTTGGCCTGCGAGGCTGCCTCGGCCCGACGCCGGGCGTCCACAATGTCCGTAACCTCGATGACGCTTAAAATCATGCCGCCGAACGCGGCCCCCCCCAAGACCGGCTGCATGCGCACCACCAGGGCCATGCCCCGGAAGGACTCCAGCTGAATTTCCCTGGGCCTGGCTTCCGGGTCGGCCTGCAAGGTCCGCAGCCCCTGTTCCATCTCCTCCGCGAGGACGCCGCCGGGAAATACATCCCAGATTTTTCGGCCCAGCAGATCCCCGGGCTCCCGGCCCAGGATGCGGCACAAACTTCCATTGGCCTCGATCACCGCGCCGTCCTTGCCGGTCAGGGCGACGCCCTCGTTGATTCCCGCCAGCAGGGATTCCAGGCGCGACTTTTCCTGCAACAGCTCCCGCTCGGCCTGCTTGCGCTGGGTCACGTCCATGAACACTTCAAGTATCAGGGTCTCGCCCTGCAGGATGACCGGAATGGAGCTTTTGATGACGTCCAGGGTCCGCCCTTCCAGGGCGCGCATGCGCACCTCGTGCTCGAATTCGACCCGGTGACGGCGCTCGGGATCGTCATTGCGGGCGCTTTCATAGAACATGTCCCAGGGCACGCGGCGGTCGAAAAACCAGCCGGGCTCGATGTCGAGCAGATTGGTCGCGGCCAGGTTGACCCGGCGGATGATGCGGTCCTGGCCCAGGATGGCGATGCCCACGGGCAGGGCTTCCAGAATCCTTTCCATGCCCGCGTTGGCTTCGATCACCGCCGCGCCGTCCTTTTCCCGCGACTTCAGCATTTCCGCCAATGCGGACATGTTGCGCAGGCAAAGCATGACCATGCTCGCCACCAGAAGGGCCACCAGCCCGCACGTCATGGCCAGGATGCGGTCCGCGTTTTTCTGGTGCGCCTCTATGACCCGGTCGATGCGCGAACGGATGACGGCACGCAGAAGGTCCGCCGTGTCCGCGGCCCGTTCGAACAGGATCCGGGCCTGTTCCTGCGTGGATGACAGATCCGGGACAGGGCCGCCGTGCTTCGGAGCATCGAACGCGTAGAGGCTGTTGCGAACCATGAAATGGCCATGATCCACGATCTCCTGCAGCACGGGAACAAGCGCGGAGGCGTCCTGAAGCAGTTCGGGCGGCATGGGGCCCGGCAGACCGTAGGAGGGCCCGCCGCCGTCACCCGCGCGCACTTCTCCGCCCTGGTGCATCACGACCAGTACCGACCGGGCGCGGGCCAAAGCTTTGTCGATCTCTGCTTCAAGTTCCAGAAGGCCCGACATATCCTTGGCAAAGGGCAGGCGCTCAAAGCCCAGGCGCGCCGAATCCATCTCGACGCGAAACGCCTGGATCATATCCAGATGAGCCTGTTCCGCCGTCATGAGCTGCTGATGGTCGGCAATGACCCGGTAGCGATACGCCTCCTTCACGCCAAGAGCGACGACGCCCAGAAGCATGAGCGCGAGCATCCACAAGATCCGCCGCTGGTTGGGATGTCCGAGGTTCCAGGACGACGGATTCCTCATACGGCCCTGCCCAGAAAAAAGATGTCCACGCGCCGAGCCCCGGCCGCGAGGCAGACTTCGGCGCAGGCTGTCAGGGTGGCGCCGGTGGTCATGACATCGTCGACCAGCAGCACATGCCGCCCGGTCAAGTCCGCCCGGGCCGCAAAAACACCCTTGACGTTGCCGCGCCTTTCGGCCCGCCCCAGGCTCGACTGGGCCAGGGTGTCCCGGGTCTTGCGCAAGCCCGAGGGCAGGGGAGCCAGGCCGATGTGCTTGCCGAGCATGCGCGCCAGCTCCGCGCTCTGGTTGAAGCCGCGGCTGAACACCTTGGGGGGCATCATGGGCACGGGCACGATGCGATCCGGGCGTTCCAGGCCATGTCTGTCCCAGGCCTGCCTGACCAGATGGGCGAGGAGCTGCCCCAATCCGTGATCGTGGCTGAATTTGTGCCCATGGACGAGGTCGCGCAGCGCCCCGGAGTACGTGCCGTGAAAAGCCAGACCCGACCACGGCGGACGGCTTTGGCGACAGGCCAGGCACGGGTACACGGGAGCGGACGAGTCTGCGTAGCAGATGCCGCATTCGGGACAGTAGCCGCCGAGGCGCGGGGCAAGCAGTTCCCGGCAGTCCGGGCAGAGGGGATACTCATCGGAAAGGCCGAGCACCGCCGCGCAGTACTGGCAACGCCGCCCGGCCACATGCCGGGCCAAGGAAAGCGCGCGCCCAAGCGCCGCTACCATCCGCTGCTCCGGGCCAGGTCGCGCACGGCGTCCATGGCGGTCTGATCTCGGGAAAAATCCCCCGCTTCGTCGATCCCGCGCAGGCACAAAACGTTTTCCATGCGCACGTCGAAAACTTCCAGGAAAAAGCGCAAGGTCGGCAGAATGCCCGCAAAAAGATTCTCGCCCCGCTTCCTTCCGGCCAGCAGCACGACATAGGCGGGCCGAACAGGCCCAGACGGGCGCAAGCCGCGCTGCCGGGCCATGTATCTGGACTGGGCCCGATCGATCCAGGCCTTGGCCTGGCTCGGCAGGTGATAGAAATAGACGGGAGCGGTCAGCACCAGGCCGGACGCGGACTCAAGGCGTTCGAAAAGCTCTTCGGCTCCATCCGCGCCGATCCGGCACAGGCCGTCTTCGGCGCAGGCTCCGCATCCGGTGCAGGGTTCCAGCGCATGGTCGCGCAGGAAAACGGGACCGGGCGGCAGTTCCAGGCTGCGTGAGAAAAGCGCGGCGGCCTGATCGCTGTTGCCGCCGATCCGGGGGCTCAGGGAGATGACGAGGGGGGCGCTCATTTTCGAGGTTTGCGCACGAATTCCGCGCGCACGTATTCTCCGACCTCGCTCAAACTGAGACTCCAGTCGGTTTCAATGTACAAGGCGTTCTCAAGCTGGGGCACCACGCCGGGCTTTACCCAGAAAACCTGCCTGTCCGTTCGGCTGAATCGTAGCTGCCAACTGGCATCGACGCCCACGTGTCAGCACTTGTCCCGGAAATCGTGTTCGCCTTCGGGGATCATGACGGCTCCTATCGTATGAACTCGGTGAAAAACGGATTGTTGAGCTTTTCCTGCCCCACCGTGGTTTCCGGTCCGTGGCCGGGGTAGACCACCGTCTCTTCGGGCAGGGTGAAGATCTTGCCGCGCACGGAACGGATCAGCTCCCGTTCGGAACTCCCTGGAAAATCGGTGCGCCCCACGGAACGGTAGAAAAGCAGATCGCCGACAAAAACCGCTCCCAATCCCTCGAAATAAAAAGACAGGCTGCCAGGACTGTGGCCGGGGGTGGACAACACGCGGCAGGTGACGCCAAGCAGGGGCAGCTCGCCCTCCCGCAGCGGGGTGAACGAGAAGGGGGGAGTGCGCGGAAACCCCATCATCCCGCCGCCTCCGAGTTCGGTATCAAGGAGAAAGCCATCCTTTTCGCTGGCCATGACGGGCAGTCCCGTGGCCGCGACCAGATCCGCGTTGCCCTGGATGTGGTCGAAATGAAGGTGGGTGTTCAGAATCGCGACCAGGCTCTTCTTTTCGGCGGCGAGAAAGGACAGGATCTCCCCGGCTTCGCCTCCCGGGTCGATGACCACGGCCTCGCTTTTCGAGTGCACCAGGTAGCAGTTCGTATCCAGCGGCCCCAGCGGCATGACGGTAACTTCGAGCATCAATTCCTCCCTGACGGACAAGTATCACCGGGATGTAGCCAGCTTCGTCCCAAAACACAATTCTCCTTTCTGGACAAGGCTTGCGGCATGAGGCAATGGCTTCAAAAACACCTCGGGGTCCATCATGAACACGGCCACTTCCATCGAGACCGGCAGCCTGCGAAGACAGGACATCATCGACTACGAGCCTCTGCTCAAAACCGCGCTCAAAGCCATCATTCCCTTCTCTTCCTACAGCCTCGTGTTTCCGGCCAGAACCCCGGAAGAGATGGAGGCCGACCCGCAGCATCCGTTCGGACGGGCAACCCTGGAGAACGACCGGCTGGCGCTGCCGCTGACGCACTCGGACCGGCTGCTCGCCATTTTTGAAGCCCGGGGGGTGGATCCGCAGGAAACGGCGCGGGCCCTGCCTTTTCTGCCGCACATGGCCTCCCTGTGCCTGGAACAGATCAAGATCCGCAAGTCGACCATCACAGATCCCCTGACCGGCCTGTTCAACCGCCACTGCCTGCACCAGGCCCTGATCCGGGAGATCTCGGGCATTGTCGGATCCATCATGCCCGGTCCCGGCGCCATGGCCGACGACTCCCTGCAAGGCCACAGCGCCTGCTTCGGCCTGATCGTCCTGGACCTGGACCGCTTTCGGCAGATCAACGAAAACTACGGACACAATTTCGGGGATCAGGTCCTGACCCTCGCGGCGGAGCGGTTGCGGGCGGCCTGCCCCAAACAGACCCTGGTCTGCCGCCTGGACGGGGATTCCTTCGGCGTGCTCTGGCCCCAGGCCTCACGCGCCAAGATGAGCGAATTGGCGGAGAATCTGGGCGCCGAACTGGCCAAGGTCACGGCGCGTTTCGCCCCCCTGCGCGAGGACGTCGGCGTTTCGGCCAGCATCGGCCACGTCAGCTACCCCCAGGACCTGCAAGGCGCACAGTTCCAGAAGGCTCCGGAAGAGCAGGCCTGGCTGGTCATGGAAAAAGCGGAAAAGGCCCTCAGCACGGCCAAGGCCGGTGGACGGTCCCAGATATACTCCTTCAGGCAGATCCTCACCCAGGGAGGAATGGTGCTCGAGGTCATGCCCATGAACCGCCTGCTCATAAATCTCGGACGCGGCATGGACGCCCACGAAGGGCAGCGCTTCCTGATATGGTCCCGCAAGTTCAACGGCAGCGAAACCGTTGTCGGGACGCAGGGCGACGTGATTTTCGGGCATTACCCCCCCATGTACAAGGCCGAGGTTTCGCTGGTCGAGGTGCAGGAGGACATGTCCATCGCCGAGGTGCTGGTGCAGAGCGATCCGAACTGGATCGTGGAGAAAGGTGACAAGCTGACCCTGCTCGACGACCATTCCGGACGCATGGAGCAGCGCGAAATCCAGCCCGGCGACCGCTCTCCGCAGAAAGACCCGCTTACGGGCCTCTATCCCTACCGCGACTTTCTTCAGGCTTGGCACTCGGCCCGAGCCCAGGCCAAGAGTTTCTGCATGGTGCTCATGCGCCTGGAATCGCCCCACGCCGAACGCACGCCCATGGACAAGATGAAGGAGGAGCAGTTTTTCCAGACCCTGGCCGGCCGGGTCGAAGCCCTGTTCGGATCCGCCGCGCTGGGTGGCCGGTTCAGCGTGAATTGCATCATCTACCACGTGCCGGATCTGGGACAGGAGGATTGCCTCGGCATCGTGCGCGAACTGCTTGAAGACGAGCGCTTCGCCGGACTGGAAAAATCCGTGGGCATCGCGGCCTATCCATTCCTCGACTACACGCGATCCGACACCCTGGAAAACGTGCGCAAGGCGCTGGACCACGCCGAGTTCCTGCACGACGAAAAAATCGCCTGCTTCGACTCCGTTTCGTTGAACATCAGCGCGGACCGTCTTTTCGCGCAGGGCGAGACCTATGACGCCATCGCCGAATACAAGAAAGCCCTGACCGTTGACGACGCCAACCTGCTGGCCCGCAACTCCCTGGGCGTCTGCTATGCCCGGCTGAACAAGTACTCCACGGCCAGAACCATCTTCCAGGAGCTGACCAGCCGCCATCCGGACCACGTCATGCCGCTCTACAATTTCGGCTGCGCCTGCCTCAAGGATGGCGACCCCGCCGCCGCCCGCCAGGCCTTTGAGCAGGTCCTGGCCATCGAGCCCAGGCACGTCTACGCACTCATCCGCCTGGGGCTGATGGCGGAGGAGGAGGGCGATTTCGAACGGGCCTGGGACCTCTATGAGCAGGTCAGGACCATGTCCGAGGAAAAGGGGGCGCACAACCCGGCCTATCGCTACCTGGCCCGGCTGGCCTTCCGCCGCGACGACCGGGACACGGCCCGCGAGTACCTGCACCAGGCCATCACCGCCAATCCCCAGGACGCCCACTCTTTCCACCTTCTGGCCAAGATCTACCTGGAGCGCGGCGACGACCCGGAAATCGCCGAATCCCTGGCCCGGCAAAGCGTGCACCTGAAACCCGACGCCCCTGCCTTCTGGGAAATCCTGATCACCGCCCTCAAACAGCAGGGCAAGGAAGAGGAAGCCGCGCAGACAAAAATCCGCGCGGCTGCGCAAAGCGGTTGACAGAGCGAGCCTCTTTGCCTAAAGAGGCTCCTCACGAGCATTCCCCGGTAGCTCAGTTGGCAGAGCAGGTGGCTGTTAACCACCGTGTCGGCAGTTCAAGTCTGTCCCGGGGAGCCACGAATTTCCAGGGTCCTTCACGCGAAGGGCCCTTTTTTTGCGCCCGGCATCACAGCGATCGCCCGACCTCCTCCCTCCTGTCCGACACAAAGCCGCGTTTTCTCCCTATAGAGCCGCTTCCCCGCCTTCGCGCGGATTACGCGCAACAATGGCGCAGAACCAGCTCTTTGATCCTGCCGTGGCAATCACCCATGCCGCCAGGGTCGGGGTGGTCCGGGCGGGTCGCGTCGGCTGTCTGACCGAGCCAGGCATCGTTGGCGGAATCGTTGCAGGGCGAGCTGCGCAGCACGAGCGCCCTGCAACGCAACGATTCAGCCGTACGAGGCCCGCGAGGGAGTTCCAAGGCGATCCGCCCGGACCAGCCCGATCCGCAGCGCCGACCGTCCCCCTTTTTCCCCAAATAGACGCTTGCCTTCAAGCCACCCATCGGTCCATGATGGGGATTATGAAAGCTTCGCGCGCCACCGCCTCCCGCACTCCAGCCTCCAAGCAGGCCGACCATGGCCGCATCGTGGCCGAAGCCTCGGATTGCCTGGACTCCCTGCAGCTCGAACATCTGGAACGCGAATTCAGATCCTGGGCCGAA
>JBFWJY010000067.1:0-8047 GCA_050252955.1 Desulfomicrobium sp.
ACATAACGGCCGTGCACGACAAGAAATTCGTGACCTATCTGAAGCGGGTCTGCTCCACCCTGCCGGAAAACAAGTCCGTGTACCCCTACGTCTTTCCCATCAGAAACGCGGCCCGTCCGCCCAAGGAGCTGGCGGTGCGCGCCGGATACTACTGCATCGACACCTTCACGCCTTTAAACGGCAACGCCTACGCCGCCGCGCGCGGGGCCGTGGATTGCGGCATGACCGCCGCGCAGGAGGTGCTCGACGGACGCCGCCTGGCCTACGCCCTGGTGCGGCCTCCCGGGCACCATGCCGAACACCGGGCCTTCGGCGGATTCTGCTATTTCAACACCGCCGCCGTCGTCGCCCAGCGCCTGAGCGCCCAGGGCCGCGTGGCCGTGCTCGATGTCGATTACCACCACGGCAACGGGACGCAGAACATCTTCTATGAGCGCGACGATGTCCTGACCGTGTCCATCCACGGGCATCCCAGCTTCGCCTATCCGTACTTCAGCGGATTTCACGAAGAGACGGGCGAGGGCCCGGGGCTGGGTTTCAACCGCAACTACGCCCTGCCCGAGGAAATGGACGGAGACGGCTATGCCGAAGTCTTGCGCCGGGCCCTGGGCTTCATCCGCGATTTCGACCCGGCCTTTCTGGTGCTCTGCCTGGGACTGGACCCGGCCAAAGGCGACCCCACGGGCACCTGGCGGCTTCAGGCCAAGGATTTCTTCCTGAACGGCAAGCTGATCGGGGCGCTGGGCAGGCACACCGTGGTGGTGCAGGAAGGCGGGTACCGCATCCGCTCCCTGGGTGTGAACGCGGGCAACTTCTTTCAGGGGCTTTTCGAAGGCTCCCGCCTCGCGCGCAGCAGATAAGCCCCCCCTCTCAATCCAGAAAGCGCAACAGCTCCATGGGACGGGCCAGTGTCGCAGCCGCGCCGGACTCAAGCAGCTCGCTTTCGGGACGAAAACCCCACAGCACCCCCACCGGATGCATCCCTGCATTGACGGCCGTGAACATGTCCACATCCGTGTCACCAAGATAGAGGATCTCATCCGGCTGCACGCCCAGATGGCCAATGACCTGCCGTGGTCCGGTGGGGTCGGGCTTGACCGGAACGCCCGGCATCTGCCCCACGGTCAGGGCGAAATTCCAGCGCGACAAAAATTCCCGCATGCACAGCTCGGCAAAGGCCTGCGGCTTGTTGGTCAGCACGGCCATGGGGATCTTCCTGGCCGCAAGAGCGTCCAGAAGTTCGGGCACTCCCTCGTACAGACAGGTCTTGATGCGCCATCCGGCCTCGTATTCCCGTAAAAAAGCCTGCAAGCACCGATTCTTCAAATCCTCGTCCTGCTCATGCTCAGGCAGGGAGCGGGTCACGAGCTGTCCTGCCCCGCTGCCCACGAAACGGCGGTAGGCGTCCATGGGATGCGTCGCGAATCCGTGCTGATCGAGCACCCGGTTCATGGCATCGCCAAGGTCGGCCAGGGTGTCGAGCAGGGTTCCGTCCATATCGAAAACAACAGCTTTATATTTCACGATGAATTCCTTTTTTCGTCGACACCGGCAGGCTGATCCCCCGGCACCGGATTTGAGCGCCTTTCGGCGCGATGGATATGAAGACGCAGTGCACGGTGGTTTGGAAAAATTAATTAGACAAGTCAAATTTTACTTGACGCATAACATAAATAGGAATAATTCCTAATTCCATCAAATGTTCACAATCATATTCATAATACTCACAAGGAGCATACAATGAGCGTTCTCGTCACAAAACAGGCACCCGATTTCACCGCCCCGTCCGTCAAGCCTTCCGGCAGCATCGAAGACTTCACCCTCTCTTCCCTGCGCGGCAAATACGTGGTCCTTTTTTTCTGGCCTCTGGACTTCACCTTTGTCTGCCCGACGGAAATCATCGCCCATGACCGCCGCCTGCGGGAATTCCGCGATCGCGGCGTGGAAGTGGTCGGCGTGTCCATCGACTCCCAGTTCACCCATTTCGCCTGGCGCTCCACGCCTGTGGACCAGGGCGGGATCGGGCCGGTGGGCTTCCGCATGGTCGCCGACGTCAAGCATGAGATCGCCAAGGCCTACGGCATCGAGCATCCGGAGGCCGGCGTGGCCCTGCGCGCGTCCTTCCTCATCGACCGCGAGGGCGTTGTCCAGCACCAGGTGGTCAACAATCTCCCCCTGGGTCGCAATGTGGACGAAATGCTGCGACTGGTCGACGCCCTGCAATTCACGGAAGAGCACGGCGAAGTCTGCCCGGCCGGATGGCAAAAAGGCGACACGGGCATGAAACCCGATGCGGGCGGAGTGGCCGATTTCCTGTCCCGGAATGCCGAGAAACTCTAAACTTTCGGCGCAATGAGCAAAAGGGGCTGTCTGGATTCTTTCCGGACAGCCCCTTTTTTGCGTGCGAAAAAAAATCCTGATAGGGTTCCGAAAAATTCCCGCTCATCCGTCTTCGCAACGACGGAAACACTTTTTTGGCCGATGCGCCGGAAGCACCCCGATCGCAATCAGCCGCAACGCGCGCCAGCGTGAGGACAAAGGAAGATTTCATGAAAAAAAGCGTCTTCAGTCATGCCCCATCCTCGATCCTACCCGCCGCGATCCTCGCCATGCTCGTTCTGATCGCCGCGCCTGCAACGGCCGAGGAATTCTCATCCAGGCACCACCGTTTCCGTGTCACGGTCATTGCCGGAGGACTCGAACATCCCTGGTCCCTGGCCTTTCTTCCCGACGGCGACATCCTGGTCAGCGAACGCCCGGGCAGGCTGCGCATCATCCGCGACGGAGCGCTGCTGGACACGCCCGTCGCAGGACTGCCCCAGATCAGGGCAAGGGGTCAGGGCGGGCTGCTCGATCTTCTGCCCCACCCCGAATTCGCCCGCAACCGCATCCTGTTTTTCAGCTACTCGGCGAACCACGGCGCCGGGGTGACCACGCATGTGGCCAGGGCCAGGCTTGAGAACGACACGCTCAAAGACGTGGAAGTGCTCTTCCGGGCGGAACCGGCCTCGGCGGGGCGGGTCCATTTCGGGTCCAGACTGGCCCTTGATCGTCAGGGACGGCTCTACATCAGCGTCGGTGACCGCGGCCAGATGCAACGCGCGCAGATGCTCGATGACCATGCCGGAAAAATTCTGCGCATTGGCGAGGACGGACGCATTCCCGAGGACAATCCGTTTGTCGGTCAAGAAAATGCCCGGACGGAAATATACAGCTACGGGCACCGCAATCCCCAAGGCATGGCCGTGCATCCACAGACCGGCGAAATCTGGGCGCACGAACACGGCCCCAGGGGCGGCGACGAGATCAACGTCATCCGTCCCGGCGTCAATTACGGCTGGCCGGTGGTCACCCTGGGCATCGACTACACCGGCTTCACCATCGGCGACGGGCTCAGACACATGCAGGGCATGGAAGACCCAATCCACGAGTGGACTCCGTCCATAGCGCCCTCGGGCATGGCATTTTACACCGCTGACGCCTTCCCGGCCTGGAAAGGGAACCTTTTCGTCGGCGCCCTGTCCCACCGCCACCTGCTCCGACTGGAGCTGTCCGGGCAAACCGTGATCGGAGAAGAACGCCTGCTGGAAACGAAAGGATTGCGCATCCGTGATGTGCGCGTCGGACCTGAAGGCGGCATCTGGCTGCTCACCGACCATGATCCCGGCCAGGTACTGCGCCTGGACCCGCTGGATTAGAATCGAAAGCGGCCCACCAGTTCCTGCAACCGACCGGCCAGCGTGGCGAGTCCCCCCGCCCGCTCCAAAACGCTCCCGCTCTCGTCCTGCATGCCGGTGGAGGCTGCAAGCACGTCTCCGATCTCGTCGCTTATCTGACGGGTCATGACGGAACTCGAGGCGATGTTGGTGTTGATTTCGGCGATACCCAGGGCGGCCTGACTCGCATTGCCGGAAATATCCCTGGTCATGGCCGCCTGTTCTTCCATGGCCTCGGAAATGGAAATGACGATCCCGTTCATGTCCTCGATGACGGATATTATTTCCGAGAGTTCCCCGGCTGTGGCCGAGGTCACGCTCTGAATGGCCGAAACCGTGCCGCGGATTCTTTCTGTGGCGGCCGATGTCTGTCGTGACAATTCCTTGATCTCTCCGGCCACGATGGCAAAACCCCGGCCGGCGGCTCCGGCCCTGGCTGCCTCGATGGTAGCGTTCAGTGCCAGCAGATTCGTCTGGGAGGATATGGCCGAGATGGTTGCTGTCACGCTGTCGATCTCCCTGGCGGCCCGGCCCAGCCGCTCCATGTGCCGCGCGGCCTCGCCGGCCTTGATCACGGCTTCCGAGGTTGTGCGCCTGGCCAGTCCGGTGCTTTGGGTCACGCCGTCGATGGTCGTCGCCAGCTCGACCGTGGATCTGGCCACATTGCCGACATTGATCGTGGCCTCTTCCATTCCCGCCGCGACGGAATGCATGTTCTCACTCACGGATCTGGCGGAATCGCACACCGTCCTGGCCCGGTGCGCCGCGCAACCGGAATTCTCCGTCAATCCGTGAGAAATGGATGTGAGCTCTCCTGAAGCATCTGACAGGGAACCCGTGGCCGCGACGATTTCCGATAGCATTTCCCTGCTTTTCGCGACCATGGAATTCAGGGAAGCGGCAAGTTGGCCCATTGCGTCCCGCGCAGGATAGGTGATGGCCGCGGTGTAGTTTCCCGCCGCCACCTCGTCGGCAAGCGCGGCCATGCGCCGCACCGGAGCCATGAGCACGCGCCCGGCGATGCCGATCAGAATCACGGACAGCGCCAAGGGAACGATCATGCTGATCAGCGCGTTGCGGATCAGGCGCTCCTTGACGCCTTGCATCAGATCCCCGGTGGCGACCCAGGTGGCGAACGTGATGCTCCATGGTTCAAAGGTGTGCAGCACAACCTCAAGTCGTTTTCCCGAAGAGGTTTCGGCCACCTGCCGGTTTCCTTCGGCGGCGCTTATGACGGCCCGGGTTTCTTCCTTCGCGTCCGGCAGTCCGACGATCACTCTGCCGTTGCTGTCGAAGGCCACCGTTCCGCCATGTTCGCCGACCCGCACGTTGCGCACGAATGCGGCGAAGGCGTCGCTGATCAGCGGATGCGCGATTTCCAGGGCACCCAGCACCCGGCTTCCCCCCAAGTCCGTGAACGGGGCGTAGGCGGACAAATGCCAGGCTCCGCCGAGCATGACCAGGCCTTCCCATGGCTTGTTCGCCAGGATGGCCTCCAAGGCCGGATGGCCTTCGGCAATGAACGAGCCCTGTCCCCAAAAATCCGCAGGCGCTTCAAGCGATGTGGAAACGCGCACGAGCTTGCCCTCGTGGACTTGCAGGATGGAGGCCACGCCGCCGGTCAGCTCCGCCGTCCTGCGCGTCACCGAGTTGTCCTCGTGCAGATAGGCGGAACCATGCTTGATGGCCGGGAGAATGGCTCTGGCGCTCTGCCCTCCGTTCTGATCCACCAGTTCCAGTTCGGCATCCATGAGGACCTCGGGCACCGGAAAGCCGCTCAATTCGAACTGCGTGCGCATGATGTCGCGGTCGATGATAAGCTTGCGTTGCATGAGGGTGTGCTGCAAGGCCACGGATTCGGCCAGGGTGGCCGATACCCGGCTCAGACCGGCCCGGCCCTGGTTCAGCGCATCGCTGTTGGCCATGAGGATCTGGGACGCCGAGAGGCACAAAACCGTCACGAGGACGATGGCGATGGTGACTACTGATAATTTTGTCTGAAATCCGAGAGCATTACCCATAGATGCCTATACCTTTGACAAATCATTGATGGATATGGATGGTTGATGCGGCCATGCGACTTGCGCCACAACCGTCTTGTGCGCAAGGAATATCGAAACCGGATGACGGGAATGTGACGGCGGCGTGACGGCCCGCGGCGGCCCGTTTCATCGGGCAACGGATAGCGCGGAAGGAAGGATCAAACCCGGATTTAGCAGGCAAATTATACATTTTTGGAGCGCCCACCCCATGTACCCCGACCACACGCAAACAATCGTCTTCTCGCCCACCGGAACGACCCGCAACGTGCTGCGATCAGTACAGGAGGGCCTGGGAGCGCGGTCCTGGTCCGAGTTGGATCTGACGCGCCGCGCCGCGAGTCAGGAACCGACGGATCCAGAGAGCGATACGGGAGGAGTGGCGATTATCGGCCTGCCCGTGTACGCGGGGCGCATCCCTGAATTGGCCGCAAAACGGCTTTCCCGCGTGCAAGGCATGGGGCGCAAGGCGGTGCTGGTCGTCGTCTACGGCAACAGGGCGTACGACGACGCGCTGCGCGAACTTCGGGATCTGAGCCTGGAATTGGGGTTTCTGCCGGTCGCGGCGGCGGCCTTTGTGGGCGAGCATTCCTTTTCAACCATGGAATGCCCCATCGCCGAGGGACGCCCGGACCAGTCAGATCTGAAACTGGCGTTTCAATTCGGCGAAAACGTGCGGGAAAAACTATTGGAAATCCAAAACAGGGAACTGAACGCGATGCAGCTTGAGGTGCCGGGCAATTTTCCGTACCGCGAGGGCATGCAGCCCGCCCCCATTTCCCCGGAAACCGATCCCGCTCAATGCGTGCTGTGTGGCGCGTGCATCGAAGCCTGTCCGGTCGAGGCAATCAGCCTGCGCGGCGAAACCCTGGAAACCGACAAAATGCTGTGCCTGCGCTGTTGCGCCTGCACCCGCATCTGCCCGACCGGGGCCCGGGCCATGCTCCATCCCCGCATCCTTGAGCTGGGGCGAGTTCTGCACGAAAAACATGCCCTGCGCCGTGAGCCGGAATTCTTTTTTGTCGGTGAAACGCTCACGGGTGAAAAGCCCTGAGCACCCGCATCCGCAACCCCATTGGAAAACAGACAAAAAAAAGGGGTGTCAGAGACACCCCGAATTCGAACAATATTCATCGAAAAGCAAATCAGAGCCAATCGAAATATTTCTTGAAAACGCTCGGATGGCGTTTCGTGTCGTTGTCATCCTCCTGCGCGTAGAAATAGGCTACCTTGGCTTTGGATTCGGCCAACCGCGCTATTTCTTCCAACTCAGGGAAGTTGTCGATGACGTATCTGTAACGCGTCCATGCCGCCTTGTAGGAACCTGACTTGAAGTAAAAATCGGCCACGAACATTTCATGTTCCGCCATCAGCTTTCTGCATTTGACAATGTATTCCTGAGCGGGATCGCGATATTTGCTCTGCGGATACTCACTGATCAGTCTGCGAAACGATTCAACTGCTTCGCCAAGCTGCGTATGCGGCAAATCGATGGAGCGATGCGAGTTGTACTTGCTTACGCCAATCTGAAAAAGAACATAGTCGATGGACTCGTGTCGCGGATGCATGTTCAAAAATTCTTCATACGCGTCAACAGCTTCCAGATACTGTTGATCAAGGGCATACGCATCGCCAAGCATGAGCCGTGCTTCCGTTGCATAAGGGCTGAACGGATAACGGTCATTCAGCTTGGTAAGCGAATCGATGGCCTCTGCATATTCTTTGTCTTGCATGAAACCACGGGCATTTTCAAACAGTTCTTGCGCCGTATCTTCCGGGGGAGTCAAAAAATAATAATCAATCGCCCCGCACCCGTTCAAAAACAGGACTAAAAAAAGAATCAAATATTTGCGCATTACAATTACCTGGCTCAGGGTAAGTGAAAGTATTGAATCGAGTTTGTACGGCATTATGATTCGCGATCAAAAAAACGCGTCAAACTCTGCAAAAAAATAAGGGTGACCACTACGCGTGCGCAGCCACCCTCATCAGGCAATGTACAGAATAAATCAGCAATTAAAGGGCCTTGTCGCCAAGCATCTGTTTGAGGCTGGCCTTGGAGACCGCGCCGGTGACCTGCTCCACGACTTCGCCATTCTTGAAAAGAATCAAGGTGGGGATGGCTCGGATGCCGTATTTGCTTGGCGTGCCGGGGTTTTCGTCGACATTCATCTTTACGATCTTGACCTTGCCTTCGAATTCCTGAGTCAATTCTTCAATAACCGGAGCGATAGCCCTGCACGGTCCACACCACGGTGCCCAAAAATCAACCAATACAGGAAGATCACCTTT
>JBFWJY010000068.1:0-7716 GCA_050252955.1 Desulfomicrobium sp.
TACCTGAACGTCGCCGCCGGCGGCGATCTGGAACTCTTGAGCCAGAAGGCTCTTTGGTGGTGGCGCAAGCAGCATGACGCAGGGGGACCCGCTTCCTGACGGCATCGCAGTGCCGTTAGTTCAGGCATAAAAAGGCATAAGAAGCCGGATCCTCCCAGGATCCGGCTTTTTTTTATCCAAAATTCAACAATCGATTATGGAGGCACCATGATCACCCTACCCCAACAGGGGACCTGGCTCCCGGCGGACACACAGACGCCCATCTCCCTGTACCTGACACTGGTGCGCGAAAAGCAGGGTTTTCTTCTCGAAAGCACCGAGGTGGACGGACGCCTGGGCCGATATAGCCTCATCGGCTGGGATTATCGTCTGATCCTGTCCTGCGCGGGCGGCAAGCTCGACGTGCAGAGCTACGACCCGCGCCTGCATGCCCTGAAGGAATTCAGCGGCCAGGACTACGTGACTGGCCTTCGCGCCTGCCTAAACGCCCTGACCGTGACCGGCCCGGAAAATCTGGGCCCGCTCCCGGCCGTGACCAGGAGCGTGTGCGGCTACATGGCCTACAACATGGGCGGCATCTTCGAGCCGGCCCTGGCCGACCGCCTGCGACCCGAGGAAGGGCGCTCCATCATGGTCCTGCCGGGCAAGGTCATCCTCTTCGACCACCTGCACCATCGCTGCTGCTACCTGACGCTGGATTCGACGACCAACCTGAACGGCTGCCAGCGCCCAAGCACCCCGGCCCCGCCCCTTGTCGGCGCCATCACCACCACGCCGAGCCACGAAGAATTCCTGCGCCGGGTAGGCCGCGCCAAGGACCTCATCACCGAGGGCGAGGCCATCCAGATCGTGCTCTCGACCCGCTTCTCGGCCCCGTTCTCAGGCTCCGCCTTTGAACTGTACCGGCGGCTGCGGCAGATCAACCCGTCCCCCTACACCTTCTTCATGTCCTTCGGGGAGCTGACGGTCATGGGCTCCTCGCCGGAACTGCTCATCCGCTGCGAGGATGGCCTCTTGCAGCTGCGCCCCATCGCCGGAACCCGCGTGCGCGGGGCCACCGAGGCCGAGGATCAGGCCCTGGCCGAGGAGCTGCTGGCCGACGAAAAGGAGCGGGCCGAGCACGTCATGCTCGTGGACCTGGGCCGCAACGACCTCGGCCGCATCGCCGCCCCCGGCACCGTGCATGTGGACAAGTACATGCAGGTCGAGCGGTTTTCCCACGTCATGCACCTGACATCCTACCTTTCGGCCCATCTGGCCGAGGGCCTCGACGCCATCGACGTCTTGAAGGCCGGATTCCCGGCGGGCACCGTCTCCGGCGCGCCCAAGATCCGGGCCATGCAGATCATCGCCGACGAGGAACAGCTCGACCGCGGACCCTATGCCGGCGGCATCGGCTGGATCGGTCTCGACCGGGGACAGGTCAACCTGGACACGGGCATCACCATCCGCTCCCTGTGGGTGGAAAACGGCCAGATCAACTGGCAGGCGGGCGCGGGCCTCGTCTTTGACTCGGATCCGGAAAAGGAATGGCAGGAGTGCCACAACAAGGCCAGGGCGATTCTAAAGGCCATCACCAGCACAGGAGGCGGAGATGATTTTACTGATCGACAACTTTGACTCGTTTACTTTCAACCTGGTTCAGGTTTTCCAATCTTTGGGCGCAAACCCCTTGGTGCTCCGTAACAACGAGCCGGAGATCCTGAACTTGGCCACGGACCCGCGCCTGCGTGGCGTGATCATCTCCCCCGGCCCCAGCCACCCGCGCAACACCGGGCTGTGCCTGCGGTTTCTGGATATGGTGCCGAGGACCATGCCGGTCCTTGGCGTCTGCCTCGGGCACCAGACCCTGGCGCACCACAGCGGCGTGACCGTGGGTTCGGCCCAGCGCATCATGCACGGCAAGACATCAGACATCCGTCACGACGGGACAGGCCTTTTCGAAGGGCTGCCAAATCCCATGCAGATCGGCCGCTATCATTCCCTGGCCGTGCACGAGGAGGATTGCACCGATCTCCCCTTCGCCGTCACCGCCCGCACGGAGCAAGGCGAGGTCATGGCCCTGACCTTCAAGGACCGACCGTGGGTCGGGGTGCAGTTCCACCCCGAATCCGTGCTCACGCCGGACGGCCCAAAACTTCTCAAAAACTTCCTCAGCATGTGCGACACCACGGAGTAAGCCATGAACACCATCAGCCATATCCTCGAACATCTGACCACGGGCACGGACCTCTCAGCTCCCCAGGCCAAGGAGGCCTTCGACCTCCTGCTGACCGGCGAGGTCTCCCCGGTGCAGGCCGGAGCCTTCCTGATGGGTCTGCGCGCCAAGGGCGAGACCGCCGCCGAGCTCTCGGCCGCCGTGGACGCGGCCCTCGGCCAAGCCCGGCTCATCCCCGGCCTCTCGGGCAAGCGCATCGACACCTGCGGCACGGGCGGCGACGGCCAGCACAGCTTCAACTGCTCCACGGCCGTGTCCTTCTTCCTGGCCGACATGGGCTACCAAGTCGTCAAGCACGGCAACCGCGCCGTGTCGAGCAAATGCGGCAGCGCCGACGTGGTCGAGGACCTGGGCTACCCCCTGGTCACGGAACCCGAGGAGGCGCGGGCGGAGCTGGCCAAACGCAACTTCGTCTTCCTCTTCGCCCCGCATTTCCACCCGGCCTTCAGGCACGTGGGGCCGGTGCGGCAGCAGCTCGGCGTGCGCACCATCTTCAACCTCATGGGCCCGCTCCTTAACCCGGCCCTGCCCACGCACCAGATATTGGGCGTGCCGGATTTTCGCTTCGCTCCCATGATCGCCCAGGTCCTGGCGACAAGAAAAGGGCTTGAGCGCGCGGCCATCGTCCACGGCGCTGGCGGCTTCGATGAGCTGACCCCGTGCGGCCCCGGACAGGTCATCTTCATCGAGCATGGCGTCATCCGCGAAGCAGTCATCGACCCAGCGGATTTCGGCCTCTCGACCTGCGTGCCGAGGGCTCTGGCCTGCGACAGCAAGGAGGAGGCTTTGAGACTTCAACGTCAGGTCTTGACAGGGCAAGGCCCCAAATCCCTCCAGGACATGGTCACCTTGAACCTCGGAGTGGCCATCTACCTGCTGGAAGACAATCTGCCCCTGGAGATGGCCATGGAGATGGCGCAGGCCAAGGTGGAACAGGGGCTCGCGCGCGGGGTGTGCCATGCTTGAAAAATTCCGCCTGGCCAAGGAAGCGGAAGTCCGGGAACTCCTGCGTCTGCGCGACGCCGGGCATGAACACACGCCATGGGCTGGCCCCCGTCCGGGTTTTGGAGCGGCTCTGACCCGGTCCAAATCATCGGGCATCATCGCCGAGTTCAAGCGCGCCTCGCCCTCCAAGGGCGACATCAACCTTGGCGTCACGCCCGCCGAGGCCTGCGCCGGGTATGCCGGAGCCGGGGCCTGCGCCCTGTCCATTCTGACGGAGAGCCGCTATTTCAAGGGAGACCTGTCCTTTCTGGCCGAGGTCGCAGGGCTTGGCCTGCCGCTCTTGCGCAAGGACTTCATCATCCACCCCCTGCAGGTGGAGGCGACCACGGCCACCCCGGCCTCGGCGATCCTGCTCATCGTGCGCATGTTCGAGAATGTGAATGATCTGGCCACACTGCACGCCCTGTGCCTGACGCATGGCCTTGAGCCGGTGGTGGAGGTCTTCGATGAGCGCGATCTGGACCGGGCCAAGGAAATCGGGAGCACCATCATCCAGGTCAACAACCGCGATCTGGACACCCTGACCACGGACCTGGGCCGCTGCCTGGACTTGGTGCGGCGCAAGGAGGATGGTGAAATCTGGATCGGGGCCAGCGGCATCGCAACCTTCGAGCAGGTGCGGGAGCTCAAAGCTGCGGGCCTGGATGCGCTCCTCATCGGCACGGCGCTCATGCGGCACGGCGATCCAGGCCAGGGCCTGGCCCGTCTTTGCGGAGGCCAGTCATGATCATCAAGGTTTGCGGCATGACCAGAGCCGAGGATGTCGAATTCTGCGACGCGATCGGCATCGACCTCCTGGGCTTCATCTTTCATCTTGAGAGCCCCAGAAACGTCGCGCCGGAATGGGTCGCCACCCAAAAACCCGGCCGCGCCCTCAAGACCGGCGTCTTCGTGCGTCAGGGCGTGGAGGAAATCAGCGCCATCGCCGTCTCGGCTGGCCTTGACCTGCTGCAGCTCCACGGCGGGCACACCGTGGAGCAGTGCCGGGACCTTGGGCCCGAGCGGGTCATCAAGGCCATGTGGCCCCAGCGCTACCCAAACACGGAGCGTCTGCTCGCGGACATGCTGCTTTTCGCCCCGGTCTGCCGGGCCATCCTGCTCGACAGCGGCAAAAGCGGCGGCGGGCACGGCAAGAGCCTGGACCCGACAGATCTGCAGCGCCTGAAATGCCCCCATCCCTGGTATCTGGCCGGGGGGCTTGGCCCCCACAATCTGGCAACCATGAAAACCACCGGCGCGGCTGGCTTCGACCTCAACTCCGGCGTGGAAAGCACGCCCGGAATCAAGGATCGCGACAAAGTGCGCAGCGCCTTACATCTATTGCGAGGAAAACCATGAGCAGAATATCCGACATGCTCCCGCGCCATTTCGGCCCTTACGGCGGCCGATATGTGCCGGAGATGCTTGTTCCGGCCCTGGAAGAGCTGGAGCAGGGCTATCTGAAATACAAGGACGATCCCGAGTTCACGGCCGAACTGGCGGATCTGTACCAAAACTACTGCGGCCGCCCCACCCCGCTCTATTTCGCCGAGAACCTGACCCGGGAGCTGGGCGGCTGCAAGATCTACCTCAAGCTCGAAGGGCTGGCGCACACCGGCGCGCACAAGATCAACAACGCTCTCGGTCAGGCCCTTCTGGCCAAGCGACTGGGCAAGACCAAGGTCATCGCCGAGACCGGAGCCGGGCAGCACGGCCTGGCCTCGGCCACGGTGGCCGCTCGGTTCGGCCTTGAGTGCAAGGTCTTCATGGGCGAGGTGGACATGCGCCGCCAGTACCCCAACGTCTATGCCATGAAGCTCCTCGGCGCCGAGGTCGTGCCCGTCACCGACGGCACCAAGACCTTGAAGGACGCGGTCAATGCCACGCTCAAGTACTGGATTCAGAACCTCAAAGACACGCACTACATCCTGGGATCGGCCCTGGGGCCGTTTCCCTATCCGGTCATGGTGCGCGATTTCCAGTCCGTCATCGGCCGCGAGGCGCGCGCCCAGATCCTGGAACGCGAGGGCAGACTGCCGAGCCACCTGGTGGCCTGCGTGGGCGGCGGCTCCAACTCCATCGGGCTCTTCCATCCCTTTCTGCGGGATGCGGGCATCCGCTTCCACGGGGCCGAGGCCGGCGGACGCGGCCCGGCGGTCGGCGACAACGCGGCCCGCTTCGGCGGCTCCCCCAGGGTCGGCATCGCGCAGGGCTACAAGAGCTATTTTCTGCAGGACGAGAGCGGCCAGTTGCAGGATACCCATTCCGTCTCGGCGGGCCTCGATTATGCGGGGGTCGGGCCGGAGCTGGCCTGGCTCCATGACCAGAGCATCATCGAATTCGCGCCCATCACCGATGTCAAAGCCCTGGACGCCTTCAAGCGCCTGACGCGGCTGGAGGGGATCATCCCGGCGCTCGAATCCTCCCACGCCGTGGCCCGGGCCATCGAACTGGCGCCGACGCTGCCCAAGGACGAAATCATGATCGTCAACATCTCCGGGCGCGGCGACAAGGACATCTTCATCACGGCCATGGAACTGGACCGCGAGAACTGGATCGCTTTTCTGGAGAACGAGGTGCGTCATGGAAAATAATATCGATCGGGCGCTGGCAAGCGCCAAAGGCATCCAGCTCATGACCCATGTGGTTGCCGGGTATCCGAATCTGGACGTGAACGCGGATCTCATCCGGCTCATGGCCAGGCGGGGGGTGAAACTCATCGAAATCCAGATCCCCTTCACCGATCCCCTGGCCGATGGCCCGACCATCATGCGCGCCAACCAGGTCGCTCTGGATCAGGGCGTTACCCCAACTCACTGCTTCGAGCTGTGCGCGGATCTCGCCAGGGAACTGCCGGAGGTGGCGTTCATGTTCATGACCTACGCCAACATCCCCTACGCCATGGGCCTGGACACATTCATGGCCAAGGCCAGGCAGAGCGGGGCCAGCGGCCTGATCCTGCCCGACCTGTCCTGGGACGAGGTTGATGGCGACTACGCCGGAGCCGCCCGCGAACACGGGCTGCACCCGGTCATGGTCATTTCCCCGGACACGGAGGGCCCTCGCCTGGACGCCATCCTGAACCGCGCCTCGGGCCTCTTGTACACGACGCTCAAAGTCGGCATCACCGGGGCCGGAGCCAGCATTGATCAGGCCGGCGTTGATTATGTCCGGGACCTGAAGAAAAAGGCCGGCCTGCCCATCGCCGCCGGTTTCGGCATCTCAAGCCCCGAACATGTGCGCATGCTGGACGGTCTGGCCGACGTGGCCGTGATCGGCAGCCACATCATCAACCTGCTGGATTCGCGCGGTCTGGGGGCCGTGGATCACTTCTTGGCGGCGTGCGGCAGGTGAGCGCAGCAGGGGCGGCCCTCCGTGGCCGCCCTTCTTCCGCCCCGCGCCCGCCCTGTCCCACACTCCGACGCAAGGCGGACACGGGGTCCGCCTCTGGGCCATTCGGCGGATGCTGACGCGCATTGCCAATGTCGCAAGTTTCCGCGCAAGGGGGGGATCCTGTGGCCGCCCTTTTTGCATTCGGTGAGTCATGACCTATTCATTCATAAACATGTCAATTTTGACATATTTATGGGCGCGTGTATTTCGAGACAATGAGTGCGCCTTCGTCCGCATCCCTGCCACTGATCCAGGTGGATGCGTGCGGTTCTGGGCACCTTCCAGCCATCGCTGAAAGTATGCCGCTGCCTTGAATTCGCGTTCCGGAGGCCGGAAGCCTCCGGAACGCGAGGTTTGAAAGTCCTAGACCTTGGCGGCCTGAAGTTCTTCCGTTGTGTAGCCCCAGCCCACGTTATGGGGCGCGAGGAGTTCTTCGCGGAAGAAGCGGGGCAGCTGGTCGTCCTCGTCGGTGAAACCGGCGCGCTTGTTGAAGTCCAGTTCGTCCTTGAGGCAATTCACGCCGATGCCGATCATCTCGTCCACGCTCATTTCCTTGCCGGTCAGGCCGGACACCAGCTTGGCCATGCAGGGCACGCCGCGCGCGTCGTCCAGGATAGCGAAGGCCACGAACAGGCACAGGCCCAGGGAGTCCACCGCCGCCGTGGCGATCTGGAGATTCTTGGAGATCTCGATGTTGCCTTCCTTCTTGTGGCCGTCGACATCGCCGCCCACTTTCAGCACGTTCTGGCACACGCCGTAACCGGCCGTGTGGTCCGCGCCCATGGGGGTCGTGGCGTAGGTAACGCCCACGCCCTTGACCGCGCGCGGGTCGTAGGCGGGCAGGGACTGGTTCTTGACCACCGGCACCCGGTCCACGCCGAAGGCCTTGGCCGTGAACGACGTGCCGTTGCCGTAGATGCGTCCCAGCGGATCGGAGGTGCCGACCTTGTTCAGCTCGGCGATGACGGCCTTGCTGTCGCCCCAGGCGATGGCGCCGCCTTCCATGGCCATGGCCATGGTGTTGGCCATCTCGATGGTGTCCATGCCCACTTCGTCGCAGGTGCGGTCCATCTGCGCGATGTCGTCAAGATTGTCGATCAGGAGGTTCGCGCCGAAGCCCC
>JBFWJY010000069.1:0-7573 GCA_050252955.1 Desulfomicrobium sp.
ACGATCATGGTTCCCAACAACAATCCCGACCCCGATGTGCGGCTGGCGGAATTGGTCCTGGCCATCAAGCAGGTCTGGGCGTCGACATTTTACCAGGCGCCCAAGGCTTTTTCGCGCCGGGTCAGTCAGCGCACCGACGAGGAGAAGATGGGCGTGCTGGTGCAGCAGGTCATCGGCGAGGATTACGGGGGCTTTTTTTATCCGGCCATTTCCGGGGTCGCGCAGTCGTACAATTACTACCCTTTCGGGCGCATGAAGCCCGAGGACGGAGTGGCCACCATCGCCTTCGGCTTCGGCAAGATCGTTGTCGACGGCGGACAGACCCTGCGTTTTTCGCCCTGCCATCCCAATATCCTGCCCCAGTGCCCAACGGTGGAACTGGCCCTGCGCACCGCGCAGACGGAGTTCTACAGCCTGCCTTTGGAACGCTGGCCGTGGCCGCGCACGGATTTTTCCCTTTCCCGCCGCAACATCGTCGAGGCCGAGGGCGTGGGGCCGCTCTCGCTTGTGGCCTCGACGTTCCTGCCCGAAGAGGGGCGCATCCGCGACACGGCCTCCATTCCGGACCGTCCCCGCGTCCTGCTTTTCGCCCAGGTGCTCAAGCACAAGATTTTGCCGCTGGCGGAAATTTTGAAGGATGTCATGGGCATCGCGGAATCGGCCATGGGGTGCCCGGTGGAGATCGAATTCGCCTGCAATCTTTATCCGGAGAAAGACCGCAATCCCGCATTTTCGCTGCTTCAGCTTCGGCCCATGTCCGCCCGCGCGGACTTGAACCGCGTGACCATCACCGACAAAGACCGCGCCAGGGCCTTTTGCCTGTCCACCCACGCCCTGGGCAATGCCGAGAAGAACGATGTGCTCGATATCGTCTTCGTTCGCCCCGACGCGTTCGAGGTCGAGAAGACCGTGCAGATCGCCGCTGAGATAGGCCGCATCAACGCCTCCCTCGTGGCCGAGGGGCGCAAATACCTGCTGGTGGGGCCGGGGCGCTGGGGCACGGCCGACCGCTGGCTCGGCATTCCCGTGGCCTGGAGCGACATTTCCGGGGTGTCGGCCATTGTCGAGACAGCTTCGGCGCAGTTGCGCGTCGAACCGTCTCAGGGGTCGCATTTCTTCCACAACATCACCACGCTCGGAATCAATTACATTATGATGTCGGGCAAGGAAGGGGAGCGTTTCGACTGGCAATGGCTGGAAGGCTGCGAAGTGGCGGCCAGGGACGAGCATGTGGCGCACGTGCGCCTGGCCTCGCCCATGGTCATCAAGGTCGACGGCCGCAGCTCCCATTGCGCCATCACCCACGGAGACCAGGCGGGCGCTTTTCAGACAAGCCCGGTTTCCCGGGCTCCGGGGCGCTGCGCTCCTGACTCCGGGGGATCAGGCTCGTCCGGGCCGTGCGCACTATGATTTCACCGACGCGCCGGGCCAGGCTGCTTTGCAGACTCCAGCACTGGAAATAGTGGGGGACGCGCAGTGTTTCTCCGGGAGCGAGGTCGATCAGTTCGCCGCGAGCGAGGTGCGGTTCGGCCAGCATGCGCGAAACCATGCCGTACGCGCCGCCCTGCAGAATGAGCCCTTGAAAGCTGATGTTTGAGGGCATGACATGCACGGGCGGCCGGATTTCTTCGCCGAAACGCTGCCGGAGGAACTCGTGCTGCAGGGCGTCCTTGTGGTTGAAGATGACCACGGGCGCGCGAAGGGCCGCATCCCGGTCGAATCCCCGGGGGCAATGGCGCGATCGAAACCGGGGCGTGGCCACGCACAGGTACTCCATGTCGCCCAGGTCGTGGGTGAGAAGCCCCTGAAAAGCGGCCGGGGTGGAGGTGATGGCACCCTGCACCTCGCCCGAGCGCAGATAGGCATGGGTCACGGACTGGTCGTCGACCAGAAGATCCAGGAGCACATTCTCTTTTTCCAGGATTTCCGGGATGCTGCGCAGAAACCAGTTGTCCAGGCTGTCGGCGTTGACGGCCAGGGTCATGGTCACGGGTTCGCTGTTCACTCCCGGTGCCAGTTCCTCGAAGAGCGAGTCCTCAAGCACCGCCAGCCGCCGGAAATGACGCAGCACGGCCATGCCTGCGGGCGTTGGTCTGACCGGAGCCGAGCGCACCACGAGCATCTGTCCGATGCGTTCTTCCAGCTGGCGGATGCGCTGGGACACGGCGGACTGGGTCAGAAAGAGCGAGCGGGCGGCCTTTTCGAAGCTCTGTTCGGTAATTACCGCGGCCAGGGCTTGCAGGTGTTTGCTGTCTATCATTAGATTTTCTTATGGTTCAGAAAAATTATTCATTTTCCTTATGTAGTCTCCTCGTTTATGACCTGGGCCAGCGCAACGCAAGGAGAACCTGATGATTTTCACGCCATTTTTGCAGGGCCTGGGCACCGGTGCCGGCCTCATCATCGCCATCGGAGCCCAGAACGCCTTTGTTTTGAACCAGGGGTTGACCCGCAACCACCACCTCGCCGTGGCGCTAATCTGCGCCCTGAGCGACGCCCTGCTCATCACCCTGGGGTTGTCCGGCATGGGCATCGTCCTTGCCCAAAACGCGGGACTGGCGCTTTGGGCGACGTGGCTCGGGGCGGGCTTTCTGTTCTGGTACGGGCTGCGATCCTTCCGCTCGGCCCTGCGTTCGGGAAGCCTTGGACCGGAAGACCGCGCACGGATGGGGCTTGGCGCCACAGTGGCCGCGACCCTGGCCGTGACGTTTCTGAATCCCCATGTCTACCTCGATACGGTGCTCTTGTTGGGTTCCATCGGCGGCCGCTATCCGGAGGCGCAGCGCTTTTTCTTCGGTGCGGGAGCGGCCACCGCATCCCTGGCCTGGTTTTTGGCCCTGGGCCTGGGCGCGCGCCTGCTCTTGCCTTTTTTCCGCCGTCCCCGGTCCTGGGCCGTGCTCGATGTGCTTGTGGGGCTGACCATGTGGGGAGTGGCCGCGTCTTTGGTCGCTCCGGCCCTTGTCGGTTGAACCGGGCCCTGGCCCCTTTACCCCGTCCCGTCCCCCGGCTATCACCTCTCATCGGAGGGACGATGGCCAAAAATTACGATCCGCGCATGCACACGGCAGAACACATTCTGAATCAGACCATGGACCGGCTCTTTGCCTGCGGTCGATGCTTTTCCGCTCACATCAATCCGGACAAGGCCAAGTGCGACTATCACTTCGACCGCGACCTGACCGAGGCCGAGGTCCGGGACGTTGAAGCGCGTGTGAACGCAGTCATCGCAGCCGACCTGCCGGTATTGGCCGAAAGCATGGCCCGGTCCGAGGCGCGGGCTCTTTTCAATCTGGAACGCCTGCCCGAGGAGGCGTCCGACGAACTGCGAATCATCCGCATCGGGGATTACGACGCCTGCCCCTGCATCGGCGAGCACGCGGACCGCACCGGCCTGCTCGGCGTCTTCCGACTGACCACCCATTCCTTTGAGAACGGGGTGCTCCGGCTGCGCTTCAAACTTGGGAAACTCCTCTGATCATGGCCAGCCTCCCCGCCCACGGCGGCAATATCCGCTCCATGGCCACGGCCCTTGGCTGCGCTCCGGAAGAGATCCTGGACTTTTCGGCCAACATCAATCCCCTGGGCCCGCCCGCATGGTTGCGGCCCGTGGTGGCCCGCGCCCTGTCCGGAACGGCGCATTATCCCGAGCCGCGGGCGGAAGCCCTGCGCCGGATCGCCGCCACGCGCATGGGCGTGGAGCCCGGAAACGTGGTGGCAGGCAACGGTTCGTCCGAATTGCTGTATGCCCTGCCCAGGGTCTGCGCGTCCGGAGGGCTTGGCCGCGCAGTCTTGCCCGTGCCGTGTTACGGGGATTATGCGCGGGCTTGCGAAGCAGCCGGACTTTCTTGCGAAATTCTGATTCTGCATCCCGAAACGGGCTTCTGTATGGACTGGCCCCGGCTTGAAAAGCTGTTGGACACACCGGCGCTGGTCATTCTCGGACAGCCCGGAAATCCGGCCGGCACCCTGTTTGAAGCGGAGCGCATTCTGGATCTGGCCGACCGGCATCCACAGAGCTTCTTCCTGATTGATGAAGCATTCGCCGATTTCGTACCGCGGCTGTCCAGGCTAGGCGCTGCGCTGCGCCCCAACCTGTTTGTCCTGCATTCCCTGACCAAATTTTACGCCGTGCCGGGCTTGCGTCTGGGCCTCGGATATGGCGACGCGGCGGCGTGCGAGGCCCTTGAAGCCCTGCTGCCGGACTGGAGCGTCAACGCCCTGGCCCAGGCCGTGGGTGCGGAGGCATTGCGCGACGAGGACTTCGCCAGGCAGACTCTCGATGCGGTGAAGGAACTGCGCGGTCGCTTGAAGGCGGATTTAGCTGGGCTGGGGATCAGGGTTTTTTCGGGCAGCGCCAATTATCTGCTCTGCCGTAGCGAAGCCATGGACGCCTTCGCCTTGCAGGAGAAGCTCGCCAAAAGCCGCATCCTGATCCGTAATTGCGCCAATTATGAGGGCCTTGATGCCCATTATTTTCGGGTGGCCGTGCGCGGCGCGGAGGAGAACGGGCGTTTGACGCAGGCCCTTGCAGAGATTTTCGAACCCGGCAGGCCTCGCCGTCAGGGCGTGCGCAAAACCCCGGCCATAATGTTGCAAGGGCTCTCATCCAACGCGGGCAAGTCGGTCCTCACTGCGGCTCTGTGCCGGATTTTCCTGCAGGATGGGCTCGCCGTGGCCCCGTTCAAGGCCCAGAACATGTCGCTCAATTCCTTTGTCACCCGTGACGGCGGCGAGATGGGCCGCGCCCAGGTCCTGCAGGCCCAGGCCTGTCGGCTGGAGCCGGACGTGCGCATGAATCCGGTGCTCCTGAAGCCCAATTCGGAGACGGGCTCCCAGGTCATCGTGCTCGGCAAGCCCGTGGGCAACATGAGCGTGGGGCAGTATATCCGCTACAAGCCGCAAATTTTCGAGACCATCACGCACGCCTACGATGAGCTGTCCGCCTCGGCCCAGGTCATGGTGCTGGAGGGCGCGGGCAGCCCGGCCGAGGTCAACCTCAAATCCCACGACGTGGTCAACATGCGCATGGCCCGGCACGCCGGGGCCAGGGTGCTGCTGGCCGGCGACATCGACCGGGGCGGGGTATTCGCCTCCTTTGTCGGCACCATGGAGGTCATGGAGGAGTGGGAGCGGGCGCTGGTTGCCGGGTTCATCGTCAACCGCTTTCGGGGCAGGCAGGATCTGCTCGCGGATGCCGTCGATTACGTGCGCCGTTTCACCGGAGTCGAAACCTTGGGCGTGGTGCCGTTTTTAAGAAATCTGGGGCTGCCCGAAGAGGATTCGGTCAGTTTCAAGGAGGCGCGACCGCAGGGCAGGGCCGCCGAATTGCGGATAATCGCCGTGGACTTGCCGCATATCTCAAATTTCACGGACCTTGACGCTTTGAGGCTTGAACCGGACGTGGATTTGCGCATCGCCCGCGCGCCCCATGATCTGGCGGGAGCCGATGCCGTTATCCTGCCCGGTTCGCGCAATGTGTTCGCGGATCTGGACTATCTGTGGAGTTCGGGTCTGGCCCGGGCGATAGCGGCCAGCGGCGCGGAAATCGTCGGCATCTGTGGCGGGCTGCAAATGCTCGGAGTCGCGGTCACGGATCCGGCCTGTGTGGAGAGCGGCGGCAATGCCGCCCGTCCCTTGGGTCTTTTGCCCCTGGCGACGGAAATGGCCGTTGACAAGGTGCTGTGCCAGGCGACCTGTCTGTTTCTGCCTTTCGGAGAAGAAGCGCGCGGCTACGAAATTCATCATGGGCATACTCGCGTGCTGGACGGACGGATCGAGCCCGTCATGGTCCGCAAGGACGGTGCAAAGATCGGTTGGGGACGCGATGACGCGATGGTTTGGGGCACCTATCTGCACGGGGTTTTTGATGCCGACGAGGTTCGCCGCTCTTTTCTGGACCGTCTCAGACGCCGCAAGGGGCTGGAGCCCCTGGGCGCGGTGCAGGTGGCCTATGACCTGGAAGCCGCGCTGGATCGCTTGGCTCTCGCGGTGCGGGAAAGCCTCGACATGGAGCGCATCTACCGCCTTCTGGAATGACGGCGGCGCCCGCTTGACAATTGTGGAGCCCCGTGCTCCCCAGGACAGCCATGAATCCCATCGTTTCAAACTCTGAAGCGCCCCCTCGTGGGCGGCTCGCGCCCAGCCCGACCGGGCACCTGCATCTGGGGAACGCCTGGTCGTTTCTGCTCTGCTGGCTGGCCGTGCGCTCCGCCGGAGGCAGGCTGGTGCTGCGCATGGAGGATATCGACCCCGAGCGGTCGCGTCCGCACTTCGCCGAAGATATCCTGCGCGATCTGGCCTGGCTCGGGCTGGACTGGGACGAGGGCCCTGATGTCGGCGGGCCGTTCGCTCCCTACACCCAGGCCGCCAGGATGGAGCGTTATGCCCAAGTCATCGACCATCTGACCGGCATGGGGCGCACCTATCCCTGCTATTGCACGCGCAAGGAACTTAAAACCATGGCTTCCGCTCCTCACCTGGAGGACGTGGGGCCGGTTTATCCCGGCACCTGCCTGGGACTTGACCCGAGGCAGCGCAGGGAGCGCGAAGCGCAGGGGCGCAGAGCGACCCTGCGTCTGCGCGGGGGGGAAGATGTCGCCTTCGAGGACCTCGTGCACGGAGAAGTCCGACTGAGCTGGGCAGAGTGTGGCGGTGATTTTCCGCTTCGCCGGTCCGACGGGGTGATCGCCTATCAGTTGGCCGTGGCGGTGGACGACATGGATCAGAACATCAGCCTGGTCGTTCGCGGGGCGGACATCCTGCCATGTACGCCCCGCCAGATTCTGCTGTTTCATCTCCTGCGGGCCCCGGCGCCCCGGTACGCGCATGTGCCGTTGTTGCTCGACCATGAGGGAGCGCGCCTCGCCAAGCGCCATCAATCGTGCGAACTGGGCGCGTTGCGGGCGCAGGGCGTTTCGCCGCAAGCGGTGGTGGGGCATCTGGCCTACCGGGCAGGCTTGCTGCCTTCGAACGAGGCTGCGTCGCCGCAGGAGCTGGTCGATGTCTTCGCGTGGGGGAAAATCCCCCGTGAACCCGTGAAGCTTGGAGGCGCGGTAGCGGATACTCTGCTGCGAATGAAATAACAAATTCAATGTATTATGTTATGGTTGGCGGGGCTGTCGTGAAAAAAAATCAAAAGTGTCGAATTTTTAGTTGACGGGCGTCGGTGAGTTCACATAGAGGCTTCTTCCGCGATGAGGAACTCCTCTTCCGGACAAACGAAGTTCATTGATATTTTCATATATTTCGTCCTGGTGACCACGGCGGAGGGGACCCACCCGATTCCATTCCGAACTCGGAAGTTAAGACCTCCAGCGCCGATGATACTGCCAGTCCACTGGTGGGAAAGTAGGTCGTCGCCAGGACCTTTTTTTTCTCTTCTCTTAGGATGGGGCCACTAAAAAGTGGTTGACCTTGCGGAGAAATGGGGGTTAAAAGATTAACCCTGCCTTTGCGAAGAATGCTTTGCGAAGGGAATTGAAAAAAGCTTGAAAAAAGCGCTTGACGGTGGATGAGGGAGTCGATAGAGACGTTTCCTCTTGCCGGAAGGCTAAAGGATCTTTGACAAATAAAT
>JBFWJY010000070.1:0-6610 GCA_050252955.1 Desulfomicrobium sp.
GTGATGGGCTGGTCCGTATGCCTCTGCAGTATTTTCTGTGCTAAAGTCTGGCGCATATGCTGTCCTCCTGTCTTTTGGCCAAGCGGTTCAGGGCGTTCAGATACGCCTTGGCGCTGGCCACGATGATGTCCGCGTCGGATGCGCGGCCCACCGAGGTTTTACCGTTCTCTTCTATCTTGACGGTCACCTCGCCCTGGGCGTCGGTGCCGCCGGTTATGGCGTTGACCGCATACCGGACCAGCTTGGGGCTGCGTCCCACGACCTTGCCGATGGTGTTGAACACGGCGTCGATGGGGCCCGTCCCAAAATCCGAAAGAATGCGTTCCTCGCCGTCCACGTACATTTTGACGACCGCGTTGGGGATGGCCATGTTGCCGCTCAGCGCGCTCAGGTATTCCAGGCGGTACTTGTCAGGAAGGCGGAAGATCTCATCGAGGACCACGGCTTCCAGGTCTTCGACGAAAATCTCCTTCTTGCGGTCGGCCAGCTTTTTCATGGCCGTGAACACGACGCCAAGCTGCTCCTCGTCCAGGCGGTAACCGAGGTCTTTGAGGCGCTTGTCGAAGGCTGCCCGGCCCGAATGTTTGCCCAGAACCATGTCCTCTTCCTGCCGCCCCACGGATTCCGGAGTCATTATTTCGTAGGTCTGACGGTTCTTGAGCACCCCGTCCTGGTGAATGCCGGATTCATGGGCAAAGGCATTGGCACCGATAATCGATTTGTAAGGGGGTATAGGCTGACCGATGATCAAAGACAAGAGCCTGGTGGAGGGGAAAATCTGCTCCTTCCTGATGTTGGTGGCCAGCTGGTAGAAGTCCTTGCGCACGTCCATGGACATGACCACCTCTTCCAGGGCCGCATTGCCCGCCCGCTCGCCGATGCCGCTCAAGGTCACCTCGGCCTGACGCGCCCCGGCTTTGAGCGCGGCCAGGGTGTTGGCCGTGGCCAGCCCCAGATCGTTGTGGCAGTGCACGGAAAACACGGCCTTGTGGCTGCCCTTCACGTTTTCAAGCAGGTATTGGATCAGCTCCGCGAATTCCTGGGGCTGGGTGTAGCCCACGGTGTCCGGAACGTTGATGGTCGTGGCCCCGGCCGCGATGACCCGCTCGAAGACCTGCGCCAGAAAGGCCCAGTCGGATCGGGAGGCGTCCTCGGCGGAGAACTCCACGTTGGAAGTCTTGGACGCGGCGTATTTGACCGCGGCCTCGGCCATGTCCAGAACCTGGTGCCGCTCCTTGCGCAGCTTGTACTTCATGTGGATGTCCGAGGTGGCCAGAAAGGTGTGGATGCGGGCCTGCGGGTTGCCCTTGACCGCCTCCCAGGCGCGATCGATGTCGGCGGGCAGGGCCCGGCAAAGACCGGCCACCTGGCAGTTCTGCACGGCCAGGGCGATGTCGCGCACGGCCTCGAAGTCGCCCTGGCTGGCCGCCGGAAAACCGGCCTCGATGATGTCCACGCCGAGTATTTCGAGCTGACGGGCCAGGCGCACCTTTTCGTCACGGTTCATGGTCGCGCCGGGTGACTGCTCTCCATCACGCAAGGTTGTGTCGAAAATGAAAATTCGTTCTGACATGATGCACTCCTTCTGGTGGATGATGTATAATCGATTATCTTATAAAAGATCGCAGCTGATCCTGGCTGACTGTACGCCGGGATGGCCGTTTCCTGCAAACGATGCTGAGGGGGTTACGTGTTTCCTTTACGAGATCTTGTGAGAAGACTCTCGTAGGAATCCTTTTCCGCGTAGGGGGAGAATGAAGTAGGTGTAGGCGAGGCCGGAAATGATGTAGCCGATGAAAAAGACAAAGCTCAGGAGCTTCGGCTCGGAGGCCACAAGCACGAAAACGAGCAGCGCCGTGACAGTGGCGCTGAAACGATGGGCGCGGATGACCTCGGCGTCCTTGAAGGAGGCGTAGCGGACATTGCTGACCATCAGGATGGAGACCAGAAAGGCCAGGCCGAGGGTGATGCCGGGCACCATGCCCGCCATGGACTCGGGAATGTAGTGGGAAAAAAGCACGAAGGTGGCCAGAGTGCAGGCCGCCGCCGGAATGGGCAGGCCGATGAAGAACCGCTTGCTGATCTTGCCGGTCTGGATGTTGAACCGGGCCAGACGAAGCGCACCGCAGGCCATGACCAGAAAAGAGGCCATGATGCCCAGGCGGCCGAACTCGAACGTGTTCCACTGGTGGATCATGACGGCCGGACCGACGCCGAAGGCCACCAGATCGACCAGGGAATCGAGCTGGACGCCGAAGTCCGAGGCTGAATTGGTCAGCCGGGCCAGTTTTCCGTCCAGCCCGTCGAAGACGCAACTGACGATGATGGCCACGGCCGCCATCTCGAAACGGCCGTCGATGGACCACAGAATACCCATGAACCCGGTCAGCAGGCTGGCCATGGTCATCATGTTGGGGAGCAGATAGTATCCCCGATGTTTGGGTTTCGCGTGTTCCATCACGGTCCTGAAAATACTTTTTTTTACTTTTTGCGGGCCAGTATGCTCTGTCCGGCGAAAACCTTTTCGCCGATTCGAACGGTCGGTTCATACCCGGCAGGCAGGTAAAGGTCAACTCTGGATCCGAACTTGATCAGTCCGAAACGCTGGCCTCGCTTCAAGGTGTCGCCCTCCTCGCCCCAGCAGATGATGCGCCGTGCGATGAGCCCGGCGATCTGAACCACCGTCCAGGTCTTGCCTTCGGCGTCCTCGACCAGCAGGGCGTTGCGCTCGTTGTCGACGGAAGCCTTGTCGAAGGAGGCGTTCAGGAATTTGCCGCCGAAATAGGAGATGCGGGCAATGCGCCCCGCCACGGGCAGGCGGTTCACGTGCACGTTGAAGACGTTCATGAACACGCATACCGTGACGCGGTCCTCGCCGGTCATGGGATCGCGCATGGTCTCGACCTTGATGACCTTGCCGTCGGCCGGCGACACGACCGCGCCGGGTTCCTGCGGGATCACGCGTTCCGGGTCGCGGAAGAAATTGAGCACAAGAAAAAGCGCCACGAGCAGAATCGTCGCCATGAACCAGCAATCAAGCACGGCAAAAGTCAGGGTGGCTATGGTCGTAAAGAAAATAAAGGGCAGGCCTTCAAGGGAAAGGCCGATGGAGGGCTTGTACATGTGAACTCCTGGTCATTGAATGGGCAACGCTCTGACTAACCGCGCACGCAAAGAGTTTCAAGCCAAAATCGAGGCTTATTTTCCGGGTCTGTGGCCTGCGTAGAGCTTTTTCCATTCGTCGAGAAAGAGGATCGCGGTTTCCAGGCGGGTGAGGCTGCCTTCACGGCTGCGCAGGGTCCAGACCAGATCCTCGAAACTGACCGTGGGCGCCAGCTGGAGCTTGAGCAAGAGGGTTTCCACCTCGTCACGCAGATGCGGCGCGATCCGGGCACGCCAGTCGTCGACCGGAATCTCCCTGTCCGGCATCAAGGCCGAGGCGTGCCGCAGGAGGGTTCGCATGCGGTGCGCGTAGGTGTGCTCGGCCAGAACCCTGGCCCGTCCCCTGGCCGCGACCTCAGCCCGCTTCCCGGGATGGGCGCGGTAGAATTCCACGCTGTCCAGCAGTTCGTCCACATCGGAAAAAAGGGCCAGCTCGCCCTCGTCGAAAAGTTCGGGCAAAAGCGCGCGCCGGTCCACCAGTTGAAACGCCCCGCAGGCCGCAAGCTCGAAGGTGCGCGGATTGACGAAGTCCCCGTCCCCGACCAGCGTGCCGGGGCGCACGGAGGAATGCAGGTTCACGTTGATGGTCGTGGCGTTGAAGATGCGCACCACCTCCTCGGTATCGATGCGCGCCCCATCCCGTTGCAGATACGGGGCGAGAGCCGTCTCCCCGTCCCAGTCGTTGCCCCAGATGCGCAGGTCGTGGCCGGCAAGCCGGCGGAAGGCCAGGCGGCGGTTGGGATAGCCGGCGCCCACAAAAGACAGCTCGCTGCCGTACTTGCGCCGCTCCACGGGCGAAAGCTCCAGGGGGCGGTGCACCCCGGGATCGGCGGCCAGCGGCAGATACAGGGAGTTGGGCTGCCCCAGGTCCGCGAGCTGCCGGGCGAAATCACCCTTCTGGATGACCGCGAACACGTCGTACAAAGGCGCGAAGGCCTTCCAGTACGGAAACACCTCGCGATCCTCCACGAACCACATGGCCGTGGGCACCTTGTCGCGCCGCAGGCGCTTCAGGGCCTGCCGCGACAGCGGGGCCTGGGCCATGGCCAAAACCAGATCGGGGCCGAAAGACTCGACCTTGGCCAGGATGGCCTGGGACACGACCTGCAAAAAGCTGTTCTCCAGATAGTCAAGGCGGTCAGTGCCCACGCGCAAGGCCTTCAAGGCCGAGAAGGCGCCGAAAAAATCCGGGGCCTCGAAATATTCCACCACATGTCCAAGCTCCCGCAGGGCATTGCCGCAATAGCGCCCGATGGGCAGGGAGCCGCCGTACATGGGCAGCACAACCAGAATCCGCCGAATTTCAGTCATGGATTCTTCCTCGCAACGTTTGGGGCAGCATCCAGTCGCGCTCCCGCATCCAGTTCTCGTCCGGCAACAGCGCCGATGCGTCCGGCATGGACACTCCCGCATAGGCTGCGGCCATGGCCCTGAAAGCCTTGCGCCGCGCGGACGCGGGGTCCGTTCCGGCGCGGGCGGTAAAAGTCAGCCCCAGCTCGTCGAAACCGCTCTCCATGACCAGACAGCCCGGGGCGAGCGGTCTGGCCGCATGGCCGCTGACATGGCGCAGCACGGACGGGTCGCCGAAGACCCGTCGGCAGGCGGTTTCGTGCGGACAGGGGGCGGTTTCCAGGCAGGGAGCGCACTCCGTCACGGCCTGGAGCACCACATGCCCCCGACCGTAGGGACCGGTCTCGTGGCACCAGGCCGAGGACAGAAAAAAAGCCAGCACCGGCACGCCCAGATGGGCGGCAAGATGCATGGTGCCGGTGTCCGGCGAGACGATGAGGTCGAGTCCGCCCACCGCGTCGTGCAACTCCCGCCAGCCGGTGCGCCCGACCAGGTCGCGGACCTCGCCGCGCAACGCCGCGGGCAGCAGGGCGGCAAGCTCCTTGGCGGCCCGCCGTTCCCCTGCGGAGCCAAGCAGGAGGATGGGGCCATGTCCGACACGGCCGAAAGCGGCCTGGACAAGGGGGGCCAGCACCGGCGCGGGCAGGGAGCGGCGCGCGTTCTGTCCGGCCATGACCACCCCGATTCCGCCCCCGCGCGGGACCGCGTCGGGATTGACCAGTTCCGGCGGCAGCGGTTGCCGGGAATAGAGGCCCCAGACATCGACAAGGTTGAGACCGGTCAGGGATCTGGTCCTGGTCCAACGCATGACCTGCTCCGGCCAGGAATCGATCAGACGCTGCCCCTGCCGCGCGCGGTAGCCGCGCACCCGACGCCAGGGAAACATGCCGGCCAGGGCGAAGCTCGGCCCGGAAAAATTGAGGTTGTAGACGCGGTGGAAATCAAGCCCCGCCAGCTGGCCCAGGTCCTCGTGAACCCGGGCCAGCACGTCGCCGCCCGAAGCGCCGTGAGCGGCCATGCCGTGGACGTGAACACCGGGGTAGACAAGTTCGGCCAGCGTCTTGAGGGACGCGTCCAGCAGCAGATGCACTTCGCCTTCGGCCTGCAAAGACCGCAAGAGACGCTTGGTCTGGATCAGATCGCCGAACCGGGCCAACTGAATGACCAGATACCTGGGTGCGGAGGGGCTGCGCATATCGATCTCGCCGGAATTCATGGCCCCTCATCCGGCAAAAAGCGGAAAAAGTCCAGAACTCCCCGGATTTCCAGCCCTCTCGCCAAGCGGGGCGCGGAAACGATCATGGACGGCTTGGACAAGCAGGGCCGCCTCTGCTAGACGGCTGCGATGCGTTATTATCCACTGCTCCTCGACCTGACCGGAATGCGCTGCCTGGTGATCGGCGCGGGCGAAGTCGGCCTGCGCAAGATCAGGGGGCTGCTGCGATGCGCCCCGAAGATGGTCACGGCCGTCGATCCCGCTCCGCCCAATGCCGAACTGACCGCGCTCCTTGCAAGGCAGGACAACTTCTCGTATGAACAGCGGCCCTTCGCCGAAACCGACCTGGACCGGGCGCGGCTCGTTTTCGCCTGCGCCTCGGATCGGACGGTGAACGCGAGCGTCGGACAGGCCTGCTTGAAGCGGGGAATTCTGTGCAACATGGCCGATGCGCCGGAGACGGGCGATTTCGTGCTCCCGGCCAGCATCACCCGGGGCGATCTGACCATCTCCATCTCCACCAGCGGAGCCAGCCCCGCCCTGGCCCGGGTCATCCGCCAGGATCTGGAGCGGCGCTACGGGCCTGAATACGAAATCATGACCCGGCTGCTGGCCGAAATCAGGGCCGACCTTCTGGCCCTTGGACGCGGCAGCGACGAAAACAGGGAGATATTCCGCGAACTGGCAGCCTCCGCCCTGCCGGAACTGATCAGAACCAACGACCGGCACGCCTGCCTGGAACTGCTCCGGGCGGCGCTCCCCACAGACTTGCATCCAAGAATCGGAGACTGGTGTGATGACTGCTTCCCGACTTTTTGAACTGATCATAGCACTGCTCTACCTGGCCGGATCCATTTCCTATCCCCTGGGCCTGGCGCTTCG
>JBFWJY010000071.1:0-5819 GCA_050252955.1 Desulfomicrobium sp.
AGCCGATGGAGATATATCAAGCCCGCAAGCCAGAGGGGGCGCCCCCTCTGGCTTGCCCCAGAAAGGCGGCGTAACCCAAGAACCAGTCCACCTTAATTTCGCCGCCAAGTGGTCCGATCAAGTGGGGTCACTTCTTCGGGTCGGGGAATTTGTCTGGTTCGACACGGGAGTGGGCTTTGGGAAGCACTGGGGACGATTATGAGGGCTGGCGGGATCAAGCGATCGGCCCCAACGAATCGTACAATCCAATCTCATTGAAGTGATTTCGTGGTTTCGGGAAGGTGTCGGGAAGAGGGTTGGTCAAGAAAAAGGCCTTGCGGGCGAATTGCCTGCAAGGCCTTGTAATCGTTGGTAGCGGGGAGAGGATTTGAACCTCTGACCTTCGGGTTATGAGTAATGTCTCAGATGTCCGCTATAGTCGCAATCTGTTGGTTTTATTTGGGATATGTTGTGATGAGTTCGTCTGAGTTGTGGTGAGTCACCTAGAAAAAGGTGAGTTGGAGGTGAGTCAATGTCGTTGGCTGATGGAGACGTTAAAGAGCAGCGCTACCCATCGCGGGTTCGTGAAACCAAGGCCTATTTTGACTACTGATTGTCCGCGGAAACCTGATCGCCGGATAGTATTTCATGACTTCCCCGTCTTCCCACAAGATGAGCGCTGCGCCGGTCTGACGAGCGATCTCCGCGGCCTGTTGAGAGGTTCGTTTCAGGGCGACCTCGATCTCCCGGAGTTGTTTCTCTCGATTCCTCTTTTCGGCGGCCATGTCTTCCTCCTTCCTCCAACAAGTGGGGAGGTTTTTGCAATTATATAGCGACGCGGCCAGTGTGGCAAACCGGAGGGGCTTCCCGGAAGTCAGGCTGTTTGGGGCAGGGCAGGCAACGGAGCGCCCCGTTCCGCCACCCCGAACGAGGAGGGCTAGGAGAACGATTCCCCCTCGCCGGACCACCGGGGACAGGACATCACCTCTCGGGGCTGAGGCAAGCCCGGTTCCTCAAGCTTGCCCGCCCGGTCCAGATTGGTTTACATCCTTTGGCGGAGGCGTCATGCAACAACGGAGTTCAGCCACAGAGCCCGCGGCTGTCGCGGTCTATCAAAGCGACGACGGCGCCATTGTGCTGCGGGTCCCCATGGAGCATGAAACCGTCTGGCTGAACGCCAACCAGATGTCCGAACTTTTCGGCCGCGACAAGTCCGTGATCTCCCGCCACGTTCGTAACGTATTCTCTGAAGGGGAACTGGAGCAGGGGGCAACTGTTGCAAATTTTGCAACGGTTCAAGACGAGGGAGGCAGGAACGTTTCCCGCAATCTCGCCCACTACAATCTGGACGTCATCATTTCGGTTGGCTACCGGGTGAAGTCGCCGCAAGGCGTCCGGTTTCGCCAATGGGCGACCCGCGTCCTTCGGGAGCATCTTGTTCAGGGCTACACGATCAACAGGAAGCGCCTCTCGGAGAATGCCCGGGAGCTGCAGAAGGCTTTGGAGTTGGTCCAGCGTAGCGCGGGCAATGTGCGTCATGTCCAGGAGGGACGGGGGTTGGTGGACATCGTCAGTCGCTACACTAGGACGTTCCTTTGGCTGCAGCAGTACGACGAGGGAAGGTTGTCAGAGCCCGAGGGGCAACCAGGGGGCAAGCTCACGCCGCTTGCCGAGGCTCAAAGCGCCCTTGCCGAACTGAAGCGAAAACTTGTGGAGCGGGAAGAGGCTTCGAACCTTTTCGGGCTGGATCGGGGGGAAGGCTTGACCGCCATCTGGGGCGCCCTGGAGCAAAGCGCCTTCGGCGAGGCAGCGTATCCCACCATGGAGAGCAAGGCCGCCCATTTGCTCTATTTCATGGTCAAGAATCACCCGTTCATGGACGGCAACAAGCGCAGCGCGGCGTTCTTGTTTGTCCGATTCCTGCACGAAAACGGGCGGTTGTTTGACTCGGAAGGCCTCCCCGTCATGAATGAAACAGGCCTTGCCGCTCTGACCTTGCTGGTCGCGGAGTCCGACCCTCGGGAGAAGGATACGGTGATTCGGCTAATCGGCAACTTGCTTTCCAGGAAGGCGGAGTAGTCCGGCGTCAATTCCATAAATTGGCAAGGCCTGACTTCAAGCCCGAGGCCACGACCGCTCCTTTTGGTCAGCAGCTGCATTGACTCCCTCGCAGAAAGGATTGCCAACTAGCCAGCTGGAGTTGCCCCCGCTGAACCAGACACCTCAAGTTGATCAATCATTCAGGAGCCGACGTCGGGCCGCCGACCCACCCTGGGTTAGCGTGGCCACCTCTAAAGAGACCGCCGGCAGTCCGCGGTCCAACCGGCTGAGGAGAAGAGAGAGGAGACGATGGAAATCATGTGGTGAGGCGCCGTGGTAGTGAGGATGGCTCGCCCCTACGGGGGGAGTCTTTAAGGGATTCTTACACCCCGTGAAGGAGGCCATCCCGTCACTGTCAGGACATCAGTTATCTTCTTTTTCACCGTTACGGGCGGGTTGTCTGCGGGTTCCGGCATACAGATCGTACAAGAGGAGACGGCAGTCGATTTTGGCGTTCCAGAACTCGATGCGCCGCCTCGCCTTGAGGCCGACTTTTTTTGCAAGACTCGGGTTGCCCGTGAAAACTGCGCCCGTATAGCCGGAGCACTGCTTCTTGAAAAAGTCGCCCATGCCTGAGTAGACCGGCTCCAGTTCTTTTTCCTCTCCCAGCCTGCGCCCGTATTCAGGATTAAGGATGACCAGCCCGTCGCCCGGCGGGACGTGGGTTTCGCTATAGTCGCACACGGAAAAATCAATCAGCTTCTCCACTCCTGCGGCTTGGGCGTTCTTGCGCGCTCCGGCAAGTACGCGCGGGTCATGATCCGTGGCCACGATTTTTCCGGCGAAGGCTCTCTCGCATTTGCGGGCCTCGTCCCGCAGCATGCCCCAGCCGTCCTCGTCAAAACCGGCAAGCGCCATAAAGGAAAAATACGGTCGGAAAAGTCCCGGAGCACGGCCAATGGCCCGGAGCGCGGCCTCGATCGCCAGCGTACCGCTGCCGCACATGGGATTGACCACATTGCCCTTGCCGTCCCACCCGGAAGCCTCCAGGCAGGCTGCGGCCAGGGTCTCCTGCATGGGAGCCTTGCCGGGGATCTTTCTGTAGCCGCGCCTGGAAAGCGGCTCGCCGGTCGTGTCGATGTAGATCACCGCCTGTGTCCCGCGCCAGAAAAGAAACACGGACGCGCCCGTGGTTTCCCCGCCGCTGTCCGGGCGACGGCCCGTCTTCTCCCGAAAACGGTCCACCACCGCATCCTTGACGAGAAGCCCGGCATAGCGGGAGTCATTGACAACGTCCGTTTGGATGCTCGCAGACACGGTAAAATAGCCGTCCGGTGAAAAATACCGCTCCCATGGAATGGCGCGCGCACGCTTGTACAGGGCGTCCGGTTCCTCCGCCGCAAACGCGGCCAATCGAAAAAACACCCGGTGGGCCATGGAAAGCCGCAGGTTGAGGAGCATGCAGTCGAAAAGAGTGCCTTCGGTCTCCACACCCGCCTTGAGTTCGTTGGCGCCGTAGCCGAGCCGTTCCATCTCCTGCGCCAGCCAGGGGGAGACGCCCTTGGGACAGGTCGCCAGGATGAGGCTTTCGCTTGAAAGCGTGTTGGGTGCTTGTATTTTCATAATGCAGAGTACTCCGGGCGGAGTATCTCTTGTGTTTTGGGGGTTGGCAAGAGGGGGCTTGCCTCCAGCGATTGAGCCGCCTGTTGAAAAACTTCCACAAATCCAAGACAATCCCTTGAAGCACAGGGGGACTCGATGGCGCTCGGCAAGCAGGGGACTCGTCCTCCGATTCTGAAGCTAAGATCGCCCGCATGGAGGATGGCTTGGCGAATGGCTATGGCTGTATCCGCGTTTCCGGCCCTCATCGCTGCTTCGGCCTTTCCGGCCACCGTTGAAAGCAGGGTCCCCGGAAGCGGATCCAACCTTCTTGCCCTATTCTTCCTCTCTGGCCTCCTCAGGTGAGAAATTTTCGTCCAGCGCCGGGCGCGGCGGTCGCGAGCGGTAGCCCACGGCGAGCAGGTCGCGGCTGCGAGCGCCGTGACGGGTGCGTTTTACGCCGCGGCATCGTATTCCGTCCCATCATTGTTATCGCATGAATATGATTTGGAAATTTCTTCGGTGTTTTGAATTGTAGTTTGAAATCAAAGGCATATATGATTAAAAGGTTTTTTATGAGCGTGTCTCAGGTGCTCGCCATAGTTGCATTTTTTCTTGATTTTATTGGGGATGTGTTGGCTTGAGTTTGTCTGAGTTGCTTTGAGTCGCATGGGGAAGGTGAGCTGGGGATAATCTTGACAGGATTCACCTTCGAGTAATTTTTGGACCTACATACATAATGTATATAGGCTCTTGTGGGCGAATAGGCCATGAGAAGTGAACTCTCAGTTGTGGCGTTTGCACTTTTCCATGCATTGGGCAGAAAATATATTCATCTTTTTTTTCAGGATGTGTAAAGGTCAATTTCTCTTTAAAATCATGCTTTTCACCTTCTGATGAATCGGAAAAGATTGATCCACGCCCACCAGCCTCTTTCCTTTGAGCAAAAAACTTTTGATAGTACTCATTACCAGCAACAGTTCTTTTTCCGTTCTTATCGATTTCTGTAGCCATAAAATCTAAGGTAGAAAGAATGAAGAAAATTCTATCGGCAGCACAACTTGAAAATGGATGACCTTCTAGTGCTGCAAACGCAGTTGTTGAAAAATAGAGATTATCATATTTCAGGCGTGAAGCTCTTTCAAGATCATCCCATGATGATATTGGCTTTGGGCGTTGGTCAAGGTATGCTTTGAATTCTATCAAGTCCCAATGGTTGTTGACTGCTACAAGGCGTTCTGTTGCTGTGATGATTACGTGTGTGACTTCGATAGGATTTCTACACCAATCAGACGGTGCTACACTTATTAGGTCTCTATTAATTTTATGCAAACAGCACCAAGCCGCTTCGCCAACCGCGGTATCCGTCACTATGTTTTCACTACATGTAAAATAGTCATCAGGGTGATGTTGACGGACGTCTTCCATGAATGGGCCGCTGCTTGTGACCCAAGACAGAAAAGACCTCTTTTGATCTATATCCAAGGCATTGTTTATAGCCTGCTGTAAACACATGGATGAGGTTACGGGAGAACTGACGAATGTTTTCGGGCAGTACAATCTAAAGCCATAACGTCTTGAAGTTTCTTTCATTGTCATTATGGTTTTTATCGAATCACGAAAAGTATCGAGGTCTGCAAATTGACCGTGTAAGGAAAGATCATTAACAAGAAAATCCATGTTAATCGCCCCATCCTGCAAAATGATTCATATCTTTATCAAATTGATCGAAAAAGCCATCGGGCCAAACATCTATATTACCTATTGAATCAATTTTTGGAGACTCAACTTGTGTAGCATCATCTACTCTGGGACGAAAGAAATGCAAGGCAACTTGTTCATGAGGTAGTTGTTGTGCTTTCACTGAGCGCCGAATGCCGTTTAAAACATGATCACTGTGAGACTCAATAATGACCTGGATGCCAGAGTTAGCAACTTCAGCTAAAAAAGAACCCATTAATGCTTGGCCTGCGGGGTGGAGATGCACTTCAGGATTTTCAATTAGAAGGACGCCATCCTTCTCTGTAGAAAGGGCGGCTACAATGATAGGAAAAACCTGAGAAAGACCGAAACCCTGAAGTAGCCCCCATTTCGAGCGGACACCTCGTAAGCAGTGAGGAGGTAGGTCTATCCCTATGACCAGACCTAGTGCTAATGAGGCTCCAACGGTTGAGGTGGTCACGGAAATCCAGCGAAGGCGC
>JBFWJY010000072.1:0-5607 GCA_050252955.1 Desulfomicrobium sp.
AGTTCTACGGCAAGGAGGAGGCGCGGCGCGGCGTTCTGCTGGGCTTCTGCGCGCTGGTCATCTCCACGCTGTACATGCAGATCGCCTTGCGGTTCACGCCCGCGCCGGACGACTTCATTCAGCCGCACCTCGTGTCGGTCTTCGGGGTTGTGGTCCGGGTGACGGCGGCCAGCCTGCTGGCGTACGTCGTCTCGCAACTGCACGACGTCTGGGCGTTCCACTATTGGAAGGAGCGCACGGGGGGCAAATGGTTGTGGCTGCGCAACAACGCCAGCACCTGGGTCAGCCAGCTCATGGATACGCTGATCTTTTGCACCGTCGCTTTTTGGGGCGTCTTTCCCTTGGACGTCTGGCTGGAGATCGTCGCCACGACGTATGTATTCAAGCTGGTGGTGGCCGTCATGGACACCCCGTTCATGTACCTGGCGAAACGGATCGCGCCGAAAGAGATCGCTACGGGCTGACGTATTCCTGAGACGGATGGACGCCTTATGGGCAGCTCGCCAACGAAGGCCGGTTTTTTTCATCAGTGTTTGGATCGGAAACCGGCGGTCGCTCCATGTTTGGAGTTTCTTTCTTCATGATATTCCTGTTCCGTATTGACGCTCCAGATTGATTTCTTGTCCACCGATCCTGACGTAATGCAGTTGACCGCTTCCATGGCGCTGAGCATGGAATGGTCCATGTTGTTGTATCGGTGCATCCCGTTTCGTCCGACCGGGTAAAGGTTGGGAATGGCGTCCAGGAACGAGCGAACCTCTGAGAAGCGGCTGTATGCTCCGAAATACGCCGGATAAGCCTTTTCCACCCTGATTACGCAGGAATCCATGAGATCATCTTTGTCAGCGACGCCTATGGAGGCCAACTCATCCACCGCCAAGCGTTTCATGTCTTCATCGGGCAGGCTCCAGAGGCGGTCTCCCTGGTTGCAGAAATATTCCATGCCGATCCAAACACAGGCGGAGTCGTGTACGAGGTATGGGCTCCAATTGTTGAATATTTGCAACCTTCCCACCAATACGTCGCGTTCTTGAATATATATCCAGTTGTCCGGTACAATGTTGTTGACGGTTTTTATTTTTGTGTTGTTCTGCAACCGCAGTTTTTTTAGTAGCACGCCAACGGTGATGAAATCCCGATATTCCAAATTGCCGGCGACCTCGGCTACATTCTTCGGAACGTCGCCGCGGATGCATTGGATCAAGTCTTTAATCGGCATGGAGGATATGACGTAATCAGCCGGTATTTCCTTTTCTTGCCCCTTCGTGTTGTCGCGTACAATGACGCTGGTCAACTGGTCTCCATCTTTTCTTATCGCGACAACCGTATGCTCCATCAGCAGACTGGCGCCCTTCTCCGTGCAGTACTGCGCATCCGTTTCCCAGAGTTGGCCCGGCCCATATTTGGGGTAGAGGAATCTGTCGATCAGTGAAGATTCGGTATGCTTTTGGGCTACGGAGGCGTCAGGTTTCAGTTTGCTTTTGACGGCGTGGAGGAGGGCCTTCTTGATGGAAAGCCCTTTGATCCTTTGTCGCCCCCAGTCGGCCGCGATTTCCTTGCAGCTCTTGCCCCAAACTTTTTCCGTATAGTGTTTGAAAAAAAGTCGGTAAAGCGGTTTGCCGAAGCGGTTGACCATGAAGTCTTCGAGCGTCTGCTCTCGTTTCCGCGGCGCCAGCATGGACCAAACATAACCAAGGCCTAAGTGGACGCTGCGGGCGATGCCCAGATTGGCGAACGTGCGCCAGGATAGGGAGACGGGATAATCAAAGAATTTTTTTAAAAAGAAGATTCGGGAAATGCGGGTTCGCACCAGAAGGCACCGATCCTCTTTTTCCGGATCGGGCGCGCCCGGCAGCGGGGAAAGTTTGCGCTCCCGATGCAGAAATTTATCGTCGCGAGCGGGTTTTCCCTGAATCGGCAACAGGCTCTTCCAATACGCCATCACAGCGTCGGATTTGGAAAAAAAACGATGGCCGCCGATGTCGATTCTATTGCCGCGGTATTGCAATGTTTTTGATATTCCGCCGATATCTTTACTCTTTTCAAGAATAATAACATCGAATTCCTGTTGGTCAACGAGCTTATGCGCGGCGGTCAGGCCGGCAGGGCCGGCGCCAATGACGACAACCTGTTTTCGCATGTCATCCTCTGAATAAAATGAACTTCCGGAGTCCGAAGTTGTAGAGAAAAACGACAATGGTCGATATAATTTTGGATACAGTGTAATGCAATCCAAACTCTTCCGTGAACAACCATATGATAAGCTCGTTAAGAACTAATCCACCGACTCCGATAAGGGCAAAGATGCTGAATTCTTTCCAGCGCGAATCGTAACATTTTTTTTTGAAAACCCAGACGAGGGAAAGAACGTAATTTAACAACAGTCCCGAGATAAATCCAAGAGCTGCAGCCAATAGATAGTTGACGCCCAGAAACTCTGTAAAGATAAATAGAATAGAAAAATCCAAGACAAAAGCAAGTAGCCCTACAACGCCATACTTAAAGAATTCTGCGATAATGGCGTATCTTTCTTGCGAAGTTTCCATAAGAAGTAAATATCAGGATCAAGCTATTGGGTTTGAACGTTGTTTCTGGAGAAGATGCTTTGTTTTCCGATTGTCTTTATTGGTGTATAATTTTTGTTGAGATACTCGAAGACAATGGGAAACATGTCCGTGATGTTAACGGAAAAAAGAGTATCTGTCCAAAATGTGGAGTCGATGACAAATTTGGGCTTTGCCGATTCCAGGTCGCGGACGATTGCTCTCTGGTATTCTCGTGTTGGCGCGGTGTTGAGGAGCGGAAATCTGGTTGGGGACGGCTTGTCCAGCAGATAATACCAAATTCCGACGGAGGACGTCGTGTAGATGGTGTCTTTTGGATCTAAATTTGATTTTAAAAAAGAGATGGCGGTCTTGAAGTCTTCGTCCAGGAGTTGGTCATCCGTTGTCTTCAAGGGAAAATATTTTTCATACTTCGTGTGTGCTATAATGTATTGTGTTGATAAGAGCGTAAACAATGCTGGAATAATAATGACGACAATGGAATATAGTATTTTATTTTGTTTAAATTTTACAAAAAAATATTTTATTATAATATATGTAAACGTTAAGTAGGCTATGCCGATTTGCGCTGCAATGCTTGACTTAGCTACGGCATTGTGAGCATTTTTAAATACAAAGATTGAAATCAATATCATGCACAGCTCTGTCAGATAATTTTTGAGGAAAAGAACAATCCCGCTGGAGAATTTTTTGGTTGTTGAAATACATCTGATTAGGTGTATTGTGAGAAAGAATACAAAAAAAGATAAAAGAGCAATTGCAAAAATTGTATAGGGATTGTTGACGTCATAGATCCACGCCCACGTCGCCATATCCACATAAGAGGGAAGTCCTTTGAAGGAATATTCCAGATAAGGGAGTACCTTCCCTTGGACGAAAACAATGGTGGGCAAACAGCCCAAGATAATGCCGAAAAGGCTGGATAGCAGAAATGGTGAGCTTTGTCGTTTTTTTCGTAGGAACGCGAACCAAACGGCGGAAGCGATGACCAACCATGCGGCGGACAGGTACACGCCTCTATCAAGCGAGTAGAAAAACGCAAAAAAAGCAAGAAAGCTCAGGGACGCTGACCAAGCGCAAAGCCGCCGCGTGGGGATGGTTTTGAAAAAATTTTCGTTGGCGAAGGCGACCAGGGCAACGAAGGAAAAAATCATGATGTCTCTGCTTGAGATGCTCATGAATTGATTTCGGTCGATATTCGCCAGGATAAACATGATGTTGATGCAAAGAAATGAATAAAATGTATTGCTTTTAAATAATGCAAGGATGCAGACGCCGATGGAAATCCATAAAAACAATTTCAGGACGGAGCTGAAAGCACGCAAGGCGCCGATTGATTTTCCGAATAGTTTAAATGCAACGACTCCACGCAATACGTCTTTGAATGGTCCGTGGATGACAACAAAATCTTTGTAAGGAACTTGGCCATGTTGATAAAAGGTGACAGGCGCGACGCATTCACCTTCGTGAAACGCATCCACTTTGTCGCGCAAGCCAATTGCATGTGTTGGTAGATTGAATGAAAAAACGAGTAGATAAATAAAAAATAGGACTAAAGTAAGTTTGCTTGCCTTGTTCTCTTGGCCTTCGAAAGGATTTTTTTCCTCGAGGCGTACTGGCGTTATGCACGATTTGATTTTGAAAAAATTTATTCCGTATGCGACAGCAAGCAATATTGATGGAAGCACAAGAGCAAATAAGAGGCGGATGTATTCGTTTTTTGGGTTATATCCTAGCTTTGCAATTTTGCTAATAATGCCATGTGGGTTGCTGAATGGAAGTGGTGCAATATGGTTCCAGGTAAGAAGCGCAAAAAAGATGGCCACAGTGTATATGCAAAAAAATATGAGTAGTTTTTTACGTGAATCGGAATTGTCTTTTATGAGCATAGCGGCTCCATACGGCTTGCGCAGGATTTTTGGTTGAGGCGCCGACCCCTCTGGTCCTATCGGTGGAATCCGTTTTATCCGGTCAGGTTATCCTCACGGCTTGAACTCCAGAAAACAAAAGGGCTGCTCTTTTATTTTGGCCTTCCCCTCCATTTTGAGCCGAGTGGCGTACAGGTTCATGAGCCTCTCGCCCATATAGGCGAACCCCCGCGCCTGATAGTCGTCCGAACATGGCGTGATGCGCTTTTCCACCTCGAAAAGCACTGGAAAGAGCAAGGCCATGTAGCCTTCAAAATATTGCCTGCGCATGATGAAAAAATTACAGGGATGGAAGGTCGTGTGCGAGTGGAAGGCCTTCTCCATGAACGGTTCGTAGTCCGGAGTGGTTTTCTTGATGGCCGCCAGCAATATTTCCCAATCTTGGGGCCTGTGGGCGCGCTTGTAGTCTTCGGCCAGAGAACGGCCCATTTGCAAGCGCTCTGTGAGCACGACGTCATAGGGCGCTACAGTCCGCCGGATGCGCTCAGGATCGCTGGCCCCGATCTCGTCGAGCAACGAATCGTCAACCGTGGTTCGGAGCCTATGGCGATCGTAGAGGCCGAATTTCTTGGAGAGGCGGTCAAGGCGGCGCCCCACCGGGCCATTGATGGCTCGGGCTCTTGAGTGCAGCCGGGAGAAAAGCGTCTCCCGAAAAAGAAAATAGCGGCGATAGTGGCAAAATCCGACCCACTCCGTCGCGGTGTTTTTCCATATCCAGTACAGGGCGGTGAGCTCGCAGTACCGGTCATTTTTTTGCGATATGTTCTCGCCGGTGTGGTCGCCGAGCATGTCCAAGTGTGTTTTGCTAGCGGCGCGGCCGCCTTGAATGGGTTCGAAAATCTCGTTCTTCAACGTCCAGAAGGGCTTGTAGTGGACGACATAGATCTTCAGGTCCAAGGGATACGACATGGCTTCACCCGCCGGATCAAAACGTTTCGCTGCGTTGGTCTGTGGTGATTGCCGCAATTGCTCCGCCTCAAGGGGGCGGCGTGGCGGACATCAGAGCGGCCTTTTAAGCTTCATGATCGGCTTCTCGATTCCGAGGCCGGCGAGTTTTTCCTTCATGTCCCGGGTGTCGGAGGGGCGTCCCTGGAACAGGACCATGACCCGGTACC
>JBFWJY010000073.1:0-5024 GCA_050252955.1 Desulfomicrobium sp.
CCGGAAGTTCATCCGGTTTCTGTGTTTTTTGTGCCTCAAATTCCTTGGGCACATATTTCGACCCAATGTTCAGCCCGTTCAGGTCTGTGCCTGACGTGGCGTTTTCACAGTTTTTCAGGATCGACTACTTATTTTTTTCTTCAAAGTCATACAGCACTCCCCCTTGATCCTTCCAAAATGTGCTGCCAATCAATTCCATTGACAAATTCTTCATGCATAAAAATTTGTATGCGCACAGCCCCTTCATATGAATAAATACGCCATCCCCGCAGCACGTCTCTTCCTGCCAAGCTCCGCGTTGGCCACTCCGATCATGAGCGTAAGGCCGAGGTAAACATGGGGTGGCTGTTCTTTTTGATCATCGGTGCCGTGATTTTCAAAACGGTACTGGAGTCAAAATCCTTCAAAGGATGGTTTGGCAAATTCCGTGTCAGACAGGCAGTCACGACCCAACTCGACAAGAAGGATGATTATCGCCAATTCCACCACGTCACCTGACCTGCCGGGAAACTTCGGACCACTCAGTTCTTGAGGATTTCTCCCACGGGGCTTGAGACACCTTCATAAGTGTTTCTTTTTTGGAAAATAACACATTGACAGTGATAAGTACAAAAACTAGATGTCATTTATATGCACGTCATCTCCATCAAATTGCTGCGTGACTATTGGGAAAGGACATCAGAAAACGCCTATGCCCGAGATCCGCTGTCCGCCTGGCACAGGATAGCCAAAGGGCAGAGATGGAAAACCCCCATGGATGTCAAGACCACCTTTGGAAACGCCAGCATCCGCCCAGGGGGGCGAGTCGTTTTCAACTGCGCAGGCAATAAGCTCAGGATCGTGACGTCCATCAATTATGCGGCAGGGGTCGTCTACGTAAAATTCGTAGGCAATCATCCGGAGTATGACGCCATAGACGTCGATACCGTGGACAACTCAAAATAGGAGGCGGGGACCATGAAGCCTATCCGTGACCATGCGGACTATGAGAAGGCGCTTGCTCGAATTGAAGAGCTTATTTCGGCCCCCGAAGGATCGCCCGAGGTTGATGAGCTGGAAGTGCTGGCGATTTTGGTCGAAAAATACGAAGAGCAGCACTACCCTATTCCGGAAGCCCCGGTGTCGGAGGTGCTGAAGCTCTTCATGGAAGAGAACAATCTAACCCCCAAGGATATGACCAAATATCTCGGGTCTGCGAGTGCCGTTTCAAAGATCCTGAACGGATCCAAAGATTTGACTATCAACCAAATCCGCATTCTTTCCCATGAACTGAAAATTCCCCTGACAGCGCTGGTTGGAGGAACGACCGAAGAGTCATCTGTAAACTGGGAGGCCTTCCCTCTGGTTGAAATGGCGCGGAGAGGCCTGTTCGGAGAGAAATACCTACGAGCCACGTTTAAGACCTTGGCGGGCAAGGCGCGTGAGCTTGTGGCAGGGCTTATCGGAGATGCGCGGCTGGATTTCGCTTCGACCAGACTGCGGCAGGGAATCAGGCCGGGTCCGGCAAGCGACCCTTACGCTATCAAGGCCTGGCTCGTTGAAGTAGCCAAACGGGCACAGGACAATCTCCCAGCGCAGCCATACAAGGGGACAAGTCGATCCGATCTGTCCGACCTTGCCCGCCTGTCTAAAAAGCAAAACGGGATGCAGTTGGCCATCCGCTATCTTGCAGATATCGGAATTCCCGTCGTCATCGTTCCCCACTACAAAAAATCCAAGATTGACGGAGGCGTGGTGGTCATCGATGGCGGACGCCCAGCCATCGGCCTCAGTTTGCGCTATGATCGAAAAGATTATTTTTGGTTCACCCTTTTGCACGAAGTGGCGCACATTGTATGCGATCATGTGAAGGATTATTTGGCTGACGATCTTCTTGACCCGGAAGATTTGGAAAAGGTCGAACGTGAAGCGAACGAATTGGTGGAAGCCGTGACGATCCCGGCCGAAACATTCAATTCGATCATCCCGGACCCAGCAGCAGCGACCTTGGAGTCAATCATCCGACTTGCCCAAGAGTGCGATATCGACATTTCTATTGTCGCTGGCCGCGTGCAATATAAGGCGAACGAATATAGAAAATTCTCACGGCTTGTCGGTCGTGGGCGTGTCCGCGCTTTCTTTGAAGCCGAACAGAACTCGGTAGAGTAAGACCAAAAAAAGGTTCATCCAATATAGGCTGCGCTCATACCTGTCGCACCGCCCGTATCCTGGCCCGAGAGCGTTTCAAGCGCTCCCAGAACGGCCTCAGTGAGTCAGCTCCACGACCGTCACCAACGAAGACAACCTTGCCGCTGCGCAGGTCCATCACCAGGACCAGGTACTTGTGGCCTTTGCGGACACTGATCTCGTCAAGGGCGATGTATTCAAGGCCGGCCAGGCTCGGCTTGGCAAAGCGCCTATGCGGATGCCGCTTGAGGATATCCTTGACCACATCCAGCCGACGCCCAGCAACCTGGCAACGTCCAGCATCGTCATCGCCTTGGTCAGCGCCAGGACAAAGCGTTCGAACGCTTTGGTGTGCCGCCGGCGTGGTTCGGCAATACGCAGCTCGATCCGGCGGACAATTCCACATGACGCACACCCAATCCGTGGCACCTCGACGACCAGCCAGACAGCCTTGAAGCCAACTGGCACCGTGCGCAGCCATCGCTTTGATACGCCTGAGCTGCCAGCTCTTTTTAGACCTTGGCCTGCCGGAACGCTTCCGTCGTGCACATGATTTTGACTCGGTATGCCTGATCTGGCAGGGATGGGTAGTCGTGCCACCTTTGGAAAAAATAGAGACGGCCCTATCCGACCGCGAACCGAAAGGGGATGATATGAAGAAATGTTTGATGCTGGCCATGATCACGGTGGTGCTGAGCGTGGGCGCGGCTCACGCGCAGACCGCCTACGTGACCGACGTTTTCGAGATAACGCTGCGCTCGGGGCCGACCAACAGCAACAAGATCCTGAAGATGCTGCCGTCCAGCACCGCTGTGGAAGTGCTCAGGACCGACAAGGACTGGTCCCTTGTGCGGACCCAAGGCTTGGAAGGCTGGGTGCTGGCGCGGTATCTGACCGGAACGGCTCCGGCCGCCCTCCAGGTGGAGCGGTTCGCCAGGGAGAATGAAACCCTGCGCGCCGAGATGGCCGCGATGACCGAGAAGTCTTCCGCCACCGCCGGCGAGAACCAGGCCTTGCTAGACCGCCTGAACAGCGCCGAAACGGAGCTGTCCTCCTTGAAGCGGCGGTATGCCGAACTCGAACAGGGCTCGAAGGCGTACATGGACTTGAAGAGAGCGCACGACGAACTCGTCGCGTTGCAGGCGGAAACGGCGCAGCGGGCAGAAGCCCTGGAGATGAGGAACAGGGACTTAAGCGGCGAGACGCAGTTCCGCTGGTTCCTCACCGGCGCGGGCGTCGTCGGAGCCAGCCTGCTCTTTGGGCTGATTCTGGGCCGCATGCAGCGCAAGAAGACAGGCCGCATGTTCGGTTGAAAGACATCCCGGGCCAAGCTCCGACCGAGGCCATGAGCCGGCCGCCCGAACGTGCGCCCGAATGGGCTGGCCCGGGCCCGTCAGGGTGACGCCTTTTGCAAGCAGACAAAAAGCCGGTCCCTCCCCTGAGCGGACGACGCCTTTACGCGACGCCGTCTTTCAAGGCGATCACGTCGTGCAGCGGCGGCATCCTGAAAGAGCGCGACAGGCGTGGCCTTTGGCCTAACCGGCCTGAAATTCAGCGAATCCGCGCAAGCCCGTCATCGCAGGCAATGTCAGTACGTATATTCGTACCCAGACACTGACAAAAATCCGGTCTGTGCTGATATGCGCGAAGCGGAAAACGCGCTAGCCAGTTTTGAACCGGGCGGAAAAACCTCTGCCTCCGCCCGTCGCAGCGCATCGACAACAGGATCGAGACCGATGAGACATGCCGGATTCGTGCTTCTTTTTCTTCTGTTCTGCTCCGCCGCAGGCGCCGAGGGCGTCTGGCAGGTCAAGGGGCATGCGTTCTCCAATGTCCATGCGTGGCAGAAGGGTACGGACGTGCGCGTCAGCGGAAGAGTCAGCGGCGGCCCGGCCAGGGCCCCCTTCCAGGCGGTCATTCATGTGCTGAACGATGCGGGAAGAACACACCGGGTGACCATCCGCAAGACCACGTTTTCCGGGCAGGGCGAGACATTCGAAGGTGGCTTCAGGGCCGCCAAGCGCTCCCGGTGGTGGCGGATCACCCAGATCGAGGTCCTCGGAGCGGACCCGGCCAACATCCAGCCTCATGCGGCGAGGTCAAAAGCCGCCGCCCATGTGCCCGCGCCCCAACCTTCCGCACCCGTCGCCATGCCGGAAAGCGGCCCGCCACAATGCTTCCCCATCGAGGCGAAAGCCTCGGGCTCCGTGTCCAGCGTCCTTTTCTCCTCCATGCGCCCCGTGTGCGTGACGGTACGCAACCGCGCATCCGGCAAACTGCTCCTCATGAAGAACGTCTCGCCTCATGACCTCGCGAACACGTCCCTGCCCTACGGCGAATACTCCGTGAAAATCGTGGGCGACGGATTCGCATCGCAGAAAAACATCAGCATCTCCGGCCCAAATCAGGTGATCGACCTGAACTAATCAGTCGCACGGCTGTTCAAACACGACGCCGAATCCGGGGCCTTGCCTTCGTCGCCGTCTCTTTTCCCCATGCCGCCCTCGTCATGGCGCATTCCGGTCGTCACCCTCGCCGCGAAATCCCGCAGAACCAACAAACATTTCCATTGCCCCCATCGACGGGCAAAACGTGAACGCCACCCTCAACTCCACGAATATACCCCGTCCGTAAATCAATATCGCAGTTCATGCGTTTAGTTCACGTATTCAGTCCACATGGCCGCAAATGCAAGCAGTGACTTGCAATTTCAACAATTATCTGGTAACATATATATCCTGAATCCGTGAACAGGTGTTGCTAAATTTGTGAGTTCTGCTTTCCAAGCATATTTTTCAAAAAACTACGCAATTTTCGGCCTGAAAATTTTTAACTGAAGGACAATTGTCTCTTCACAA
>JBFWJY010000074.1:0-4733 GCA_050252955.1 Desulfomicrobium sp.
TCAACCATTCATTTCTAAAACGGATGATAAGCGCCTCAGGATTCTTGTTGAGTTCGTTCATTATAAAATTTTGAAGATATGGATTTTCCATCAGCATATCCAGATATACATCAACAAATCGCTCAAGTTTCTTCCGAAAAAGACCATCATCGAACATGATGCCCTCTAGTCGCGGCAAAAAATGGGCGAACAGATCGTCGGACACCGCGCTGAAGAGCTTTTTTTTACTTCGAAAGTAATAATGGAGGGATGTACGGCTGATGCCCGCGGAAGTCGCGATGTCCTGCATCGAGGCGCCGTCCATTCCTTTCTGGACAAACACACGCTTGGCGGCCTCGAAGATGCGCCGTTCGGTATCGGTTTGCTCCTCCATCTGCTCCGGCATGGCTCCATCCCTTACTTTTATGTTTGACTTCATTGATTGACACTATAGTCAAACTTGGCGATCTTGTCAACCGAATGAAAAACGTCGAATCTAGGAAGAGGTACCCTCCCCCCGCAAATGAGTGGTTTTGCAAAGTGAAATTTTCTCGTAAACCCGATCGGGGGGATTCGACATGAAGCAATCGCGCTCCGCCGACGCGCAGATCCTGAGCATTCTCAAGCAAGCCGAAAACGGCACCCCCGTGAGCCAACTCTGCCGCGAACACGGCATGAGCAGCGCCGCGTTCTACAAATGGCGCGGCAAATACGGCGGCATGAACGCCTCCATGATGACCTGCATGAAAGACCTGGAGCAAGCGAACAGCCTGCTCAAGCGGATGTACGCCGAAGAGAAGATGAAAGCCGAAGTTGTGGCCGAGGATAAAACGAAAACGCCCTTCCACGAGCGTGGAAGGGCGTTTTTTTGACATGGGATCGACATGCGCAGCATAAAAACAACGGGATCGAAATCATCAACAGATGACGTCCCCTCTTCGGAGGCGCGCGCGAAGCTGCATGGCGGCGTCATCAAGCTTTTTAAGCTCGACAAGCTTTCTTTTCTCTGCACCCGTCGTGATAATGATCTTCTCAATTCCTCCGTTTCGAACAATAATCCTTTGCTCGGTGCTGAGGGCGAGAACAGGATCATGGGTGGCGATCAGCACAATTTTGTTGTTATCAACCAAGAGATCGAGAGCTTTGCTTTTATCCACGCCAGCGTTTTCTATTTCATCAATAAGTATGATGGGCGCCTGGCTTAACAGCGCGGTGTCCGCAATCATGAGCGCCCTGCTCTGGCCGCCTGAAAGCTGCGTAATCGGGGTCGTTTTGCCAAAGGGTTCTCCCGCCAGTTCATTCGCCCTTTCAAAAATCGTCTCCACCAAAGCGCCGATATTCTCGGCCAGCCTGCTTTCGGCGTGCATGATGAGGAAGTCCTGGACCGAGAGGTCCATCACAAAATTCATGTTTTGCGAAAGCTGCGCAATGAGCCGTCCCTCATTGGAAAAACGCGTGTCATAGGACGGCGCCGCGCCATCCACCAGAATTCTTCTTTTGGTCGGAGTGTCCGCCTGGGCCAGGCATTCGATATCCTCCAACAGCCTGCTCTTGCCGGAGCCTGTCGGCCCGACGATCGCGGTAACCTTGCCCTGTTTGAGCGTCACTTCATGGGATTCGGGCTCGCCCATCTTATTCACCCCAGGAAGGATCTTGATGGACTGAATGAGGTGGCCGCTTGTTTCTTCAAGAGATTTCATTTCCCGGATAAAAAGAAAAAAGTCCTCCAAGAAACGAGACGGGGTGGAGCCTATCCCGGAAAAGAAATCCTGGCTCAAAGACCTGCAAAGTGCGTCAAAGGAAGCATCTTGCCATTTCGAACAATCAATTTCGTGGGCGGAAAAAAAATCCTCAACCCAAGGAAACTGTTGCAGCAGTTCTTTGATCGTCAGTTCGGAAAATCTGTGCATCATCCATTAAATTCCATAAGCCTTGAGACGCCGATTTGCTTGTCCTCTCCAATGGTCCTTTCGCCAAGGCAGTATGAGCACAACGCCCCGGGCATGGTAAACCGCAGGGTCGCTCCTTGAAGGGAGCCCACCGTTGCGGTCTCGGAAAAAGCCTCCTTCAGATAAAAACTCCCCTGCCCGGTCACGCCATTGAACTGAATAATCCTTGCGCGCGGATTTACCTGACGAACTCTGAACGTGAAAACCTCACGCTCCGCTTGGGAGACGATATCGCCTTTGGTGATCACGACAATATCGGCGGACTTCAGCATGGGGCCGATCTTTTTCGGCGTATTGACGCCGCTCAAGTTATCGACAACGCAAACGGCCAGAATATCTTTTATATGGGGAGAGCAGCGGTTACAGAGCCCTGCGCTTTCCGTGACAAGATAATCGAATCCCTCGCCCCGCGCCCACTCGACAGCAGCCTCGATGTTGCTCACATAAAAATGATCGGGGCAAAGATTACCGGAAAGGCCTACTTTAACGGGAATCCCTTTCGCATGGTAGATAAGCTGGTCTTGGGCGGAAAGACAGTCGAACTTGACGACTCCGCATTTCACGTTTTGCCGCTGAAGCTCCTCCAGTGTTTTGACGATGACACAGGTCTTCCCGGAGGAAGGCGGCCCCGCGACCGTTACGAATCTCATACGAATCCTCCGGTTTCACGAAACGCTTTCATGAAGACTTCTTCCATGTCCTTTTTCAACTTTCCGATGTCGTTGCGTTTCAAAAAATCCCAGCCCAGCCAATACAACCTTTCAATATGGGAAGTGGCGTTGCGCACCTCCGGATGCACCGAGGGGAAGTAGGCGTCGGCGCACAGCTGGCCGAATTCGACGCTGCACAGAAAGTCCGTTATCTCCCCAAGCCTATCCTGAGCGCTTTTTTTGACGAGCATCTGCACAGGGCTGACCATCGCCCCCTCTTTGGGAATGCGAATGGAAATACGCTCTTTGCTTTTGATCTTCCGAGCAAAGAAATAGGGCATGATATACAGCGGAGCAACGTCGCTCTTCCCGCTGTCGACCATTTTCACCATTTCCGAGGGGTGAACGCCTGTCCTCACCGAACGGGCAAGATCCATGACGCCGTCCATGCCAAAAAGCGCATAAAATGGAAGGAGAACACCGTTGCAGAAGAACTCGGCCTGCCCGCGCATCACGACGCTGTTTTGAAACTCGGGTTTCAGGATATCTTCCCACGATTCAATGGCGGGCTTCCCCTCAAGCAAATCGTCGATTGAAACCAGCGTCAAGAGGTTTGCCGATAACATGCTAAATTGGCGGTCGGGGTCCTCGAAATCGATCTTCTCGAAATCAGCATGGAGTTTCTCGAAAGGTGGGCCCGCAAATCCTTTCTTCTCAAGAAAACGTTGCCGAAAGGATTGATGATAAAAACTGTTGATATCGGAACTGATGATTATGTCGGGAAGTTCTTCAAAAGACTCGATCGAGTCGATGTATTGGTAATATGAAAGCTCATGGTTCACATTGCCTTCAAGCAGATACTTCAATGCATTGGAGTGGGTCTTGTTATACTCTGCAGCAAAGGCTTCAAACGCCCTTGAAAAGGGCATTTTCAAACCACAGGGCAGCAAAGCGAGCATGGTCAGGTCTTTCTGGCGCTCCGGATTCTTTGATAACGTAAAGTCGCCGCCTTTTCCATGCTCATCTACGCTCCGGTTAAGAAGATCGACAAACATTTCCTTATTGACCCCCATCATCGACAACGGGGTTTTCAACTTTAAGAGAGGCCCCAACTTTTCAAGAATTTCCGGTTTCTCAAATTTATCCAACCCATTCTCTTTGAATAGGCCGATAAGGTAGGGATATGTCGTCAGAATTTCATAGATACTCATATTCTCGTTTATTTTTTTAGCTATTGTTTCCATATATTGCTCCTGGAATTGCGATTCACATGGGTTGCGCCCTGATGTAACGGTTGCGACGCAGTCGTCCGGCGCTATTTCCATAAGCCATCGGCGAATGAAAGCATCTTTCAACTTTGCTTTTTGGCGTATGTGTCCGCACAGACTAAGATTCAACCGCGTCTCTGTAAAGGCCCCAGACGGCTCGCCATACGGTTGGCTGGCTTGGGATGGAGAAGTCACTACAAACTGTTTTGTTTCAGCTGGTTGAGACGCACAAAACTGTACGCCCAGGATGCTGGGCGGTTGGCGTGATAATCCGCTCCCTACACTACGTTACGTAACGTCTCTTGACACGCTTCATGTTTTCGATGAGCATTTCGTCGTTATCCATCAAGGAGTTTGAATGTTCCGTCAGTTCATGGATCTTGCTGCCCGCGACATGGAAAAAGGGTAGTCCACAGGTCTAAGCCGCCTTTGCGCCGCACTTTTGCGCGGCCCCATCTGGTTGCATGCAACCAGCCTGGACTTGTTTCATCCGAAACAGGTCTGTGAGCACGCCCTTCCTCCATCCTCCTCGTTCCGTTCCCCATTGACCGCCAGCCGCAGTTTTGGCTGGCTGCGATCAACGCGATCGAAGCACTCCTTCGATGCAACAACAATGGAATCAAGATGAAAACACGGACATTTTCCGCAAGTCGATACGAACTGACGAACAGACTTCGCCAGCTCGGCTGGAACGATCATTTCGAAGGCCTGGCGACAAACCAAGAGCTTGACCTGAACCAGGCAGCCAGAGTCCTTAGAACATTTAACTCTTGAAATAGCCTAGATATTTTTGTATGGTTTGTCCATGAGTATAGCCAGCCCTGAAATTCGCAAAATAGCGGTTGAGGCATATCTGGCCGGCAAAGCAACGCAGCAACAACTTGCTG
>JBFWJY010000075.1:0-4529 GCA_050252955.1 Desulfomicrobium sp.
TGACCTCTTCCTCCAAAGCGAAGGACTCCGACCGGAAAGTGTCGATGTAATCCCATACGGACTGGATGAAGTCCCAATCCTCCTTGCCCAGCTTTGAGAGCACTGCGGCAAGCTGCTGGTCATTCCACCCGAAGCCCTCCTTGAGCGCCTCGCGGTTGTAGGCGTTGCCCATGTTCAGGCCGATGGCGTGCAACTGCTCGCCGGTCAGCGTGTCGTTGATCTCGGGAATACGGAACTTCTTATGCGCCCACTGGGACATGGCCTTCATGGACGGGAACCGCTGTTTGAACACCGTCCGCAGGTTGTCGCGCTCCTGGCCCATGCGTTTGGCCTTGGCGGACTCGGCTTCGGCCAACGGCCGGAACATGTACGTCCACCAGGGGCCCCTTGCGTCCTCGCCGTCCATGGCGCTGAACAGGGCCTCCATTTTGGTGTGGATCGCCAGCAACCCCTTGAAGGCGTCCTTGACCGGCGTTTTCTTGAACTGGTTGGGGGCCTTCTCCTTGTGCGTGGAAAGCGCCCGGTCCGTCAGCTCCTTTTCCGCCTGCTCCAGGGCCACGCGGCCGGCTGCGGTCAGGATCGTGCGCCGCTGATGCTCCACGGTCTTGATCTGCTTGACTGAGTCCACGACCTCGCGGAACTGGTCCACGGAAAGCTTCCGGTAGTCCTGCGTCCGGCCGTCCAGAACGAACGGTTCGAACCATGCGTCATAGCCTTCCTGCGAGACGGCCGCGGTCCAGTCCTCCAGGGAAACGGGCGTGTCCCATTGCGACCGGTATCGGTCCACCGACTGCTCCAACGTTTCTCCCTGCGCCGGGGCGATCAACCCGAAGCGCCGGGCGATCTCGTTCACCAGCCGACTCGGTTCGGAGTTGAGGTTCTTTTGACGGGACGTGCGGGCGACGAGCCGCCGGCCGCGCTCCACTTCCTGGCGCATCCGGCCGCTGATTCCGGCCATCTCCAGGTTGAACCGGGCCTGTTCGCCGGCCTTGGCCGCGGCCGCCCAGTCCTTGCGCAGAATGGCCCGGCGCTCCGCGTCCTGCGCCCGGCGCAACGCGGACAGGTAGCGGTCCTGCCGCAGGGCGTCGGCCACGGACGACGCGCCCATGACCTGTTTTGCGTAGGCGCGGAAGGCCTGGCGGGCGATGGACCTGCGAGAACCCGTCTTGCCCTGGAGGCGCTGCTCCAATTGAGCCTGCGCGACCATGGGGCCGCCGTTCTGAATGTAGTTCGAAAGGATCTCCAACGCCGCGGCGTATTCGTCCGTCTCGACCAGGAAGTCTTCGGCCCGGAACTGCGAGCGGTGTTCGATCTCTCGTTGCTCTACGGCCTCGGCCGCCAGGTCCTTGGGCGACCGCCAGGACCACAGCGCGTTGACCGCCGCGTCGGGCGAATCGTAGCCGTTGTCATAGGCCCAAATTTCCGGGTCAAGGCCGTCTTTTCGGAGCACGCCGGAGGGCAACCCCTTGGCCGCCTCCTCGCCGAACATCTCGATGAAGGCGTCTCTGTCGAGGCCGCGGCCTTTGCGCAGCTCATTGACTTGCAATTGCAGGGCGTCGGACTCCAGGGCATGGAGCGTCTCCTCTTTCCACTGCTTGCGCAGCTTCCGCAGGCCTCGGACCTGCGCCCGGTGCAGGCGGTCTTCGGCCTTGCGCTTGGCCGTATCCAGCAAGCGCGTGACGTACGCCTGATTCTCGCCGGACACGCCCAGGGCGTTCAAGTGGTCCGTGGACCAGTCGGACAGGCCCGAGTCTACGGCGGCGTCCGCGACCTCGCGTTCACCCTGCATGAGCCCGTCGAACACTTTGCGGATATCGGCGTTCAGCGTGACGTTCAAGGCGCGCGCGTTCCGGTAGACGTTGGTCAACCAGCGCCGGAACCGGGCGAACACGCCTTTCAGCTCCACGGACGGGGCCTTGCCCTCCAGCAGGTAGCGTTCGAAAGCGCGGGCGAAGCGTTCATGCAACAGCAGGCGGACGGTGCGCCCGGACTCGGAGGTCGCGGCCTCGCCATGCCGGCCGGCCACGGCCTGAATGTAGGATTCGCCGCCCTTGCCGTTCACCTCGTCCAAGGCGGCTTGGGCCAACTCAGCTCCAGGCGGTTCGCCTCGGACTTGTCCGCGTTGTACGCCCGCTTGGCCTGCTGGACCTCGGCTTGGAGTTCGCCGAGAACGCCGGCGGCCTGGGTCGCCATCCAGGAGCGCGTCAACTCATAGTCGCGGACCATGGATTCCGAGGCCTGTCCGGAGCGGATCAACGCGCCCATCTCCTCCAGGAAGAAGTGCCCGGTCTCGTGCATGATGGTGGAGAAGTCGGCGGATTGCAGCAGGGAAATCAGGTAGCCCTGATCCGTCACCGCCAGGGAGCCGCGAAGGGACGACGCTTGAAGATACGTCTGCGGCTCATCGAGCAGCAGCGGTTCGCCGTCGCTCCCCTTGACGCCTTCCAGCATGGTGCGTATTTTTATTCTGTGAGCACCCGCATGGGTGAAGGCCCCCGGTTCACCGGGCCCCTTTGCGAGACCGGCGGGTGCTTGCTCTTTGAAAACGTCTCCCGGGTCGAGGCCCTCGTCGGTTTGGCCGTCGAGCCCCTCGGCTAAACCGGTGGACGTTTTCTTTTCCAGTTTCAAGTCATAAAGCTTGTACACGCCTTCCAGCTCGATACGTCGTTTTCCCTCATACTCCTTGGAAAGCATGCTCACGGTGTAGACCGCATCGCCGTAGAGCATCGGCGCATAAAACCGTTGAACCGCTTTGACGTCTTCCTGATCCTTTTGGTCTGCTACCGGTTTTTCCGGGACAGCGACCTTCATCAATGGTTCGATGGTCCGAACCGCCGCAATGTGCGCCTCTCCGCCAAGCCCGCGGCTGGCTGCGCTGCTGATCATATGTCGGGCGTGCTTCCGGGACAGATCGAAAGTGAGCCCCGTAAAATCATTCACGAGCGCATGCGGCAAGGCGTCTAAGATTTTTTTGGCGCCAACGCCCTTGAGAGACGACCAGACCGGGGACTCTTCCTTGGCGGTCTGTACGGCCTCGATCTCCGCGTCCTGGTCCACGTTCGGGTCAAGCGGCTGATGGAAGCTGCGCTCCGCCTGGACGCCCGAGCCCGTGGCCTGACTTCGTTTGGATCTATCGGCTTCATTAGCCTCTTCGACCTCGGCTTCTAGCTCCGCAAGTCTTGTTTCATCACGGGCAAGCGATTTTTCCAGTTTCTCTTCCTGGTCCGGATTGCGAAGGAGAGACTCTGACCGCATCTCCTCCAGCGATGCCCTGTACCGTGCGATTCTTTGTTTTAAGGATTCAATGGCCGCGGACCTTGCCGTGTAGGCATCTGGTATTTTACGATTTTTATGGCGGCGCTCGCGTTCTTCAAAGAGCGGATCAAGCCTAGCCGCCTCGTATGGAGTTGTCTCCCCCGTCTCCAGATCAGGGAGGGATTCGACTGTTTCGACAATTCCAGCCTTACGTAGAATCTCCCGTTCTTCTGGCGTGAACCTGATGAGGGGAACATAGACAGGGTCCGACCCAGACGCTTCCACAGCCATGGTAAGAGCGTCGTCAGGAAGAGCGGAAAGAGGCGACGCGAGATTTTGTTGGTTGGATTGCGGTCCGCCTGCCCGAATCTTTCGCAGCAATTCAACCCGGTCCCGGCTGGTCCCCGCCCAGCGGGAGGCGAACCCGTCCAGGGTGGACAGCCAGGCTTCGGCCTGCTCCGGATCGACCTTGCCGGTGTCCAGGACCTCCTGGCGCAAGCGGTCGCGTTCGGTCTGATAGTCCGTCTCTTCCTGAGCCTCGCGCTTCGCCAGCTCCGCCACCTCGCGCACGCGCGCCTGCATGGCCTCGTCGCCGGATTCGCGCAAGGTCATGGCCTGCGGCGAGGACCGCAAGTCCTGCGCAAGCTCCGCGAACTGCTCCGGCGTCAGGTGCGCGTGCAGGTCCGACGCCTTGACCTGGAGGTCCTGATTCAGTTGCATGGCCGACATCGCGGATTTCGGATCGACGCCCAAGGCCTGCAACAACTCGTCGCCCTTTTGACCGGACAAGTCCGCCTGCCCGTACAGGGCCAGGACGCCCTCGGGCGTAATCCAGGCTTCCTCGCCGAACCCGGTCTGCTCCAGAACCTCGGCCAGGGCGTCGGGACTGCGCTGCTTGAGCTTGCTGTCCTTGACCAACTCGCCGACCTGGATTTGATCCCCGGCAAAGGACTTGGCTTCACCGGCCTGCCGTTGCAGGTCCACGGCCCGGCGCACCGAACCCGACGCGCCGAGCAGGAAGCTGCCGGGAATCACGTCCACGTTCTTCAAGGACTCCAGAACCGCCGACGGGATGTCCTCGGGCCTGCCGTGCGCCAGAGAGCGAGCCACGGCCTCGGCCGGTTCTTCCGCATACTCGGTCCCGGCCTCGGTCAAGCCCTGGCCGATCCTGGCCGCCAGGGAAAGCAGCTTGCCCTTGGGGAGCTTCTGGACCAATGCGCCCACGCCGATTTCGTTCAGCACGCCGACCACTGCGCCGAACCCGGCCGCAGCCG
>JBFWJY010000076.1:0-4477 GCA_050252955.1 Desulfomicrobium sp.
GAGCTTGTGAAGAGACAATTGTCCTTCAGTTAAAAATTTTCAGGCCGAAAATTGCGTAGTTTTTTGAAAAATATGCTTGGAAAGCAGAACTCACAAATTTAGCAACACCTGTTCACGGATTCAGGTTCTATTGAGTTTCGCGGCGCCAATTTTATTTCAAATGAAAAAATAATTTCCGCAAAAATTATGAACTCAAAAGAATTATTAGAAGCACCCCTTCATGTTCAAGCGCTAGTGTGTTGGCTTTCCAACTTACTCTTGGGCGGATTCTTCAAGTCGGAATACAAAACCATGATTATCCAAGCTGCACAGGAATCAGGAGATACCTTTCATACAGCCCTTGAATATGCACTTGGCCCGATTTGGGGTCAACGCTTGTTCTCCTTGGCGTGCGAAAAGAGACCGGAAGATTCCGAAAAATGGATAAGGTCACTTCGTCACGTGCTGTGGTGGAGAGCCTTCAAGCGCTCACCCTTCTCCACCTTGGCTCGTTGGGCCAATTACTGGAAAAATCAATTATTACGCTGCGCAAATCCTCCTGCGCCTTGGGTTGCAATCCTGGGGTTGGATGGGAGTGGAAAGAGCAGCATTGCAAAATCCATTAAAGAAACACTTGGTCATGGAAAACCATTTATGGATATGCGCATTGCACATTGGAGACCGTTTTTTTTCCGTAAGTGTCAGGACATGAGTCCAATTGTTGAACCGCACGGCAAATCGGAGCGTGGCATTTTTTCATCCTTGGCAAAATTGGGCTTTCTCGTTTTGGAATGGATTTTCGGCTTTTGGCAATGCGTTCTGTTTCCAAGAGCAAGGGGTCAACTCGTTATTTTTGATCGTCACTACATAGATTTATTGGTTGATCCCCGCCGCTACCGCTACGGCGCTCCTCTCTGGGTCGCGCGACTGACTGGCGCTCTCATTCCCAAGCCGGACATGTTCATCCTTCTGGATCTTCCGGCTGAAGTGGCCCGGTCCCGCAAGCCGGAAGTCCCCTTGGACGAAGCCCGCCGTTTGCGGAAACGCTATCTGGATCTGGCGCAAGGGTTGACGAACGCACGAGTGGTGGCCGCCGACCGCCCCCTGAATGAAGTCGTGGCCGACGTGGAAGAAATCATCCTGGCGGAGGCGCATAAACGGACCACGGCGCGGATGTGCAAAGCGGGCCTGCTGTGAACTGGGCAAACTTTTTTCCCGAAGATTCCCGCGTCTTGGCCATTCCAGACTGGAATCGGCCCCGCCTTTTCGTAGCGGCCCAACCGCTGGGCGTGCGCTGGAAAGCGAGCACGCTCTTTCCGGCAACGACCCTGCCCGCTCGCGTCCGCCGATGGCTGCTGCGGGGATTGGCGCAATTCTGGAGCCGAACGCGCCAATCCCAGGATCTCTACATTTTGCAACCGATTTTGTCGGAAATATGGAACCACAATGTCCAGCCTGTGGCCGCGCTGCTGGGAACCCCAGGCCCGACGCAAAAGCTGGTGGTGCAATTTGCTGACCCCAGCGGAAATGCAGTGGGATACATGAAATTCGGAGAAAGCCCGGCGACCATGCGCCGATTGAAGCAGGAATTTGAAGTACTGAGCGCTCTTCCAAAAGGCATGGGTCCTGAGGCGCTCAAACTGGAAAAAATTGGAAACGGCTTGGGACTCTTTCTTTCTGCCTTGCAGGGCCGCCCTTTATCGGGCCGTGTTGCTCCCAGTGCGCAAACGATGGCACTGTTGCATAAATTTCAACGCAGCGCTGAACCGATTCCTGTACATGACCATCCATGGATGCAACGCGCCCTTATAACTGACCCTGATGCTGCCTTTTGCATCTCGATGTTGGATTCCAGGCCATGGTCGATGACCATAATTCATGGGGACTTGGCTCCTTGGAATATTCTGACAAGCCCCCATGGATTGCGATGCATAGATTGGGAATACGGCGCGCTGGACGGTTTCATCGGTGTCGATGCGGCACACCACTTCCTCCAAACGGCTTACCTTCTCAAAGGGTGGACTCCGGAAAAGGCAAGACAGAAAACCACGGATTGGCTGTCACAAAAAATGGGATTTAAACTACGGGAAGCAGAAGCAGTGGTTCGCCTCTCAGCCCTAATGGCTCGCCACGAAAGCTTGAAGGATGGCCATGCCGCAGATGCTCACTTGCAGATGTGGCGCTACAAGATTTGGGGTGAATCGTGCGTTTGAAAATTCTGCTGTCGGCCTACGCCTGCGAGCCAGGCAAAGGCTCCGAACCCGGAGTGGGCTGGAATTTCGCCAGACACATGGCCGAGCATCACGAAGTGTGGGTCCTCACCCGGGCCAACAACCGTCAGGCCATTGAAGAAGAGTTGACTCGAAATCCGGTTCCGGGGCTGCACTTCATCTACCATGACCTTCCGGCCTGGGCCCGCTTCTGGAAACGAGGCCAAAAAGGCGTCCAGCTCTACTACTATCTCTGGCAACTCACGGCTATTCCCGTGGTGCGGCAACTGCACTGTGAAATAAAGTTCGATCTGGTTCAGCACGTGACGTTCGTGAAATACTGGGCTCCGAGCGCTCTGGCTTTTCTGGAAGGAGTGCCTTTCATCTGGGGGCCAGTGGGAGGCGGAGAGTCCGCGCCCCTGGCTTTCTGGCCGACCTTCGGACTCAGGGGATTCATCTACGAATCCTTCCGCAGCCTGGCCAGACGGCTTGGCGAATTGGACCCCCTCGTGCAGCGCACGGCCCGAAGAACATCCCTAGCACTGGCGACAACTCCGGAAACTACGGCCCGTCTCAGACGAATGAGGGTAAGACAGGTGAAAATCTTCAGTCAGCTTGGCCTGTCGAAAAAAGAGCTGACCTTTCTCAACGCCCTCCCCCACTCATCACAAAGGTCCACAGTCTTCCTGAGCCTTGGACATCTCCTCCACTGGAAAGGATTTTACCTGGGAATCATGGCTTTCGCCCAAAGCGGACTCTCGGACGCTGAATACTGGATCGTGGGAGATGGACCCGAACGCAGCCGCCTGGAACGCCAGGCAAAAACGCTGGGCGTGGCTGACCGGGTCCGTCTCTTCGGTCAACTCCCACGCGCCGAGGTGCTGAATCTTTTTAGCCAATGCCACGCGCTGGTCCACCCTAGCCTGCACGACTCCGGAGGATGGGTTTGCATGGAAGCCATGGCCGCCGGTCGCCCGGTCATCTGTCTGGATTTGGGAGGGCCAGCAACACAGGTCGCGAAAGAAACAGGATTTAAAGCCACTGCTCGAAAGCCGACTCGAACAGTGGTCGAAGTGGCCCAGGCCATGCGACTATTCGAAACAAACCGGGATTTATGGCGGCAGATGGGCAACGAGGCCCGGCAACATGTGCAACAAAACTATAGCTGGAGAAACAAGGCACAAATTATAAACGAACTCTACAGATCGCTATGTATAAGACAAAATGAGAACAACATATAATCTCAAAACATTACATAATATAAAAAATGAATCATCAATATTCAATAAATAACGAAAATCAAACAGCACGTCAAATTGCAGCATCACCTTACCATATCGCTTGGTTTTCTCTCATTGCAGGAACACAAGCATTTTCAGCAAGAACTGCAGAAGAAGTAATTAGCGGGGCAATAAATTACGCAAATCTATTCAGACTTTCTTTTGTCATGATTGCTATTACCATACTACTGTCTCAAATTTCAAAAAAAATTACTATAAAAATTGACACAATAACACTATTTTTGATTTATTCATTATTTTGCATTATATCTTCGACATGGAGTATATCTTTTGTTCCATCCCTTGGCAAATCAGTAGAATTTTTTGTTGGTGTTCTAATTGTTTTCATTGCAGTAAATACAAAAACTACTAAGTCGAAAGAAAATCTTCTTAACAGTATTTTAAACACTTCAATGATTTTTATTATTTTTATTTTAATTTTTATGCTATTTGGCTATTTTATCGCTCCAACTGTATTCAGCTCGCCAATAAATAATGTTTTTTCAAGACGGCTAGGGTTGGAGAATTTATTTATCAGTGCAAACGGAGTTGCTTATTTGGCTGCAATGTTGGGATCATATTCTTTTTCAAAATTAATTTTTAAAGACAAAAAATTTTTAAATTTTATTATATACAATTTAAGCTGGACATCTATAATTCTTGCACAAGGTCGAACAGGCGCTGCAGCATTACTAATCTCATCGATTCTTCTCTACACAAGAAAATTCAAAGCTTTTTCAGCTCCACTGCTAATTTTCTTATTTATTGTTTCTTATTCTTGCTACGGCATACTCGAATCGTTTCTAATCCGAGAGGAGTCAAAAGAACTCCTTTTTACCTTAACTGGCCGCACAGTTTTATGGGAAAGAGCATGGCATGCTTCCTGAATCCGTGAACAGGTGTTGCTAAATTTGTGAGTTCTGCTTTCCAAGCATATTTTTCAAAAAACTACGCAATTTTCGGCCTGAAAATTTTTAACTGAAGGACAATTGTCTCTTCACAAGCTCC
>JBFWJY010000077.1:0-3929 GCA_050252955.1 Desulfomicrobium sp.
CGCACCCAATGGGTGCTAAAAATCATTCAGGAAAAGCAAGTTCAATATACCGATATCATTGATTTATTTCAAGTTCAAAATGTTTCAAAACTGTATATTCAATGCAACTTTTTCACGGATTTAGGATCTAAAATATGAGCATGACAGCAACCCGGGGCGGGGACCTCCTCGCTCACAGTCTTTCCCTTTTTCTCCAAAATTTTCGACGTGCGTTCTGGCTGAGCGCCCTGGTTGCCCTGGCGGTATTGGCCGTTGGTCTTGGCCGCCCGACGCCTGAAAATAAAGTAACCTGGGAAATTCTTGGGAAGTACACTTATGGTAAGGTCGGAATCGGGATCGATGCAGTTTTGCCTGGAACACGCTACTTAGATTTTGAATATGGATGGGGACAATGGCATCGGCGGGGGGATGCGCATTCGCTGCTGCCCGAATTAGAAACAAAATATGTGCCCTTGGCAAAAGCTGCTGTCCGTCCGTACCTCTGGACCTCTGCGGGGGCCTGGGTCTTGTCTTTCTTGGGCATCTGGCTCGTATTTTGGCGTCAAGGCAAGGCGGCGGTTGCTGACAAGATCCTCGACGGTCAGGTGCAGGTCGACAACCGGGCCCTTGATGCTGTTTTGCGGCAGTTTCGCGTGCAAAAGCCTGCCAATATTTTTGAGAAAATGGGCTTGAAAAAGTGCGAAGTCGATCAAAGACCGGGCTTGCAATTTGGGGGTTTTGAAGTGCCCCCAACGCTCGTTTGTCGCAATTTTTTAGTCTGCGGCGGTGTCGGTACGGGCAAGAGCACAGTCATTTTTAACACACTTGATGACCTAAGAAGGCGCCGGATAAAGACGGTAATTTACGATCCGCACGGCGAATACTCCAAAAAATACTGCCGCCCCGGGAAGGATTATATCCTGAATCCGGCGGATGCCCGGTGTGTCCCCTGGGATGTTTTTTCGGACATAAAGGACCGCACGCAGTTAGTCTCTCTCATCAAAACTCTGTTGCCCGCTGACCAGCGAGCCGGGGAAGATTTTTTTGTCAAGTCTGCGCGAAAGTTGCTTCAAGATCTCATGCTTTATGTGAGAGCGAAGCGCCTGCACATTTCGGAGGTCTACAGAATCGCGAGCGAGTCCACACTTCAAGAACTTTATGACATTCTTTGTTCATTGAAGAGAAGTGAAAGCAAAGGCGACATGGACCCCCAGGCGGCAGAGCAGGCGCAGGGCATCCGGTCGAGCCTGACGGCCTCGGAATCGGTCCGTTTCATGGATCTTTTCCCGCAGTCTGACACCCCCTTTTCGATCCGAAAATGGATGGAAGTCGAGGACGATTCTTGGCTTTTCATTACCTCCCAGGGCGGCGACATTCACCATGTAATCCTCCCTTATATTTCGACGACAATTGATATTGCCCTTCAAAGCGTCGCCGGGGTCGAGTCGCACTCGCTCCGCCGCGCGGTGATCCTCGACGAGCTTGATTCAGCGGGTACGCTGTCGAAGCTCCAGGAGCACCTTTCGCAGCTCCGAAAATTCGGCGTCACTATTTTAATCGGTTTTCAGGACATCAACCAGCTCGTCGACCGCTACGGCCGTGAGACAACACAGAGTATCATCACGAACGCTCAGAATCGCCTCGTGCTGCGTCTGGACAATCCGGAGACCGCAGAGGTCATGTCTAAGGCCCTCGGCGTTCAGGAGGTCGAACAGGCGCAAACGGGAGCGTCGTGGGGCGCGGATGATATGAGAGATGGGGAAAGCATCAGCAAAAGCAAACTCGAAAAGGCGGCCATCCCGGCCCGCAAAATCATGGGCCTGCCGGACCTGACCGGATACCTGAAAATTGCGGGGCCGTTTCCGGTCACGGAAGTGCGTATAAAGCGCAAAAATCGAAAGACGATCCATGAAGGCTACATTCCGGCCGCCGGTTTAGTGTGGGACGTTGAAGGGCAAATCGAGCACTCGGAAAAGCTCGAAAAAAAGAAGGTTCAGAAGGCGGCCGAAATCGAGGCCAAGCAGCAGGTAGAAAATGAAAAACAAAAAATGGAGCAGGGGGGATGAACATGCAGATAGGCAACCAACAAATCCTTGATGCGGTCCAAGCCTTGGCTGGGAGGCCCGAGTGGTGCGAGAGAAGCATGGACCCGGAGCGGGCCAAAGTGGACTTTGTTCTTTTTGTTGCACGGGGTGGAGCTGTGACCGTGGCAGGCATGGCCCGCCGCTGGGGGATGCCGCGCACGTCAGCACGGCGAGTTATCCAGACGGCGGCTGTGCTTGTGCCTTGGTTGGACACTTATTTGGACAGTCCAAAAAAAGACCCCGTAATCGGCCACGAAGCCACCAACTTGGACACCATGGCGGACATGGGCGCGGACAGCCTTCCGGACAGTCAAAACCAAGGCGCGGCAGAGGCTCCGGCCATGCTCGCGGACATTGTGGCGGACACTGACATGGACAGCCCGGTGGACAGTCCGCAAAACTTGCAAAGTGGCGACCATGAGGCCGGAGGGTTGGTCATGACGTTGGACACCATGACGGAGCCAGAGCCGACCGCTGCCATTCATAATGAATCGGCTCTCTTTGATGACGTCCAAAAGAGTGAGCCAATGGACATCATGGCGGACAGGGGCGCGGACAGCCAAAGCCCTGACGGGACAGAGGTTCCGGCCATGCCTATGGACACCATGGCGGACACTGGTGTGGACAGTCCACTTTATACATTTTTGGATTTATCGGGCCCGGACGATGACCATGAAGACCACGCGGAACTGGACCAAGTGCGCCCGGTTATAGGCATAGGGCTTCGGCGGCCCCCTGCGGCCGTCTCCCCGGCTCCGACCCCAGCGGTGGATAATGAGGCCAGCGTGGAGGCCAAGGCGCGGGAAATGGCCCTGGAAGCCTGGGACCTGGCGGATGCGCGGACTTTTGAGACGTGCCAGGGGGATTTTGATCAATTCTGGACGTACAGGAAGCGGCATTTCTTGGCCCAAGCGAGGCAGGAACTTGCAGCCTCCTGATGACTTTTCCCTGGAACATTTTCCGAGGCCCCGACGAGGGGCCTTTTCTTTGCCTTTGGGTGGCCTGCGCCGGGGCGAAGCCCCTAGAGCATCTTCATGCCTTTCCATCCATCCCGGGCGAAGCCAAGAGAGAGGGGATTTTCTCTGCTCCGCAGTTTTATGCACACCTGACTCACCCTGTGGGAGCTTCGAGGCCCGTAAATGCTGCGTTCTTGGTGTGTATATTGTGTAACATTGCTCGTATTTTGTTGACATAGAATGTAACGATCATTATATAAATTAGTATTGTAACAAGCAGTAACGGTTTGTAAACAAGTGTAACAGAATATTTGGGGGGAAAATGGCTAAAAACTCGGTAATAAGGTTGTCAGAATCGGCTTATAATGCGCTTGTTGATATGTCGAAAAAGAGTGAGAAAAGCATGTCAAGTTTAGCTTCTGATATCATCCTTGCGCAAAAAAATGAAGTTGATATTGAACGTCAAAAACTACGATCCGAGATTGCAGAATTGCGCGAGGAAATGCGAAAGTTTGCGACTCGAAAAGACATTGCTGCGGTGCTGTATACGTTCTGCCGGATCGGTGAAAAGGGGATGAAAAAGGAACGTGCGGGACTTGGTTATCGTATGCAGTTAGGTCATGAGGTTAATGTGGACTTCACAAACATTTCTTACGGCGAAAACGATTAAAACGTCGCTAAAAAGTGTCTCAAAAGTGCTTAAAAACCACTCAAAAAAGTTACGAAAAAGTGCACAGAAAAGAGGTGGAGAGTGCTTTCAGTTCGCAAGATAGACGCCGGTAAAAGAAGTGGCCCCGGAAATTTGTACAAGCCTTTAGGTGGAAACTCTGCTAGTCCCGACCCCTTCAAACGCAAATGATCAGGGAGCAGAGAATGACGAAGAAGACGAGACGGAAGCATTCAGCCGAGT
>JBFWJY010000078.1:0-3579 GCA_050252955.1 Desulfomicrobium sp.
GCGATATCGCTTCGCCACCGCTGGAGGTCCGGGAACTCGGGGCCGGTTCCGAACTCGGCCTCTTCCTGTCGATTTCGCGCTTCAACCTGTCGCTGAATGGCGGCCAAGTCGTGGGCGGGGAGGCTGGCTTCCGGAGTCACTGAACCGCCTCCGGATGCTTGGCGCCGACACGTGAGGCCTTCCTGATTGATTGCAACCGGTACGGCATGGCTCACCCCTCTTGCTCAGGGTCCACCATTTTTTTGGAGAGGGAGGCGTGTAGCTCGACACTAGGTTTACGACTCTTCGACACTTGGTTTGCGACTACTATAAACCTAAAGAAGGGGCAGTCCATTTCTGGAGCCTGCCCCTTTTTGACGTCCTTCGTCCGCTTAATGACCTTTTAAGCGCCACCTAACAGCCCTTGAATGGCCCCGTAATTGTTCCCCGTGGAGACCTTTGCGCGGGAGCGACATCGTGCCGCCCTCCGGCTGCAAGGCCTCCACGGGGTTGCCAAGGAGCACCATTCCTTGAAGTATTTGGCTGCTACGGCTTTCCATCAGAAGATTCCTACAGAACAACCTTGCTGAAGTGATCGTTCAGTTGTTCTTTGAGGAGATAGGGCACCGGAAGGAAGAACTTGCCACCACAACCGGAAGAATGAGCCTCGCAGGTACGTTGCCATGCCGCGTCAACTTCAAACAGTTCGTCAATGATTGCCTTCACTTCGGGCAGATACTGCTTGAGGATGGTCTTGCGGGCCTGATTGTAAGCATCTCCCACTTCCTTTCTGCGCCTTTCGACCAGGGCTTTGGCGGCTGGAATATGGGAGTGCTCGAACAGGTTGGCAATTTCATGCTTTTCCTTGGCCCGCAGCTCTTCCTCATGAAATCCCTGATAGGCGGCATCCGGGTCTTGGCCGGAAGCGACGGCCTCCGCAATCTGCCGGGCCTTGCTGGCCTTGCTAGACGCAAAACCTTCGTACTCCGCACGGTACTGCTGGAACTTCTCTTCCAGATTCGCAAGGCGGGTGCGGGCCTCTTCCAACGCCAATTCGGCAGGGGGAACAAGCTCGTTGATCTTTGTCACCAAGTCGGCTTCGAGATTGATAAATTTGTCTTCAAACATTCTGGTGCTCTCCTTTTCTTGTACGATACTGAAACTACAAGGTAATGGCTTCCAGCAGCGCCTTTACCTTCCCGGCCACCTTTCGAGACTCCGAAGGGGAAAGGCCACGGCCATGTTGTTCAAAATACAATTCATCCACAGTATGACAGGTGTCCGCACAAAGCTTGTCCAGGCGGCTCCTGAGATAGTCACCCTTCGCAAGATCGGTGACGTCCACCGTGAGATTATTGAATTCGTTTATGTCCTGCATACGGCTTTGCTTGCCTTGCTTATTCTGAATGCCTGTTCCTTTTTGTGGGGAGTCTTGGCCGCAGCCATGTCGGCAGGATCACACTTTAAAGCTTTCCAGACTGTCTTGTCGCTCAACCCAAACTCAACGACCAGCATAGATACGATGTTCCTGGCGCTCAAACCCTCCCCTGAAAGTTCGTCAAATCTTTCCTGCATGGCGATAGCTTGAATGGTGGAGAAAAAGACCTGGCATTTTGGGATATAAACCCCACGTCATCCGCCGTAATGGTAAATAAGGGCTTCTGCGGCCTCATCTCCGAGAACTTCTTTCAGCCATCGTTCCCGGACGCGGCCAATACTCGTATCCCCTTTGGGAACATCGTGCGTAGTCCCGCCAAGCCGCTTGGCTATCAATAAGGCGTTGCGCAGGCCAAGATGGTCCGCCAGCTCTCTCACACTCGCAGGGAGCAGGGCAGGATACTTTTCAGCCATCTTTTCCATTGTGCGCAGTTCATCCATGCTTGAATCCCGGTTTAGGCGCAGGCTGCTTTTCCAGTTACGGCAAGGCCGTTGCCCGCCTGTTCTTCAATCATGCGATAGGCGGTCTCCACGGTCTCGGAACCTCTGACAAGCAAGCTGTTCAGGCCGTCAATAGCCTTCTGTCCCAAGGAGTGGTGTGGAGGAAGAACGGTCAGAACATCGGACATGAAAGCCACAACGGCACCCAGGTCATGAAGATTGTCCAGAATATCAAGATACACCGAGGAAGGAACCTCGGAGGCCAGATAGCCGCCGTCCTTGCCCTCGCAGATAACGGCGTCAAGGGCATGCTGGATTTCATCAAAAATGATCTTCAACCCCTTGGCCGCCTTGGCATTGACGAAGCCTTCCCGGTTCCCGCTGGTCAAAGACTCGTCCAGCAGGGCCATCAAGGAAGCGACGTTTTCCAGAGTGCCGAGAACGCCTTCAAATCCCAAATAATGCAAACCACGAATTATCATTTTCGAATCCTCCTCGGATGATGCCTTTCTTCAACGTGAAAGCCGTGTTTCCACGGTTTAAGCCTTGTTTTTCTTGGCGCGGCTTACTGCCAGGGTATTTTCCAGTGCGACCATGACGTTCTGCAATTCGCGCACTGTGGCCTGTTCCAGACGCGGCAAGCCGGTCTGTTTCTCCAGGATCGCCGCCGCATAGCTCCACGGCATGTACTGTCCCCTTGCCTTGCCCAGCTCCGCCAGAATGGCCTCTATGCGTTCCAGCGTGGGCCGTGCGGGGTGTTTCTGGTCTTTCATGGTCAAGGGCTTGCCGTGCTTGTCTTCTTTCGTCTTGCGGGCAGGACGCTCATTCCAGCCCTTGGTGCGGAAATAACTGACAAGCCGTACAAGCTCGCGCTCTTCCAGCTTGGTGCAGGAATCCACACCAAAATTCATGCGCAGAATCTCCCGGTAGACATCATCGCTGAGGCCAAGCTGCTTCTGGGCAATCTTGACCTTGGCAATGAGGCTTGTACGCTTGGTCTTGGACTTCCCGCCCACAAAGGCCTTCTTGGCTCTGGAAGCCGCTTGTTTCCGGGGCGCGGCGGGTTCTTGATTCTGCTTGGGAAAGGGGATGAACAGGCAGTTGTGGCCGTGTGTAACTTCTTGTGTGGGGCGGCACCGCTCTGCCGGAAAGGATATGATGGTTCCCATTTCTCACCTTCCCTGGCGGCCCTTGCGGACCTCTTCACGAATTTTCAGAAGCTCCTCTTCAGGCAGCAGGTGAAAATCCACCATCCGCTCCACGAGATCCACTGCCTTCATGAGTTTATCCAGGGTTACGTTTGCCTTGGCGGCACCATCAGGGCCGATCTCGCGAAACTCTTCACGCAGGATTGTCGCATGGCGTCTGATTTGATCGAAAACGCCTTCCTCCGGGGAATTGCTGGCCCTGTGGTCCGCGTGCGCCGAGGAGGCGAGGCTGCTGTTTTCGTGGTAGATTGCGAGCTTCATATCCATCCCCTTGTGTGCTTGTTGGCTGCTCATCAGTGCCGGGCCGCCACGCCCGACAGACGGCCCATGCGGGCCGTTTCGCTTATTTTGCGTCCATGTAGGCCAGCTCGTAGGCGGCGTTTTTGAACTGTTCACGGCGCGTCTCTTCATCTTCGCCGTCCACCTGTGCGAGAAGCTTCCCGGAATGAACATCCTCGACATGAAAAACCTTGGGAGAAAAGGCCTCAAGGCCGCTGATACGCTCGACCTCGGA
>JBFWJY010000079.1:0-3315 GCA_050252955.1 Desulfomicrobium sp.
AACTGGCATCCTTGATGTTGTGCGGCAAGGTCGCGGTCGCCGGGCTCAGGTCCTTTCGTTAACAAGGTTGGTCGAGTTGTGCGAGGCGTAAAGATTTCAAGAGGCAAGGAGGAATAGGAGCAACCCGTCCGACGTGGGCGGACTCATAGAAGCGGCCCCGGAGAGCGCGCCAACGCTCAACCGAGGCCTAACCAGAACAACCTAACATGGAGGTTGAAATGGCTCAGGCACCATTACGAAATTGTTGTGAAAGCGGCAAGCGGCCGGATCGACCGGGATCGGACATCGAGAAACATCTTTCCAACGCAATTGGCAAGGTGGCCGTGGTTGCGGATTTCCTTGAGATGCTCGACATCTCCGGCAGGCAGGGTTTCTCCCCCATGGACGAATCAACCCTTGAACTGTCCAACTTGACGATCAAGGCGCTTCAAGACTTGCGCCGCCTTTGGAACATCCATTTCCCCGACGAGCCCGTGGACATCATCAGCGGTTGCAAAACCCGTCTGGAGGTGTCCCATGCGTGAGCAAGACACCCCCAACCCCAGGCTTTCCTATTACAACACGGCGATGAAGCTGCAGTTCGTGACGCAGGTGGACCTCGATATGCTGTCGGGCGACGCCGATGCTCTTCATGGCGCGGACCTTCTTTTGAAATCCATTGCGCGTGAGGCGATGGATGCGGCCAAACAGTTATTGAGCGCCGCGACAGAAGGAGGCCGTCATGTCTGAGCAAACCTCCCCCAAAAGCAAGTCCGAACTGGCGCGGGACGCCATGTTCGAGCACCTCAAAGAACTCTACAGACTCGCCGGTCTCTTAAATGTCTTGGAATCGTTTTCGACTTTTGGTCTCAGGGATGACAAGAAGTTGGCGGAGGGCGTAGACGATCTCCTTGAACTGCTCTCCGAAAAAGCCCAAGCGATAGCCGAGGAATTCGACGGCGAAGTCTCTCACGCGATTATGGCGGCGTTGCCCCTGGAAAGGGAGGCGTCCCATGTCTGATGCAAACCGTATCGATCTCACCAACAGGGGCTATGAACTGTCTGCGATGCTGGACCTCCTTTCCTGCGTCGACCTGAGCGCATTGGACGATCAACACGAAGCGCTCTATGGGGCGGAGCTTCTATTGAAACTTGTCGCCGGGGAGGCACGGTCTTTCGCCGTCGCCGTTGAGACGCAAGGGGGTGGGCGACATGCGTAACCTCCTGCGCACCATCAAGGACATTTGGCTCAAGGCCACGGGCAAGCCGAGGATTCAGGTCAGCCTTGTGTTCCCCGACGTTCCCGGACGCGGGATGATTTACAGCCTGCGCGGCGATTCAGAGATTCTCGTTGACGCGGCCCGGGAAGACGCCATCCTCGCGTTGCGGCATGTCCTGTGGGGCCGTCTCCTTGACCTTGCAGACGCTGACGACCCGGATGGATTCCGCGTCAAACTCATTACCGATGAAGAGCGCAAAAGGCTCTATCGGCAGGGGCACGGCGGGGCTGCGATCAACGCAATTCGGCCAACGGAGTTCAAGTTCAATTAGGCGCCTATAGATAGAAGCGAGAACCAACATTTCCCGGGCCTAGGGTCGCTCCCGAAAAGCCGTGACCCTGACGGCTTGGCCCGGGACTCTCTCAGGGACAAGAGAGGGACTTGTGGAGAAAATCAACTCATTTATTTATTCTCCGAGAGTTGCGAATTATCCATTTCATTATATGGCCTTAGAGGAATCTGATGTTAGAGTTGAAATTTTGAAACAGAATGCTGAAAGAAGTGTGCTGAGTAGTGACGACTATCTGTTGTCTCTTGAGTATCCTGGTGGAAATGTTGAGCTGCTAAAAACTTTTGACGCCAAGGAGCTTAGGATCATTGTTGCGTGTGATGTCTGGCGGCATATCAAAAATAGATTTGTTGAGCCTCGATGGATATATTGGATGAATTTACAAACATGGACTATTGAAGAAGCTGCTCAAATTTTTCATGGCCATGACCCAATTCAAGATGTTAAATTAGGATTTAAAATAATACATTATCGCGAATTGTTTTGGGAATACGCTCCTGGCAGCTACCACGACATGCGAAATCTTATATTAGACGCTATAGCGAGTGGTGTTCTTGAAATTGATCATAAATCTTGTTGGCGGCATGTGCGAATTAAAGATTTGATTGCATGGGTTGGATCTTTATGCATTCCTATAGAGATTCCAAAAAAAATATTTTCTTTTCTGGGAGGGCAACCATGCCTTCAGCAGTCATCAGAGGCCAAAAGCAAGAGAGAAGCTCTTGAGGGCGGGCTTCAAGGTCTTCAACAATCCGATAGCCAAGCGGCTAATACTGAAGCAGCGGACACCCCGGAGTCGGACGCTGGAGAGACTGCGGCCCCTGAGTCCGAGGCCTGTGCGGAGGGTGAACCCGTTATCTCTGTTCACAACGGTTTTGCTCCCATTGCAACGCTCCCTGTCGATCAGTGGGGGCTCTTGACCGTCGAGGTGTTAGCAGATGGGAAGGACCTAAAGGTGAGCTGGGCAGGGAAGAGTGCTGTCAGAACTTACCAGGAGGCGGGGTTTATGAACCAACGTAACCAAAAACCAGTTCAGGCGTGGGGAACATTATACCTCTTCGCCGATCAGAAAGAACTTCCGCATACTGCCGCAAATCGGTCTCAGGTGGAGTCTAAGGTGGCAAGTCTGCGGAAGAAGTTGAGCGCCCTTTTCCCGGACGTACAGGGCGACCCTTTGCCCCATTACCGGGAAGGGAAAAAGCAATGTTATCGCCCTGTCTTCGACCTTCGGCGTCTAACTGACAGTTAAATTTGGCTGAAATTTCGATACGACGCTGAAATTTCAGCGAGCCGAAAATTTTTTTTCATATTTTATTCTTCATTTATTCTAGTCTGTTAGTTCTTGTTAGGCTGAAATTTCAGCGAATTGGCTGAAATTTCTCCGGGAAGGGACAGGAAAAACCTGAACCACCGGAGAAGCACGATGCAAGAAATCATTTCAGACTTGGAACGGTCTTTACCTCCCACCTTTACACGCTCCGCCGTTCCCCGATTGACGGGCGGCCTTATCGCTAGCGGTACATTGGCGAATGCCGACAGCCGCGGCGAGGGCCCCAAGGGGTTGTTTTATTGCGGCCGCAAGGCTTGCTACCGGCGGGGGCCTTTTCTGGAATGGCTTGAGGGTCGTTTGTCGGACAAACCTAGAGCATTTTAACTTTTATTTTGTACATATCCGCACGACTGAAACCAGCCCTGGGCGTCGCTTGCAGAAACGAGGCTCAGGGCTTTTCCCACGCCAACAGACAGCTCTTCATGAGTCCTGGTCTT
>JBFWJY010000080.1:0-2962 GCA_050252955.1 Desulfomicrobium sp.
TGAGTTCAGACGCCGATACGATAGAATTCTTCCTGACCATGGCATACTCCTCCGGGAGTTGTGGTTTGGTGGTACAACCCACATATGCCATGGTCTTTCTTTTTGCTGAAGATCCCGCACACTACCTTACAAGCTCTATGATAGTGACGGACTCTTCCTGTTTGTGCCAACGTCCGGCTCGAAGCTGTGGCGTTTGAAATACCGTCAGGACGGCAAAGAAAAGCTCGCGGCCCTGGGAAAGTACCCCAGCACCACACTAAGCGAAGCGAGGGGCAAGAAAGACGAATTCAAGCGCCTCCTGGAACGCGGTGAACTGCCTGACAAGTCCAAAAAAGCCGAAACCTTTGAGACTATCACTCGTGAATGGTTTGGCAAGAAAAGCGCCGCATGGGCCGAGTCGCATAGCCAGAAAATCATCCTTGGCCTTGAAAAGAATGTGCTCCCTTTTATCGGCAAACGAGAAATCGACAGCCTTGAGCCCGTCGAAATCCTCGACCTGCTGCGCCGCATCGAGGCCCGGGGCGCGGTGGATCTCGCACACAGGACGCGCGGTAGTATCGGACAAATCTTTCGTTATGGCATCGCCACGGGCCGCTGCAAATATAATCCAGCCGGTGACCTCCTTGGCGCTATTCCTCCGGCTCGGGTAAAACATTATGCGGCACCAACAGAGCCGGAGACGGTAGCCGAACTTCTGCGGGCGCTGGACGCGTTCACGGGCACGCTGCATGTGCATGTTGCTCTTCGCTTAGCCCCCATGCTGTTTGTCCGTCCTGGGGAGCTGAGAAAGATGGAATGGACGGAATTGGATTTGGACGGCCGGGAATGGTGCATTCCAGCAGAAAAGATGAAAACTCGGAATCCGCATATCGTACCCCTCGCCCGCCAGGCAGTTGAGCTCATCAATGAACTGCCTCGAATTGGGAAGTTTTGTTTTCCGAACGCAGGCAGAGACAAAACCCGCGCCATGAGTGAAGCCGCGATAAATGCCGCTCTTCGCCGCCTTGGTTTTGACACGCGGTCAGAAATTACAGGCCACGGGTTCCGCGCCATAGCCAGAACGCTCTTGCATGAGCGCTTGCGCGTTGATCCAGTCATCATCGAGCACCAGCTTGCCCACCGCGTGCCTGACACCCTGGGCCAGGCGTATAATCGGACCAAGTTCTTAGAAGAGCGGAAAAAGATGATGCAGACTTGGGCGGACTATTTGGATGAATTGAAGGCGGGACAGAGCCGCAAGGTGTTATCGTTTGTCAAGAACGAGTAACCAGAATCCCACAACCCCTTGCCAGCAAAGGCAAAGCTGGATAAATAGGAACTATCGGGACGAAATACCCGCTGCGGCGGGATGGAAAATGGACAGCCGATTAGGCAGTTTGTAGGACCGCGCTAACCCCGCCACGACGGGGTGAAAAATCTAAGCCGCCCCTGCGACGGCAAACGGCCACAGTATTACCCTCTGCGGAGGGATGACCACGCGATAGTCCCGAGCCCTGCCCCTCTCCGGAGGGGCTTTTTTTTGCTCAATTTCTTGCGATGTTTCGCGAATAATGGCAGGGGGTTTCGGTCAAGAGCGCACCATTATATCGATTAATTTGAAATGAAATCAGCAATGATTTCTGAAGGCAGAACGAAAAGATGAGCACGCTGGATCTCAAACGCGACGAAAAGAAGGGAAAAATCTGGAGCCATGTCCGAAGTAAATGGCTAGTAGAAACGCCCGAAGAAACGGTTCGCCAGGAATATTTACTGGTGCTGGTCAACGAATACGGCTTCGCTCTCGAGCAGATCGCCGAAGAGATGGACCTAACCGGCCGAGGCTCCGCTTCCGCCCGTGCTGATTTTGTACTGTGGCGCACCGCCCAAGACAAGTCCGACGAGAACGCTCCATTCATCATCGTCGAATGCAAATCCGATAACGTTACCATTAAGCCACAGGACTACGGTCAAGGGGAAAACTACGCCCGCATCTGCGGCGCACCTTTCTTTGTCACCCACAATTCGCGGGAAACCAAATACTGGAGGGTCAAGAAAGATAAGATCCCAGGCTACACGGAAGAGATCGAGAACATTCCGCACGGAGACGCGTCCGACAAAGAAATTAAAGAACTACTCGCCAAACTTCGCGCCTTCAAAGAAAAAGAATTCGCAGACCTGCTCCACAAGTGCCACAACATCATCCGAAACCGGGAGAAGAAAGACCCGGCGGCCGCCTTCGATGAAATCGCCAAGGTGTTGTTCATCAAGGTCTACGTAGAACGTTCGCTACTCACCCGGCGCAACAAGACTAATCTGTTCACCGTCGAGGTGCTGCAAAATCAGATCGCTGAAAATCCCTTGGACAACCTGTTTCAGGAGACCAAGCGTGCTTACTCCACCGACAAGATTTTTGAAGATGATGAACGCATCAACCTGAAACCCGCGACCGGCGAGGCTATTGTCAAAGAACTGGAGAAATATAACCTCTCCGATACCAGCGAGGATGTGAAGGGCGTAGCCTTTGAGCGCTTCCTTGGCCGTACGTTCCGGGGCGAAATTGGCCAGTTCTTTACCCCTCGCACCATCGTCGAATTCATGGTGCATATGGTCGATCCGCATGAGGGAGAGATTGTCTGCGACCCGGCCAGCGGCTCGGGGGGCTTTCTAATCCGTGTATTTGAGATCCTTCGGGAAAAAATCCTCGCTGATGCCGACCGCGAATACAACACCTTCAAGGCCGAGGTTGAAAAAGACAAGTCACTCACTGAGGAACAGCGGGCTAAAAAGCTTCAAGATAAATTCACTGAGATACAGGCGTTCATTGACCAGAAACGCGAGGGCTCCCGCCTGTGGAACAGAAGTGGCCCCGGAAATTTGTACAAGCCTTTAGGTGGAAACTCTGCTAGTCCCGACCCCTTCAAACGCAAATGATCAGGGAGCAGAGAATGACGAAGAAGACGAGACGGAAGCATTCAGCCGAGTT
>JBFWJY010000081.1:0-2712 GCA_050252955.1 Desulfomicrobium sp.
GTGCTGTTCGTGGTCGATGCGGAGCAGCATCCGGTCGTCGTACAGATTCAGGAGGTCAAAAAGCGTGATGAACGAACCTACGACTGAACACCAGATTTTGCGGTCTCCCGACGGGACGCCGCTCTTCGCGGTCATTCCCTGGCGGGAGTATGAAGAGGTTTTCCAAGGCCGGCCGGACGAAGAGGTCTTCATCCCGCAGGAAGTGGTGGAGCTGTCGCTTCTGGAGGACAAGAGCCTGATCCGCGCTTGGCGGGAGCACCTCGGTCTGTCGCAGCGGGAGGTTGCGGGGCGCATGGGCGTATCGCAGCCGGCCTTCGCCAAGATGGAGGCCAAGGGGGCCTCCCCGCGCATCGGCACGCTCAAGAAGATCGCCGCGGCCCTGGGCGTGGAATGGGAGCAGATTCGGCCATAGCCACGCCTTCCTGTTGCCCCACCGCCCCCAAGAGTGCTACGCAGGCTCTTGGAGGATTCCCCCATGACGAAAGACGCGCCGGAGCGCTTGACGTTGACAGGTTCAGGTCCCTTTCTGTTCCCGGAGATCACAGGGCGGCTTTCCACCCGGTTACACTCCGGGCAAGGCATGATCGCCATCCAGGGCGAAACGAAAGACGGAATCGGCATATCCATTCCTGTCGATCTTCCGGCCCTCTCGTTGTTGGGGGATGCGTTGGTCGATCCCCTTCTCTGGCCGGAGACCCTGCCCGATCCGGACAACTCGACCGCCGTGGAGCTTTCCGGCTCCGGTCCTTTCGAACTTCCGCTGATCATCTCTGTGCAACCTCCGGCTTTTCAACGCGGACAAACGATTCTGACGCCATGCCTTGCGACCGGCGCCAAGCCGATCCGGGCGGTCTTGCGTATCTCCGCTTCGCTTGTAAAAGAGCTGGTTCCGTTGCTTCGAACAATCCGTGGAGCGGAAGACGACGAGACGCGAAACTTTGCGCGAATGCCTCCTTTCTCCAGCAAGGAGCAATGACCATGCGCACCGCCGTTCTCGCCCTTGCCGTCCTGCTGTCCGCCGTCCCCGCCTTCGCCGGGATGCAGACCTTCACCGCGTCCGAAACCGTGGCCGTAGGGCCGAAGATGGACCCGAACGACGCGGCCATGCTCTGCCGAAGCTGGGCCAAGCGCACGGCCCTGGAGCAGGCGGGCGCCCGCATCACGTCGAACACCACGGTCAAGGACGGCGCTGTGCAGTCGGACATCGCCTCCCTGTTCACCGAGGCTTTCGCCAAGGTGGAGGTCCTGGACGAGAAGACCGGCAAGGACAACGTGTCCTGCAAGGTGGCCGTCACCGTGGACCCGGAAGAGGTACGGGAGCAGACGGAATCAGCCTTGCAAAACAAGGGGGTAATGAAGGTTCTCCGCTTCATGTATGACCAGTTGGAGTCCAACACGATCATTCTGGACCGGCTGCAAAAGTCGGTTTGGGGGAAGGTGTTCGAAGCCAAGTTCACTGAGCCATACCCCCCGCTTTCTCAGTGAGAACCGAAGTCCTCCCCGAATATTTTTTCTCTTCCTCCCCAACCACCGGCGTGTTCGCATCCGGCTTGCCTGCGGTCGGTCCGGCCGGCGCCTCATCCACCTTCGGCCAGGCGTCGCCGTACTTGGTCTGCATGTAGGTGTAGGCGTCCTCGATGCTGTCTTCGTCCGCGGGCAGGCCTCGGGACCGTAGCAGGTCTTTCGTCCGCTGCTCGCCCGCGTCGTCGGGCTCCAGGTACCAATCGGGGTTCAACGCTCCGTCGGGTTGTCTGGCCTCGACCCGGCGCACGCGATCATCGCTGAAGTATCCGGAGTCGCGGATGACGCCCATGTCCAGTTCATGCTGGATGGCCTTTTCCAGGTCATCGAACGACTTCCACCCGCCGCGGTCGATCATGGCGTCCACGCGCCGCAGCACCTTGGACCACAGTTCAGGCGTTTTTTTCTGCGCAATGCCGGCGCCCTGCATCATCTCGGAAGCCACGCTCCGGGCCTCGGTCCGGGACACCGCGCTTGCCGTGTCCCTTTCCGCCTGCTTCTGCGCCGCAGCTTTTTCCTGCAAGACCTGATCGCCCCAATAACGCACGCTTGAGACGTCGAGGTTCGGAAGCTCCTTGCCGAGCGCCTCGTAGTCGAGTTGTCCGTTCAGCTTGGCGACGGTCAACCGCAATTCCGCGCCGGCCTTGGCGGTCCTGGCCTCCGTGGTCTCGACGCGGGAGGTCCGCGAATCCACTTCGTTCATGAGCCGGGACTTGACGTCGCCGGGCAGGTCGAGTTTCTCGATCTCCATGACGGTCGGCATCTGGGATGCGTTGACGCGAGCGGCGTTGATCCGATCCCATATCGACGCCGTGAGCTTGCACTGCCGCTCCGTCTCCTGTCGCTCGCGGTTGGTCTCCAGGGCGTTGACCTGCATGGAGACGAGCCCGCGGACCTTGCGTTGCTGCTCGGTCTTCACCGGCAGTTGCTCGACGAACTTCAACCGTTCGACGTATGGCATCGCGGACAGCTGCGCCATGGAAGTATTCACGTCGCGCTCAAGCTCGAACGCCTCGACCTCCGACTTGATCTTTCCGGCCATCGCCGGCTGGTCCGTCCCGGCGATCAGATCCTTCTTCTTCTCGAAAAACTCCTTGGCCTTCATCGGATCGCCGCGTTCCAAATACTGGTTGACGACACCCTGCACGGCGATGCTGCGTTGATTCTCGAATTCGCCTTCCGTTTGCTCCG
>JBFWJY010000082.1:0-2561 GCA_050252955.1 Desulfomicrobium sp.
TTACCTTCCGGAACATTCCCGGCGACCGGACCGAAGTCACGGTTATCCTGCCCAGAAGGGGCGTTTCACTTGGCGGCGGCGAGCAGGACGGCTAGCTCCGTAAAACGGCGGCGCGTGCTCCTCCGTTGGCTTCAAATCATCCTGTCATCCCCGCATCAGAGCCGTCATCCCGTCTTCGTCGCCCGCACGCAAAACGGCGCGGACACGGTGATGAGATCAGGATCGAACAGGAAATACACCCCGCAGAGACTGGCTTTGGACGAGCCGACGGATGCGCCGTCCTGGCGACCAGGCAAAGGGCGCAGAGCTTTCAGAAAGTGTGATCGTGGAGTGGAAATGGGCAAAAGCGACAGGTTATGGAACACCATACCCCTACAGACCGAGGCGTGAACGTCTTCGAATCTTCCGGTTTTATTTGATTTCCGAGATGCATTGAATGAAGCCGACGTCCTCGCCTTGGAAACGGAACCTGGCGACAGTGACTCCGAGTTTCCGTTCGCCTCGTTGCGTCTCGTAATAAGCTTCCTTCTTTGCTCCCGTCGCAAGCTCCGCGAACATGGCGTTGATTCTCTCAACGCTGCTTTGGCAATGGCACGATGCTATGTCCCGGCCGATGTATGCAGGCTTTCTATCGACAAAACGGGTGCAATATTCGTTGTAATACAAAATGCGTCCCTCGTTATCCACGATGGTGACGCCTGCGGGGACCTGATCCAGCGCGGCGGCGAGTTCTTCGGAGCAGAGCTTTTTGTTCATGGCGTGGTGTCCCTGGAGCGGCGTTCTTTTGGTTGTATCCGGTTCGTTTCGTGAGAGAGGCGTAGCAAGGACCGATCTCGAAACGGACGGACCATGCTTTTTGTACTATCTTTCACGCGATTCGGCGTTGTTTCACGAACATTGATCTTAGCCAAGTCATGTGTCCCTCGCAATCCCCGCGGCGGTTTCAGGGGCGTCCGTCGACGGACGTTGCGGGCGGCCCGCCGAGAGGGCAAGGGGTGCGTCCATCCGCGTGCGCTTTTTGGCGTTTGGGCGGCTGTTCTGCGCCGGATCGGACAAAGCGTCCTTCAGGCCAACTCCAGCTCCAGTTGAATATTGCATTTGGCGTAGGGCGACGGGGCGCCGACGACCCGGACGAAACCCAGCTTCGTGTAAAGGTTGATGGCCGCCTTGAGCTTGGTGTTGCTGTCTATATGCACCTTCTTCGCCCCCAGGGCGCGGGCTCTGTCCACGGCGGCGCAGGCCAGCCGCCAACCAACGCCCTTGCCTTGCTCCTTCGGGACTACCGCCATCTTCGCCAGTTCGATCGTCCGGCCGTCTTTCTTGAAGAGCGCGCAAACGCCGACGACTTCGCCGTCGCGCTTCGCCAGGAGGATGGCCCCGCCGGGCCGGAGGATTTTTTCTTCCGGGCGCTCCAGAAGCTCGCGGTCGGCGTCTTCGACGGTGAAGTACTTCTCGATCCATTCATAATTCAGGCGCTTGAAAGCTTCGTGGTGCTCTTCGGCGTAGTCGACAATCTCCACTCTCCGGGACTCCCGCTGCTTTCTGCGCTCCAGCACGCGCGCGTGGAGGTTTTTTCCCTCAAGCAAGAATTCCGTTTCCTCGACCGCCTTCCAGAGGTTGTACTGCATCTCGCGGATGAGTTCCTCCACGGCTTCGGCCACGTCTTGCATCTGAATTTCCAGGCGAGGGACGATGGCGCGGCCCGCATCCGAGAGTTTCACGACATTCTTGCGGCCGTCTTCGGCGTTGCCTCCGGTTTCGATGAGCCCGGCCTTGGCCATTTCCTTGACCGTCTGGCTCACCACAGGATGCGAGCATCCGATGCTTTTGGCCATGGCCGTAATCGAGCTTTCCTCGGTCTGTGAGAGCAGATAGAATACCGGGAACCATTTGGGTCGGAGATCCACCTGATACGCAGCAAAGATCTTGGCTGCGTCCGCCGCGAACGCGTCGCCAAGGCGTCTCAGTCTGCTGCCCAGCGCAACGCTTCCAAGGTCTTGCAATACATCCATTGCAATCTCACCCTAATTATGTAGTTGGCTACGTAGGTGAATACGTTATGGCGTTGCTCCAAGAAAGGCAACATATTTCTACGGGCAGGCTCGAGTCGTTACGAGTCCCGAAATGGAAAGGGGCGACGGTTGCGTGCGAAAACTCGCCAAGACTCTCGCGGCAAAGGATAGTGGAGTCGGTATAGGTAAGAGCAATAAGCGTGAATACGGCGAGCGCTGCGAAGAGCCAGGAGTTGACGAAGATCGCGGGATTTTGGGTGTCCTGCGAGATTGCCGTTTCGAGGAAAAGCTGGAAGGTTTCCGCCGAGTGCTCTCAGGGATTTTCTTATGAAATCCGGGACGAAATGGTTTATTTCGAAAATCTAAACGGAGGACGCTATGAATATTGAGGTGAAATTTGATTGTTCAAACATTGCCTGGGAAACCGTTGCCGACGTTTTGAAGCGCGTCGGAATGGCGTCTTATGCGCCGGAAGTCCACGCCAGAGCGTTTGAAGCAAGCCATACGACCGTATTTGTTTACGATGATGGCAAGCTGGTCGGGTTTGGC
>JBFWJY010000083.1:0-2544 GCA_050252955.1 Desulfomicrobium sp.
TGGATTGAAATTCATTTTGGCGAATTCGAACGCCTTGTTACTCATGGCTTCCAGTACGTCCCTGTCCGCCAGCGTCAACAACGCCGCAGCAAGGGCTTCGGTGTCCTTGGGAGGTACAAGCAGTCCCGTTTCGCCAGGCTTGACAAACGTCTGGCTGGAGCCGGCGGCGAGGATGGGACGCCCCATGCTCATGGACTCAATGATGTCGCGCCCCCATGGTTGCCCCGTGGCGTCCGGGCGAACGATCAGGTGGCACTTGCGCATCTCTCCTTCCGGATCGTCGGTGAATCCGGCAAGGGTGATGATGTCTCCGATTCCATTCGCTTCAATCTCCCGCACAACCGATTCATAGTAGTTCTGATGGATGCCGACGGTCCCGCCGAACACCCGGATTTCAACGCCTGCCTCGCGCAACCCCCGGGCCGCTTTGGCGCAGGCGCGCACCAGTTCCAGCTGACCCTTGATAGGGGTAATGTGCGAGAACACGCCGTAGACGAGTGGGGTGGAGTCCGGCAGAGGCGCAAACGTAGGCGGCGCCAGCGGCGAGTTGAATATCGTTGTTACAGGCAAGCCGAAGAGGCGCTCGGCCTGCTCTCCCTCTTCCGGAGATATGGCGATGACCTCGGCGATGCGGGAGCGCATGATTTTTTTGAGCAGGGGCAGCATCCAGGCCGGCTCCACGAGCACCTCACGGGCATGCAGCACGGAAGGAATCCCGCCGAGAAGCGCGGCTATGTGCAGCGTCGTGTAACTATTGTAGTGGATCACGTCCGGAGACAAGTCTCGCACCAACGCCCGAAGTCTGCGAAACTCCCCGAGCCGTGCGAGCGTTCTTTTGGCGTTGGCCCAAAAAGGTATCGGACAGACGATCAGTTGAAGCGGGAAATAGGGGATGTTGAAAAAGCTGACCTCAACTCCCATGGCGCGTAATTCTTCCACCTTGCGTTTGGTGCGCGACGCCTGGGCAATACTGATGACGTGCAGCTTTATATCCTGCCGAGCCAAGGCCCGCGCAAGGACGAACAAGCTTTTGGCCGCTCCACCGCTGTCGATATCGGGAGTGATGGAGACGATCTTCATTATCTTTTGAGCTTATCCTGGGCGATCCCCAGCTTGCATTGCCGGGGGGTGAACTTCAACGCAACCTCCTTCCCTGTCTCGATGGATTCATACATCGCGTTGATCAGTTCAAGCGACTTCCGTCCCTCCAAGCCGTCCACCAAGGATTGTCCATCCTTTTCAAGGCAGTCCACAACGTGGTTCAGATACGCTACGTGCCCGAAGCCGTACACATCCGGCGGATTGGTGTGGTAGTTCGCCAAAACATCCTCATCCCCCGGCAGGGACTCTTCAAAATTCCACACCTTCATTTCATTAACGGCAAATCCGCCGATCTCCACGGTGCCTTTCTCGCCCAGGATGGATATGGACCCTTCAAGATCAACGGGCCGGGTGGCGTTGGTCGCCTCCACAATTCCGATGGCTCCGCTTGCAAAGGTGATGACTGCAACCCCGGTGTCCTCCACTTCTATATCCACAAGGGCGGTCCGGCTCTTGGCAAAGACTGAAACGGGCTCGCCAAGCATCCACTCCAACAGGTCAATGTGGTGGCTCGCCTGATTGGCGAAGACACCGCCGTCCATGGCCCATGTGCCTCGCCATGCGTCTTGATCGTAGTACGCTTGTCTCCGGCACCATCGCACCCGCACCGTGCCCATGGTGATCTTGCCAAGCCTGCCTGCATCAAGAGCTTCTTTCAATTTTACTACCGGCAGATTAAACCTGTTCTGCTTTACAACAAACAGCTTGACTCCAGCAACGTCGCAACCTTTGATCATCGCGTCAGCATCTTCCAGCCGTAAGGCCATCGGCTTTTCTACGAGGAGATGTTTCTGGTATGGCAACAACTGCTGGACCACTTGGGCGTGGGTCCCACTCTCGGTCAAGATGGCGACGACATCGATTTCGCGCCCATACTTTTCCATCATTGCGTACAAATTAGAGAATACGGGCGTTTTGTAGGTGCTTTCAAAATGATCGCGGCGTTCAGCCTGTGTTTCGCAGGCCGCCACCAGCTTTGAGTCATTGATGCTGTTTGTAGAAAAGAGCGCCCCGTATTTTTGGGCAATGCGGCCACAGCCTACGAGTGCAAATCTGATCATTGTTGTTCAAGAGGTAGAAGTTGTGTGTCGCAAAAGCGCATAATGTTGACCGATAACCAGCAGTGGTTCTGCTTTTTGACCAAGCGGCGGCGAAACGAAGGTGGACATTTTACGGACGACGCCTCCTGAAGAGGGCAAGTCAGAGGGGAGCCCCCTTTGGATTTTTGTAGTATATCTCCATAGTTTTTCTTTCGTCAACGGCGAAGCGTGGCCGCTTGAGTGTTGTAAAATTCAACCCACCACGCCAAAGCGTGTCGCAGCTCGCTTCCTGGTGACGACCTGCAAGCTCCCTGCATAAATTTTACTTCTTCCGTGGCCAGCTTGCCAGCTTGAGGATACCAGAAGGGACGCGGCTCAACGATTCCGCTCAGGCCGTTTGAAT